>JBGAUU010000056.1:0-28593 GCA_044228465.1 Cyclobacteriaceae bacterium
GCCGGCTCCGATTGTAAGGTTGATAACATTGGCTGCCAATGCGGTAGGACCTATGGCGCGCTTCAAACCTTCGTCTGGCGATTTTACATTTTGTGTCATTCAGCCAAATTATTGACAATTGAACTAATAATAACTTTACTGGTTCGGTCAATTAATCTTGTACATTGTTAACGACATCAGGCATATAAGATAAATCATTGATTCCAGTATGGTTTCGAAGATTCAAGGTAATTGGCCAATAATAGTTGTGGTTATTTGAAAATGTACGTTTTACAACCTTCTCCCATTTTTCTTAAAATAGAAATATACCCTTATAGATTTGTTTTCGAGGTGATTTAGGCATTTTTTATTAGTTTCTTCCCGATTAGACTCTGTGAGGAAAAGGTTCGAAATCCTGAAAATCATCCTGAAGAAATCCCGATCAGTCAGCTAAAGATTCCTTCTAGTAAAATCATTTTTTTTTGCAGATTTGCATTAATGAAATAAACTAACTCTAAGCAAGTAAAAGTGGTCACCTTAATAGGAAAAAACTTATCAGACTTGATGGAAATTGCACACTGATGTAAAATTCATAAAATAATTCGTTTACTAATAAGAGAATAGTGGTATGGACAAAGCGAGCAAGAATTCAAAAATCAAAACTCCTACACCGGAATTCTTAATTTTGATAGAGAGGGTGAAGGAGGCTGCTAAGGTTAAAGCTAGTGGAAAGTATCGTGACCGAGATTTTGATAAATTGATAGATTCGCTCTGAGTAAAGATTACGTCCTGTGTTAACCAAGTTAAAATTGTCACCTTAAGAAGAAAAAAACTGATCCATCTCTACGGAATTTCCAGTAAACCTTAAAATTATATTTAATAAGACTCTTTTTTGATTCTGTTGATCAAGTATTCTTTTTACGAATAAGTCGGGGTAAGAAAATAGTTAATTGATACAACTCCCAATATGTTGTAAATAATCAAAGACAAGACTGGCAGGAATTTTAGTAAATTACGAAAATGCTAGTTAAGCATTTTTTCTAGATTAAGTAATTTACCTTATAATGAATCCGGACAAGGGGTACGCTAAAAGAGAAGAATCTCAAACTGATTGGGCTAAGAAAAACTTATTGGAACTGAGCGAATTATACAGCAAACTCAGGAATGAGATTATTAACTTTCAAACCTTCGATTTAATTTCCAATATATCATATTACAATCACCTTCATAGCCCTGATAAATATGAGGATTATCGAGGTGACAAATACTTTTTTGTACCAGAGGCGCTTTCTCTACTCTGTTTGAAAAGTGAGTTTGTTAGCAAAAGCGCGGTAGATAAAAAACACTTTCTACAAGGGTTGCGGGAAATTCAAGACTCCATCTTAAAATATTGCTCCATTAAAGCACTTTTTGCAATTGACAGAGATCCCTTTAATGGTTCTACTATATCAAATGCAGCTAATGTGCTACTTACTGAAGCAGCCGGCATTAGAAATCCAGGCCTACCTGACCACCACCTGATTTTCGCGGAAGAACTCTTTTTACCAATTAAAAATGATATTAAGAACATTTTTGGTTTTACAATTTCAGACTCTATTGCTATAAGGAAGAGTATTAAGAAACTAATTAATAATAAATTCGATACAGCAAAGAAGGATCTACTTGAAAAAGCTAAATCGTATTCCAATGAAATCATACGATTCCGAAAAGTTAAAATAGTCAGTCCAACTAGCCGTTTTACAAAAGCAGAACTAGAAGAATATTCAAAAAAAACAGATATTCAGATTAGAAGATTTGTTAAGAATTATTTGTTCGGTGAGATGTACTATTACTTTAGTGAGATATATTGTTTCACGGCCAATGAAATATCAACTTTTGCTCAAGTGGATTTGAAATGTGTCAATAATTTTCTTGATCTTTTCTCATGTGAGTTTCCTTCATTGAGCGAGCAGGATGAAATTTATGCTCCAATCACAATATTAAAAACAAAACCAATCTTACACCACCAAGGAAAGTATTTACTCCCATCTATTCCTTTACTTACATGGGCTGTAGAACAAGTTATAGAAGCAAAAATAAGGGGTAAGATAGGGGATAAGTATTCAAAGATAAAACACGATTATTTGCTGTTTGAAGGCAGGAAATATTTTCAATCGCTTTTACCGTCCGCGAATTATTACCCACCTAATTTGTTTTATGAAATTGGCGCAAGTCGATATGAAACAGATTCTATTTTCTTGTACGATAGGGTATTATTTATTGTAGAGGCTAAAGGAAATAGAATCACCTCTAAGGCAAAAGAAGGAAATAGACTAAGAACTGAAGATCACTTAAAATCTCTAGTCAAGGATTCATACTCACAAGCAATGCGAACTCTGGAATATATGGAGAATAACACTCTGGCTGAATTCCAGACCAAACAGGGTAAAAGATTCATCATAAATAGAAGTGAATGGGATCATGTAAACATTGTTATATTGATTCTAGAACCCATCGGAAATCTTTCAATGCTTATTAAGAGTACAAATGAAATCGGGTATTTTAATGACAAGTATTTTCCGCTAATCATAAGTCTTTATGATCTGGTTGTAATTGCAGATTTGTTTGAAAATCCAATAATGCTAATTCACTATATTAATAAAAGAAGGCAATTTCTCGCCTTCAATTCGATATCAACTTATGATGAATTAGATTTGATTGCTTATTACTTATACAATGGGCTGTCCAATATTGATTCAATGATGAACGAAGTGAGGAATTTAGGCGTAGATTTTATTCATTTGGATACGAATTCGGATAAAATTAATGACTACTATATGTATAAGTTTGGTCATAAATTAAAATTTACTTCTAAGCCAAAATGTTTTATACCTAATTCCTTCAATAATTTCCTCAGGCAATTGGATAATTCAAAAATCAAGGGACGTGTTCAGGTAGGTTTATTACTTCTTGAATTTAATCAAAAATCCATTAATAAGCTTATGGAATATGTGAGGAAGACCAAAAGATCTTATAATAGTAGAAGGGTTATTAGTGATTGTTCAATCTTTTCAAAAGCGCGTGGTGGAATTGGCATCACCTATATGGTTGGAGCAAGTAAATATGATTTGGATAATCATCTAGAGGAATATTGTTCATTTAAAGCTTGCCAATTAAACGCAAGAGTATGGATTGGTTTAGGTGATATTTCAGTAGATCAAAGATCTCATGACTTCAAGTCTATTATATGTAAAACAAAAGATTGATAAGCTTGCCATCTTCGAGAATCATTTGAATCTTTTTCTTCAATTTGTAATTGGAATGGTCACTTGAATAATCTGGGTTTTAACTAATTATTACGACTTCATTCTATTTTTAATTACAGTAGAATCAAATTAATTGATCGAATATTTTTATTCTTTAGCTAATTCTCTTTTAAAAAGTTAACTACTACTGACTTTTCCCACTCGTCATAGCCTAGATCATGACTATCGTATTTGGACCACGCAGCATTTGTTAATTGAATAATATTGCCATAGTCCTCCGAATCAATATAATCTCTAAATGAAATCGGATTTGATTCAACTAGCATATCGTTTAATGTCTCGTATACAATATCTCCAAATGATGAATGGTAAAACCCAAAATAATCTTCTTGAATTTTTAACTCTTTTGCTACTTGAGTCCAGACCTTTTCAATT
Source organism: Cyclobacteriaceae bacterium (assembly GCA_044228465.1). Lineage (GTDB taxonomy): Bacteria > Bacteroidota > Bacteroidia > Cytophagales > Cyclobacteriaceae > ELB16-189. Next base: position 3,660 of record JBGAUU010000056.1, read on the forward strand.
TCATCAGCTTCCTTGCCAAGTCCTAGCTCTGAAGATCTTTTGACAAGGAATTTTATTCTTAACCAAGAAATTGGGTGTGAGCTTTGAATCAATTCAGTTTCAGGAATTTTAAATTGCCCTCTACCCATCATTCTCAAATAGATCGAAAATGTTTTCAGGTATCCTATTCCACCGATTTGCAGTCCGACTGCATCACAAAATAATTCTTGAGTCCATTCATACCAAGTCTCAACAATTTTTTTTAGCGATTCAGTGTCAGATTTTGTTTTTGGATTGTTACCAACATATGAGGGTTTGCATTTATTCCAGATGTTTGTTTGAAGCTCCTTTACTAGACTGTCCATTTCGGCTTGATGAAAAGCGTATAAGTAATGACCGAATTCATGGAATATTAATGGGATATGAGTAAGATAATTGGAGGATGATATCGGCAAAAAATAAATCACTGGACTATCTATTGTCGGGTAAATAGCAAAACTCCCATCTGAAATGGCAAATGGAATATTTTCAGATTGAGGATGCTTTCTGTGAAGCCAGCGAATTGCTTTTAGGCAAAATAAATCCGACATGTTGAACCTTACAATCGGAGCTAAGTACCTTTCCGTTAATGCCCTTAAGTTTATTGTGAGATTTTGAGTTTCACTCAAAATCTCACTTATCAGAATCGGCTGATTAAGAGAAATTAACTTATAATTTGTAGCAATTCGTGCATCAAACGAATCAAGTACATCTCGTAGCCAATTCTTGTATAAATCTAGCTCTGGCGGAGTCTGAGATTCTTCAATTTTACTTCTTATAATGAGAATCTCACGCTTTAAATCCGTATTGTTTTGCTTAAGAATTTGGATCATCAAATACTTTCAATTAATTCTTTCAAATCCACACTATTGTGGGTTTCAACTATAGTTCTCAAATCCGTTAATGAATTAACAACAGCCTCCAAATCTTCTTTAGATTTTGGATTTTTCAATAGCTCTAAAATATCATATGGAGATTCTTTGAATAGTTTAGATTTAAATTGTCTTTTTCTACTTTTAGCATCTTCAAAACTTCTTACAAAACTTCTAAGTCTTGAATCCACACCGAGGATAGCTTCTCGGGTTGTAGGATTGGCAGTAAAGTCTAAAATCCTTTTCAGAAATTCTTCAATGACCAACTTGGACTCATCAATATCTTGCTGTTTCAATTCATCGCTACTATCAAGTATTTTTAGTTTATAGTAAACAAGCAATTTATTGAGATGATCAATTAAGCCTTGATTACGCTTAAAGCTTTTTATAGATAGCCATTTTGTTTCCATATGACATACATTATTTAATTCGTTCAACTTCCTGCATCTTACGATCTTTGAGTTGTTCATCCGCTCTTTTGATTGGCAGACAATGTCCTTGAGCCACCGTTGGACTAGAGAAATTTAATTGTGTGAGTGCAAATATATCTTGTATGATAACATTGATATCAGTAGGTCCGTTGACCTTCCTAATTAGAATTGGGTGTGAGGTTCCCTGGTTTAACGTTGAGTATCCTGTTGGAGATAATATTGCATTCCTATTATCGAGAAGGAAAAAAGTTCCTTCTAAAACGTTTTCAATCAAGCCAATTCCTTCATTTCTCGTCCATAGCCGAACGCCTTTCAATGAGGTTTTATGATACTCAATTACATCGAAAGTAAAATCATTTGATAGGTTTTTCTTTGCGATTTGATTTTTGACGACAGATTCAATTGCTTCACCTTCTCCTTCGCATACTTTACCATCTCGAGTTACCAGCATTTTTAATGGCCTGCTATTAATCAAATCGTTACTCCAACCATCAAAAAGACTATTTAACTTGCTTTCAAGAATAGTTTGATTGATTTTTTCCTTTCGATTGGATTTTGTAAATGTGTCAGTCTTAATGATAGGTTTTTGCATTCCGGAATTGTACATATAGAATGAAAAACAAAAGTGTGTAAACTTTTCACTGACGTCTATTGCCAAGTGGATATCATAGTGAAGAGGTGGACAAATCCATGGAACAACCCCAAGTTGTTGAAGTATATCAAAAGTGTTCAGTTCAATAAAGGAGTTCCAGGCGCCTTTCTTGATGACCCTATTTTCGTATTTTTTAACTATTTGCTGAGAAGTAACTCTTTTGATACTCCAATCTTTCAGATCATGGCTTATCATGAAGTATGTGGCTGGTTCAATTTTATCGAATATGAAAACAACCATTGAGCTAGACTCTTGGTTCAAAGTGTTGATCATTGCTTTGTAGTCGGAATAACTTTCTAAAACTGGCTCAATATTCACCTTTGCTAAACTTGAAATTAGATCACAGATATCATTGGCGAAATCTTCGGCAATAGAGTCGTTCATTGCTTCTGGATAAACAAAATGAATTTCTCTAGTAATTGTTAGTGGGCTAAAAAAGCAGCCATGCTCAATCAAGTACTCTTTTCGATTACGGAAATTTTGTTTGTAGTATTTCCCCGATTTCTGAATAGGAGAATGAAGAATATTTCCACCGTTGAATGTAAGTGGCGGAATAGTTAAAATACCTGATTTATTGAATGGTAAATAATTTTTTCCTGCGAATTCCAGTCCCTGAAATTTTTCACCAAACGGGAATTTTCCAAATTGACCCCAAAATTGATCTAGTAAAACGACTCGGTCTTTAGGTGAAATTTTATCCAGCTTGCTCAATTCATAGGGTAGCATATCATTCATAACTCTGATATAAAGCTTGTTTGCCGCAACTGGCAGTTGCCCGTCTAAACCTGGGAAACTTACATAAGCAACATTATCATCTTCACTAATCGGATACTTGTTGTTTATCTTCTGATAATAATCGAAGAGATTTAAGTAACGGATGCCTTCATACTCAAAAGCATGAGAGCTTCCACATGTTACTTGATGATCGTATTTAATAAAGTAACATTTGCTGTAATTGCCTCTTGGGGTTTTGTATAGCAAAGTCCCTTTTTGTTCATCCTGACGACTAGTCAGTTTTCTAAACCTTCTTTCAGCATTATTTTTAAAATAAAATTCAACTGGCTGATTGGTGAAAAATGTTGTTCCCACATCCACACTAATAGCAATTCCGTCATCCAGGATTACCTCTGAAACTTCAAATCTTCTAAAAATGGAAATATCACTTGAATCATGATTGCTATTTCTATCTCCTTTTTTAAAGGGTTCTCGCGTATAGAATATTCTAGGACTATCAAACGTCCAATATTTGTTAGACCTTAAAATCGATATCAGAAAAGCTTTTTTATACAGGTCAGCTAATGAGTGCCTGTGATTCTCATTTTGAAATTCTAAAATTAAATCTTCAGCTGTATCTTGAAATATTACATTAAAACTTAATGTTCCTTTTTTCAATTTCACTGAGCAATTCTCAATTTTATCTTGATTGTTAATTAGTATAGAGGGGGTAGGGGAAATAGAGTATGGTGTAGCAGATATTTTCCATTGATATGACAATAGTGAACAGACCTTTTGAATGTCATCTACATTGAACTCTCCACCACCTAGACCTATTACTCTTGTTGACAGTTTAAGGTTCTTACCGCCCTTTACTATTTTTAGATTAGTTTCCACCTTGTCATGCATCATAACATAATCGTTTAAATGAACATTTGCAACAGACCTTCATACTTTCACACATATCAAAGGCATCTAATATGCCTTTTTTTGCGAACTCCTCTAATTCATTCATTTTGCTGGAATCTTGGAGGATGCGAGCTTGAGCTCGCTGTAACTCAATAGAATTGAAAGCGAAACTATTATAAGAATCATCGTACAGATATGCCTTAGATATTTCGATATTTTCCGAGCTTATGTTCTCCACCATATTAGCCCATAGCGCATAAACTGAAAGCTGAAGGCTAGAATCTTCTATGGATTCTTCTCCTGTTTTCCAGTCTATGATTCTTATCCCGGGACTATCATAATATCCAATGTCCAACTGTCCATAAATAGTGACTGAATCCGTAAGTTTAAATGTTGTACTTTTCTCCACTAAAGAGTAGTCAAGCTTGCCTGCCTCATAAATCTTATAGAATTCAGCTGATTCAAAAAGATTATCTATACATGTCTCGATTCTTTCAAAAGCTTCATCTCTTAAATTGTCAATATTTACTTCGTCAAGAACTATCTCCATGAAAAAATTCTCATTTTGCTGGAATTTATCAATGTTGTTAAATTGCAGTGATCTTGAGATAGAATCCTCTACCAACTTTTGACCAAAGCTTACGATTCTTTCGTCATCCCACTCGACACCCTTCTGAGCACTTCTTAAAGAACAGGCAATAATCCAATGGATAATATTTCCGATAACTGCCTCCTTAGAGGTAAGTCTTTTCAATGAAGAAATTGAGAGGAGTGAAGAATTCTCTTTGTTCACGCCATAGTAATGATAAAAGTATCTTCTTGGGCAACTATCTAATGTGCTTCTTTTGGAATAGGACCATTTGACCTTCCCAGATAATGCTATTTTTTCCTTAGCATGATGTTGTTCACCAAAAAGAGTTGTCTGTCTCATTTAAATTGCTTCAGTTGAGTTGATAGTTTTTTCCAATCAGAGCTGGTCAAATTTAATGCCTTCACTTCCTTTAAAAACTGGACCACTTCTGGACTTGCCGTAATCATTGCTTTTATATCTTCACTAACTTTTCCAGAATGGGATAACAAAATTTCATGAGGCACACCTAATACATCACTTATCTTTTCAATTGTTTGAGCAGAAGGGGGAGGAAGCCTATCATTTTCAATTTTACTTATATAAGTAAAATCAACTCCTACTTTCACGGCTAAATCGCGTTGCGAAACAGATTTCGAGCGCCTTAAATCTTTTAATAATTGACCAAAAGTGTTTTCCATGCTTCAAATATAGCAATGTTGAGTTGATATTCAACACATGTTGAATAAATATTCAACATAGCACTTAAGGAAACTTATAAAGGAGTTCAGGCAACCATCAGATAAGCCATTTTTTGGTAGGTGTTCTTGTCCCCAAACAGGAGTTTTTGTTATCCGTATTCCATTAGTCGATTTCCTCATTGCTTGCCCAGTCGTCAGATAAGATTCATCTTGTTGTACTGAATTCAAGAAACTTCCGGGTGTTTTTACAACTTTTCAAACAGCTGGTCGATTGCGTCATTGTTCTGTATTGTCTCAACTTCTTGATGGCAGGATTTTTTATACGATACCGTAATTAAATTGAAACTATGGCAATGTTTAGGCTTGAGTAGGTAATGTGTCCAGAAATTCCATAAAACCGATCACTTAAACTTGGGAAGTACTTACCACTTCCATCTGTGTATAAATCTCTAAACTTTTTTGGAGCTCATGATTGCTTGTTCAACATACATTTAGTTTATATTTATGTTACATGGAACAGAAATCAGATAAATTCTTTAATGGAACCGATTGGATGACGCTTGAATTAGCAATCGAGGTGATAGGAGATATGATTGGATTTTATTCGCAGCAATTACACATTGCTATCAAGAATAAGGCCAATTCTGCGACAATTACTAACCTAGATATGAAGATAGTGAATCTGGGCAAAGAAAGACAGATGTGCTACGATCGAAATTCAAATTCTGAAATTATTTTTAAAGCACTTACAGTGTATGCTTGCCAACTTAGGAAGATATGTGAAAAGTCGACATCATCCTAAGAATTTAAAATGGCCTTAAAGTAGTATTATGAAGCACCGAAACACAATGAGCGTTTATAGAACGCATCGTTAGTTTTGTCTTCTATTAAGCTCCTTTTGATTTATCTGATTTGACCATACTTAATCAATTCAATTGTTCTAAGCACTGTTTACGCTTATCGTCTGTAACTTTATTTTTCAAATCAAACATAAAGTTTGCAACAATTTTCTTTTCTGTCTTATCGAAACTTTGATATAAATCCATGAGTATCAAACTATCAGTTTTGCTTGCCTTAACGCGAACAATTTTGATGTGGTGGTCTTTAAATAACATTTTGAGCTTTTCGTTTCTAGCGCAATTGACTTTATCTGCACCATTTTCATATCTCGATATCTGCGGACCAGTTACGCCAATTTTTTTGCCAAGTTCATCCTGAGTCCACCCATTGGAATCGCGCAGGTATTTTAGTGCTGCTAAATCCGAATCGAACGTTGGCATATTAAATTAGCTATATTAAAATAAGCATACGTAAATATAAGTAAATATAAGTTAACTATCTTACAAATACTTATTTCAACTTATACTTCTGGCAATAGCAGTAAAAAAAACTGATTTTTGTTTTGCTTTATTTTATTTTTTCGAATATTCATAATGAATTTACGAGCGGGGAAGAAAGCTTCCCTTAAATTCAAACTAGAGCGGGTGTAACTTTCCCCCCGTGTGGTTTCCTAGTGTTGGAGTGTCGTTGCAGCCACAACACTAAAAAAACGCCTCAATCTCTTAAGGGAGATTGAGGCGTTTTTTTTTGTGTTATTGTTTAAATTGTAGAATAAATTTATATGGAATTAGAAACTGAATCTCTCAGCGTGATCACTAAACAAAGTTTATTAGAAACATTGATAAGTTTGAAGAAACGTCAACGGCTAAAAATTTACACCAACTTAGATATTTCAATATCAACTGGAAATATTATTTCCGAAACATTATTCAAGGAATCACAAGCTAAAATTATTTACTTTTTTCTCACAAAAAAAACTAGGGAGGTTGATTTTATTAATAATGTATATGAAAAATTTAACTACATCAAAGATGACTTTTGGGACTATAACTATTACCATAAAAATTACGCTAAAATAATTGGTAGTTATCATTTCGTTCAAAAACAATTAGCCAATAAGTTAGTCATCTTCGATAATTATGGAAGTATCAGTGAAAATTTAAAACAAGCTGTTCAGAAATTGGTAAAAGAAATAGAAAATCCAGTGGCTTTTATATTTCGCAATCATTCGCCCGCCTAAACTGATCTATTTTCTGTCTGTGCATATAGTCTGAATGTTATAAAATTTAATTATGGTTTCAAGTAGTATCAAAAAAAACACCCACTATCTTCTCCGCACTGAGAAATATTTCACCATCGGAAATCTCCTAAACCTATCAGGGGACTTATACATCTCAGTCGCGATTCTGGTTAATCGATTTGGAATTTGTTTGAAGACAATCTTGAATGGTGTTTCGCTTTTTAAAACTGCGCAAAGTGCATCATGGGAACCGTACGGAGACGGAGAAGCTATTCACATTCGATTTTCATCCATTCCGGTAAATCAACTCAATCACTTTGGAATACCAAGAAATGCCGTTGAAGTACTTAGTCTTTTGGAGGCAGACCTAAATTACCGAAATGATCAATTTAAGGATCAAGAGATTTTAGGACTCTTTACCAAACTAAAAACGACTTATCATAAGCGATATGCTCCATTCATCAAATACTATACCCATAAATACAAAACACTACGACAAAGAATTGCTCGGGCTAAGTCACATGCCCTGTTGCAAGAAGTCATTGTTTTATTGGAGCAAGGTTGGCCTCAAGTCGAAATCTTTAATGCGTATAGGTCACTTCTAGTTGAAGAGCTTGGTCGCGAAATCGACCAAAAAAAAGAAGAAAGGATGATACTTCAGTTTACTAACATGAGGGCGTTCTTCAACAAGGTCAATGATGCAAAGAAAAGTTCCATTGCAGAAGCCATCATACACCGGGCCAAAGGAGTTCCCCGGCTCCACCAAGTGATTCTCACTGACGCTATCAAAGCTTATATACGGACGCTGCTGCGCAAGCAAGAGAATCACTATATCCGGTTCATTCGCAAGGCGGTGAAAAAGAAATTCAACGTAGTTATTTCTGCATCCTCCATCAAGAAACTCATGTCAGACAAAAAGACAAGGAACCTAACTAATTTCTATTCGCAGGGTCCAAAATATTCCAGAAATAATTCGCTACCCAACCTCACCTTGGAAATGGCAAAGAGTCCGGGCGAGATATATGAATGTGACTACTGGGATGTTCAGTTTCTCGTCCAAGATGGTGATGGAAATATCTTACTGGTTACCGCATTTATAATTTTGGACGTTTTCTCTTCGAAGGTGGTTGCATGGGAGATAGGTTACAAAGATTTTGAAGACGTTGCCATCAGGGCATTTCAAATGGCTTTTAAGGAATGCTGCTTTATGCCCGAGGAGATTGTTATCGACAATGACCCGGAATACAAAAAACCCTCTTTTAAGAAGTTCAGGAAAAGAGTTGAGATGCTAGATGTAATTGTTTCAGATACAGAGCCAGGGCTCGCGACGGCCAAGCCTCACGTGGAAGCTTTTAATTCTAGATTTCAAAAGTTGGTCTGTGCCGATTTTGAATTCTACCGCGGAGAGGGCAGGGGCACCCGTAACCGAACCGGAAATCCATCACAAGAACTCATTAAAAAATATTATACGCAGAAAAACAAGCTTCCAACTTTCGAGAAATTCCGCACCCAGTTCGCAGAAATGATACATCAATACAACTACCAACTTTATGATATCTAACCAGTTTTCGTTGATCAACTCATGGATTGAGTCTGATCGCTATTTTGTTTACCGGTACCAATTGAGCTTCCCTAAGACGCAGACCTTCCAAATTCGCTTACGTATAGGCTTTGATGGGGCAATAGAGGAATTCCAATCAGAAGATACTTGCCAATTGAGCTCATCGAACTTCTTTCTGTTGGTCAATGATGCCATCCGAGAATTTAACGCAAGATTATGAAAAGGATCGTACCCAATCCTCCCGCAACAGTGTTCAAAATGTATAACTCAAAAAGAGTACATTCCTTTGAACCCTATAAGGAAGCGCTGTTATTCTGGCCGTGCAAAGAACGAATCAAAGTGAATGATGAAGGGCTCATACGCTTCTTTTCAAAGGGAGAGGAATACAAATACCAAATTGAAGAAACCGAAACTTTCTGGACAAGAAAGAATGATTGGATCATGGTTTGCTTTAATCCTGACGATGTAAGCAAAGCATACCTATTTGAAACGCTCAATGAGGATTACATTGGCGAAATAGCTCCACGCATGGTACTCAATAAAGAAAACAAGAAAGAGATACTAGCTATGCAACGTCAACTCAGGAACAAATTAACAGCGTATGCAAGAAAAGAAAAAAAGGAAGACGAAAATCTATCGGAAGGATTGCCAACCGATTACCAAGTTGAAACTCCGGACCTAGAGGCTGAAATTCTAAAAAGAGATATTAGAGAGATGGCTAAACGTCACGCAGAAAATCTAAAAACTAAAGCCTAAAATTTTTTAAATATGAAATCAAACAACTTCCATGGGATTAATCATTTACAATACCTACTAGCAAAAAAAATTACAGGAATGGATTTTCAATCTGAACGTACCATGTACGCAGTTCTAGAGCGAGCCATGAAAGGTTCAAAAATGCTGGCGGCAACAGGTAGGGAGGGGATGGCTAAGACGACCGGCATAGCAAGCTACGTCCTCACCAAGCCAAATAGCTATTATGTCAATATCGGTCAGAGTTACTCCCCCAAGAATTTTTTCACAGAAATGATCCATGTCGTATCAAACGGAAAAGAGAAACCTCAGAGTGACATGTATACTATGATGCGACAGCTCTCCAATTTGCTAACAGAAAATGATTCCAAAAAACTGATTTGTGTCGATGACGCCGGGAAATTATCACCCAGAGGCCTAGGTCTATTCCATGAGTTACGAGACAAGACAATGCACTGTACTGGTTTTGTATTTGTTGGAGTTTCGTATTTCTCAGCACAATTGGAGAAAGCCATTAAAAGAGGTGTGCCTGGCGTAGCGGAATTTTACAGACGTGTCCAAGGTTGGCCGGAAGTACCAAACTTACAATCCAAAGAAGCAGTTGAATACTGTTCCAAACGTAAGTTGACCGTTGAAGAAATTGCTCAGGTAAAAAAAGCCAAGCTAGAAACAGTAGCCGCCTTAGAAATACTTGTCGATAAAATTATTGAGTTACGAAAACCAGAAAAATAATTAATACGCCTTCATCTTTCTAAAATAATTGTGCTCGATGGCTTTGTTGGCATAAACCATCGTTGATTGCATAGACCGATGCCGAAGCGTTCTTTGAATAAATTCTAATGGTACGCCTTGATTGTAAAGTAACTGGCCGGCGGTATGTCGTAAGCTATGGGGGGAAAGTTTTTCCTTACTTGAACTAAACTTATTCTTTTCAAATAGATCGATTACCAACCGGTGTATTGATTTGTAGTTTATCGAGGGAAAGAGTTTGGCTTTTAGTCCTTTGTTCTCTTTCAAATAGATCCTCAACTGTTGATGACATACTTTAAAAAGTACAATGGCCACCTTATTCTTTGCAGTCCTTCCTTTACTTTGAATAGCTATCGTACGTGAATGCAAATCAATGTCCTCTGCCTCGAGTCGAAGCACTTCAATAGGCCTGAGCCCATTCCATGCCATTAAGGCAATGATAGCGCGCTCAGTGGTAGACGAACAAGATTTAAGCAAACGATCACGCTGAATGTGCGTTAAGCTTTCCTTATGGTATATTTTAGATACCATCGCAGTGGCTTTGATATTAGCTACATCCCGGAGAGAGCGTTGACTAGCTCTTTTGAGAGCTACTTTAATTTTTCTCTCCTCCATAGACAGCTTCTTGTCCGGTGTCGTTACAAAATCCAGCGTCCATAGGGCAAAGGACCTTAAGACCGAAGCGTAAAGGCTTGAAGTAAATTCAGAAAATTTTTTGTTGAAGATATACTGTTGGGCAGTGACCTTTTCAAAATGGCGTAGATCTCCGATTTTCTCAAAATAGCCGTTGAGTATGGTAGCATAGGTTGCTTTGGTAGTGCGTGATTTAAGTCGATCTGAATTTAATAGCAGGAAGAGTTTTACATAGATGTTGCTTAAGGGCAGTGGATTCCTTGCATTGAGATCATTCTCTACCGAAACAATGGATTTGATCTCTAGGAAACGTCTGAATCGATTAAGAATAGATCGCCCTGTAATGCTTTTTTTGGACGCAAAAGTGTCAAGCTGTGATAGCAGAGAACCTTTGGCTCGAAAGCGTCTTAAAAAGGATTTAGCGTGATCGGAATAGGTGCCAACCGAACCGTAGTTGGCCAGCAGCCATTGCTCATAATCGGAAAGTATTTCAGATGCCGGCCGGGTGGGGGCGGGGAGTAGTTTTTGTTTTGAGGGGAGAAAGCGAGCCATAAAAAAAGAAAAAAAGATTTATAAGAAACTATAAATGGTATTTTAATCTGACATAAAAACTAAAGATAAAAATTTATGAGAACATTTCGTCAAAATAAAGCATGGCGCCGCTTTAGGCTCAATATTAAAGACACAAATCTGGAAATTTCAGCAAACATCAATTCCATGGATGATTCGCACGATGCAGTCTATGAACTCCAGCAAGCCATCATCAACGTCTTTCGCATCCACCACGCCAGAACCATAGCTGGACCCCCAAAAATGGAGTATCCATCCGAGAATCGGGGAGTGCCTCTCAACGGCCAATTCAAGCATAGAAACGGATTTGGAGATACACTATCATGAAAGAGCAAAAGATAAGACGTAATGTTGACCTGACCCGGAAGGCGGTCATCATCCTTCAATGGCAAGCTGTAGCTGCTGGTTATGGAACAATCAAACCATATCTAGAAAAATACTTGGAAGAACATGCTGCGCGCTTACTCTTGAAGAACCCATCACTAGTAAAAATGCTCAACAAAACGAAAAAGAAATGAAGATTAATGAAACTATTTCGGGGCATCCATTGAATAAATCACTAGATAAAATCGTTAAGCACACAATTTATTGTAGTGCTCCAGTATTAGTCGTAAAGGAAGATGACCTAAAGATTCAAAACGGAATCATATCATATTTTAGAAGCAAACGAAACGTCTATTATATTCAATTGGGTATCGCATGCTCTATGTATTACATTGCACACGATATTAGTCGTTATCTTTCTAATGGCCATAATCGAGTTGTATCTAGTGGACGCTATCCTCCATATAAATTTATTAGAGATCGAATTAAGAATTTATCAGAATCACCTTTGATCGTGATTGATAATTGTCATCACTTCGTTTTCGAACAAATGTTTCATTTGATTGGGTTAATCAATATGCTTGATGGTTTGGCCAATTTTATTTTTCTTGTTTCTGATTCTTACATTGATGAATGGCGTCAAAACAAACAATCACAACTTTACTACTTTAACAAAATTATTAATAAGGTATTTCGGTTAGAATTATGAAGAAGACAATCATACATCCAGGGAAATTACTGATGGATAAATTTATTATTCCATCTGGGAAGAGTATTTATAAATGGGAGGATGATCTTGGTATTTATCATACATCTCTTAAACCTTTTTTAAATGGCACACGTTTGTTTTCAATTACCTTCACTGAAAAGTTAGCTAAGCTGACCAATACAGATCCCAAATATTGGATAAGGAACCAAAACCTCCTTTTACTCAATCAATATCAGGAGAATTCAAAAGACAAACGAATTACTAGGATTAAGGTAAACATTTCTGGACTGAAAAGAGGTAGAAGATATCCAGGTTATGTCCTGAATAGTATGAGGGTCGAATTTAATATGAGTTATTTCCAACTGGCTCGGTGTTTAAAAATTCCTATTCAATCTCTGTATTCATTAATCAGTGGCAGATGCAGAATCGATCAACAAACGGCAATAAAGCTTGGAGCAATTTTCGAAACTGGTTCTATTCTTTGGCTCGATCTTCAATCTGAGCAAGATTTATGCGAGTATGTATCTAAAAGGGGAGTAGCATTTCAAACTTTAGGCAAGCAATGGAAAATTAATTCACAAAAAGGAATCCTGAATGAAAGTAAACCAAAGCATCCTGGAAAAGTATTGTTAAATAAATTTCTGCTTCCAACTAAGATACATAAGAATGCATGGTCATACTACTTTTGCGTCAAACCAGAATATCTAAGCAAAATACTCCAGGGAAAAAAGTATTTAACTATTAGACTGATTGCTACTATTTCAAAAGCCTTTGGAACAAAACCAGAGTATTGGATTCGAATTCAAAATCAATTTATAGCATGGAATGGTGAGAAGCACACGTCAAAAAAACGACAAATTATTTTAGCCAAAAAAAGCCAGTCTATAGGTATTACCCCGCCAGGACAAATTTTACGTAATAGTTACCTAAAACCATTAAATTGGAAAATACGAGATTTTGCAAAACATATTGGCATAAGATACATTGAGTTAAAAAACATAATAAGAGGTACAAAAAACATCGACGCCAGAATTGAAACAAAATTGAATCAAGCTTTAGGTACTCCACTGTTGTACTGGACAGATTTGCAGATAGAATGGGATTTTTTTAAAGCGAAAAAATTGAGAGCTAAAAAATTTCTCCTAAAAAACGTTTGGAATTTCTGATACCTATGTCGATTCCCGTCATTTTTATTTACAGAATGCTAAAAGCCCCCAATCAGAACAAAGAGTCAGAAGAAGTCTTGAAAGAACGGAAGTGAAACCGAAAGGCCTAAGCGGTCACGCTTTGCTTAAGACCTCTTGCCCGAAACCTCTGGTGAGCAAAAATAAAAGCTAACCACTTGCCACATCTTACTTCACAAGGCTGTTTGCCAATAAAAAATATGAACTCAACTATTCAGGCATATAACAATCAACACTAACCGACAAAGAAATTGGTGATTGGTTGGCCGAACTGATTGACAACGAACTAAGAACAGCCGAAAGCAAAATTTGGCACAGCCACCCGGTTTGGTTTTTAGATGACAACCCGATTGTAGAAAGCGCTTCTACAATTGCGCACTGACGTATTAGTTATAAGTATTTTATTAGAGTAGGTTAGTCTATAGCCCCCCCATAAAGCCCGAGTCATCTGTAACACAGCGCGACTAAAGAAACCATTCCCTCTTGGTAAAGAGGGGTAGGGGTGGTTGAACACTTGATAACAGGACGGGTGATTAAATACCTTTCTACATAATTACCAGTATTAAATCAAATTTCTTACCTTTACAGCCGCTATGCTGAAAAGATTACTTTTTGTTTATGCTTTTTTGTTCTCCTATTCGGGGGCAATCCTGCACAGCATTATTCCACACCATCACCACGAATCTCATCAGGAAGCCAAGAGTCACCACCATCATGAGCAGTCCGGACACTCGCATCATGATGATCAGAAAGACACCAGCGAGCAAGAGCACTCCGGTTCAATCTATTTTCTGGCGCACGCTGCCAATTCAGATATTACAATCAGCCATTCATCCGATCAAGGACAAGCTCAAGTCAAGAAAGCCGCGAAGCCGATAGCTTTTAATAGCCCTCTTGAACTGTCTCATCAGGTTCCTGCACCACCGATTTTTCATCCACCCACGGATGACCCCATTACCGACAACTCATTTTATCGCTTTCGTGCCCTTCGTGCACCCCCCGTTGCTATTTGCTAAGACTTCTCTAAAGTCTGCCTGATTGTTCATTGCTATTTCCGCAGCAATGAGCGCCCCTTAATTACTAATATTACTAACCATGAAAATAAGTATTGTAAAATACTTTGCCTTGATCTTCTTTACGGGCTACGTAGAATGGATCAGCGCACAAAACGTAATCTCCGAACAGGCTGCCCTTGATTCGGCCATGAAACACAGCCCCTTGCTGAAGTCGGCAGAGCTACAGGTAAAGCAAAGCAATTACTTGCGTAAAACAGCTTTTAATTTGTCCAACCCGGATGTCATTGCGGAAAGCCCTACGGGGGATTTTTACGCAGTAGGCATTTTGCAATCCATCGAATTTCCGACTGTGTACATCAAGCAAGGTCAATTATTAAATCAGCAATCCTTGCTTTCAGAAAAAGGAAAGGCATTAACCATCTATGAAGTAAAGCGATTAATCCGTTCGGTCTATTTAAATGCGCAGTACACGCAGCAACTTTACGAACAGTTAAAATACCAGGATAGTCTTTATAACCAGATTCAAATTTCCGCCAGGCGACAGTTTGATGCCGGTGTGATTGATTACCTCGCCAAGACATTTGCCGAATCGCAATACGGGGAAATTCACAATCAGTTGGTTCAAGCCCAAAATGCTTTCAAGGCAAACTTACAGCAGCTAAAATTGTATACCGGCATTTCAAGTGCATCAACGGTATCAGCACTTGTGAAATTCACTCTTCCCAATTTGTCGGCAGATACTTCAGCAGTAACGCAAAGTCCATTAGTTCAATACGCCAGACAAAACCAAGTAGTCAATCAGAAACAATTATCGCTCGAGCGCAATCGTGCATTGCCCGGCTTGGTAGTTGGATTTTTAAACCAAGGGCCCCGAGAAACAGAAACGTATTATCGCTTTCGCGTTGGCTTTACTGTGCCACTTTGGTTTTGGCAATACAGTGGTAACATCAAAGCAGCAAAAACAAGAGTACAAATTGCTGAGCAACAAACACGGGCACAACAACAGCAACTCACAGCTGATTTGCAGACTTCAATGAGCGAATATACATCGGCTCAACAAGCTGTTTCGTATTATGAAGCAAGCGGACTGAAGCAAGCTGAAGACATAATCAGTGCTGCCAAACGCTTCTTTGAAAGTGGTAAAATCGATTACATTGCCTACATCCGAAACATCAATGACGCTTACGCAGTCAAACGTACTTATCTCGAAACATTGCGAACCTACAATCAGAGCATTATCAATATCAACTACATAACCGGAAATTTATGAAAACACAGAATCATTTCTTACGAATGATCTTGATGGCCTTTGGCCTGTTGCTGACCACATCGGCATTGAAGGCTAGCGGTGGCGATGACCATACGCACGCAGGCGAAAAACCAGTAGCGGAAGTAAATGGAAAAACCTATTTCTCTTCGGAAGCCATTTCAGATAAGTATGAACTTTTTCTGAAATACCAGCCCATCGAGCCGGGTGAAGAAGCTACGTTATGGCTTTTCATCAGCGAATACAAAACAAACAGGCCGTTGGATAGTGCCATCCTTAAAATTACTTCTAAAGAAGATAAAAATTTGAAGTTCACCATCGTTCGGATTGATCGTGGCTACTATGAAGTCAAAACCACCTTTCCTTCCACGAAGAAGTATTCATTGACCGTAACCATTAACTCCGCATTAGGCTCCGATTTGTTACTGTTACAAAACATTGAGCCCGGCAAACAATTAGTGGCGTTAGAGGCTGAGCATAGCCGATCATTTTTTAGCAGCACGTTATTTCTGGTAGGAGCCGGTTTAGTGGCAGGCCTTCTGATGATGTTTGTTTTTATGAAAGCCCGTTACAGAAAAGCAGCGGCTGGTTTTTTGATTGCACTGATTGTTTTGCCAACAGCACAGTTGCAACCGGCATGGGCACATGAAGGTCATGGCGATGCCGGGAAGAAAGGAAACAATTTTTCCAATGCCTTTGAAGTGCCCAAAGAAACTCAGTTTCTTTTTGATGTGCTTACGCAGCCCGTTCAGCAAAGTAGTTTCACCGAAAGCACCAAGTTATTTGGCACCGTTATACCATCCTCCAATGGTCAGGCCGTGGTTCAGTCACCGCAGACAGGAAAGATCATTTCGTTAAGCGTAAAGGTTGGACAAAAAGTAACGAAAGGAGAGGTGCTCGCCACCATCGAACCATCTATTGATGCCGGCAATACCGTGACATTTCTTTCTGAAAAGAACAATGCAGAAGCAGAATTGATAGCAGCACAGAAAGACTACGAACGCCTCCAAAGCATTGAAGACATCGCTGCCAAAAAAGACGTGGCCGAAGCCGAGTCGCGCTACAAGAAGGCAAAGCAAAACAAAATTCTTTTTGAAAATTTAAGTAACAGTTCAGCGAGCAACGCAAGAGCGATTGTTTTGAAATCGCCCATTCAAGGTGTAGTGAGCAACTTCACCTTTGCGATAGGCGCCAATGTCAATGCCAATGAAACACTGTTTACCATTACCAATCTTTCAACCGTATATGTGGAAGCACAGGTATTTGATAAAGATGCCGATAAGGTATACCAAGGAACCAACTTCATGGTAGAATGCTCCACAACGGACATTCACAAAACAGCAGAAGTAAAATTATTGGCTCAGGCACAATCCATTAATCCAACCAACCAAACGCAGCGCGTGATTTTTGAAATGGAAAACCCGGATGGCGAATTTAAGATTGGTGAGTTTGTGAACGTGCGTGTGTTTGCGCCACAACCCATCAAAGAAATTGCGCTGCCCAACAGTGCCATCAGTGAAATCAACGGGCGCCCCGTCATCTTTATCAAAGACAATGCAGAACAATACAGCGTGTCCTATGTATCGATCGGTCAGAACAATGGAACGCACACCGTAATCAAAAAAGGAGTAGAAGAACCCGAGCGGGTGGTGATCAACGCTACCTATCAAATGAAAATGATCTATCTAAATCAATAATAAACAACTAAAATAAAATCAATACACATGAAAGCAACTATCAAAAACATCGCCTTTGCACTCTTCGCAGGAGTCGCATCCATGGCCATCACCTCATGCGGAAGCAAATCATCCAATGCCGATGCAGAACATGATCACGCTGCCGGAGACCACGCGCATACCTACGCTTGCCCCATGCACGCGGATGTTACCGGTAAAGAAGGCGAAACCTGCCCGAAGTGCGGAATGAAATTAGAATTAGTAAGCGCAGACAAAGCCGCTAACACAAATACTTATTTCATGGCATTCAAAGCAACCCCTGCGGTTGAAGCTGGAAAACCGGCTTTGTTATCATTTACACCATCCATCAAAGGAAACGAAAGCGAGATGGTGCCGCTGGATATTCAGCACGACAAGAAGCTGCATTTAATTGTTGTCAGTAAAGACTTGTCTTACTTCGATCATATCCATCCGGAGTTTCAGGCAAACGGTTCGTACGACATCAATGTGTTAGCCAAAGGGGCCAACTATACAAATGGAAGATTTCATAACGAAACAAAATTCGAGCAAGGCGGAGACTATGTTCTCTTTGCGGATTATGTGCCAAGTGGCGCAAGTCATCAATTAGAAAGAATTGAACTCAACGTTGCAGGCACTCCCTACAAAGCGCAAAAATACACCACAGCAAAAACCGTCAGCATCACCGATGGCTACGAAGTTTCGCTAGTGCCGGAAGGTGGAAAGTTCTTTAACGAAGGCACTTCACATATTTCGGGCATCATCAAAAAAGATGGCAAAGAAATTTCAGCTGATACATTTGAAAACTACCTGGCAGCCAAAGCGCACGTAGTGGTGATCAGTGAAGACAGCCAAAATTATTTACACGTGCACCCCGAGGTAGTGAATGGCCGATTGGATTTGCATACAACATTCGGCAAACCGGGAATATTCCGCGGTTGGATGCAATTTCAAACCAACGGTCAGGTGCATACAGCTGATTTTGTAATCGTAGTTGAAGAAGGAAAAGCACCTGAAAGCGAACACGCTGCCGCAACAGAACACGCCCATTAATAGGCGCATAGGAGTGAGCCAAAGCCTGACCAATACACAGAAATACTCTGCGCCATTGTCGGGCTTTGCCTTCTCCTTACAATCAATTGGAGGAAAATAGCAACATAAGGAATCATGCTGAATCGCTTAATTAGTTTCTCACTTCACAACCGCTTGTTTGTAGTGGCGTTCGCCTCTTTGTTATTGGTCTATGGCGCTTACACCGTCATCAACCTGCCGGTAGATGTTTTGCCCGACCTGAACAGGCCTCGTGTCACCATCTTCTTAGAAGCCAACGGCATGGCTCCGGAAGAAATTGAAACACAAGTGGCTCTCCCGGTCGAGACGGCATTGAACGGTGCACCCGGTGTGGAAGTAGTGCGCAGCAGTTCAGCGATAGGCATCGGCATGGTATTCGTTGAGTTTGATTGGAATACAGATGTATACAGAGCGAGGCAATTAGTAGCCGAGAAGTTACAGACCGTGAAATTACCCAATGGAATTGTTCCCGTTATGGGGCCGATCAGTTCCGTGATGGGTCAAATCATGCTGGTGGGTGTCAGTGCCGATTCAACGCGCGCCTCAGAGTTACGAACACTATCCGACTTTACCATTCGAAGAAGGCTGATGAGTATTAAAGGCGTATCGCAGGTGATACCCATCGGAGGCGAAAGGCTGCAATACCAGGTACTCATTTCAAGTGCCAAACTGAAGCAGTTCAATCTGACGATTGATGCCATTGACAATGCATTGCAATTATCCAATCAAAACACCACCGGAAATTTCTTTGACCGGTACGGATCCGAAGTATTAATCCGCAATGTCGGCAGAGCTTACACCTTAGAAGATTTAGCAGGAACCGTAGTGGCCAACAACGAAGGCGTACCCGTGCTGCTTTCGCAAATTGCAGAAGTAAAGTACGGTGCTGCTTTAAAGCGAGGCGATGCCAGCATCAATGCAAAACCGGCCGTCATTCTCACAGTCGAGAAACAACCGGGAGCCAGCACGATCCAACTGACCAACGAAATTGAGAAAGCACTCATCGAATTGGAAGCCACACTTCCGCCCGATGTAAAACTAAACCCACATATCTTTCAGCAAAAGAATTTTATTGTCAACTCATTGAACAATGTCGAAGAAGCCCTTCGAGATGGTTTTATTCTAGTAATCATTATTCTCTTTCTTTTCTTACTGAATTTCCGAACCACCATCATAACCCTTACCGCCATTCCACTGTCGCTCATTATTTCGGCTATCGTTTTTAAGTGGTTTGATATTTCCATTAACACACTCACCCTGGGTGGTTTGGCCATCGCCATTGGCGAATTGGTAGACGATGCCATTGTAGATGTTGAAAATGTTTTCAGACGGTTAAAAGAAAATCAACTCACGGCCAATCCCAAGCCAACACTGAAAGTCATTTACGATGCCAGCAGCGAAGTGCGCAATTCAATCGTCTATGCCACTATCATTGTGGTGCTCGTATTCATTCCGTTGTTTTATATGCAAGGCATTGAAGGCAAAATCTTTGCGCCACTGGGCATTGCATACATTACATCCATTGTAGCTTCTCTTTTTGTATCACTTACGGTCACCCCCGTGCTCTGCAGTTATTTATTGAAATCAGTGGGCACCAAAAGAGAATCCACCAAAAAATCATGGTGGACGAAAGCCTTCAATTCAGAACATGCAGAAGATTCCAGTTTGGTAAAATGGCTAAAAATACAAGACACTAAAATTTTACATTGGGGGTTAACACATTCCAGACCCGTCATCACCGTTGCAGCAATTATTATAATAGTTTCTATTTCAATCGTACCCTTCTTCGGCACAGAGTTTTTACCACCGTTCAACGAAGGCTCGTTTACCATTAATCTTTCTGCGCCTCCCGGCACTTCATTAGAAGAAAGTAACAAGATTGGCACCATGGCAGAAAAGCTGATGATGAAAGTGCCAGA
Source organism: Cyclobacteriaceae bacterium (assembly GCA_044228465.1). Taxonomy (GTDB): domain Bacteria; phylum Bacteroidota; class Bacteroidia; order Cytophagales; family Cyclobacteriaceae; genus ELB16-189. The sequence continues at coordinate 24,056 of JBGAUU010000056.1, forward strand.
GGTAGAATATGTGAGTCGCAGAACCGGCCGTGCCGAATTAGATGAACATGTAGAGCCGGTCAGTAATTCAGAAATTGAAGTAGAGTTAAAATCAGATGTTAACCGCTCGCGCGATGAAATCCTGGCCGACATCAGAAGTCAACTGGCGATTCTGAAAGGCGTAAATGTAAATGTGGGTCAACCTATTTCACACCGACTCGACCATTTACTTTCCGGTGTTCGTGCGCAAGTCGCCATCAAGTTGTTCGGTCAAGACCTTACCGACCTTCGCACCAATGCAGCAAATATCAAAGACATCATTAGCAAAATTCCCGGAGTAGTCGATGCGCAAGTGGAGCGCCAGGTAATGGTGCCACAGTTACTCATCAAAGTAAACCGCGAAGCTTTACAACGGTATGGCATACAAGCCGGTAAAGTTGCACAAGACCTCGAAGTATTCTACAACGGAAAAGTAGTGGGGCAAATTTTAGATGGTCAAAAGACCTTCGATATTTTATTGCGCACCACCGATGCAGAGCGAAGCAACATAGAGAACATCCGCAACACGATGATCGATACACCCGAAGGCAACCTGATACCGCTCCAGCAAATTGCCAGCATCGAAAGCACAACAGCCATCAACTCTGTATGGCATGAAAATACCCAACGCAGAATTGTGATATCATGCAATGTGCAAGGCCGCGACTTAGGCACCACTGTCAAAGAGATACAGGAAACCCTGGCGAAAGAAGTAGCTTTGCCGGAAGGATATTTTCTTGAGTTCGGGGGTCAGTTCGAAAGTCAGCAATCCGCCTCCAAGTTAATTCTCATCCTCAGCGTCTTTTCCATTGCAGGTATTTTTCTGGTGCTATACAGTCATTTTAAATCATCGCGCATGGTGTTGCAAATCATGCTCAATGTTCCGTTGGCATTAATCGGCAGTGTGATAGCGGTGATGCTGACAGGCGGAGTATTTTCCATTGCCACGTTGGTCGGCTTCATTACCCTTACGGGGATAGCCTCGCGTAATGGAATCATGATGATTTCACACTACATCCATTTGGTAGAACACGAAGGTGAAAAGTTCGGCAAGGAAATGATTATCCGTGGTTCACTCGAGCGGTTAGTACCCGTGTTAATGACCGCCTTAACGGCTGCCTTGGCACTCGTGCCACTTACGTTAGACCCACAGGCATCCGGAAAAGAAATTCTGTATCCTGTGGCAACGGTCATCTTAGGCGGACTGGTCAGCAGCACGTTGTTAGATATGATTGTGACACCGGTAGTCTTTTACCGGTTTGGTGAAAAAGCATTGGAAACGTATTTCAAAAATGCAAAGACTGAAGAATTGAAATAAATAACGGAAAATTAAATGCAAGCGGAAACAAAAGACCATTGGGAAAGAATCTACGAAACCAAAGTTGAAACAGAATTCAGCTGGTTTCAGGAATATCCCCAAACATCCATTGATTTTATCAACCTCTTTAACTTATCCAAAGATGCTAAAATTATTGACATCGGTGGGGGCGACAGCCACTTGGTAGATGCCTTAATCGATTTGGGTTATACCAATATCTATGTTTTAGATATTTCTGCCAAAGCCATTCAACGTGCGAAAGACAGGCTCGGCCATCGGGCACAACACGTCAACTGGATTATTTCAGACATCACTGAATTCACGCCCGATGTATCGTTTGATTTTTGGCACGATCGTGCAGCGTTTCATTTCTTAACCACCGAAGAACAAATAAGTCGCTACCTCACCACGGTTAGCAAGGCCATCCAACCTAGTGGGTATTTAGTGTTAGGAACTTTTTCAGAGAGCGGTCCTAAAAAATGCAGCGGCCTTGAAATTAAACAATACAGCGCGGCATCCATGTCGCACTTGTTTGAACAAGACTTTAAGCGTATTAAGTGTATCCAAGAAAATCATGCAACTCCATTTAATACCGTGCAAAACTTTGTGTTTTGCAGTTTTCAAAAAAGAGATAAACCGTTGTGATAAACTATGAGAAAAAATCGAAACTACTACATCCGCAAAACACATCGTTACTTAGGTGTAACCATGGGCATCCAGTTTTTACTCTGGACAATCGGAGGGCTGTACTTTAGTTGGAACAATATTGACAACGTGCATGGCGATCACCTGCGCAAATCAGTGGCTTTTCTACAACCGGATTTGCAGGTAGTCTCCCCAACCATGGCCATACAATCGCTGCGCAGCGAAAAAGCCATCGACTCCATTCATTCCATTCACCTGATTCGAGTGCTGGATAAGCCCATGTATCAAATCCAATATTTCAAAGGACATAGTGGCGAAGGTTTACATCATCATGTTCATTTCGCTCTGGCGGATGCAACCACGGGCGCGTTGCGCAAGCCCTTGACACAGCAAGAAGCAGTTGCCATTGCTCAAGAGCAGGTTATTCACAACGCAAAAATGGGAAGAGTGGAATATGTAGAGCGAGTGGGCAAACACAGCGAGTACCGTGGACGACCACTTCCCGCGTATGCCGTTACGTTTGATGAACCGGCTTGCACGATTTATGTGGCAGCCGAAACAGGCACCTACCAAACCATCCGCCACAATCAATGGCGCGCATTTGATTTTCTATGGATGTTACACACCATGGATTATGAAGGTCGCGATGACTTTGGAAACATCGCACTAAGAGCCTTCTCCATCTTCGGCTTATTCACCGTGTGCTCCGGCTTTTTATTATTTTTGGTCTCTGCAACTTGGTTCAAAAAAAGATAGCAAACTAAACCCATTCAAACCCCATTGATACTATGAAAATCATCACCACACTCATCGGTCTGTCCTTCGCACTACTTTTTGCAAGTTGCAATCAAAAGCCGGAAGCCAAAACAGAAACACCTCCGCCCGTTGCTGAAAAAAAAGTAATCGAGACGGTGGTCATCCAGCCACAAACAGAAAGCGATACACTGAAAGGAAGTTTAAAGGCATTGGCGACAGGTAAAATTGGAAACACGGTAGTAACCATTAACTATTACTCACCGGCAGTGCGCGGTCGCGTGATCTGGGGCGGACTAGTTCCATTCGAACAAGTATGGGTAACGGGAGCTCATAAGGCAACGTCTGTAGAATTTGAAGGAGCTGTAAAAATAGGCGATGTAGAATTGCCGGCCGGTAAATATGGTCTGTTTACAATTCCCTCTAAAAATGAATGGACCGTGGTAATCAATAAAAATTGGGATCAACATTTAACAGATGAGTACGACCCAAAAGATGATTTGGTAAGAGTAAAAGTAAAACCGGAAACACAAGCCGTCAATCAGGAAAGATTACGCTATGTGATTGAACCGGACCCAACAAAAAAAGGTGAAATAGTTGTCTATTGGGAAAAGCTTGCAGTTCGCTTGCCAATCACGTCAGTCAATTAAATGTAGTGATGGATACTAATCTGAGATAAAATTCATGCTGTTTTACTGATGGATATTTAAATTTTTTCTACTGTGATTAAATATCAAACGATTGAATTTATTAAACTAAACTAAATTATACCAAACTAAACTAAATTTTATGAAAAATGCAGCAATTGGATTCATGGTATTTCTTTTTTTTATTGCAGCTAGCAGTTGCTAGGAAAAAATGTGAAAATGAACAACCACGGGCAAGAGTGCTCAATATTAGGACAAATGCGGTTAGCATAGGCATAAAAAGCCAACGTGATTACTGTTAGGGCCATTGATAGGAATGCTTAGGATAAATTCTTGATCATTATAAGCTGAAGAAATGAGTGAATTTCTTCAGCTTTTTTTGAATTTGTCTTCCATGAATGTAATTCAACCTATTCCCTAGTCTGGCGCGGAAGTTCACTTCCGTTCCCTCTACTTTAATCAACTGAAAAAGAAAAAGCTAGCCCACCCAATAATCCTCTTTTAGGAAGAACGAAAACATTTGTAACATTGAATCAGGGTTAAAACACTTTTAGTAACTACCCTTAAAAGTGTCAAATAATTTTAGGAAGATTCACTGTACACGAACCACTTTGCACTGTTCACGGACCACTTCGTACTGTGAACGAACCACTAAGCACCGGAACAAAATGACCGACCATGAAACCATTTTTTAAATAGGGCAGAGGCTCTTGAATGCGAATGGGTAGAGTCGGTTGATGAACTTCTTGGCTACGCAATAAAATGAGATGCCTTTCATCGCCTTTTCGTCAAAAAAAGCGAATCAACGTGCCAAGCCATTTCCGGTTACGGAAGCAGGAAAAAATATATAGTTGTAAAAAAGGAAAAAAAAGAAATCTGCTCGAATCTTAGTACAATTTTAAATGTCCATATGGTACAATTTTAAATAACCAAACCATTACTAGACCACTACATAAACTCTACATGCGTTTTAATTAACATAATATAAATTATATAACTAATTAATACTATTGAGGGATTTGCCTATATCAGTACGTCAACTGTACTACTAAAGTCCGCACTTGACCACTGCCTAAAATGAGCATTTTATGATCATTAACATTCGCTATTGCCCTAAAATTTCTTGCTTCACTGCTGGGCTGATATTTTCGTTTTAG
>JBGAUU010000057.1:0-28380 GCA_044228465.1 Cyclobacteriaceae bacterium
CAGGAAAGCGGCCGCGATATTTTGGCGAAGAAAATCGGTGACTTTGAATACAAAGCTCCTATCTCAATTGAGTCAGATGCTCTGTTGAATGATGCTGCTGATTTATTCAAGAAAACAAAAGTTGACACTATTTTAGTGACTGAAGGCGGCAAGCCGGTAGGCATGCTTGACATTCAAGACTTGAAAGACTAATCATTCATTTTTTGGAAGCGGCCGGTATACAATCTTTATTCACTGAAACAGGTGGAAGGTTTTGTGTACCGGCCGTTGACATTCAGCGCAAGCTGAAAAACATCAAAGCATTTATTTTTGATTGGGATGGCGTTTTCAACGATGGCTCCAAACGCGATCTTACAGGAAGCGGATTTTCAGAGCCCGATGCCATGGGCACCAACATGCTACGCTTTAGCTTCTGGCTTCAAAACAAATCATTGCCATTCACAGCCATCATCACCGGAGAGGAAAATGAATCGGCCGGTTACTTAGGAAAGCGTGAACATTTTACGTCTATCTATTTCAAGGCTTCGAATAAAATTAAATCGTTTCATCATTTTTTAAATGCACATCAACTGAAAGGCGAGGAGGTAGCTTTTGTATTTGATGATGTGTTGGATTTGGCCGTAGCTCGCGAATGCGGAATTCGGATTGCATGCCACCGAAAAGCAAACCCTCTTTTTAATCAACATCTGGTTCAATTTCAATTAGCTGATTATTTCACCTCGGGTTCTTCCTATCAAGTGCGCGAAGCGAGTGAGTTACTGATTGGCTTGCGCGGCAACTATGATGAAGCAATTCAGCACCGAATGAATTTCACCGAAACGTATCAAACTTATTTGGCTCAGCGCCAGCAAGTGAATACAGAAATTTTTGTTGGAATTAGTTAATTTTTTGAGATACATTTTTTGGCAAGGAAAAACTAAAGGTTGATCCTTTACCTAGCGTACTTTCACACCAAATCTTTCCGCCATTTTGCTCTACAAATTCTTTGCATAGCACTAGACCAATGCCGGTACCTTTTTCTTCGCGGGTGCCAAGTGTGGAAATTCCTTTTAGTGAAAAGATATTTTCTAAATACTTTGGTGGAATACCAGTGCCGGAGTCAACTACGGAAACAATCCAAAGATTGTCCTTGAGCTCAATGATGCATTTTACGGAGCCCCCGATGTTCGTAAACTTAATGGCATTCGAAAGTAAATTCCGGATAACGGTAAGGACCATATTTTTATCGCCAATAGCCGTAGCATTTTCTCCGGCTTGCAAACTTACCTGAATATTTTTCTGCTCGATTTCGCTTTGTAGCAAATCAATTGTGTTTTTAGCCAATTCGTCTAAGCGAATAAGTTGTGGAGTGTATAACTCTCCTTGAATCTGGGTACGCCCCCATTGTAATAAGTTTTCCAGAAAATAGGTAGTCTGGTTTAATTGTGTATCCAGACTTTTTGCCAAATCATTAAACTCTTCTTTTGTAAGTGCGCCCATGCGCAAAATCGATAGCGTTCCTTTTAATGAATTGAGCGGACCTTTTAAATCGTGGGCAACTACCGAAAATAATTTGTCTTTTACTTCATTCAACTCTTCGAGCTGCTCGTTTTTCTTTTGAATCTCTATCGTACGCTCTTTTACTTCTTGTTCTAGTTTTTCTTTCGCTAAGTGTTCCAACTGCAGTTCTTTTTCTTTTGCCTCCTGATTTTCTTTTACTAAAAGATTTAATGAAAATAGGGCAGCGGCCAGTAGCAGGGCTACCCATGCCAGCAAAAAATAGCGCGCAGGCCGATAGCTTTTATAGAAGCAATAACTGGCACAAACTAATATCAACAGGCAGTTTAGGAATGTCAGAACATGGAGTGATTTAAAAGAGATGGAGAAAAGCAAAATCATGATTACCGCCCCCACAGTTACAATCGTGTTCGCTTTCAAAAGGGAGTTGAGTACGGGACTGAATGATTTTAAGTTTAAAAAAGACCGAGTGAGAGCAGCCGAGCAAATTATGAAAAGAGGCCCACTGAAAATAGTAAAGAAATACTCTGCAGCGCTGTTGTCTCCATACAAATAAAAAAAACCGTAGCCTTGAAAAAAGGCAATGACATTCGTTCCTGATGCCAGCGTAAAAACATAATACAATGTTGTTTTATCTCGAATGGAGAAATAAAGAAACAGATTGTAGAAAATCATAATTAGCATCATCCCATAGAAAATGCCATTCATAAACTGAATACGGTACTGACCATTACCAAATTCTTCTTTACTCCAGATTGTAATAGGAACTTGCATCGAGGAAGTTGACCGAACTTTTACGTACATATTCACCGTATCTGCTTTCGGCAGTTGAAGCGAAAATGTTACATGACGGTGCTTAATCTCTCGGGCAGATACAGGAAAATGATCGCCACCTACTTTATGATGCCAGCCGGAAGAATCTGAATAAAATAATTCAATGCTATCCAGCGGTGAATAGCCAATCTCCATCAGCCATTCTTGAATAGACGATTGATTTTGAATTTTGATTTTAAACCAATGAGTTGCCTGATCGAATCCAAAAGATGGAGCGCGTTTGGCGTGGAGCGAATCGAATTTTTGATTCAATATCTGTTCAAAAGCGAGCTCGCTTTTCGGGTCCCTCAAGTGCCCCATTCTGCCTAGAACCTCTACCGATTGAATGCTTTCGCTTACTACAATGACAGGGGCACGGTCTTGTGCATGGGTACATCTCCCGAAAAGGAGAATGATGCAAAGCAATACCAAGCGAAGCAGTGAATGACTCATCTTTGGAGAGATATTCTCCTGCGAAGATAAGTATTTACACCACCTTTTTTCGAATCTGTTTTGCGTAGGTGCGGCTCACCGGAAAACTCTTACCGCTTTGCATTTTTACCACCATCCCCCCGTTGAAGTGTCGTTCAATTTCCTTCAGATAATTGACATTTACGATGGTGGAGCGGTGTACGCGAATAAAGATATCCGGGTTCATCATTTCTTCTAATTTGCCGATGCCAGATGAACTGACAAACTGATCGTTTTTTGTGGAGATGATAGTATAATCACCGGAAGCCTCCAAGTACACAATTTCATCTACGGGTAAGTTGAAAAGCTTCTCTGATTTTTGTACGAAAATATGCGAATCATACGAGCCCTTGTGGTTAACCTGTCGCAAGCTGCCCAATAAATTTTCCAGCCCGCCCTCTTCCATGTTTTTGCGTTTGAGGGCACGTGTTACCGCCTGACGAAATCGCTCTTCGTCCAATGGCTTAAGTAAATAGTCTACGGCATTTTTTTCAAATGCCCGAATGGCATATTGATCATACGCTGTAATGAAAATCACGTAGGGCTCGTGATCAATCTCATCTAGCACTTCAAAACCTGTCATACCCGGCATTTGTACATCTAAAAAAATCAGGTCAGGTTTAAGTTTGTTGATTTTTTCCACGGCTTCGGATCCCTTTGAGCATTCGTCCAACAACTCAATGCCGTCCATGGACTCTAAGTATTCGCGCAGAAGATCGCGAGCTAATTTTTCATCATCAATAATAATGCAGGTGGGGTTTGTCATATACTTTTTACTTCTAATTTCTCGTCTTTCGTTACAACCATTTTCTCCTCCACAAAAAATCGCACACTGTATCCATTTTCAGATGCAACCACGCGTAATCCGGATTGCGGACCAAAATAACTTTTCAATCGCAAATCAGTATTGGCCATTCCTATTCCGCTCGAACTTCCATCCATTACTTTTTTCGCTTTCGAGCCGAGTCCGTCATCGCGCACTTCAAATAGGATTACCTTACCCGATCGCCTTACTAATAACGAAATAGTGCCTCCTTCTTCTTTAGGGCCAATGCCATACTTCACTGAATTCTCCACCAGAGGTTGAAGAATCATAGGCGGGATTTCAATATGGAGACAAGTTGCATCAATGTCCTTCTCAAAACGCAGGCGATCGCCAAAACGTACTTGTTGAATCTTTAAATAATTTTCGATAAACTCAATTTCGTCACTCAACTTGACCATTTCCTCGCTGTGCGCATCCAGTGCATAGCGAAAGATGTCAGAAAGATTTGTAATTACTTTTCGAGCTTGTTCCTTACTGGTGTTTACCAAGGTGCTGATCGAATTGAGTGTGTTGAACAGAAAGTGTGGGTTAATCTGCGATTTGAGCAAAGAAATTTGCATCTCTTTGTTTTTGATTGCCAGCAGACTTTTTTCTTTCTCTTGTCGCTGAATGCCTTGAAAATAGCGGATCACATAATAGATACCTACTGTGATGATGTATTGATCGTGAAAGCGAAGTGCTTCCCAACTCAACAACTCGAGCATGTATTCTTTCCAATGTTCAAAGTACACCAGCCCATCCATATAATCATTGAAATAGTAGGAAAGTGTTCCCATCAGAAAAAAGAAGGTGATAATTCCGGCCACATGCCCTATAATTTGAAATACAGGCTTAAAAGAAGAAAGCCAATGCGACCAAATGAAAATTAAGATGATAAAAAGGCACAATGCCTCATAGAGAAAGAATGCATTCCACAGAACGTAGTACGCAGGATTTACCAACTGCCATTCAATGATTGCACTGATGGAAAAATTGATGAAATACCACAGGCAAATGAGCCAGTAGGCGCGTTTCCAGATTTTAGGTATGCGATCGAGTAATTTCAAGAAGGTAAGATTCTTTATAAAAATAACAATTTGCAGGCAAACGCTTTTGAACACCCGCTGCGAGCGATGAATCGACATATATTTCGATAGGTGGCGATAATCTACCAATTAATTAAATGCTAACTTGTGCTTTGTATTGTCGATATGAAGTATTGCATTACCGGTTTGTTGTTTTTAAGTGCATGGTTTTGCGAAGCGCAGCGCATTACAATTTCCGGCCGCATCGTAGACAAAGAGAATCAGGAACCGCTCTCTTTTGCTTCTATCGGTATTCAAGGCAAGCCACTCGGCACCATCAGCAACCTGCAAGGCGAATTTGATTTTCATATAGATAATAATTTGCGCAATGATATTCTGGTGGTAAATATGCTGGGGTATAAAACTTTTGAGCAACCAGTATGGTCTTTGTTGACAGATTCACTGGTGATTCGACTGGAGCGTGCAAATTATCTGCTGCAAGAAGTGACCATAAAAGATTCGCTGAATGGTGGAGATATTATGCGCATAGCGCTTTCGCGAATGACTGAAAACTATCCCGAACAACCTTTCATTATGGAAGGATTTTATCGTGACCTGAAAAAAGTAGCAGATACCTATATTTCGTTGCTGGAAGCCGCAGTTGAAATTTATGATGAAAACTACCATGCACCACGCAATAAGTACAAGCTACGAGAGCGTGTGGCGCTGAAACAGGTTCGAAGAAGCTTAGGATACGGAAGCAAGTTTACTACTTTTTTTGATCAGGGAAATTTGTTGGAAGACTTGCTGCTTCACAACAGCATTCGCTATCGACATTTGCCGGAGGAAGATGATTTTTTGAACCAACTTACTCGCGAAAAAGATAGCTACTACAACCACCAACCAGTGTATGTCATTACATTACCAAAAGATGGGATGAGTTTATTTGTTGATAAAAACACATTCGGCATTATTCATTTGGAAGACGAAAATATTTCCGATGCTTTTGTTGGAAAAAAAGGCGGCATGGTGAGCAAGCTGGTGAAGGTGAAACGTGTGGTAGACTTTAAATCATTTGAGGGTAAACTATTCTTAAATTACATCACGGTCAATTCGCAAATAAATTGGTACGATGCGAAAACAGATGCGCTGAAATTTGAAACCGAATTGCAACAGCAATTGTTGATTAACGCAATTGAGCCCAACACGCAGAAAAAAATTAATTCACGTCAAAAAATGAAAAGCTATGGTCTGCAATTTCAAGATGAAGAATACGACAAGAATTTTTGGGATAATTACAACGTGATAAAAGAAAGTGCGCTCGATAAAAAGATTATTCAAGATTTGGAACGCGAAGAGCCTCTGGAAAGTCAGTTTAAAGATGGTGATTAGTAGTTAAACTCTCCTAGCCCCTGACGGACTAAAACAGGTTCGCCTGAAGAAAAATCAACAATAGTAGAAGGCACATTACCACCTTGCCCTCCACTAATTACCATATCAACTTTGTTTTTAAAATCTTCATAAATCTCATCCGGGTCGGTGGTGTATTCTTTAATCAAGTCGTCATCTTTGATCGATGAAGTAATCAATGGATTGCCTAATAATTTTACAATTTCTACCGGAATGGCATGGTGCGGAATACGAATGCCAACTGTTTTCTTATTGACACCTAATATCTTTGGAACATTCGAATTGGATTCAAAAATAAATGTAAACGGGCCGGGCAAAAGCTTCTTCAAAATTTTGAATGCGGGCGTATCAATGCGTTTTACATATTCAGAAATGTGACTGAGGTCGTTGCAGATGAAAGACAAATTCATCTTTTGAGGTTTGATATTTTCAATCTGACAAAGGCGTTCTACGGCTCTCTTATTCATCAAGTCGCAGCCAATGCCATAAATAGTATCGGTCGGATAAATAATCACACCACCATTTTGCAGTACATCTACCACCTTGCTGATTTTGCGAGGTTCCGGATTAAGCGGATGTATCGATACTAATTCGGCTGCCATTGATATGTACAAAAGTAGTTGATTTTTTTCCGATACACGTGTTCGGGTGGCAAGCAAGTATCGGATAGTAGATATACTTTCGTATTTTTGAGATCAATTTTAGTTATGGCAGAAGTAAAAAAAGTTAAACTCGTTTTGTTCTTGGTAGGATCGGTGTTGTTGATCTCTTTTACCTTTTACGCTTACCAGATTATTTATGTCCCAAATATTTTGGTGGAAGGTGAAGATCGCGTGTTTATTGTAAAGCAGGGATCCTCCTATCAGACAGTTCTCACCGATTTGGGCAAAGGGCACTTTGTCAACGATATGGTTTCTTTTAGTTTTTTAGCCCGACTTTCCGGTTACGATAAAAAGATTGTACCCGGTCGTTTTATTCTTCGCAAGGGTATGACCAATCTGCAAGCCATTAAAATTCTAAAAACGGGCAAGCAAGAGCCGGTTAAAGTAACATTTTCGTATGTGCGACTCACCGATGAATTAGCTGAAAAGCTTACCCGTAATATTGGCGTATCGCAAGATGAATTTTTGGAAGCGTTGAATGATTTTGTTGAAAACAATAACGAAGGTTTTACAAAAGAAAATGTGCGTTGCATGTTTTTACCCAACACCTACGAAGTTTATTACAATGTGCAGCCAGCTGACCTGATTGCGAAAATGCACGAAGAGTTCAATAAATTCTGGAATGAAAAGCGCACACAAAAGGCGAAAGAAATCGGATTAACACCTATCGAAGTTTCTATTCTGGCTTCTATTGTACAAGCCGAAACGGTGAAGCAAGACGAGGCTCCACTCATTGCAGGGTTGTATTTGAACCGACTTAAAAAAGATATTGCGTTGCAGGCCGACCCTACATTGGTTTATGCATCAGGAGATTTTAGTTTGAAGCGCGTGCTAAATGGGCACAAAGAAATTGATTCACCTTACAACACGTACAAAAATGCAGGCCTGCCACCGGGGCCCATCAACGTACCGCAAATAGCAAGCATTGACGCAGTGCTCAATTACAAAAAGAGTAATTACTATTATATGTGTGCCAAAGAAGATTTTTCAGGTTATCACAATTTCGCTGCGAATTTGAGTGAACACAATGTCAATGCACGCAAGTATCAAAAAGCGTTGACAGCTGAAATGAAGAAGGCAGAAGCTAATAAAAAGTAATGTATACCTCTGAAACATTTGTGCGCGTACGCTACGGAGAGACGGACCAAATGGGTTATGTCTACTATGGAAATTATGCCATGTACTATGAAGTTGGTCGTGTAGAAAGTTTGCGACAGTTAGGCCTAACATACAAAGAATTGGAAGATATGGGTGTGATGATGCCTGTGCTCGAAAATAAATCGAAGTTCCATCAAGCCGCTTTGTATGATGATCATTTAAAAATTGTGACAACGATACGCGAGAAACCGGGTGTGCGTATCGCCTTTTATTATTCTATTTTTAATGGAACCGGAAAATTGATTCATGAAGGAGAAACACATTTGGCATTTGTAGATAAGAAAACCGGCCGCCCATGCAGACCACCACAAGTATTTATGGACGTGCTCAAGCCCTACTTTTAAAGTAAAAAGGTATTAATCAACCAATTCAAAAGAACAAGATTCAAATCTGCATTGAGCGGAGTTAGATTTTAGAAATATCAAAGTGAATAATGAAGTACGTAACTAGAAAAAGAATCCTTCAATATTCAACCGCACGTACCAGTCGCAGTTGGCTCAAGCGCATTAAGTTTAAGCGCTACGACAACCTTTCGCTTTATAAATTTTTAAAAATATTCGGGCATAATATTCAAGAAGATGAAATTATGGATCGCGCCAATGGCGTAGCGTACAATTTTATCCTCGCCACATTCCCGGCTATCATTTTTCTATTCACATTGTTGCCGTACATCTCTGTTTATTTTCCGGAAGTAACAACAGAATCGATCATGGATTTTATAAAAGAATTCGTGCCATCAACTATGTATGGTGCTGTCGCATCTACAGTTTTCGATATCATCAGTAACCAGCGAGGTGGTCTTCTTACATTCGGTTTTGTTTTTGCATTGTATCTGTCATCCAATGGCATGATGGCGTTGATGCGCGCTTTCAACGCATGCTACCGCACCGTGGAAAAGCGTCATTGGATTCGCATGCGGTTTACATCGTTGGCACTCACCATTATGCTGGCGTTAGTTTTAGTGTCTGCCATTTTACTTTTAGTGGTAGGCCAGTTTACACTCGATTATATTACCAGCCACTTGTCTGAATTCAGCCATCTTAATTTAGATCAGTATACAATCTACATGCTATTCATTCTTCGCTTTCTAGTGATCTTCATTGTGTTCTTCATAGCGATCTCCTGTATTTACTTCTTTGGACCTGCTGTGCATTACAACTGGAGTTTTTTTTCGATCGGATCTTTGTTGGCGACTCTCGCTATCTTAGGTGTCTCATACGGTTTTTCGTATTACATCACCAATTTTGGAAGTTATAACAAAGTGTATGGCTCCATTGGTGCGCTCATCGCCTTGATGGCATGGATTCAATTGGTGACCATTATTTTATTGTATGGTTACGAGATCAATGCAAGCTTGCATTACGGAAGAAAGGTTGAAGCAGTAGAAGCTTTCCAACGCAAGTCACGAATAGAGAGATCGTCACGATAACCCTACGTTCATGAATCAACAAATTGAGAAGCTCTATCAAATCGCCAACAAACCGGAGCGGTTTATCATCGGTTTAATGTCGGGTACTTCGTTGGATGGATTGGATGTAGCGCTGTGCAAGTTTAGAGGCAATGGACTAGAAACAAAAGTGGAATTGGTAGCTTTTGAAACAGTTAGTTATGATGCTTCATTTAAGCAAGAAATTAAATCGGTGTTTGCTAAAGAAGTAGCTAGTCTGGAAAAAGTTTGTCTACTCAACCCTTGGGTTGCAAAAGTGCATGCCCAAATGATTTTGCAATTGTTAATGAAATGGAGGATCGATTCGAAGCAAGTTGATTTGATCGCGAGTCACGGGCAAACCATTTATCACGCTCCGGCAAGACAACACTTACAAACTAATTTTGGTAACGCCACACTGCAAATTGGAGATGGCGATCATTTAGCAGTTGACACCGGTATTATTACAATCAGTGACTTCAGGCAAAAGCATATCGCGGCCGGAGGAGAGGGCGCACCATTGGCTGTGTATGGCGACTATCTGATTTTTTCAAAACAAGATGAAGATCGAATTCTTTTAAATATTGGAGGCATTGCCAACTTTACTTTTTTGCCGGGCAATTTGAATGCCGATGAAGTATTTAGCACCGATGTCGGGCCCGGAAACACGTTGATGGATGCGCTCACGCAAAAATATTTCCCGGGAAAGTATTTTGATGAAAATGCAGCGATTGCCCGCTCAGGCAAGTGTCATCACGGACTATTGCATGCGTTAAAACAAAATCCATTTTTTAATCTTTCCTTTCCTAAGACAACCGGACCGGAAGTTTTCAACCTTGCTTATCTGCAACGAGCACAACAGAAAACAAATACTCTTCATCTATCAGTCGAAGATTGTATGGCCACACTCAATCAACTTACGGCTGATACGATTGTCGATGCCATGCAGAAGACACTCGGCAATTGTAAAAATCCAGTCATTTATTCCAGTGGAGGCGGTATGCACAATCCACTATTGATGGAACGGATTCAAAGTCAATTGAGCAATGCGCACTTTTTAACCACATCTGACCTAGGAATTAATCCCGATGCAAAAGAAGCTGTCTTGTTCGCCACGTTGGCAAATGAAAGCATTTGTGGAGGTCGAGTTTCATTTGGAAATAACCGCGAAGGAATTCCATCCGTATCAATGGGGAAAATTTCTTTTCCTTTTTAAGCGGCTAATACGATTACCTTATTATTAACAATAATACGCAATCAATATTTTTCGCCAATTTTTGATATATTTGGTAAGGTTTGAATTTCGTATGAGGAGATTTTTTTTGCTTTTAATTTTTTTTGGATTTGTAGCCAAACTTTCCGCACAACAAAATAAGTTGGAGAATTATTTCGCTCAAACAAGGGCAGGCAAATACCCAACTATCCCTACAGAGATTGCAAAACCAGAAAATGCATCAAATGCATTAAATACACTATCAATTTACCTGAATGATTCAACAGTTGTCATTAGGCAACGCGCAGCCTCCTTATCACGATATATAGGCACTCAATCAAATATCAGTTCGATTCAGGCCAAAGCAATTAATCAATTAGTAATTGCTTCAAAAGATAAAGACAACGGCAATGTAGGTGCTGCACTTTTATACCTTACTGAATTTAAGAAAAAGGATTTTAGTAAGTCTAATCTGGATACGCTTTATGCAATCTTTAAACGAAAGAGTGCTCACCTCAATACGCTTATTAAATTGATGGGCTATTTGGAGATTCAAGCATCAAAAAATGATTTATACAACTTGTCGCATGACCAAAGCTTGGGACGAAAGGATCGTTGGACAGCCATGCTGGCGCTGGCGCGGATGAATGACGAACAAGCCGCCAATGATGTGCTCAATCGAGTGAAACGCATGCCATTAACAGATGCAGTGGTGTATGAAATTTTTCCTGATTTGATTTTTACCCGCAGACCAGAAGCTATTGCGTTTTTGGTAGAAGCTATCTATAGTGATGCTAAAAATTGTGAATCTCCCAATTCCGATAGCGATGAGCGTATCCTCTGCGCCTACCGCATTATGGAGATGTTGGCTCCAGTAATCGGAAAATATCCCGTTAAGCAAAATGCCAGCGGTGACCTAGAGACAACCGATTATCCGGCTGCCTTGCAGCAGGTGAGAGATTGGTTTAGGAATAACAAAAGTTATACAATTTTAAGGGATACCTTCTAGTAATGATTGTCAGTCATGATGAATAATGAATTGTAAAATGAAAAGGCTCTTAATCCTTTTCATGATTTTTTTTGGGAGTGCTTCGGCATTTGGCCTTGACTTGCGCGATAGTTTAAATGTAAAAGCCCATCTAGACTCCGTTTTGTCTTCGGCAGTTAGTTCTCCGAATGCTGTTCCGGATTTTTTGGAGGAAGGTCTGTTAACAGAACTCAATCAGAACGATTCCATACTTCAGAAAATAGAATTTGCAAGATCTATTCTCGAGCAAGTTAGAAAAGCGCAGAATTTTATTAAGACTATTGACGCCAATACGAAGTTTAGCCTTCCGGTAGGAATCAGTAAAAGCATTGCAGGTATTAATTATGATCTCGCCATATATGCAGTCAGACTCAAACCACTTTATGCTGAGTTGGACGTAGTAATGCAGATAGAAATTCCTCAAAACGGAAAAGAACTCACTTTCATGGCGAGAGGAATCAAACTATCTAATCAAGGTGGAATAGTGGGTGATGCTACCCTACAACTCGTAGGAGACTACGGAATCAATTTTAGTGGAGACAAAATTCAGTTAATTATTAAAGGAGGATCGCAGGAACAACTAGGTGGTACGTATGCAAAAATAGATTGCGATGGATTTAAGGAGATCGGTTTAGATGCCAATATCGTTTTTTCGCGTGATCTGTTGATTCCGGAAAATTTAAATGGCACGATGCAACCGGAAGGCCGTGTAACAACTTCGTTTAAATCAATCATCAGCAATTGGAATGATTTATTAGTACAGGTAAGCTTACCTAATTTTCAGGTGAAGGGGCTTTCGGGTTTTGGATTTACAGTGGATCAGGCAGTCTTTGACTTTAGCGATTTGCGCAATTCACCGGCAGTCGTTTTCCCAAAGGGATACACGACCACACAAATGCTGCCGGACAACCAAAATTTATGGCGGGGATTTTATGTGCGACAACTCTCCGTGAGATTGCCGCAGCAATTTAAAACGAAAGATAACAATCGTACTTCGCTTTCGGCTTACAACATGATCATCGATCAACAAGGCGTTTCGGGCTTGTTTGAAGGAAAAAATTTGATAGCACTTGATAAAGGTGACATGAGTGGCTGGGCGTTTTCACTTGACTCATTGGGAATAGAATTACAAGCCAATCAACTTGTGCAGGCTGGTTTCAATGGAGGAATCGTCATTCCAATTTCAGGAGAGCAAAAATCATTCGACTACAAGGCAATCATCAATGGTGATGATAATTATCTTTTTAATGTGGTTGCTAAAAGCGACATGAGTTTCCCAATATTTCAGGCAGCCAAAGTGGATATCTATCGAGGATCATCACTGGAAGTTCGCGTGCTAAACGGGACATTTTTGCCAAAGGCAAATTTGCACGGACGCATGAACGTGAAAGCTAAGCTGAGCGATGGGGGACAAGGCTTGGAATTAGCGGATATTCGATTTGAAAATTTACGTATTCAATCGGTAAAGCCATATATACAAGTAGGCACCTTCTCATTTGGGTCGGAAGCACTCCAACAAAAAATGGCGGGCTTCCCTGTTAGCATTCAAAAGATTGGACTACGCAACATTACGGACAAAGAGCTTGGTCTTGATTTTAATTTAAAATTAAACCTCGTTGGTGAAAGCAATGGCGCCTTTGCAGCCGATGCAGGTTTAACAATCGTAGGCAATATGGGTACCGAATCAGGAATCCAAAATTGGCGATTTAAAAGTATTGACGTTAGGGAAATTGCAGTTGACATTAATGGCGGTGCCTTTAAGTTTAAAGGTCGGTTGGTATTCTATCGCAACGACAAAGCGTATGGCGATGGCTTTAACGGAATAGTTGATGCTGACTTCGCTTCTATGGTGAAGGTGAAAGCGTCCGCCATCTTCGGAAACGTCAAGGGCATGCGCTATTGGTATGCCGATGCGATGGCAGATTTTAAACCGGGCATTCCTATTTTCCCGGGCGTGGCCATCAGTGGTTTTGGAGGAGGCGCCTACTTCGCTATGAAGATGGACAATGCAGGAGGCAGCGAATTAGGAAAGACAGCTTCCGGAATTGTTTACGTTCCGTCTGAAAATGCCGGATTGGGATTGAAAGCTTCTGTTGCGATAAGCTCATCGCCAACGGCTGAAGCATTTAATGCGGATGCTACTTTTGAAATTTCATTTTTCAAAGGTGGAGGTGTGAGATATATGGCCTTCATGGGAAATGCGTTCATCGCAACATCGGCTATGGATAATGTGCTGGGAAAGATTCAGGCATCAACTACTAAAATGTTGGATGAGGTGAAGAAGCAAGAAGCGCTGGCAGCCTCAGCCACTAAAGGATTATTAGGCTCAGGTCAAGCAGATAATGCTACAATTGAAAAAATACATGGCCCTATCGGATTATCTGCCGGAAAGCGCGGAGCAATATCCGCTAGAGTATTTATTAGTTATGATTTCGAGAATAGTGTGTTGCATGCAAACTTCAATGTGGGCATCGATGTGGCATCGGGTTTAATTAAAGGTGGTGGTGAGACGGTGCTTCATTTCGCACCAAGCGAATGGTATGTTTATATAGGCACGCCTGACAATCGATTCAATTTGGGCTTTGGAGTCGGATCGATTCGTGCGCAAGCTGATGCTTACTTCATGGTGGGGACAAAAATACTCGGTAGCCCACCGCCACCAGAAGCAGTTTCTCGCATTTTGGGTGGACGCGATTTCAACTACATGAAAGACTTGAATGAAATAGGCACCGGTGGTGGCTTTGCGTTTGGGTCTTCATTTAGTTTCAACACCGGTAATCTTAACTTTTTGATTTTCTACGCGCGCTTTGAAGCAGGAATTGGCTTCGATATCATGCTAAAAAATTATGGCGATGTGCGATGCGAGGGCAGCAGTGATAGAATTGGTGTAAACGGCTGGTATGCCAATGGCCAAGTGTATGCCTACTTTGAAGGAGCTGTAGGAATTCATGTGGACTTATTTTTAGTGAGCGGTGATTTTGAAATTTTAAGCATTGGTGCGGCCGCGATCTTGCAAGCACAATTCCCCAATCCATTTTGGATGCAAGGCACCGTGGGGGGAAGGTTCAGTATTTTAGGAGGATTAGTTTCGGGCAGTTGCAGTTTTCAAGTAACGCTTGGAGATAAGTGTAAATTGGTGCAGAAGGAGCAAAATGTGTTGAGTGGTATCCGTGTCATTTCCCAGATTACACCTTCGCAAGGAGAGAAGGAAGTAAACGTATTCAATGCTCCGCAAGCGGTGTTTAACATGGCGGTAAACAAAGAGTTTAATGTCAGCGATAAACAGGTTGGTAAAACCGTTCAACGTTCATTCCGGATAAAACTCGAACAATTCAAATTTACAAGCGAAGGAAAAGAGATAACCGGAGCCATGCAATGGAATGAAGCACAGGATGTGGTTGCTTTTAACTCAATCGATGTACTTCCTCCGAAAAAAGAGATCAAGGGAATTGTGGAAGTAAGTTTTGAGGAAAATAAAAATGGTACATGGACACAAGTGTTGTTTGAGGGAAAACGTGTGACAGAAAAATTGGAGACCACGTTTACCACTGGCACAGCCCCCGACTATATTCCTCATTCGAATATTGAGTATACGTATCCTGTCATCGGGCAATTAAATTATTACAAAGACGAAACCCGAGAAGGATATATCAAATTAAAGCAGGGACAACCTTATTTATTTGAACCTGGCGCAGAGTGGAGTCAGGTGGGACGGTTTACAACAGCAACTGGTAAGAAATCTGAATTTGGATTCGCTTACAATGCAGGATTAATAACATTTGCAACGCCCAATGATTTGCAAACCAATCAAGTATACGCCTTTGAATTATTAAACGTGCCCAAGCAAGCATCCGGAGCTATCGATCGAAATGTAACTGAACAAAAAACAAATCTGACAGTAGCAGGCGAAAATACGAATACAGAGATCAAAACGAAGAAGGCAGAAGGTAACTTAACCGAATTAGAAGAGAAGGCAATTTTTACGGCCGTTATTCGATCTAGTAAATATTCCACTTTTAATCAGAAGATTACCGCTCAAAAATTGTCTCAAACATACAGAGTGTTAAGGGTTTTATGGAGAGTGCATAGTTTAATGACATCTTTTGAAATAGATGAACCATTTGATAAAATAGAACTATATGGAAACATCTATACAAGGAATAAACCGCTAGTTTCATTTGTGGCTGACGTTTCTGATAATCGATATTATAACCAAGAATTATATCCATTGATTTATGAGGGATATCCAATAGATGGTAAAATCACTATTTCAAATAGAATACCGACAGAATTAGGCGTACCGCCTTTGAGTGGTTTACGAATTATCCAAAATCCTGATAATTTCGAAATGAACCTCACTGCTCCAATGAACTCATTTTCTTCTTTTCAGCAATACTATTGGTATGATTTATCATATTATATGAATAATGATTTATTGGAAATTCAATATAAAGCGGCAAATCAATACCTCGCTAAAGGCATCACAAGCCCAAGAATAGAGAAAATACTTTGGAGCCAGTTTCCAATCATGTTAAAAGGGAACTACAAGGTCAACGTACAATATACTCTTCCGAACAAGCCGGCTATCAATTCTTTTAAACAAGTGATTTTGGAAAATCCTATTGGTGATTAATGAGTAAGATGAAGAAAACAGTCTTTACAATATTGTTAATTGTCTTTGTTAGTTTGCAAGGTATTTCGCAACAACAAAGGTCTATAAAGCTTTTAGCAAAAGTAAAGTCGAATTCTATTTGGTTAAGGTGGGCTCCCAATGATCCGGTAACATGGATTATGGGAAATACCAATGGATATCAAATAGAACGATATACGATCGTAAGGGGAAATACTTTGTTGAGTAAACCTGAGAAAGTAATCCTTCAAACCATTCGACCCAAGCCTGTGGAGCAATGGCAAGAAGACGTCTCGGTTAACAGATATTCGGCAATAGCAGCACAAGCTATTTATGGAAAGACATTTCAAGTGAAAGTGTCAAACACGAGCGATCTGGCTCAGGTTATCAACCAATCACGCGAACAGGAGCAGCGGTTTTCATTTGCTTTATTTGCCGCAGATCAATCTTTCAATACAGCAAAGCTTTCAGCACTTGGCTTTCAGGATAGTTCTGTTAAGATAGATGAGCGCTATCTGTATCGTGTAAGCGTGCTAATAGGTGATGAGAAGGCTAAATCAGATACAGCCTTGTTTTATATCGGGTTGAAGGATAGTGTAAGACAAACACCGCCTATTAATTTACAAGCTAAGTTTGGTGATAGACACGTTCAATTACGGTGGCCGCGTTTTACTGTGGAAAGAGAGTATACTAGTTTTATTGTAGAGCGTGCAGAAGCGAAGGGCGAATTCAAACGGATTAATAAACTTCCGTTGATTAATACACTAGCCAAAGAGGAGACGCACTTTCAGGCGATGGACTCATTACCGCAAAATGGAGTTGAGTATTTGTATCGCATCAGAGGGCTGGACGCATTTGGAGATTTAGGTCCGGAGTCTGAACAAGTTGCGGGAAAAGGCTTCAAGTTATTAAACGCGACTGCAGCAATTAAAAGTGCCAGAGAAAAGAAGGAAACGATGGTTATCAATTGGGAATTATCCGGTGACCGAAATAGTATTACGGGATTTAGTGTTGAAAGATCAAGAACCGTTAATGGCAATTTTGAAAGCGTAAATAAAAATAATTTAAGTTCTTTGACTTTTACGTATACAGATGACAGGCCATTAAGTACAAGTTATTACCGAATCAAGGTGTTGGGAGAAAATGGACAAGAGAATTTTTCATTTCCATATTTAGCGCAACTTTCGGACAGCGTTCCGCCTATGCCTCCTAAGGGATTGAAAGTTGTGATTGATACAACTGGAAAGGCTAAACTATCTTGGATATCGAATACTGAAAGTGACTTACTTGGATACAGAGTTTATCGTTCAAACTTTTCTAAATCCGAATATTCACAAATAAACAGGGATCCTTTTTTAAATTCGTCTTATGTAGATTCAATTAATATAAACCGACTGAATTCTAAAGTTTATTACAAACTGGTAGCTGTAGACCGAAGATTTAATCCATCTGATTTTTCTGAACCAGTTGTTGTTGAGTTGCCCGATATCATACCACCGCTTCCTCCAGTAATAGAATCGATCCGTTCAACTTCGAAAGGGGTAAGAATTAGTTGGGGGCCTAGCGCGAGTGATGATGTCTTTTCGTATAGTTTGCTAAGACGTGTACTGTCTTCAGGATCTTGGGATACGTTAAAAACCGTTCGCGCTCAAGATTCTCTTGTCTTTACTGATAGAAGTGTGGCATTGGGAAAAGAATATCAGTACAGTATTGTAGCTACTGATAAATCGAAATTAAAGTCATCACTATCTCAGCCAGCTGCTGGTCGATTAATTTATAATGTTATCAGACCTACTATTTCTGATATTAAGATTGAAATTGACAGAAGCGAAAAGAGTATGACCTTGAGATGGAGCTACAATGAATCAAATGTTACTAAGTTTTTGATTTACCGATCTGTAAATAATGAACCCCTTATGGTTTATAAAACAGTTGCAGGTGGTAAATTTCTTTTTAAGGATTTGAATTTAATGATTAGAAATCTTTATAAATACAGGATAAAGGCTGTATTTGATAATGGATCTGAGAATCAATTTTCAAATGAGCAAGTAGTGGATTTTTGATGAAGAAGATAATGAAGTTAATTGAAAAGGGTAATGTCTAAGAAATACATCCTAGCCTTTGTAATTATAACCTTTTGTACTCCTATAGTTTTGTTAGCTCAAAAGTATAAGGTTACTAATTATTCAGGATCTGAAGGCGATGGCGCTTCTGGATGCAACGGATCTTCTTTTACATCTTATATTAGAAACAGCACAGAGAATGGCAGTGCTGGTACATCTTTTTGGAATAATAAGCCAACTGAACTCGTTATTAATTCAACTTCCGAAACTTCTGATGGACAATGTAATAATGTTATTGTAGTTTGTAGTGATAACCCGATCATAAGCCTAAGTCTTAATGATTGTGATAGCTTTAGTTATATCTACAATGGATGTTATTCGGGCAATATCGGATTTACAATAGAGCCCATTCTAGGTGCCCCTGTAGGTCCACCTGTAAATGTCACCTATTGCGCTAGTTCTTCATCCATTTTATTAACCGCAACAAGTGGATTTGGTTCGTACAACTGGCAGTATAGTCTCAGTTCCTCCAGTGGGTTCCAATCATTTAGGGTATCAACAACAAATTCTATCTCTGTCAGCTATAATGAATTAGCTGCTTTAGGACTAGGATTTAACCAAAACGTTTATTTTCAATATTCTGTTGGCAATTGCACAGCCATTAACTCTTCATCGATTGGTCCATATAAATTTGCGCCTAATCCACTTAAAACGAATATTGCTCAGGTAGTAAAGAATGAAATAACATGTGTTGGTTCAGCAAATGGATCGTTAACAATTCCCGTAGCCTCTACTTCATTTGATAGAAATTTATTACTTGGCGAAAATATTGTTTCAACTTCGCTCTACACTCAGCCTGATTCAAATCCTAGTTACTTTTATAAAAGCAGTCCGGGGAATAGTATCTCAGGGATAGCGCCAGGAACCTATTATGTTTTAGTCGAAAGCAATATTGTTCCTTGTTCAACAGCGAGCTTTTCCAGTGCTATCACTTTTGCTAATCCTCCCACAATTACCGCTACAGGTTCAGTAACCTCCAATTATAATGGTTCTCAAATAACTTGCCCTACTGCTACAGATGGAATTATAACAATTACCGGGGGAGGCGGTACGGGTACTTTACAGTATAGATTAAATTCTGGTGCTTACCAGACTAGCAATGTATTTGCTGGCCTTGGTGTAGGCACTTATATAATTGGAATAAAGGATGGAAATGGATGCCTTTTAACGTCAACGCCATCAGTTACGATTTCTCCCCCAGCAGTAGTAATAATTGGATCATCATCAAAGACAGATGTGCTATGCAACGGAGGAAATTCAGGGGCTTTAACAATTACACCAAGTGGAGGAGTTGGTGGAGGAGTAATAAGCAATTATCAATACAGCAAAAATAATGGTGCCACCTATCAAGCAGGAAATACCTTTACCAACTTAACAGCAGGTATTTACCAACTTAGAGTAAAAGATCAAAATGGATGTGAAAGTGGAACATTGGCGGTTGAAGTGTTTCAGCCGGCATTAATAAATCCAGGTGCCATTACAATCATTCACCCCCAATGCGTGGGAGCTACATCAACTACAGGCTCCATCTCCATCACCGGAGTATCCGGTGGCACCCCCGGATACACATGGCAGATTTATAATCTTTCCAATGTGGCCGTGACAGCATCAACGGCTGTGGCAAATGCAATCAGCGTAGCTGCCGGAACCTATTATGCAAAAGTGACAGATGCCAATAGCTGTTCTGTTAACACGGCTAATTTTGTGGTGAACGCTCCGATTGCTGCAAGCTATACTTCTGTTCCTGCCAGTTGTTCAACCGTCAGCGATGGCTCATTAACAATAACAGGGGTGACCGGTGGTAATGGCTCTTACACGTATTCCATTAATAATGGTGCATTTGGCGCAAGTACTACTTTCTCTTCATTAGCGACTGGCGCTACGTATGTATTAAAAGTAAAAGATGGGAATGGTTGTGAGTTTACCATCAACAATGCTGCGGTCGCATTAAAGCCTGCAATCACGGGAGCCATTTCGCAAACTTCATTTATTAATTGTTTTGGCCAGTCAACTGCTTCCATTTCTGTGACGCCTTCCGGTGGCACTGCGCCCTATACATACGCTTGGTCAAATAGTGTTACCACTCAAAACAATCCAAACATTCCCGCAGGAAGTTACAATGTGACTATTACAGACAGTAAAACATGTACGGGAACAGCAAGTATTTCGATCACTCAACCAACGGCATTAACCGTTACACCGAGTGCAACCAATATCAGTTGCAAAGGTGGTAATAATGGGAGCATTAACTTAGTCGTAAACGGTGGCACGGGGGTAAAAACATTTTTGTGGTCGAATGGCGCAACCTCTCAAAATATTTCGGGCCTTGCACCGGGATCTTATTCTGTCACAGTCACCGATGCGAATGGTTGTGTTAACAATTCCACAAGCGTAACTATAACGGAACCAGTTGCACCAGTCGCGGTTTCTCTCCAATCAAAAACGAATGCCACTTGTTTTGGTTTGTCGAATGGCAGTATTCTGGTAACAGCATCCGGAGGAACAGGAACTATAACGTACAGTAAGGACGGAACCAATTTTCAAACAAGCGCCAGCTTTACGGGTCTAGCTCCCGGCAACTACACCATCACAGCGAAAGACGCCAATAACTGTACGCAAGTAACTACGGCTATTAGCATTACACAGCCATCTGCAGCACTATCAATTTCCGGCATTGTAAAAAATAATCCGTTGTGTAACGGAAATGCTAATGGCAGTTTAGTGGTGTCAGTTACTGGCGGCACTGCACCCTATCAATACTCCTTGGATGGAACAAACTTTGTTTTGTCTAATACCATTAGCGGATTGATGGCTGGCAATTATGTGGTGACCGTAAAAGACGCAAATAATTGTACAGTCGTTTCTGCTTCTCAATCATTAGTCAACCCTGCAGCACTTACGGCTACGGTTAATGCTTCACCACAAAGTTGTTCAGCCATCGTGGACGGACAATTGACTGTTTCTGCATCCGGAGGAACAGGAGCGTTACAGTATTCCATTGATGGAACAAATTTTCAAGCCAGTTCTGTTTTTAATGGATTGCTGGCTAACAATTATACCGTCACCATAAAGGATGCAAACAATTGTTCCATCACTCGTCCAGCAACAATTACTACGGTGACTGCCATAGCCGGCTCTATTTCTCAAACAGCATTCATCAATTGCTTCGGACAAAGTACTGCCGCACTTAATCTTTCTCTATCCGGAGGAACAGGACCATTTACTTTCCTTTGGAGTAATGGCGCGACCTCACAGAATATTAGTTCACTGCCTGCTGGTAATTATTCTGTTACCATGACAGACTCGAAAGGCTGCACAGGCTCAGCCAGTTTTTCAGTGACACAACCTGTTGCGTTAAGTGCCTCCACCACTACTTCCAATTACAATGGATTTGGAGTGACCTGCAATGGTGCCGCAACCGGTTTTATTAATTTGACTGTATCGGGCGGTACATCACCTTATACTTACGCTTGGTCAAATGGAGCAACCGTGAAAGATATTTCAAGTTTAACGGCAGGCTCGTATTCAGTTACTGTAACTGATTCGAAAGGATGCACAATTATAACATCGGCTAACTTAACCACACCCACTACGGTTGCAGTCGCGCTCGCAAGCAAAACCAATGTGACTTGCAATGGTGGAACCGATGGAGCTGTCACACTCAACGCATCAGGAGGAGCAGGAAGTTATAATTATTCAAAAGATGGAATCGTTTGGCAAGCGAGCAACACATTTACTGCTTTACCGCAAGGATCATATACATTCTTGGCAAGAGATCAGAATAACTGCAGTAGTCCAACGCCATTAGCGGTAACCATTACACAACCTGCAGCGATCACGATCACCTTTTTTGGATTTCAAAATGCAAACTGCGGTGCGGCAGACGGAGCTGTTCAAGCGATTGCATCGGGGGGGACGGGTGCGTTAACCTATCAGTGGAGAGATCAGGCAAACAATGTCATTGGGAATTCTTCCACCTTATCGAATGTTATTAGCGGAAATTATTTGGTAACGGTAACCGATCAATCATCATGTTCGAAAACGTTGGCCACATCTGTGGGTTCCAATGGCGGTGCAGTATTTACGGTGGGGTCACTCGTGAGTACTTCGTGTTTTAATTCTACCGATGGAAAAGCACAAGTAAATATTTCAAGTGGAGTAGGTCCATTTACAATCACCTGGAGCAGCGGAGAAACGGGCACTTCAGCTATTCAATTGCCGGGTGGTAGTAATTCAGTGACCATAAAAGATGCAAGCAATTGTTCGGTATCATCGACTTTTACGATTCCATCACCTGCGGCCATATCATTGAGTGCCATTACTAAAACATCTCCTGATTGTGTTGGCGGAAATAATGGTAGTATACAAGTGACAGCAATAGGAGGAAACGGTGGTTATTCGTATCAATGGAATGGTGCCAATGGTGCCAATATTCTTTCCGGAATTTCGAGTGGCACATACACCTTGCAAGTAAAAGATTCTAAAAATTGTTTGTTGACTCAAGCGATTACACTCAACGATCCCACTGCAATTACCATTGCTACCGTCAATCAGATACCTCCATCTTGCTCTTCTGCAGCAGATGGAAGCATTCAAGTTTCGTCTTCCGGAGGAAACGGAGGATTTACCTATTCTTGGAATACCGGAGCCACAGGTGCATCGATCAATGGCTTAGTGGGTGGGACCTACACCGTTACGGCAAAAGATGCTAAGAATTGTACGCAAGTAAAATCCATCACCTTGACAGCACCTGCGCCTCTCAATTTATCTATTGTCAATACAACACAAGTCAGTTGTTTTGCCGGTGCAAATGGAAGCGTTACTCTTTCGGCTTTGGGTGGAACAGGATCCTATCAATTCTCCATCAACGGGGGAAGCACGTGGCAAACATCTCCTTCTTTTACCGGCTTAGCAGCCAACACCTTCACTGCTTCTACCAGAGACAGCAATGGCTGTATTGGAACAGCCAGTGTATCCATCCAACAACCACCTGTTTTATCGAGCACGATCAGTTCAACTACCAATACCACATGTGGACTGGCAAATGGTTCAGCTACCGCTTCCGGGTTGGGCGGCACTGCACCTTATACGTATCAATGGTTCAACGCGGCCAACCAATTAGTCGCCTCTACCAATACATTACAAAATGCAAGTGCCGGTAACTACGAAGTAATAACCACTGATGCAAATTCCTGCACCTTTGCAAAAATAGTTACCATTGCTCCGTCTGCGAATGTCAGTTTCTCCATCGCTAATGTGATAGCAACAAAATGTTCAACCTCTTCCGATGGATCAGCGCAGGTTTCTAATGTAGTGGGCAAAGCACCTTACACTTATTTGTGGTCGAGTGGAGAAACAACCGCTGCCGCTACGCAATTAGCGGCTGGCAACAATACAGTAAAAGTAACAGATGCCGATGGCTGTTCGTTGCAACAAACTTTTTCTGTCTCTGCTCCTTCAGGTATTTCATTAATCGCTGAAACCATTTTTGTGCCTGTTTGCGCAGGAGGCAATGGCTCAATACAAGTTACTGCCGCAGGAGGAACAGCTCCGTATTCATTTAAATGGAATGGTCAATCCGGAACGTCTTTTATTCAAAACATCAAAGCAGGAAATTATCAATTGGAAGTAAAAGATGCCAATGGATGTTCCTTTACCAAATCTTTTACAATGACTGACCCTCCTCCGTTTACGATCGATTTAGGTCCTGATAAAAAGATATGTACTGGAGGTACATTAACCATTACATCACCCATCGATGCTGCAGATTATTTGTGGACTTCTTTAGCCGGTTTTAACAAAACAGGAAAACAAGTTACATTGACACAACCGGGTGTTTACAAACTTCGGGTTACGAACAACAATGGTTGTATTGCCGAAGATTCATTTGAACTCACCGCATCGAATGATCTATTGAAAGCCGACTTCCTGATGGCGCCTGAAGCGCATGTGAATGACACGATTATAGTGATCGACATTAGTTGGCCGCTGCCCGATCAAATTACTTGGTCATTTCCAACCGAGGCGACTGTCATTTTGCAATCGCAGGATTATTCATCAATTCTATTCAAGAAGGAAGGAATTTATCCGGTGAAACTAACGGCCAAATTAGCCGAGTGTCAGAGTGAGTATACAGCATCAATAGAAATACTAAAAGCTGGAGAAGCGGGTGGGGGCTCCGGAGGTGGTAGCACCGACTTAATCAAATTGCTACAAGCATTTCCAAACCCAACGGCACAAGGCTTCATCAATTTAAAGTTAGAATTAAACGAAGTGACTCCGGTGCGCGTGCGGTTGGTAAGTTTAGAAGGTAACGTGATCGTAACTGATTTTAGTGATAGCGGTAAGGATGCCTATGATTTTGAAATAACTCTGCAAAGTGTAGCACCGGGTGTTTATTTCTTATTAGTAGATGTAAAAGATCAAAAACGAGTAGTGAGGATTGTGATCATCTAGGACTTAGGACTTGGGACTTAGGGATTAGGACTTGGGGATTGGCGCTTGGGGAATAGGACTTGGATGTTGAATCTGATCAAGTAAGATTGAAGGAAAATTGAATTAGAATAATGAGGACATTGTTTAGATACAAAGATTTTGGAGTAGCGACTTGGCCTAATGCCCAA
This sequence comes from Cyclobacteriaceae bacterium, assembly GCA_044228465.1. Classification (GTDB taxonomy): domain Bacteria; phylum Bacteroidota; class Bacteroidia; order Cytophagales; family Cyclobacteriaceae; genus ELB16-189. Next base: position 24,884 of record JBGAUU010000057.1, read on the forward strand.
GTCCTAAGTCCTAAAGTCATTATATCGGTATGTCTGCTTTTTCTTTCTCTCAATAGTTTTTCGCAGAACCTCGAGACCATCGGTAAAGAGAAACCGATAAAAATCTCAGGTGGTGTTTCGTTGAGTCAGATTGGCTATGCCGCTAGCGGAATCAGTAGCAGACGTGATCCTTATTCATACTACGCGACCGGAAATTTAAATGTGAGTTTGTATGGTTGGAGTATTCCACTGAGCTTTAGTTACTCCAATCAAGGGGTTTCATTCCAGCAACCCTTCAATCAATTTTCAATGCATCCCACGTACAAGTGGATTACACTTCATGCCGGATTCACCAGTATGAATTTTTCTCCTTACACCGTAGGTGGTCACTTGTTCAGTGGAGTAGGAGTAGATGCCAATCCCACAAATAAATTGCGAATCAGTGCGCTCTATGGTCGCTTTTTAAAAGCGGTTCAGCCCGACACAACGGCCGGATCAAAAGTGCAAGCTGCGTACGATCGTTATGGATATGGTATGAAGGTGGGCTACGGAGATGGAAAAGATTTTGTGGAAGCGATTGTTTTCCGAGCACAAGACGAACAGCAATCAATCCGCTTCGTGCCGGAGACACAAGGGATTTTGCCGCAGGAAAATTTAGTTGTTGGATTTACCGGAGGCAAATCATTGTTCCAAAAATTGCTAGTTCGATTTGAGTGGGCTACCAGCGCGATTACACGAGATACGCGGGCGAGTAAAACTTCCACTGAAAATCCATTGGGCAACTTAGGAGGCTTATTTACTCCGCGCACTTCATCATCTTACTACAATGCGATGAAGGCCAATGTCACCTATCAGGGCAACGGTTATTCAGTGGGGATGGGTTACGAGCGTATCGACCCGCAATACAGAACATTAGGCTCCTATTTTTTCAACAACGACTTAGAAAACATTACGGTCAACGCAGCCACAGCAGTACTGCAGGGCAAAGTAAATTTGTCGGCCAACGTAGGCACGCAGCGAGATAACCTCGATGAGAGCAAAGCCACTACTATGAGGCGGGTGGTGACGGCTTTAAATGTAGCCTTTGCACCGTCACAGAAATTTAATTTGTCAGTTTCCTATTCGAGCTTTCAATCGTTCACCAATGTGCGTTCGCAGTTTGTGAACATCAATCGACTCACACAGTTTGATTTTTTAGATACACTCAACTTCACACAAATCAGTCAGAACGCCAACATTAATTCCATGTATCAGTTGGGCAACAATAAAAACAGACGACAAACCATCAGCCTCAACCTGACCGCGCAGGATGCTTCCGACAAACAAGGACAAGTAGAACAAAATTCCGGATTGCGTTTTTATAATTTCAATTCTTCCTATAGCCTGTCGCTCACGCCACAGAACTTAACTCTTTCGACTTCATTCAATTTAAGTATGAGCGATGGCGTTGCATCGCAGTCACGCACCTTCGGACCAACGGTGGCAGTAACAAAACAGTTCTTCGAAAAGAAATTACGAACCACGGCTTCGATCTCGCACAACGAGTCGTATGCCAATGGTTTGCATACAGGAAGTATTTTAAATGGCAGACTATCCGGCAACGTGTCGATTAAAAAGAAACATAATATTAACTTAAGCACAGTAGTCGTAAATCGAAACAGTGTACAAGAAGGCGCTGCAAAATCCTTCACCGAATTTACTGCCACGCTTGGGTATGTTTATTCTTTTTAGGACTTGGGACTTAGAACTTAGGCATTGGGACTTACGGTATAGAAGTTAGAATTTTTGTGCTGAATATATAAAAAGAAGATAGGTTGTTATGATTCAAAGTTTGGATGAATTTAAGACATATAAAAAAGCAATAGAGGTGGCTGAGAGGATTTATAACATTGTTTACAAGTGGAATTACTTTGACAAGGATACCGTTGGAAAGCAATTGATCAGAGCAGTTGATTCTATTGCGGCAAATCTTTCCGAAGGATTAGGTCGATTTCACTATAAAGAAATTAAGAACTTTGCTTATTACTCTCGAGGCTCACTATTCGAAACCAGAACGTGGCTCACAAAAGCAAACATTTGATCAGAGCAGTTGATTCTATTGCGGCAAATCTTTCCGAAGGATTAGGTCGATTTCACTATAAAGAAATTAAGAACTTTGCTTATTACTCTCGAGGCTCACTATTCGAAACCAGAACGTGGCTCACAAAAGCAAACATTCGCAAATTGATTGAGGAAAAAACCTTTGTTGAATTAAGTAACGAGCTGGATGTGATCGGAAAAATGATAAATACTTATATCAATTCAATCGGAGATAAGAATAATGGAGTGAACGAATCCGAAGAAGAATATCAAGCCCTGAGTCCTAATTCACAATTCATAGAATCCAATTCCCCGATTCCTAAGTCCCAAGTCCCAATGCCTAACACCCAAGTCCCAATGCCTAAGTCCTTTTAATTCTGTGAGATACTTTAAAGCGATACTGTTTGTTCTTTTAGTGGCTTCGCAAGTGGAGTCAGTTGGTCAGGTCTTCCCCGTCCAATCCACGGTGCAGTTGACGCCTCCTTATTCATTGTACCTGTCGGATTATGCAGCACCGGGTTCGGAGCGATTGCGGGTAACGGCTTTCCTGATTGATGCTACTCGCCCTGAGTTGAACGTTCGCTTTCGCTTACGCATCGAGGGCAACGGAATAAAAATTGAAACGAAGCCGGACTTCATGCCACCACCAGTTACGTTGTTGGGCGGTGTGCCATTGCAATTGATCAGCTCCGATCTTGCGGCTTACTTCGATCCACGCAATTTAAATTTCACCGGCATCACCCAACGCGAGATTGAACAGCGCGGTGCTTTACCGGAAGGCCTTTATCAATTTTGTTTTGAAGTAATCGAATACAATCGTGGTGTTAAAATTTCGAATACCGGATGCGCGGTGGCATGGTTGATTTTAAATGATCCGCCCATTGTAAACGTTCCGGCCGACAATGAGAAGATTCGCATTCAAGATCCGCAACAAGTTATCTTCCAGTGGACACCTCGCCATCGGGGCACACCCAACAGCGCATTCAATGCAGAGTATGATTTTAAGTTAGTCGAAGTTTGGCCGTCCACACGCAACCCGAACGATGCGATATTAACGTCACCGGTTATTTTTCAAACTACGACCAGTGAAACGACAATCATCTATGGCCCTGCGGAAACATCGCTGGAGCCGGGCAGGCGCTATGCCTTTCAGCTGCGAGCTCATGCGTATGCCGGTGCGGACGAACTAAGTCTTTTCAAAAACAATGGCTACAGTCAGGTGTACACATTTGTATATGGCGATGCGTGTTTACCTCCTAAAAATATTTCGGTTAGCGATGTAGGCACTACGCTCTTTTATGTGAGCTGGGATGTAGCATCGAATCAAACAACGTATGCGCTCAGGTACCGATTTGCAATTACGGGTAATTGGTACACGAACCAATCGCTTACGCCAAATGTAACCGTCAACTCACTTCAGCCAAACACACGCTACGAAT
>JBGAUU010000058.1:0-28521 GCA_044228465.1 Cyclobacteriaceae bacterium
TTTATGTGAGTCCGTGGGCGGGCATGCACTTGCGTGTGGGAGGTGCTAGTACTGTAACGGTGGATGGAAGTTCTTTTTCAACACCCGTGCTGACACCGGAGGCATCGGTGAAGGTGGGGTGGGTTTTTTAGCGGTTTGATTTAGGTGTTTGAGAGAGGAAGAAGTTAGTGGTTATGATTACAACATGATGAATACGATTATGAAGGCAAGTGTTAAGTACTGTATGCGCCTTCGGCTTAATGCTGCGGAAAATTTATATTCATTTTTGAAGCGCCTTTGGCAAAACGAACGAGTTATTTTGGTCATTGGAAGTACTATGTAAATAATAGGAATATGCTTGAACAGTACCTAAATTATTTCCGGTAACAACCATTTACCAACTGAATGAAGAAATTAGTCATATTACTTATGATTGTTTTAGTCTCATGTGAACATCCGCCTAGTGGAGAATTAATTCATATTGAGCTTCTTCAAAAAGACGGTCATGATGATTTAAATTTTTCAATCGAGGGACTTACCGATGACTTGACTTTCGATAGTTATTATTTTGGAATAGCCGCGGAACATACCGAAGGTTTAGAAGTCAAGAACTGCCTTGCTAATTTCGTTGGTGATTGGGTGACTGAAATAGAAAATATGAAAGATGGTCATACGCGATTCTTTCCAATCGACATTTCAGACGAATACACTGGATGCGTAAGAATTACTAAGCATGGTGCTGACCTCGAAATAAATTATGGTTTTTCCAGATTTCCGGGATATCAAGTAAATATTGAAAATCCGAAACAGTTCTTTAGTGGTGTCACTGATTTTCAAAGTGATGTTCCTAAATCTATCACTGTTCAACAAAGCCAATTTCTTCGATCATTAAAAAGCCAAATCAACAAAATATTGGAGTGAGTTATCTAGGAATCGTTTTGTATTTGCTCAACCATTATTCGTCTGAATTAGATTAGTCGATCATAAGAAACTTGAGCTTGTTTGTAATGGATGCATTCCATTACCTCCTGTGTCTTAACCACCCGCCATGCAGGAAAATCAAAAAACGTGTTTGCACATTTGAGATACGATACGTGATTCGGGCCCCTTTCTTATTTCCTGATACTGCCTAAAGCCGGCCCTCCCTTTTAAGATCCATTTCAATCATTTTGTTTAAATACAACGAAATTTGTTGACGATATAAAACGAAAACATCGTTTTTGCGCTTCCATTTCTTTCGCATCATTTCGTTTCTAAAAATTATTTTATGCAAAATTCATTTGCATTAAGCGTTTTTTAACCTCCGCGCACTTCTGTGCTCAGTTTGGCATGAGACTTGGTTAGGATTTTTCATGCTCAAAGTAATTTTTCGACTTCTTTTTTTAATCACTATTGCGGCTTCAGCAGTCACGCAACTGCACGCACGGTGCATGATATCCGCAAGGTATGATGGCCTTCAATATCAGTTGCGCGTGCCATTGCCTAAATCATTCGTGCGTACTCACGGCTCGTTCAGGAGTAGAAAAAAATCACGCGTGCCTTCGCCCGAGCCATTCGTGCCTTCGCCCGTAAAGGTCGTGCCTTTGCACGGAACAGTCGTGCCTTCGCCTGAGGCAGTTATTTGGTCAAAACACACATCCGTGCCTTCGCACCGGACAACTGTGCCTTCGCACGGGGCATCCGTGCCTACGCACGGCTTCTTTTTGCAAACGCACGCGGCATTCGGTTTAAAAAACGCTACATGTTTGCCAAGGCATCGCTCATTCCCGGATTTGCCACGCCCCCCTTAAAGATCTCCAAAACCTCCCATTCAATTAAAAATTAATTTCTCAATCGTAAAAATCAATATCAATATGGCAAAAGATCATTATTTGCCCCGCACAGACGAGGGCAGGCTTATTTGGATAAATAATTTTTCCACCAAGATTGGCAACTACGTCAGCACTCTTGGCTTGACGGCAGCAGACGTTACCTCTGCTAAAAACGATGCGGCTATGTTCGCCTACCTCGTTAACGCAGTAGAGGTTTTTACCACGGCCAAGGAACAACGGGTTAATTTCAAAAACCTGGTTAAAGATGGCCCGCTTGGCAAACCACTCGGCCTTGTACCCGATGCGCCTGCGCTGGGCACGAAACCTGCCGATGTAGCACCCGGCATTTTTCCGCGCCTGGCACAATTGGTGCAGCGCATCAAAAACTCATCTGCTTATACCGAATCCATTGGCAAAGACCTTGGCATCATCGGTGCGAAGTTGGTGGTAGACTTTGATGCACTGAAGCCGAAGTTAAAACTGGTGATGAAAGGCGGACAAGTGGAAGTGCAATGGACGCGTGGCGATGCCGATGCCTTGTACATTGAGGTAGACCGCGGTAATGGCACGTGGCAGTTTTTGGCGGTGGACACAGTGCCACACTATACTGACACGATGCCGATCACCACGCACGCTATCTGGAAATATCGTGCCATCTACCTGATTCGCGATGAGCGCGTTGGGCAGTGGAGCGATATCGTCACAATAGCGGTAGGGTAGGTAAAGTAAAAAACCTCGCAGACTTCGGTTTGCGGGGTTTTCATTTCAAAAAAGTCAACAACCAAAAAAGATAAGATTATGAACAACATCATAGTGAATAACCAACCGAGTAAGAACGAACACATCGAATACCGCATACCCGAAGGGTTGATATTAAAGAAAGGCACGCAACCGTGGCAACGCGATGTCACCATCTTTGATGCGCTGGCTGTCTACGCAGGGCTGCGCCATGTGCGCAGAAATATTTATGTCGACTCACAAAAAAACGAATACATCATTACCAAATTTGGTTTTCGACCTGCAGAGCAGTACAACCCCCAATTGCAGACATACGCAATCAAGTGTGAACGCCAGGCGTTGCTCAACAAAGTGAGGCATGCAGAGAAAAAATCGCAATTGTTGGAAGAAGCGCTGACACGGCTGGAAGACCAACTGGAGTACATACAATTTCAGCAAAAGGCAAACGAGGAGAAGCAGAGCTATCTGCAGGAAAAAGAAGATGCGCTGCGCGCAAAGGAGCGAGCGTTGATCGAACGCGAGAAGAAGACTGCTCCGGTTTTGATGGAGGAAAACACGGTGCGGAAAAGTGTGGAGCAAAAAGGGGTGAGTGAACGCAACCCGGTTAAGCAAGCGCAACCTGTTCAGCCACAGCCAAAGAATCCTGTGATGATGCAGGCCGCACTCAAGCCAGATATTGATAAACCTCTTTCTAATGATTTGGATTGGACGGACTTTAATGATTTGCTGAAACAGCTGGTGGCGTAGTTGTGTTCGTTTTCTTTAAATCGAGTGACGATTTAATAAGTGAGTTAAAGAGTAGCAGAAATAATCACTAGATGATTTTAATTTTGCTATTTCAAACAATTTTATTCTTGTTACAAGAAATGTTTCGGACTTCGACAGAATGGACGGAATTGAAATTAAAAATTGGGTTGATCCATGAAGCTCACTAATTTCGACAGAAAGGGTCTATATGATGAATGCGCATATGAACTTCAGTAAGCAGAAAACATTGTTAGGATTGCTATTCTTCATTGCATGCAATTTTATTAGTTGTTCGAACCGTGATAAAAGCAATGCTGGATTAATAAATCCTAAACCGCTCACGCAAGTAGAAATATCTACTATTATTTCGAATTGGAAGAAAGATTCATTAGGCTGCTTGGGACTTCGAAGAGAACCAGAGAGAATGCATCTGTTAATACAACAACTCGGTTTAGTTGGTAAAGATTCCGCAACGGTCATCAGAATTTTAGGGAAGCCTAATAGCAAATATGGAAAAGCTTCCGATAGACATTTCCTCTACTTTGCTGAATGTGGCGTTGGAAAGAAAAGTTATGCGAATTACTATTGCCACTTTGGTATGGATACCGTTCGTTCATTTTCCTTCACCACTTTTTAAAGGTATACCTAACCAGTGGCTGGGGTTTTTACCGGAACCACACTTAAGCTTACCTTCATTGCTGCTCAATAAAAAAACTGGTCGATGTTAAACACCGACCAGAGATCAAAACATACTCATTAACACAGCTGCTAATTCAAATACCAATTCAGTAATAAGATGGCGATCGCCAACACAAACAATTTAAACCAATCGCGCTTGCGCCATTTAGGCATACCTAAGGATGGGGTGGTGGGTTTCATCCGGCAACAGCAACTTTAGCGTGCTCTGTAGCTCCGGTGGTTACCGTAGCAAACTTGATTACCTTTGTTACTTTTCCATTGGCGTTTTTGATTGGGTTGTAAATGGCATTGAGCCAAACCGTTTCCCCTGCAGAATTAATCCGTTGAAACACGCCTGTGTTGGGTTTGCCGTCAGCTAAGTCGGTCCAGAATTTTTCATATTCTTTCGTATTCACCATGTCTTTCGGCACAAATAATTTATGGTGTTTGCCTTTGATAGAAGCCAAATCATACTTCATAGTCTTCAGGAAATTTCCGTTGGCAGTTACGATGGTGCCATCAGGTTTAAATTCAATAGTAGCCATCGTGCTATCGATCCCTTCCATAAGCCCATTGTTTTCAGAAAGCATTTCTTGCTGCGCGGTTATGTCCGTAGCGAACTTCACTACTTTCACAACTTCGCCATTTTCATTTTTAATAGGATTGTAGACAGCGTTAAGCCATACACTATTTCCGCGTGCATCCACACGTTTGAATACATCTATATTGGGTTCACCCGAAGCTAGTTTGCTCCAAAATGTTTTATACTCCTTCGATTGTAAAATATCTTCCGGCACGAACATGGAATGATGTTTCCCTTTTATATCAGCTAAGGAATACCGCATGGTTTGCAAGAAGTTTTGATTGGCTGTGATGATCGTTCCACTCGGTGTAAATTCGATCGTAGCCATAGTGGAATTGATACCTTCAAGTAAACCGGCCATTTCTGCCGTTTGCTTACTCAACTCCTGCGATTTTCTTTCAACTTCTTCCTGCGTAGCCTGCATCTCTTCCATATTCTGGCGCACTTCTTCTTCTTGCGCGCGTAGTTCTTCGGTTTGCTGTTGTGAAGAAAGTAACAACAACTTGGTCCGTTCGTTGATGCGCACAGTCGATATAGCTGAGCCGATGTTCTCTGCCAGTTTTTCAATAAACGCAATCTGGTATTTTTCAAACTTATGGAATGAAGCCAATTCCATTACGCCATGAATTTCATCATTGATCTTTAAGGGCACGATCAATACTGCCGAAGGCGTAGCTTCACCCAGACCTGAGGTAATCTGCACATAATCTTTAGGGATATCCAGCAGATAGATGGTTTCTTTCTCCAATACACATTGCCCAATCAGGCCTTCGCCTACGTTTACCTTTTTCTCTAAAAACTTTTTCCTTTCGTAGGCATAACAGGCAACCAATGATAAAAAGTGATTATTCTTATCTTCTGTGTTTAGCAGAAACAAGCCGCCCTGATTGGAATCGGTATATTTTACTACAAACCGGATGATGTTGTTGTAGAGTTCATCGGCAGAAGCTGTTTGTTGACGAAGCAGTGTGCCAATTTCAGCAAGGCCTTGTGTAGCCCAATTGCGCTTGCGTTCTTCTTCCGCGTTTTCTTTCAGGTTTTTGCGCATTTCTAAAAGTGCTTTGCCCATGGCATCTTCCTGACTGATCAGTTGAAAATCTTTGTTATAATTTCCCTTTCCAATTTCAATCGCAAAATCTGATTTGCTGTTGATGCCATTCATCAGGTTGGTAATCGCCTGAGTCATTTCGCCAATCTCGTCTTCACGTGTTTCAAACGCAGATTGCACTACCTTTCCCTGACCGATTTCAATAATAACATCTTTTAGTTGGATGATGGGTTGTACAATACTCTTTTTGGAATAGAAATAGGCAGCTACCGCGGCAGCAATGAACAATAAAATCATAATACCTAACAATACCATTAAGATCAGGTACGAGCGACTTTTAGCTTTTTGCGACTCGTCAATGTTGGACTCTTGTTGTTTTAGAATAGTGTTCAACAAATCGCTGGCTTCTGTTACTTTGGGTTTAATTTGTTTTTCGACAATATCAATGGCACCGTCTACGATTTCGTCATTTGAATACAACGAGTCGACCGATAACATATTCATGACTCCGGATTCTAACTTTAGTATTTCCGATGACTTTACCAATGCCGTTTGCAACTCGAGGTTGTTTTCTTTGCCAGCGTCCTGAATAATTTGTTCTAATTTTTTATGAATGGCTGGGATTTCATTGCCGTGAAGTTCTTTCAACTTTTCTTTTTCTTGTGGCGTAGGTTGATAAACCCAGGTGTTAACCAATTTTTGTGAATTGCCCAACGCTACATGCAAATCTTTCAGGTTTTGAAATAAAGGCAGATTTATGTTTTGAATCTGCGCATCGATCTTTTGATTGGCTCGAAGCGAGAAAATGCAGAAGATGGTGGAAATCACCGCTACCAATATGATGAATAGGTAGCCTAATGAAATACGATTGGAAAGGTTGAGTTTGAATTTCATGATGGGGAGATTTTATGAGAAAGAGCAAACTTGGATCAGAGTGTCAGTACCACTTTTACTTTCGACTTCGCGTCTGCTGTGAGCGATGACGCTTTGATGTAACCAATCGCCCCAATTTCAGAAGCAACATAGTCAATCACTTCGCCATCGGAATTCATTTTATCGGGCACACGTTCGGCATTTTGAAACTGACGCTCGGCAAAATAACTCTCCACCGCTTTGTCATCCATTTTTAGAATGGTCTCGTAAAACGTGCTTCGTTCCGAGCATTTTGTTTTACGATCTACCGGACGGATGTTTTTGTTGATTCCGGGCCACCGTGATTTCAACTTGCGCAAGTAGAAAAGTTTTGCTTCGCTGGCGGTCAGGCTCGCAATCGGATTTTCGTTGTTCACGATCACCACAATCGAATCCTGAACAGGTGTAAATGCCGGAAAGAGTGTAATGCTAATAAATAAGAGTAGAACAATGCTATATTTTTTCATACGATCAGATTAAGTTTTTAGAAGCCCCCCATAAGATAAAATTCTCATGGGAGACTAGTTTGTGTGTTAATGAACAATTAAAAACGAACTGCCAATTGTGCGGATACTACATCCTGATGGTACAAGGCATCGGTGCCGCGGTATTTGTATTCCATTTTAAGAATAGCCGATGGAGCTAATGAATAGCGAGCTCCAATGATCATACCCGTCAGATTATTAACAGTGAAATACTTTTCGTTTTTGTCATAATTCAGAAGGTCTGCTTGCAAGTAAGGCGTCAGGTTTTTGATGCGGTAACCCAAATAAGCATAGCCAATATCATTGGTTGTTTTTCCAAATGTTTTCACATCGTTGGTCACTTGAAAATACTCAACAGCTACTTCCAATGGAGAATCGGAAGAGAAGTAAGCGATGCCTGCATTGAGTATGGATTGATTAACATCATTGAGCATCGTTGTTCCTTGAATCGATTTAGCACCTGCATAGATAACATCAGTACGGTAGGAAGCAAATAATTGTAAATTTTCGATCGGTTCGATTTTCAACTTGACAGTAATAGCTTTGTCAGTTGTGTTATCGGTGTTAATGGATGGCGCACCGGTTGTGTTATCAATCATCAGATAGTAACTAAATTTTAGTTTTCCTATATTTTCTCCATCTACTTGCAATCCCACGCTATTGGTAGCAATGATTCCTTTGTCATTTTGATTGCGCACTGCATAGGGACGGTTAATGGTAGGCTGGAAGATCATTCCTTGTGTATACTTGTTATTCCAGAATCCGAGTGGGGTGTACATTCTCCCAAGCCGCACGTTGAAATAATCATTGACTGCATACTTCACATATAATCGCTCAATATTGAAGGGAACTTGGTCAGGTCCATCTCCTTTAAATCCTAAAAAGAATTCGCCTTGAGCAGATAGTTTTTCGGTGATATCGGAAGTAATTAATAAGTCAATACCACCGGTATTGAAGGCGCTTTGATTCTTAGCACCGGGATTCCATTTTGCGGTATAACCGGTGTGCCCCAAGTACATCATTTTTAACTCTTGTGCGTAGGAAGCAGTGGACAGAAGAACCAGAAAAGTGATAAGAGTAATAAGTCGTTTAACCGAGATCATAGTTTTGGGGTTGAATTTTAGTTTAAAAGTAATCCCATCACATCTTTGCTCTTTAAGAATTAGATAGTTTGTACGAAATGAACGTTCAGTTCCCTATTTGACACGGTGAAAAATATTGAGCTAAATGAAGTGTTTATCAATTAAAATATTCGAGGGAATAGTATGTTATTTATCGGCTTTAACTGATTCATTTTAGTCAGGCAAAAAAAACGGCAATTGACGTTAGTCAATTGCCGGAGCAGGTAGTTTGGGGTAGAAGTTGCCTAAGTTATTTTCAAGCTTGCTTGCGTATTAAATGTTTCTCTTCATCTGATTGTTGTTCAAGCATCGATTCCAACTCAGTAATGCGCTAGTTCATTTTGCCCGCGCACAAGGTGAAATGCGATGGTCAGCACAGCGGCTAGCACCAATCGTAGGGAGAGTATTCTTTTCATTCAGGTTTGGGTTAGGCTTATGGCAGCAAACGTACCCGAAATGATAAGGCGCTGATTTAAATTTAGATGAATTGGATATTTTAACCGATCGTTCTGTGCTTTTAGTCGCTGGTATTTTTCTTCTGGCGCTATTTTCCAAAGGCTGTAAATTTGGCTGTATTTTCACGAAAAAGGTACCGTTTTGAACTGACCGAGTGGGAAGATGATTCTACCGATAATTTGCTGCATTCCAACTAAAAACAGCTTCTTTTTTTGTTAATAAGAGCAAATTGCGAGCTTTAATATGACATGGTTTTAAAATGCGTTTTGCTTAAGGCCAGCAAGGACAATTAAAATGAGTAACGAACAACTAAAACAACTTCAACTAACTATTATAGAATCACTGCAAGCGTTGGAATCAACTTTGGGAGACCGACAAAAGATAGTGGAGATAGTTTTTGAAATAAAAGACAAAACACCGCAACAGTTTTTACTTCTTGAACAATTTTTGAGTGAAAAGAAGAATAAAGAGGCGGCTGCACTCTTGCATAAGATAAAAGTCCGCTATAGTTATATGGGGCTGGATGATGCCTACGCGGAATTGAGTAATTGGGAAGATGCGCTGAATTCTGAGCAAGCCATTATCAATCCGTTTGAACCACTGGTTTATTTTAAAGATATGAACATGCATATTAAATGAAGTATTGAAACAAACACCTTACAATTTGCCATCTGAATCTACTTCAGGTGATGCAATGCCGCTAACCGGAAAAACGGTATTGGTGGCGGAAGATGATGAAGTGAACAGCATGGTTTTCGAACTTTTTATTAAAGAACTCGGTGCCGATGTAGTAGTAGCACATGATGGTAATGAAGCGGTGAGGCTAACGATGGAGCAAAATCCGGATATGATTTTCATGGATGTGCACATGCCTTTTTTCAGCGGACTCGAGGCTATTCAACAACTAAGAGCCAAGGAAGTGAAGTGCCCGATCATTTCGCTTTCAGCTTCTACCCGCTTAAATGAACGCGACCAATCCTTGGCAATGGGTGCGAATGAGTTTTTGATTAAGCCGGCTAATCGTGTCACGATTCGGCAGATTTTGATGAAATACCTGGAGTAACAATTAGTTCAAGCTGTTTAACAACGAATGTGTTGTCTTTAAGAAAAAATAGAATTCAGCTATTGGGTAGTATCGCAGGGCTCCTGTTCGGTATCCACTGCGCTATGGGGCAGCGTGCCATTCATTTGTTGGATAAAATAGCGAAGCAAAAATCACCTGTCGATCAGGTAGATTCATTTAATAAATCGGGTTATGATTTGTTGTTTACCAGTCCGGGTGAAGCCCGCATTTTATTCAACGAAGCCGAGACAATCGCCCAACAAAATAATTATTGGAGTGGGCTGGCACTTGCACTCAAATACAAAGCTATTTCATTTGACGTGCAAGGCAGTGCCAACGAGGCCATCGAGCACTATCTACAAGCACTGCCCATTCTTGAAAAACTGAATGACACTCTTGGAGTAGCTCGCATTAAAAACAACATTGGCATTGCGTACAAAAACTTGAACGACTATCCAAGTGCCGCTCGCTATTACCGGGAATCGATTCAGTTAAAACGCTTGACACACGATAGACGAGGCGAAGCGAATGGATATAATAATCTAGGTGAACTGGAAATTATACAGCGTCAGTATGATAAAGCGTTGCCTTATTTTATTCACGCCTATTCGATACTTGACTCACTCAATGATGTTACAGGTCTCTCTACCACACTTTCTAACTTGGGCGATATGTATCTGCGGATGGGAGACTATAAAAAATCGCTGGAGTACACTTTGCGTGCTAAGAAGATTGAAGAGAAAGAGAATAATAATATAAATCTATCTGCATCCTTTTTGCAGTTGGCAAGGGTATATTATCGGATAGGAAAGTTAACACATGCAGAAAGTATGCTTGACAGTGCGGAGCAATTATCTGCCCGAAACGAGGCAGTTAAAGATTTCTATCAGTGCCAATTACTACGAGTAGAGTTGCTAAAGAAAAAAGGAAACTTGAATGCGCTGGCAAAACAATATGAAGTTATCCTGAGCTTGAAAGATAGCATTGCTTCAATGGACAATAAATACGAAACAGCTCGCGTTCGTGAAATATTGGAAAGCAAAGAGAAAGAGTCTGAGATTGCTTCGCTAAAAAAAGAAGCATCCTTGAGCAAAGAATTGATTCGTAAGCAGCAGAAAGGAACGGCCCTTGGTGTAGTCATAATTGTGCTCATGGTTTGTTTGGTGATCACTATTGTGACGATATTACAAATGAGTAGCATAAAGAATCAACAGTTGAAAGTGAAAATACGGGAGCGCGATAAGGCAATCGAGGAAGCAGTCGATTCCAACCGATTGAAAACCGTTTTCATGGGTACACTTTCGCATGAAGTACGTACACCCTTGCAGGGAATACAAGGAATGGTGGAGTTGATGGAGTCGCCCAAATTGGATGAAAAGCAACGGCAAGATTATCTGGCCATTGTGAAAAGACGAGCTATTGATTTGCAAAACGTAATTGAATCTTTGTTGGACATGGCGAGTATTGAAACGGGAAGGGTAGTGGCGCAACCCGTGCGATTTGATTTACACAGAGCTATTGACGAGATATACCAACAAGAACTTTTGAATATCGGCATGCATCGCACACGAGTGGAGTATAAACTTCTTAATAACTTGCCGATAGACTCACTTGTATACATTGATCCGCTACATCTCAAGCAAGTAGTGAATAATTTGTTTTCAAATGCTACTAAGTTTACACGACAGGGTAGCATCGAGGTAAATGCTTTTAAAAATGCCCGTGAATATGTAATTGAAATAATAGACACAGGCATTGGTATTAAGTCCGAAAATCTGGAAACTATATTTGAGCCCTTCCGGCAAGCTGATGAAGGATTGAATCGCTCGGCCGGTGGCATGGGGCTCGGCTTAACGATTTGCAAGCGATTCGTTTCTCTTTGGAGCGGCACCATTAAAGCTTCTATCAATGAAAAAGCTGGCAGCACATTTACATTTACAATTCCTGTATGAAGCCTAGTTCTAATCCTATCAGGAAATTTATTGATAAAATAGCATTGATCTGTATTGATCCGAGTGATGGAGAAGAGATCCGAGCAGTCAAAAATCAGTTTGTGCTTTTGGCCACCTTAATGTCTTTAGGAGGCGTTACCTGGGGATTGTTATTATGTTTTTTTGGAATATATCAGGCCGCACTTATTCCATTTGGGTACGTGTTGATTTCGCTTATCAACATGGGATATGTCAATACCACCCGTAAATACAAAGGGAGTGTGCGTTTGCAAATATTCATCAGCATGATTCTTCCATTCTTTTTGCAATGGATGCTGGGAGGTTTCATTACATCGGGTTCGGTCATGCTCTGGTCAACCCTTGCGCTGATCGGCTCTATTTCATTATTGCGCGGAAAGCATGTATTTCCCTGGCTTTTTCTTTATATCCTGCTCACGTTGATTTCATTTTGGATGGAGAATGCTGTAAGAAAATCAGCTCCGGCCATACTTACAGAAGATGTTTCGCTGGTTTTACTTCTGGTGAATGTACTCATGATTGTTTCGATCGTTTTTATTCTATCAAAAATAAAAACCGATCAGGATATTCGAATTAATGAACAATTGCGCGAGGCTACCGGAAAATTAAAACAGGCAAAAGAAAATGCGGAAGAATCGAACCAGTTGAAAACTATTTTTCTTGGCAACTTATCGCATGAAGTCCGTACCCCGCTTCAAGGTATACAGGGCCTGGCCGAGTTGCTGGAAGCACCTTCATTGTCTGAAGAAAAACGAATTGCTTTTTTGAGATTGATTCAGCAGCGAACGAAAGATTTGCAAAACATCATTGAATCATTGTTGGATTTGGCGAGTATCGAATCAGGCGAAATTAAGCCATTTGTTTCCACGGTTGATTTAAAGCAATTTTTAGAGAAGTTTTATGCACAAGCTATTATCAACCATCATCTCGAGCCTACGCTGATTAAGTTAAGGTTAGAATTGGATATACCAGAAATTTCACTCGTGCAAGTAGATCCCAATCACTTACATCAGGTGCTTACCAATTTATTTTCTAACGCATTGAAGTTTACAGAGCAGGGTAGCATCTCTATTAAATGTGTTAAAGAGCCACTTCAATATCGAATAGAAATTTCTGATACTGGAATTGGCATTGCCAAAGAAGAGATAGATCATATCTTCAAGCCATTTCGCCAGGCGCATGAAGGCTTAAGCAGATCTAAAGGAGGTATAGGACTTGGCTTATCCATTTGCAAAGAAATGATTGAGTTGTGGCACGGAAAAATTGAAGTAACCTCAAACATTGGAGAGGGAAGCGTGTTTAGTTTTACCATACCCAATGCTTGAAAAAATCAAGTGATTTCTGATTATAAGTAACCGACACAGAAAAATTGTATGCGATTATCTAAGTTTCAATTACAAAGTATTCTATTCGTGGTGATTGTGATTGCTCTGTTTTGGGCAAAGGATCAAGTAGTAGGTTATTTTCTGAAAGAACATCAGGAAAACAAAGCAATAGAAACTGTATTAGAGAAGCAGAATATGCTGAGTCAGCGGATCACCAAGTTGGCGCTGCTCATTCAGAACGATCTTCAATTTGATACAACTGCTCAGTCACGTCCGGATTCTCTCTCCAGGCTACTGCCGCGTTGGCACAACAACCATCTGTGGTTGGTAAAAAATAATAAGAAGCACGGAGCGGGTGATATTACTGCTAAAAAGGTCGATTCACTTTTAGCACTTTGTAGCCCCCTTGTAGAGCAAATTTATAGAGCTGGGAATTCAATTTTACCGCCAACGGACAAAGCAAAGATTGATAAAGCAGTAAAAAATATTGATCGAATTGAGCTACAGTATCATTATTGGAATCAGCAGAGCATTAATTTGTATCAGCACGAGAGTGAACTTAATTTTTTATTCTTGCGTGAAATAGAATTATCGTTGACAATCATTGCCACACTGGCGCTACTTGTTGCTGGCTATTTTTTAGTTTATAGTATTCTTGCCCGATTGTCGAACCAAATTAAGAGCAATCGGGCTATTCAAAAATCACTGCTGACAAAGAATGAAGAATATCAAAAACTTACTGATGAATACAAGCGACTGAATGATGAATTGGTGACGGCTAAAAACAAGTCAGAAGAAACCGAAATATTTTTGTCTACCGTGCTCGAATATTTGCCGCACATGGTGTTCGTTAAGTCCCTTCCCGACTTCCGGTTTATTTTAGTGAATAAGGCAACGGAAGCATTCCGAGGGCTACCTAAAGAACGTTTTCTGGAAAATGGGTTAGGAATATACTCAGATGAGGAAGCAGCTCGCGTGCGTGAGCAAGATTTGCAAGTGCTGAATTCAGATAGCCTATATGAGTATGAAGTGGAGCTGAACCACCGAATTGTAGCCGGAAAGAAATTAATTATTAAGGACAAACAAGGTCGACCAAAATATTTGCTGGGGATTTCGGAAGATATTACCAATCGGAAAAATATCGAACGTGAATTGATTGAAAGTAAAACACGTTTATCCATGGCATTGCGCGGTGTGGGTATGGGCGTATGGAGCTGGGATATTCGATCCAATCGAAGAACGTTTGATGAACAAACGTGTCACGTGTTGGGCATTTCGTATGATACTTTTAGAGGAACACCGGAAGAGTTTGTTAACGCCATTCATCCGGAGGATCGTGATTTCATGAAGGAGAATATGAGACGAGCGCTGGAAGAAGATGCCGCCTATGCACCTGAATTTCGTGCTCGCTGGAGTGATGGGTCGGTTCACTATCTATCCGGTAGAGGCAAGATAGAGAGAGATGCGCAAGGCAAGCCGGTAAAAGTTAATGGTATTATCTGGGATAATACCGATCGTAAAGAAGTAGAAGCAAAGTTGTTGCATCATAAGGAGCTGCTGTTGGAGGCGCAAACACTTGCACACATCGGAAACTTTGAAGCGAATCCCGAGACCGGAGAAGAATTTTGGTCGGAAGAGTTATACAATATCTTAGGTTTGCCTACGCACCTTTCAGCAAGTTTTGATACTTTCTTGAATATGATTCATCCGGATGATCGCGTAAAGCGCCTCATGAATCAAATTGATTTGAAATCAGATGTAGATCAGTTTAAGCATGAGCTTCGCATCATTCGCCCTAGTGGAGAAATCAGAACTGTTCTGGAGATGGGTGTGGTAAAACGGAGTACTCAGAACAGGATGATCATTCGCGGAACGGTGCAAGATGTAACCGAATATAAACGGATTGAAAAAGAATTGCTGAATGCGAAGGAAGCAGCCGAAGAATCTAATCGTTTGAAAACAATTTTTCTTGGTAGTTTGTCACACGAGGTGCGTACACCGTTGCAAGGAATTTTAGGAATGACAGAGTTGCTGGAGCTTCCTAATTCAGCAGAAAAGCAACGAGAGTTTATTTCAATCATCAAAAGACGCACCCATGATTTACAAACGATCATTGAGTCATTGCTCGATCTGGCCAGCATTGAAGCAGGCGAGATCAAATCATTTCCAACCGATTTGAATTTACATGAGCTGATTGAAGTAATATACAAGAGGGCGAAGCAAGATTATTTCCGGCAAGATAAACCTATTTTGTTTAAGCTGAAGAATGAAATTCAACCAACCTCTATTGTTACCATCGACCCGTATCATCTTACCCAAGTGCTCACCAATTTTATTAGCAACGCAGTAAAGTTTACGGAGCACGGTGAAATTACATTATCTATTTCGAAAACAGAAAAGCACTATGTTTTTGAAATTGCTGATACTGGAATTGGCATCGCGCCCGATAAACTGGAACATATTTTCAAACCATTCCGTCAGGCACATGAGGGCTTGAGTCGCTCGAAGGGCGGTATTGGGTTAGGCTTATCCATTTGCAAGAAAATGATAGAAATGTGGAAGGGATCGCTCAAGGTCACTTCCGAATTGGGTAAGGGCAGTACCTTTCAATTTACAGTACCTGCGTAAGCTGCACCTTCTTTTTTTAAACTGTGGAAATCTTTTTTAGTGCGAGATTGACTTCTGTTCCGTTCAGAAAAGTATGGAAACAATAAGATGAGGTTGCCAGCAGGTAGAAAGCTTCTATTATCTGAAAATTATACTTTCAATTCAAAATAGAAAGTAGTCCCCATGCCTGGCTCACTGATCAACTTTAGTTCAGAGTCCATTAACCGCAGCAGTTGACTGGAGATGGTAAGGCCGAGTCCGGTACCGCCAAATCGTTTAGTGGTAGATAAGTCGGCTTGTATAAACGCTTCGAATATTTTTTCATGATCGGAAGCCGCAATACCAATGCCGGTGTCACGCACGGCAAAGAGAATAATCTGTTCGCTCCCCTTGGCGTAGACCTGAGAAATAGCCAATTCAATTTCTCCCCGATCAGTAAACTTCACTGCGTTTGTCAGCAGGTTTAATAGTACTTGTCGTAGGCGCATTTCGTCAGCGATAACAGAATCTCCAATCTGATGGTCAATTGATGCAATCAATCGAAGTTTTTTTGAATCACAATCAAACTGAACATAAGACAAGAGATCTTGTACCATTAACTGCAATTGAATTTTATCCTTTTGAAGCACCATTTTTTGTGCTGCTATTTTTGAGAAATCCAACACATCATCAATCATCGTCAACAAGGTGCGCGCAGATTTTAGTACAGGTACTATATATTTTTCTTGTTGTGTAGTGAGATGAGATTTCAAAAGTAAATCTGAAAACCCAATGATGCCATTGAGTGGCGTTCGCATTTCATGAGAAATATTCGCCAGAAAGTCAGACTTGGCTGCATTAGCTTTTTCGGCTAAATCGCGAGCTTTGAGTGTTTCTAGCTCTGCTAGTTTCCGTGCTGTAACGTCTTTGAGAAAACCGTTGTGAATCAGCACTCCGTTTTGTGTGAATTGTTGCGATTCAATACGAATGTATTTGGTTTGGCCGCCAACTTGTATTCTTCCTTCCCATGTGAATTTGCGATCGGTTAGGTTCGATAAATTAGACAAATAGGAAGCACGATCATCGAAGTGAATACGTTCTGCAAATAGTGATGGGTACTGTGAAATTTCTTCCACCTTCAAACCAGTAATTTCGTTCCAATAGGGGCTCGTATAAACGTACTTGTAATCGCGATTGCTCGTGTACATCATTTTGTAAACCCCAATCGGTATAGATTCCACAAGGTTTTCGTATTCGTACCTACTTCTTTTTAATTCTTCCTCAGCTATTCGTTGCTTGGTAATATCACGAGCAACTACTGCGATTTTGATAAGCCTTTTTTGACGATAGAAGAAGCTGGCACTAAGACCCACCCAAACTATTTCTCCTGTTTTTGTTTGTACAGGCAATTCGTAATAATCAAAAGCAGTTAGGTTTTGTGCTTTCGTTTTATAATGCTCTTTCACACTATTTAAGTGAACGGTATGAATAATAGTATGAAAATCGATGTTGGCTACTTCATTTTCTGAATACCCCAAAAGACGATTGATCGAATGATTTATGAAACTGATTTTTCCACGGCCAGTGATTTCGCAGATAATGTCAGAGGCATTCTGAATGAGTTCACGATACATCTGTTCTTGAATTTTTAAAGCAGCTTGCAGTTTTTGAATTTTAAGTAAACTGCTTTGTGCGTGTTCGTTCTTGCTTAAAATTTCTTGATTGAGAGTTTTTAACTCCTTGTTGATTCTATCTTTGGCCTGATTGAATTTGTAACCTCGTAGAATGATAAAAGCAAGAAGCAAAATCAGCGCAACTACGGATACGATTACGGTAGCCTGTTGTTTCAGTTCGATTTTTTGTATACGAATTTGATCTTCCTGGTTCCTCTTCACTTGATTTAAAAGCGCTATTTCCTGGTCTCTTTTTTCCACTTTGTAGAGCGCTTCATATTCCGCAAGCTTGTCGGATCCTACGCGGTCATAAATAGCGTCATTCAACTCTTGATATTTGAATTGATATTCATAAGCAGATTTGTAGTCACCAATAGCTTCGTAATAGAATCGGTAACTGCGGGCGTTGTCGCGCTTAATGTAAAGCGATTGGTCGTTGAGACCTTCTTGCTCAGATTTTTTAAGAAACTGTAATGCTTCGCTGTATTTTTTATCGCGCACCAACTGACGAGCGATCAATCCGAATGTCATCGATAAATAAGGTTTGTTGCCAATCTTCTTTTCGATTTCAACGACTTTATACAGAAGTTCCAACGCTTTTGCATTTTTTTCTTGCTCTAGGTAAAGATCTGCCATATTATACCACGATGCAGCAATACCTCTTCGATCATTAATTTCCTGACGAATGGAGAGAGAAACTGCATATTCATTTTCAGCAAGGTCATATTCTTCCATCAATAAATAGGTGAGCCCACGAACGTTGCGGGCCTCGGCTATCCCTTTTAGGTCACCAATGGATTTAAATAATAATTCAGCTTTCTGTGAGTATTCGATGGCATCGATGTATTTTCGTTGTACTTTTTTAAGCCAGGCCAGATTGGTATAGATGATCGCTGTTTGTTGACGAAAGCCTGCATGTTCACTGATTTTCAATGCCTGATATAAATACTGCCCTGTTAGTTCTAGTTGTGACAATTCCAGATAAACTTCTGCGGCTTGGTTTAGCACGGCTACGTACTGATAAAGTTGATTACTTTTGGTTAGGGCTACTGCGTTTAAAATGTGCTTCAGCGATTGAACATTTTCTCCCAAAATCATTTTTAATTTTGATTGATTCAATTCGCACGCTATGCGGTGATAACGACTTGAATCGGTAACAGCTATGGTACATAGTTTATTGAAGGATTCAGTAGCTTGGCTCATCTCTATGAGATTGATTTGAGACAGTCCCATAATACTAGCAATATCCATTTGCACCTGCAGATTTTTAGGTGCTGGCGTGGCAATAGCACTATCTAAGTATTTTAATGCGAGTCTATTTTCAAACTGACGTAAGTGAATGGAGGCTATATTTTTGTAAGCTATTTGGCGATATTTAGGACTGTGTTCTGAGGCGGGTGCAAGTACCAGGTGGAATTTTTGTAATGCGGAGTCGTATTGTGCTTTGTCTTGGTAAAGTAGACCCCATTGAAGATTGTTGTAATCGTTTAGTTCACTGGACATCGGTAACTCGATCATGGCTGACCAGTTGAAATGATTTAGCGCGCTGGATAAAGAACCAGCACTATGTAAACCTTGCCCGACCAGAGCATGCGCGAACTTAATTCCTTTTGAGTAGTTGATTTCTGTTGATAGCTTTAAAGCAGTTTGCGCATAGTGAAGTGCTGAGCTGTCGTTTACATTGTAGTAATAATAAGCCAACGCATTCAGTGTATTAACTTTTGCCTCAGCCGATCGTGTAGAGCTTAAGACTTTTTTTAAGCTGTCAATCCGCAGTTGCGCGTAGCCATCACTTAATAGTAGGCAAAGCGATGCAGAAAGTGACGTAACAACAAAAATGATTCTTTTCATTAATTGCCAATATAAAAGTTGCCAAAGAAGCAATTACTAAATTTTAGACGGTTGCCCCACATGACGCGGTGAGGATCCTATTTTACATGCTGGAGCAACTGTTTTTTAAGGGTAGTTGATTCTCATCAAATAATCTATTTCATTTTCTATTTCTCGAAGCAGTGTGAAAAGGTTTTTTTTGTCCGTACTTTCAAATTGTTCCAGTCTTTCCGCTTGACTGGCAAGCAAATGGAAGCAACAACTTAGAGCAAGACCTTTTAGTCGATGTCCCTCTTCATTCAATCGATGAATATCATTTTTTTGAAAAGCAATGTTGATTTCTTGCAGGCTTCGCGTCATTCCTTTTTTAGATGCCTTCAACAATTGTTCGATGACGCCATCGTTGGCCTCCAGCCTGCTTTGAAGTTGATTTTTATCGAAGTGCAAATGTGTAGCGCCTATTTCTTTGCTTTGTTTTGAGAGTGTAATATGTAACCATTTTTCAATTGCGAGGGCGAGTGATTCTTGCACCAATGGCTTGCTGATGTAGTCGTCCATTCCTGCCGCTAAACATTTTTCTTTATCACCTTGCGCAATTCCGGCAGTTAATGCGATGATGGGTATGTGCTTCCCGTTTTCAATGGATCGAATTTCTTGCGTGGCTTCGTAGCCATTTTTTTCGGGCATACGAACATCCATGAAGATAAGATCCGGGTTTTCTTTTCGGAAACATTCAACGGCTAGTAATCCATTTTCGGCTTCCACCAGTTTTACACCAGGCATAATATTTTCCAAAATGGACTTGGCCAAAAGTAAGTTCACAGGATTATCTTCTGCTACTAAAATGCACTTCGATGAGAAGGTAGTTTGGTTTGCGCCTATCGAAATGTCAGTTTCTGAATTGTAATTTTTAATTCGGATCCGTGAAAGAGAATGATACAGTTGTTTAATATTAGCAGGCTTGACCAACCGCTGATTGATATTAAGCTCTTCACATTGCTTGTTGATCTGATCATCATCCGATGAACTATAAAGAAGGATGACTGGCTGTTGATCATGTTGGTGAGCCTGTCGGATTTTACGTACGGTATCGAGCCCGTTCATTTCCGGCATGTGGTAATCCATGATAATGACATCATATGACGACCCTGTTTCAATGAGTATTAGTGCTTCCGCCCCACTGCCGGCTACATCCGATTTGATTTCTTTCAGCGCGAGCATATCTGTTAAAATCTGTCGATTGTTATTATTGTCATCCACAATTAGAACCCGCTGGATTTGATCCATGTTTTCCCATTCAATGGCTTTGCCTGATTCACTCTTGAAGTGAATATCAAAGCTAAAAGTACTTCCCCTTCCACTATCACTCGATAAATGAAGTTGCGAATTCATCAATGATAGCAACCGGTTGGCGATGGGCAGCCCGAGACCAGTGCCTCCAAACTTTTTAGTGGTAGAAGTATCTTCTTGGGTGAATGCTTCAAATATCTTCTGCTGATTTTGTTTTTGAATACCGATACCGGTATCACGCACACTAAAATGAAAGCTAGCCTCACCCGAATTGTTGAGAGTTGAAGCTTCAATTTTTAACTCAATTTCTCCATGATCAGTAAATTTGATTGCATTGCCTAGCAGGTTAATTAATATTTGACGAAGGCGAACTTCATCGGCCCAGATAAAGCGAGGAACATGCGGAGAGATATTCAACAAAAATTCAACACCTTTTTTGTGTGCTTGGTACTTGACCATATCAGCTACCTGAATCCCAATTTCATAAATGTCTGTTTTGGCTATGGATAATTCGAGTTTGCCAGCTTCTATTTTGGAGAAGTCGAGAATGTCGTTAATTATATCAAGCAGTGTGTTGGCTGATTGATGAATGGTGGCAACGTATTGATGTTGAATGGTTGTTAAATTGGTTTTACTGAGCAAATCTGTGAAGCCAATGACACCGTTGAGCGGGGTTCTGATTTCATGACTGGTGTTGGCAAGAAAATCAGACTTGGCAGTGCTGGCTGCTTCGGCCTGCATTTTTGCTTTCACTAATTCGTTTTCAATTTCAATACGTGAGGTAATATCGATTGCCACACCTAGCACTGCCGGTCTTTCTAAACCGGTTATATGAATTGGTACTTTGGTGGTTTGAAAGTATTTTTTGCTTCCATCTTCAACTTCTACTATTTCTTCAGGAATAAACATGGCCTCACCGGATTCAATTACGCGTTGGTCGTCTATTCTAAATTGTTGGCTTAGTTCGTGTGAGCGATACAAATCATAATCAGTCAAACCGACTATTTGTTCTGAATTTAGTTGATGGAATTGAGCAAATAATTTATTGATAAATAAAAATTTGCCATCATAGTCTTTGCAAAAAACAAAGGCAGGCACGTAGTCCAAAATAGCCTGACGCTGTTCGTTGGCAATACGTATTTTTTCCTCTGCTTGTTTCCGGTCAGTAATGTCATACTCAATTCCATTCCAGATAATGCTTCCATCGAGTTGTTGTTTGGGTTTTGATTCGATGTGAAAGTATTTCAATTGTTCATGAATTATTACGCGTCCTTCCCAAATAAATGGTTCATTAGTTCTAATAGCACTTTCAATTAGCTCTAAAAATGCTGCTCGCTCTTCCGGATGAATGCCTCTTAGCAATAAGTTGTAGTTATTTAAAATTTCGTTTTCAGTTAACCCATTTAGCTCGCAAAAAGTGGGACTAGCATAGGTTACTTTGTTTTTGCCATTAATGGATCGTACTACTGAATATACGCCAATTGGAATGTTGCCTACTAGTTCTTTATACTTGCTTTCGCTTAGATCTAATTCCTGTGTACGCATCGCTACCTCCTGCTCCAGATTTCTATTACGAATACGGATGTTACGCACACGCACTAGATAGAGTAGGTATAGACTAATAAATATAAATACACTGATGAAAGTGTAGAACCACCACGTTTTCCAATAAGGTGCTTTGATGTGAATTTTAAGCGAAATTCCTTCTGCTTCCCACTGACCTGCGGAATCGGATGTTTTTATGATAAGCGTATAGGTGTCTGGAGGAATATTTGTGAATGCAATTTGATTTTCTTGCCCTATGTAATTCCAACCTTCATCGTAGCCTACCAATTGATATTTGAATTTTACACCGGCATTTTGTGTAAACCCAAGACCTGCAACTTTAAATGAAAAGTTTCGCTCATTCCAATCCAGGTAAATTTCTTTTTTAAACAATGAATTGTTGACATCGTCACCGTTTTGTAATTTTTCAATTTGTGTGTTATTAACCAGAAAACTAGTAATGATTGTTTCGGGAGCTAGCGCGGGTATTTGAAGCGCTTCGAGCGGATTGAAATAGGTAAGACCACCCACACCACCAAAATACAATGTGCCATTGGGTGACTTGAAGAATGAATGCGTGTTGAATTCATTGCTCTGCAATCCATCGTTCTTTGTAAAATTTCGAATTACTTTTCTTTTAACTGGATCGAAAACACATAGGCCATAATTCGTACTGAGCCATAAGTTGCCAAGTGCATCATCTAAAATTCCATAAACCACATTGTTGGGCAAACCATCTTTTTCGGTATAGTGAATGAACTGTTTTGATTTTGTATCATACAAACTCAAGCCGCCACCCCAACTTCCAATCCAATTGTTACCATAGCGATCAAGGAAAAAACATTTAGTTTCTTTTTCGAGCAGAAGTGATGATAGTTCAGAGGTGTGAACAGCGTATTCATTGTTTTTGTCTGCTTTAATGACAGCTATTTTATCCATCAAGACAATCCAGTATTCTGTGCCCATCTGGCTAAGCACCAAACTTCCACGCTCGCTTAGCACTTTTAGCTTCTTTGAACGAGGGTTGTATTCCATCGTGCCGCAGCTCGATGAAAAAAGAAGGGTGTTAGTTGGCGTCTTTGCCATGTCGTAGATATCGGGCCTGGGATCGCAAATTGCTTCGAACTCGATTGATTGAATTTGACCATTATTAAAGTATTTAAGACCATCAGATGTTGCGAGCCATGCGTGGCCGATGTCATCGGCAATCAGCCGGTTCACATGCACTGTATTCTTATTTTTGTCTAACAAATAGAATTCTTTCCTTTCTTGAGTTGTCATATCAACCAGCTCAACACGGTCCCAAAAATTGACCCATACCTGCTTGTCGTTTTCCGTATAAGCACCGGTAACAAAATGGTTGGTAGGTCCCTCATAATTCGGGTTAGTATGGAAATTGAAAACGGAGCGGTAGGGATTGTATTTATTTAATCCCAACCCATTGGTGGCTACCCAAATTACACCGTCATTCGTTTGATATACATCACTGATGTTATTCGATGAAAGTCCGGATGAACTCTTGCTCGAGTATTTCACTTTTTTGAGCAACGAATCTTTTTGGTTAAAAATATAGATCGTTCTTCGATGAACCCATATATCGCCATTGCTCATTTGTTCCATTCCGCAATCATTAGAATTGAACTCCTCGCTAGGCGGAAATTCGAAAACAGTTGTTAAAGTATTTATTTTTGGATCGTACTTAGACAAGCGGTTTTTGTCTTGAAAGTAAATTTCATCAGTAGCTTTGAAGTAAGCCCCCATCAAGCTTTCATACTGGTTGGTTAACTTAATCCAGTTCGGAGCACTTGAAGTTTTCAGCCACAATATATTGTTAGCAATTACCCAGAAATTGCCATTGTTTGTCCGAAATACATTTGATACATTTTGATTTTCGAAAAATGCAAACTCCTCGCTTTTTGTAATTGTATTATGAGATGGATCGATTTCTAAAATTCCAAAATTGGTCGACAATAGATAGCGTTGAGGTGATAATGGCAGAAAGTTCCAAACTTTATATTCCCGTCCCGTTTCAAACCTAATTCGATAGTTAATAAAATTGTCGTTGATGCGATTATATTTACTAATTCCGTTAGCATAACTAAACCAAACAGTTTGCTCTTCATCCAAAAAAAGTCGGTAGATATAATTTTCGGGCAGGGATTGAGCGATCGGAGTGTTTCGATAAACTTTAAATGAATTCCCATCGTAGCGATTTAGACCGTCCAATGTTGCAATCCACAAGTAACCCGAACCATCTTGAATAAGTGATGTAATGGAAGATTGAGAAAGCCCATCGTCCACCGTTATGTGTTCAAAGCGAATTTCGGATTGGCTGAAGGCCTCACAAATTGGTATTGTTATGATCAAAAGAATGGCCCTGATAAATTTCATTAGTTGAATCTTTGTGGCAACACCAATGGGAAATTAAATGATAAGAAGCTAGTTAGAGCAATTTGAGTTTAGTACTTCAATTTTATCGATTTTCTAAGAGCATTTGAGTTTTTTTAGTCGACTTCGCCTTTTAGCACGGTGAATGCTGGTCTATAAACCGTGAAATAAGCAAGGCTAGATGAGCATTTATGGTTAGAAGTGTATAAGGATTCTTTAAGGGACAAAAAATAGGTGTTCATCGAGCGTTTCGGGGCAACCAGCTAATTTTTAGCAAATCACTGGATTCTCGGTTTAGTTTTACAATTAATTCGCTTTAGTGCGAAGTAAACGCCCCACATTTTGTTGAACTTTATTACGAACCCATTTCATCAACTCTATAAGAGGTACCAGCGCAAGTTGGTAGGATGGGATTTGAATGGAAAAGCCGCTACCAATCTTTTGGCGATGATCATGATTATCATCTCAGCCGGATTTACCTTGTTCTTGCTAGTGGCGGGGGTTGTAAATTGGTATTATGTGCCTATTGCGATTCCAATTTATTTTATGGTTTTATGGGCTAACAAAAGCAAGCGATTCGAACTAGCTACTAGTTTGTTGTTAGTAGGGTCATTGCTACTGATCTCTTTCTGGTGTTTCACCAATCGAAAGGTATTTGCAGAGATCGGGTATTTGTCGCTTGCAAGTTCTTTGCCAATGCTCGTGCGATCTATTTGGAGAATGATTTTTTGGTTTTTATTGTGCGTGGCGCTCTTGCTGCTTTATCAATACTATGATGCAGTCACCCCATTTGTGTCCGACCCATCCATAAATTATTTCTGGTTGCCCAGCAGCATATTAGTTGCAGCGATCTCGGTGGTGTTTTTTCAGATTATATCATTTCGTGAGTTGGCGTTTCATTATGCCTCTACACTTAAAATAAAAAATGCACAATTGGATAAAGTGATTGAAGGAAAAGAGAAAATGGAACGCGATCTTCATGCAAAGAATGAAGAGATGCAAACATTAACTGAGCAACTAAATTGGATCGTCATTCAGAAGAATTCAGAATTGCAGGTTTACTTAGATGCTATCAATGTCAATATCTATTCTGCTATAAGCGATAGCCATGGCCGATTTGTGAAAGTAAATGATCCATTATTGAAAGCATCTGGTTATAACTCAGAAGAATTGATCGGAAATCATTTTAGTATTCTGGATTCTGGGTTTCATTCACCTTTGTTTTTAAAACGCTTGGAAAGCACGGTTAAATCGGGTAACCCATGGCGTGGTGAATTTAAAAGCCGAGCAAAGGATGGTTCATTTTTTTGGTGTGACCAAGTAATCATTCCAATAGGAGGAAAGACCGACACCTTTAATTATTTCCTCACACTGGGTCTTCCAATTACCGAACGAAAACAAACGGAAGAAACGCGTGATAGAACTTTGAGATTGTTGGAGACTATAGCGTTTCAAACTTCACACAAGGTGCGGGGGCCATTGGCACGCATTGAAGGGCTTGTTAATTTAATTCAGCATGATTTGATTCGTATCGATGAATTGAAAATGGTGAGCGAGAAGTTAAAAGATAGCTCGATGGAGGTAAATCTTGCCACGAGCGATTTGGTCAACTTTGTTAATGATCATCAAATTTCTATTCAAAAGAAAAATACCTTACCTTAATACAAATCTACTCCCCACCATGACAGCAAAATTGACCTGCGCAATTATCGAAGACGACCCTGTTTCTATGTCTGTAATTCAAGGCTTAGCAGAAAAGACGGGTTTATTTCAATCGATATCTTGTTTGGATTCTTCTTCCAAAGCGGTAGGTTGGTTAATCGACAACCCAGTGGATTTGATTTTTTTGGATGTGGAAATGCCAGACCTCACAGGATTGGAATTACTGAAATCGCTTACCAACAAGCCCGCCATTATTATTATTAGTTCAAACCCGAAATATGCCGTAGATGCATTTGAATATTCCGTCACTGACTTTTTGCTAAAGCCGGTGAAAGATTATGTCCGATTTCTGACTGCAGTAAATAAAGTAAAGTTCAAAGAAAGGCCAGATGATAAACGAGCGGAAGAAGAGTTGTTTGTAAAAGTAGATTCGTTGTTGATGAAGTTAAACTTTGAAGATATAGTTTGGGTAGAAGCTTCCGGTGATTATATAAAAATACAAACCAGTGATAAAGTGCAAGTAGTATATTCCACACTCAAGAAAATGGAAGAGAAATTACCACCTCATAAATTTGTTCGAGTGCATCGCTCATTTCTGGTAAACATCTCTAAGATTACCAACATTGATTCTTCAAATCTCGAAATCAATAAGAAAATTATTCCAATCAGCGGCACCTACAAAGACGATTTGCTAAAACGAATAAGTGTTCTTTAATTTGATGATTATTACACCCTTATCATGGCAAAGAAACTAACCAAAGGTGAAAAGAAGTTGTTTGGCGTTTGCAGTGGCTTGGCTGACTATTTCGAAGTAGATCCCACCATTATTCGCTTGCTATTTGTTGTAGCTGTATTTGGGTTTGGTACGGGTATTTTACTCTATCTAGTCATGGCAGTGATCATGCCGGACAAATAAGTGATAGCGCCCTAAACATTCCCTAACTCTAAACATTCATTAAGAAGATTGCAATGAGTATTGCATTCGGTATGCTTCCATACTTTGCATCATGCCAGTAAACGAAGATTAGTATTTGGGATAAGGCAGCCGTAGCCAGTAAAACATACCGCCATCCGTTGATTTGCAACAGCGCCAATACAAAAACGAGTAAGAATAAGAGACCTGCTCCCAGCCAAATGATTCCGGCCGTTTTCGAAACATGCCGGGTAAATTGTGGTGTGGGCAATAGTTGGTATGCCTCTCCGAAACCGATGAAGTGAATTAAGCCGTGAATGAGTAGCGTGCTGAAAACAATAAAGTGAAGCATAGCTGTAGTAAAATAGAAGGCTCAAAAGTAGGTGAGGGCACGCTCAAAAATTATGACTTATGTCAGCCTGATCTGGCAATTGTTTGATTGGATTAGTACCTCCATTCTATCCAATTTTTATTGTTTTGTTCATTTATACCCATCGATTCTTGAAGTTCTGTGGCACTTTTTGGCCACCCAATTCATTTTCACCCAACTATTATTAATGCTCCAATTACAACGGAAGTGGGCAAAACTGTCGGTTCTCACATATAAGGAGACTTTAACTGTAGAAAATTACTGAAATCCAGCATTTTTGATTGAAGTTTATCCAAAGTAAAGCAGACTAGCAGGAAAAAATCCTAAGTAAAATAGACTAAGATGTTTTACCGAGGCTTCTTTAGCAACATTTGATTGTTTTAATAGAAAAAGGAAGCCTTAGCGATTATTGCGAGCAGGACATTTAGTATAGCCTTTGAATTTAGCAGTCGCAATAAATAACCCATATGATTGATGATTGTACTAAAAACTTACTGATGAAGGAACAAGTTGCACTCTTGTCTTAGATCTGTATTTTGAACATAGTTAGTTTACTTTGATCTCAATTTCTTTCTTTCAATGAAGTTTATTACTGTTATCCTATTTACCTTAAGAATGCGAGCCATGTCACTTATTGAAAGCTTGTCTCGAATATGTGCGCGTATTTCATCTTCTTTACCTGACAATTTCATCTTAGATGATACACTTCCTTTTGGTCTACCTAGTCTGAGTCCAGACTTTCTTTTTTTAGCCATTCCTCGTCTTATCCTGTCCTTTATCACAGCATCATCAATATTTTTAATCAGCGACAAAAATCTAACTTCCTGCCTTAGATTATCCTTTTTTCCACCAATAAATGCTTTATCTGAGGCCGAGTGAATAGTTATACCTGATTCGATCAACTTTTTAAGTATGTCTATGACCATAGGCGTGGTGTATCCGAGGGTCGCGAAACTAGAAATAACCAACTGATCCCCATTTTTCATTTTTTTACGAAGCTTTTGATTTAGAATGGGAATTGATTTTTTATCAGTTATCTCATCCTCGATTATCTCTCCCCATGCCAATGACTTTACGCAGTAACGCTTCAATAAAGAAAGTGCAAATGCTTTCTCTTTTTTGTCTCTGAATCTTATTAAAGCTAAAATCATTCAGGTTGCAATTAATAATATAATTAAATTAATTAAAATTTGAATATATAAAATATAATATTAAATTGTTTTTTAATTATTGACTATAAAGAGACTTTTATGGCAAAAAAATCTGAATGGGATAGAATTCCTATCAACACACTTGATCTTTTGCTAGACACTAACAATTATCGATTTCCTCCGAATTTGAAAGGATT
>JBGAUU010000059.1:0-27921 GCA_044228465.1 Cyclobacteriaceae bacterium
GCAATCTTCTCTACACAAATAATGCCTTCAGCAGAAGCTACGTGCGCCAACGCAGGGCCGCTGGTGATATCGCCAATGGCGTATACACCGGGAACATTCGTTTTGTAATAAGCATCTACCAACACTTTTCCTTT
Source organism: Cyclobacteriaceae bacterium (assembly GCA_044228465.1). Lineage (GTDB taxonomy): Bacteria > Bacteroidota > Bacteroidia > Cytophagales > Cyclobacteriaceae > ELB16-189. The sequence continues at coordinate 135 of JBGAUU010000059.1, forward strand.
TTCGTTTTTAACGCCTACTTCTTCCAGACCTAAATTTTCAAGATTAGTGGTAACGCCCACAGCAGACAGCACAATGTCGGTTTCAATTTTGATTTCACCATTTGGAGTTTTTACAGTTGCCACACAGCCTTTGCCGCTGGTGTCAACCTTCGTTACTTCTGAATTGGTATGAATGGTGATGCCGGCTTTTTTAAACGATTTTTCTAATTGCTTAGAAACTTCTTCATCTTCTACCGGAACAATTCGCGGTAAAAATTCTACGATTGTCACCTCGGTTCCGATAGTGCTATAGAAATAGGCAAACTCAACTCCAATGGCGCCTGATCCTACCACCAACATTTTTTGTGGGCGCTCCGGCAAAACCATCGCTTCGCGGTAACCGATAATCTTTTTGCCATCAATTTTCAGGTTAGGCAATTCGCGTGATCTTCCACCGGTGGCTAGAATAATATGCTTAGCATCGTAATCGGTTTTCTTACCGGCCGCATCGGTCACTTCTACCTTGCCGCCTTTTTTCAATTTACCATGACCCGCAATTTGCTCGATCTTATTTTTCTTGAAAAGAAATTGTACGCCTTTACTCATGCCAGCAGCCACATCGCGGCTGCGCTTTACCATGGCGGCCATATCCGGAGCGGCTTCTTTTACATCGATCCCATAGTCTTTCGCATGTTGAATATATTCGAACACATTGGCGCTTTTCAACAAAGCCTTCGTTGGGATACATCCCCAGTTTAAACAGATTCCACCCAGCTCCGCTTTTTCTACCACTCCCACTTTCATGCCCAATTGAGAAGCCCGAATTGCAGCTACATATCCGCCAGGACCGGAGCCGATTACAATCACATCATAACTCGCCATATAAATTTTTATTTAAGTATTTCAGAAAGGTCAAAATTAACCCAAAATCTGATGCGGAAAAAAGATTAGTTTCGCATAGCGATTGGCCCGATTGAACCGAAAGTTGCAGAAAGAAAATTATTCGGTTGCAGCCATCATTAGCCGCAGAAATGCTGGCAGTCTTGCTGCCGACAAGCATAATCGGTGGCAGATGAAATAAAAGCGAAGGCCATCAGTATTTTGTAATTTTTTTTTAAACATATCGATCAAAAAATGAAACTACTTCAAAGTAAAACCGCCCTTGTTACCGGAGCATCCAAAGGTATTGGCCGCTCGATTGCACTTAAATTTGCCGAACAAGGTGCCAACGTGGCATTCACCTATCTTTCCAGCGTAGAGCAAGGTCAAGCGCTTGAAGCAGAGCTTGCCGCCAAAGGGATCAAAGCCAAAGGATATCGTTCGGATGCTTCTGATTTTGCACAAGCCGATAAACTGATTAATGATGTAGTTGCCGAATTCGGCTCGCTGGATATTCTGGTTAACAATGCGGGCATCACCATGGATAATTTATTGCTGCGCATGACGGAAGAGGCATGGGATAAAATCATGCAGGTCAACTTAAAATCATGCTTCAATACAGTAAAGGCAGCATGCAAACCTATGATGAAGCAAAAGTCAGGATCGATTATTAACATGACTTCGGTGGTTGGTTTAAAAGGCAATGCCGGCCAGTCGAACTATGCAGCTTCAAAAGCGGGCATTATTGGATTCACAAAAGCAATTGCGTTAGAATTAGGATCCAGAGGAATTCGTTCCAATGCCATTGCCCCGGGCTTTATCGAAACCGAAATGACCGGCAAGCTCGATGAGAAAACGGTGCAGAGCTGGCGCGATGCCATTCCACTCAAGCGCGGTGGCAAACCGGAAGATGTGGCAGATGCATGTATTTTCTTAGCATCAGATATGTCCACCTATATTACCGGTCAGGTAATTCAGGTAGACGGTGGTATGCTAACCTAGAAGCAAATGGCAGAAATAGATCGCATTACCCGGCTGCTGGAAAAGACGTTTGATCAGCAGCCGTGGTACGGGTCTTCTATCATGGAGATTCTGAAAACAGTCAATCCGCAAACAGTTAATCAACGGTTAGCCGATACACACAGCGTAGCTGAATTGATCGAGCACATGATCAGCTGGCGAACATTTGCGACAAGGCGCCTGTTGGGTGATGCAGCGTTTCAAGTCAGTGACGCCATCAATTTCCCGATTTCTCAAAATTGGGATGATACCATCAAGCGCTTGCAACAAAGTCAGGAGGATTTGGTGAATGCTGTGAAACAATTTCCGGAAGAGCGTTTGAGTGAGTTGGTTCCTAGTAACCAGTTCCGTTATACTTACTATACACTTCTGCATGGAATCATTCAACACGATGTTTACCACCTTGGTCAAATTGCATTACTTAAAAAGGTAATTGAATCAAACCAGAAATAATCTGACACACTTTCCTTAACTTTGAAACTCACTATGCACGAAGTTAAGGCGCAATCCCCAACGCTGCTACTGGATTTAGAAAACCAGTTAAAAAAAGCATACGACCTTCGAGGTCATGATTTAGCTCAAAGTCTTCGCACCGCACAGCAAGTGCTCCAAACATTCAAAGAGATAAAGTATGCGCCAGGTATTGCCAAGGCAGAAAACCTGTTGGGGCTTTTTCACCTCATTCGGGGAGAGTTTTCGTTGGCGGAGGAATTTTCGCGTAAGGCGCTTCAGTATTTCGAAGATCAAAAAGACATTAAGGGCATTGCTGATGCACGCTATAATATTGGCGGCATTTATTACCGCACCAATAAATATCATCAGGGATTGATTGAGCTATCGCAATGCCTTGCCGCTTATCGGCAATTAGGCGATTTCCATAATCAGGCTCGCACCTTGAAAAGCATGGGTACTATTTATGAGTACTTTAATGACAAAGACAAAGCCATTGAATCTTATGAAAGATCGATTGAGGCTAGTCGCGAGGTGAATGATATTAGTTTAGAATCCAATGCGCTAAATCCACTTTCGGGTATTTACAATAAACAGGGGAAATCGCAGTTGGCCTTTGATGTGATCGGTCGCAGCATTTTACTCAAAACGCAAAGTGGCGATACGCGTGGGTTGGCCTTTGCGTTGTATGGCCGAGCTAAACTTTTTATTAAACAACTTCGCTTTGAAGAGGCTCTGGCGGATCTGCAACAAGTAGCCGAAATACTTTCAGGGGCTGAAGACATGCTTGGACTGGGGATGGCCTACAACAAAATTGGAATTTCCTATCAGGGTTTAGGAGATCTCGAGAAAGCACTTCACTACTTTAATCGTGCATTGGAGCTAGGAGAAAAATACAAAGTGCAACTCGTTTCATTCAAAGCCAATTTCAATTTATATACTTTGGCAAAGAAACAGGGTAATACGCAATTGGCACTTGGCTTTCTCGAAAAATACTTCCTGCAAAAGGAAGAAGTGATTAACAATGAGAACTACAACATCATCAAAAGTTACGAGGCGCTTTCTAAAATAGAGGCACTCGAGCGCGAGGCCAAGGCACAGAAAGAGAAAAGTGAAATTGTAGAAAAGAAAAACGCAGAATTGGATTCTTTCTTCTATCGTGTGTCACACGATTTGAAAGGCCCCATCTCTTCGCTGCTCGGCTTATATAATGTTGTGAAACTTGACATTAACGATCCCAAGTCATTGGCCATTTTCGATATGTATCACTCGCAGGCGGTACGGATGAATGATATTGTTATCGGATTGATCAACCTGACTGAAATTAAGAATACAGAAAAGCTGAAGTCGAAGATCAACTTTGAGAAACTGGTAAACGAGTGCATCGATTCATGTCGCTATCTAACCAATTTTTCGAGTGTAAAGTTTGAAAAGTCGATTCATGTATATGACTTTTTAGCCGAGTGGGCCATCATCAATACCATTTTGCAAAATCTCATTGAAAATGCAATTAAGTACTCGCGCACCAATGTGGAGTCGCTCATCAAAATATCCATTTTTAAAGATGATGACCACATTGTTATGCGCGTAGAAGAGCATCAGAGTAATATTTTTAACATGTTTTACCGAGCAACCGAAAAAAATCATGGCTCGGGATTGGGACTCTATATATTAAAGAGAGCAGTAGAGCGAACGCAGGGCGAGATCGATTTTGTCAGCGTTCCTAATCAGGGATCATCGTTCGTAGTGCGCATTCCATGCAACTCCTGAGAATCAACCAAACGGTTGTGAGGGTTTTTTTTAACAATTTTTTAGCGAATGATTTGGAAACTCTACCAAGTTGGTATACGTTTGTGTCATCATAGTCGGTAAGGCTTTTTGGCCAGCCGATTTATAAAGAAGCGTGGAGAGACAGGCTCGATGAAGCGCTAGCAACCCCTTCCAACCGATCAAATCGGAAAGAAAAAAGGTGCTAAGTCCTGCCCCGAAGAAGGTCTTTGGGGAGCTATAAACCGGTGTTAAAATGAAAACATTCATCCGTTCCATTGAGCAATCGTTTCGATTGCAGGTTCTCAAATCCAAATTTCAATTCATTTACAATTGTTGTTGCTGCAACATGTGTTGTTGTAGCTGTTGCTGCTAATTGTTAGCGAATCGCTTCCAGCAACAAACTAATCTACGGTCTGCCAGGTGACAGGTATGGCTACGATTATGTCCTTATTTACATTTCTTTCTTAATAGATCAATCAAAAAATATTTAATCAATTTTTATATGTCAAGCTTACGATTCGAAACTCTCCAATTACATGCAGGTCAAGATGTCGATCCTACAACTGGTTCACGCGCAGTACCCATTTATCAAACCACTTCTTATGTATTCAAAAATTCTGAGCACGGTGCCAACCTTTTTGCACTGAAAGAATTTGGCAATATCTACACCCGCATCATGAACCCAACCACCGATGTATTTGAGAAGCGCATTGCAGCTCTCGAAGGTGGTGTAGCTGCTCTGGCTGTTGGCTCAGGTCAGGCAGCTCAGTTTATAGCACTCAACAACATTCTTCAAGCAGGAGATAATTTTGTGTCTACTTCATTTCTTTATGGTGGCACCTACAATCAATTCAAAGTAGCCTTCAAACGCCTGGGCGTAGAGGTTCGTTTTGCCGAAGGCGACTCGGTTGAAGCATTTGAAAAATTAATCAACGCAAAAACCAAAGCCATTTATCTGGAAACCATCGGTAATCCCGGATTTAACATTCCGGATTTCGAAGCGATCGCGGCATTAGCAAAGAAGCATGACCTTCCTTTGATCGTTGACAATACTTTCGGTGCCGGTGGATTTTTATTCCGCCCGCTCGAGCACGGTGCCAACGTAGTGGTGGAGTCTGCTACCAAATGGATTGGTGGACACGGTACTTCGATTGGTGGAGTTATTGTAGACGGTGGAAATTATAATTGGGGTAACGGTAAATTCACACAATTCACTGAACCAAGCGAAGGCTATCATGGCTTGAAATTCTGGGAAATTTTTGGTGAAGGCAACCCACTTGGGTTACCCAACATTGCGTTCATCATTCGCGCACGTGTAGAAGGTTTGCGTGATTTTGGTCCGGCCATCAGCCCATTCAATTCATTCTTATTAATTCAAGGGTTGGAAACCCTCTCACTTCGCGTACAACGCGCGGTAGACAACGCATTGGCTTTGGCACAATGGTTGGAGCAGCATCCCAATGTTGAAACCGTCAACTATCCCGGCTTAGCTAGCAGCACGTACCACAAGCTGGCCAAAAAATACTTGAAAAATGGATTTGGCGCGGTGCTGTCATTTACTGTAAAAGGGACAAAAGAAAACACCACACAGTTAGTGGACAACCTGAAGTTAGTTAGTCACCTGGCGAATGTGGGCGATGCGAAGACATTGATCATCCAGCCATCGGCTACCACGCATCAGCAACTGTCAGATGAAGAACAAATTTCGTCCGGTGTATTGCCTACGTTGTTGCGTGTATCTGTGGGTTTAGAACATATTGATGACATCAAAGCCGATTTCCAACAAGCATTTGAAAAGGCTTTCAAAAAAGAACTGGTAGCATAAGGCATGGTAAAAACAGAATCCATTTTTCATCATTCGGAAGAATTTGAATTAGAGTCGGGGAGCATACTCCCCGGCTTTCAACTCAAGTACACTACTTTGGGTCAATTAAATAAAGAAAAATCCAATGTAGTGTGGGTTTGTCATGCCCTTACGGGGAGTTCAGACTTTACCGATTGGTGGAAGGATTTTTTTACCGAGGGAAGCCCTTACGATCCACGTGATTATTTTATTATCTGTGCCAATACATTGGGCGGTTGCTACGGATCTACCGGTCCACTTTCCATCAATCCAAAATCAGGAAAAAATTTCTTTCATGATTTTCCATTGGTCACCAACCGCGATGTAGTGCGCGCTTTTGATCGCTTACGAGTTGCACTAGGAATTGACAAAGTTCATTCTTTGATTGGAGGATCGCTGGGAGGCCAGCAAGCCCTTGAGTGGGCCATTCAACAGCCAACCGTTTTTCAAAACCTGATTGCCATTGCTTGTAATGCCTTTCATTCGCCTTGGGGTATTGCCTTTAACGAGGCGCAACGCATGGCCATTGCAGCAGATTCTACATGGAAAGAAAATGATGTGCGAGCCGGTGTTGAAGGAATGAAGGCAGCACGAGCCGTGGGCATGATTTCATTTCGCACCTACGAAACATTTGAAGAAACGCAATCAGAAAGAGAGAATCAAAAACTGGATGACTTTAGAGCTAGCTCGTATCAACGCTATCAGGGGCAAAAATTAGCGAGTCGATTCAATGCTTATTCGTATTGGCTGCTCACGAAAATGATGGACAGTCATCAGGTAGGAAGAAACAGAGACAGCGTGGTGCAGGCGTTGAAGAAAATTCAAGCGCGTACGCTGGTAGTTGGCATTGACAGTGATTTGTTGTTTCCGCTGCGCGAGCAAAAGTACCTGGCACATCATATTCCGGGTGCGCAGCTAAATGTAATTGAGTCGCTGTATGGTCATGATGGATTTTTAGTGGAGTTTGTGAAATTCAAAAAGCTGGTGAACCAGTTTTTGCGCTCGCCTCAAAAAGAACAAGAAGTAGTATTAACCGAATCGTCTTCTACCGACTTTGATTCGCTGGAAGACATAAACTTGTAAATTAGAAATGAAGAAGAAATTAAAAATTGGATTGTTTGGTTTTGGCGTAGTAGGGCAAGGCTTGTATCACGTGCTCAACGAAACGCATGGCGTAAAGGCAGAGATTAAAAAAATCTGCGTAAAGAATCGGGAGAAGCAGCGTTCCTTGGATTCAGCCATTTTCACATTTGATAAAAATGATATCCTCACCGATAAGGAAATCGACATTGTAGTCGAGTTGATTGACGATGCACCGGCCGCGTATGAAATTGTAAAGGCTGCTTTGCGTAATGGCAAACATGTGGTCACGGCCAACAAACGCATGCTGGCTGAAAACCTGAAAGAAATTTTTGAACTCCAGAAAAAGTACGACCGATCAGTGTTGTATGAAGGCGCGGTGTGTGGTAGTATTCCAATCTTACGCAACCTTGAAGAGTACTACGACAATGATTTGATCACCAGCATCGAAGGTATTTTTAACGGATCGACCAATTTTATTCTTACCAAAGTATTTGAAGAACGCAAAGGATATGCTGAAGCATTAAAGCAAGCGCAAGAACTGGGTTTTGCCGAAAGCGATCCATCGTTGGATGTGAAGGGCTTCGATCCGAAGTTTAAGTTGACCATCGCCATCGCACACACCTTTGGCGTATTTGTGAAGCCTGAAGAAATCATCAATGTGGGTATCCACAAAATTTCAGCAGTTGATCTGAAATATGCCCGCGAAAACAATCTGACGATCAAATTAGTGGCGCGTGCTTATAAACTAGGTGGCAAGATCATTGGTTTTGTGGCACCACAGTTTATCCCGGCCGATCACATGTTGGCCAACGTGAGAAATGAATACAATGCCGTATTGGTAGAGGGCGCTTTCGCGGAAAAGCAAGTGTTTATTGGTAAGGGTGCTGGCAGTTACCCTACCGGTTCAGCAGTGCTTTCAGATATTTCCGCTTTGACTTTCGACTACCGCTACGAATACAAGAAGTTTACTCAAGGTGAGAATTTTACATTCTCAAATGATGCAGTGGTGGATGCGGTTGTCAGTTTTCAAGATAAAGCGGCAATAACCCCAGCGGATTTTGAAACCTTCAAGGGTGGATATCAAGGCAATGGTCTTCAGTACATGACTGGCTCCATCACGCTTAAGAAATTGCAAGAGCTTTCGAAGAAAGAGGAGGTGAGCGTGATTTTGGCTCCGGAGTTGAATTTGCAGGCAGTTAATCAATTGTCTAAGAAAGAGCTGGCTATTGCCTAAAAAGGGTTGGCAATCAAGTGGTAAAAAGCAGTTTTCGAACTGCTTTTTTGCTTTTTAAGGCTATTTTAAGTTCAAACGGTTTGACGGATTTTACCCCCGATTCCTATATTTGTAAACTTTAAATACAGCCTATGTTAGCGATTACCTCCATTGTAGCCTTTACAGCTATAATTCTCCTTCTAGTAGCGCTTCTCATCTTTGCGCAAAAGCAGTTGGTTCAGTCCGGCCCAGTTAAAATTGTCATTAATGGAGAGAAAACTATAACCGTTTCTGCGGGAAGTTCTCTGTTAAGCACCCTGGCCAACGAAAAAATATTTTTGCCTTCTGCCTGTGGTGGTGGTGGTACTTGTGCGATGTGCAAATGCGTGGTAGAATCCGGTGGTGGCGATGTGTTGCCAACAGAGGTGGGCCACCTTTCCCGTGCCGAGCAAAAAGATCACGTGCGCTTGGGCTGTCAGGTAAAAGTGAAGCAAGACTTAAATATTCGCATTCCGGAAGAAATCTTTGGTATCAAGAAGTGGGAATGCGAAGTAGTTTCTAATAAAAACGTATCCACATTCATTAAGGAGTTTGTCGTAAAACTTCCTCCCGGTGAAACACTGAATTTCGAAGCGGGTGGTTATATTCAAATCGATGTGCCTGCTTTAAAAGTAGATTTTAAATCGATGGACATCACGCCTCATCCGGAATTAGGTCACAGCAATCCGGATGTGTTTAAATCAGATTGGGATAAGTTCAAGTTGTGGGATCTCAAAATGAAAAATGATGAGCCCATCTTCCGTGCGTATTCCATGGCCAACCACCCTGCCGAAGGAAATATTGTGATGTTGAACATTCGTATCGCTACTCCTCCATGGGATAGGGCCAACAACAAGTGGATGGATGTGAATCCGGGTATTTGTTCTTCGTATGTATTCTCGCGCAAGCCAGGCGATAAAGTAACTATTTCAGGCCCTTACGGGGAATTCCACATCAATAAAACCCAACGCGAGATGGTATACATCGGTGGTGGTGCCGGTATGGCTCCTTTGCGTGCGCAAATCTTCCATTTATTCCATACGGAAAAGACCAATCGCAAAGTATCGTACTGGTATGGTGGCCGCTCGAAGAAAGAATTGTTCTACGTAGATCACTTCCGTAAAATCGAAAAAGAATTCCCGAACTTTAATTTCCACATCGGATTGTCAGAACCGCTGCCGGAAGATAATTGGAAAGTGAAGAAGAGTTTGGATGATCGTGAGGCAGATGGTTATGTAGGCTTTATTCACAAATGCTTGTATGATAATTATCTGGCCAACCATCCGGCACCGGAAGATGTAGAGTATTACTTGTGCGGACCTCCATTGATGAACGCAGCCGTTCTGAAAATGCTGGACGATATGGGTATTCCAAAAGAAAACGTTCGCTTTGACGATTTCGGAGGTTAATACTTACAAATCATCGAATAAAAAAAGCCTTTCCAACGAAGGGCTTTTTTTATTGCTTCCAACTTTTGGAAGAATGGGGTTGTCAAAGTGATATAAACAACAGATTTATGACAAAGACATTATTTGCTCTCCTCTTGTTCTTTCATGCCTGCGAGGATGATTTTGTTTCAGTATCGAAATGTTCATCTCCAACTTGGTTAGAGGCTGAGAAAAACTCCATTATTCAACGTGGCCAAAAAGGTAAAATCACGAAGTATCAATACAAAAATCAGGAAGTTTATCTGATTGAAGGATGCTTGCAAAATTGCGCGGATTTTATCGATGTAGTAAAAGATTGCAGCGGTGAAGTGGTTTGCCAAATGGGTGGCATTGCCGGCAAAAACACATGCATTGACTTTGATAAAGCCGTGAAGATTGCAGATGTCTGGCAAAATTAATTCATAATTAACCAAACAGTGAATTGACAACTCCTAGCTTCGGGTTGTCAATTCCCTTTTTATAGGATAGTTTTGTTGAGGCCAACAAAACTTATGGATTTAACCATTCTCTTTTCACCGGTTGCTGAATCGATCTATTCCGATTCTTATCCTTCCAACTCCTTCTTTAAAAACATAAAAGTATATGGCGACAAAATGCCCGAACTGAAGGGCGCGCACATTGCCATTTTTGGAATTCAGGAAGAACGGGGAGCCTCTAATAATGTGGGTTGCGCACAGGCTCCGGATGAAATTCGTAAGAAGCTATACCGCCTAAAAAAAGGAACCGGCAGCTATCGCATTATTGATTTGGGCAACTTAAACACCGGCATTGACTTAGATGAGACCTATGTGCGCATCAGCGAAGTCTGTCGCATATTGCTAGAGAATAATGTGATGCCGATTTTATTGGGGGGCTCACACGATCTGGACTACGGACAATACCGCGGCTATGAGGAAATGGAGAAGTTGATCAGCCTGCTCAACATCGATGCCTTTTTAGATTTAGAAGATGCGAAAGAGAATCCACCGGCCAAGCAACACATTCACAAGATTCTTCTGCATGAGCCCAATTACTTACTCAGCTATACACATCTGGCCCATCAAACATATCTTATTGATCCCCTTGCTTCCGCTATTTTGGAAAAACTTTATTTTGAAGCGTTCCGAATCGGGCAGATGCGCACGAATCTAACTGAAATGGAACCAGCCATCCGCAATGCTGATTTACTTTCGTTTGATATTACAGCTATCAAATCGGCTGATGCTCCCGGCAATGCCAACGGACAACCATTTGGCCTGACAGGCGAGGAGGCTTGCCAACTTTGTTGGTATGCAGGTATGAATGAGAAACTAAGTTCGGCTGGTTTCTATGAATACAATCCTGCCTTTGATGATGCGCATAAAAAAACCGCATCAGTTGTAGCTACCATGATTTGGTATTTTATAGAGGGCTACTATCATCGCAAAGGAGAATCCAGTTTTAAGAGCAATGATTTTTTAAAGTATGTCGTATCGATGCCCACTGAGCCGGAAATCATTACGTTCTACAAAAGTAAAGTAACCGAAAAGTGGTGGATGGAAATTACGCATCACAAACCGGGAGCGCGCTACTTACGCAATACAATGGTTCCATGCAGTTATAACGATTATTTGGTAGCATCTAAAGGTGAATTGCCTGAACGCTACATTCATGCACTCGCTAAAATTGTTTGATAAATACAAACACATGAAAAAATCGATTATTGCTATTCTTTTTGGTTCCGCTTTGTTAATTAGTTGTAGCCAAAATGATCCTCAACAAATTGTTGACAAGGCGATTGCGGCAGCCGGGGGTGATTTGTATTTGAATTCAACTATTGAATTTGATTTTAGAGGACGGCATTATGTAGCGAATCGAAAAGGAGGAAGATTCTCCTATGAACGCATCTTTCAAAACGATAAAGATTCCACACAACGGATTCATGATTTTGTGAGTAATGATGGCTTTCGAAGAATGATTAACGACTCGTTGGTAGAAGTGCCTGATACGATGAAAGTAAAATATACGGCTTCGGTGAATTCGGTATTGTATTTCGCTTTGCTGCCGTATGGCTTGAATGATCCATCCGTCAAGAAAAAATGGTTAGGCGAAACAGAGTTGGAAGGTAGAGCCTACTATAAAATCGAAATCACTTTTCAGCAGGAAGGAGGAGGAGAAGATTTTGAAGATACCTTTATCTATTGGATTGATAAAAAGGATTATACGATTGCATACTTGGCTTACTCTTTTCAGGAAGATGGGAAAGCCGATTGCCGCTTTCGTAAATCGATCAATGCGCGTGTAGTAGATGGAATACGCTTTAGTGATTACATCAACTATGCCCCCACACCCACTGAGTCTATTACTGAGTTAGAAAACTTGTACAAAAATGGTAAACTGAAAGAGCTGAGCCGGATAGAAAATACGAATGTAACAGTCAGGAAAAACTAGCCTACCTGTACGGTAAAGAAATCGTTTAACCCAAAATGTTTTTGAGCCAGTTGTTGTAAATCCTTGGCATTGGTTTTTCCAATTCGATCGAAAAGATCAGAATAGTATGAATGGGAAAGATCAAATAAATGAATGGTCTTTAGTTTTTCCGTTACCGAAAAAGGATTCGAAACCTCCAATTGTAAGCTTCCCAAAAAATGATTCTTGGCTACTAATAATTCTTCCTCCGAAATCAATTCACGCTGCAATCGTGTCAATTCATTTCCAATTTCACGAAACGTTTCTTCGCACTTGTCAATATTAACATCGGCTCCAATAGAAAACGAAGAATGATGCAGGTTGGGCGATAAGGAAGAATAGATTCCGTAAGTAAGTCCTTTTTCTTCGCGAATGTTTTTCATGAGCCGAGAGCCAAAGTAGCCTCCTAATATGTGATTCAACAAAAGAAAACCGGGATAATCTTTGTCCTCTCTGGTAATGCAAAGCTTGCCCATGCGCAGGGAAGCTTGCACGCTGCCATCCTTTTTTACAATTTCTTTTCTTGAAGCAGAAGACTCAATCAACTTTGCACGAGAGCCATCTCTGGAAGCGCTCTTGAATTCAGTCAGTTGTTTTTCCAGCCAACTCATTTCATCAGACGATAAATCTCCCGTAAGGAAAATAGAAAAGGGTGCAAATCGCTCTGAATGATATTGAATTAAATCTTCGCGCACAATGTTGCTCAAGTCGCTTTCTTCGGCTGACTTTCCATAAGGATGCTTCGCTCCGAAAATATTCTTGGCTAATAACTTGCCGGCTACGAAGCTGGTCTTTTGTTGATTTACCTTTAAGTTTTGCGCATAAATAGATAGCAACAGTTCCAATTCTTCTGAAGGGAAAACGGGCTCTTGTAATAACTCTATTAACAAAGGAACAACTGACCGAAGATTCTTTGTGAGGCTATACAATGAAATTGATACAAAATCAGCTCCGGCTGAAATTTCTAATTGTGCCCCGTGATAATCGATGATTTCGGAAATTTGACTGGAAGAGTTTTGGGAACTGCCCTTTTCAAGCATGTGTGCTGTGAAATAAGCAATGCCCGGCTTGGACTCATACCACTTGCCGGCCTGAAAGAGAAAATCAAGTTTGATAATATCTTTTGATCCTTTTACCCAAAGAAGATCAATTCCATTTCCTACTTGCAAACGTGTGGGTGATGGCAGGTCAAAAGAAAATTCTTTTGCAAAGGGAGGAGGACTTTTTCTGTCGAGCACGAATTAGTCGGTTACAGATTCTTCCTCTTTTGCTTTGGTAGGGAAGACATACATAATCGTAAAACGGATGGTTTCCGCCAATGCGTTTTCGCGCTTGTTAGTAGGTACCATGTAAGCCATGTCGATTACAAACTTATCGTATTTAAAGCCCAAACCGGCTGTCAGGTATTTTCTATTCCCTTTTGATTGATCCTCATAAAAATAGCCCAAGCGACCAGCAAAGGTGTTATTGTACCAGTATTCAATACCGCTTGAAATTGTAATTTCAGAAAGTTCTTCGCTAAAGCCACCGGGCGCATCAGAGAATGATCCGAAGATGCCTTCCAACAAAGGTTTCTTACGGCTGCTACCAACTACGCCTGACGGACTAGGAACCATCAGTTTATTAAAATCCAATGCAAAAGTAAAGCTATTCATTGGGTTAACTTCCATTTTATAAGCCGCACCTAAGCGAAGATTGGTAGGGATAAAATCGGCATTGTTTGGATCGGTATATGAAACTTTAGCTCCGATATTGTTAATGGCCGCACCCAATGAAAGAGATGCATTTTTTGATTCAAATGGCTTGGTATAAAATACACCAATATCAACCGCCACAGAGTGAGCCGATCCGGCATCTGAACCTTGAAAGTTTCCAACTAAATTAGAATAGATATATCGAAGTGAACCGCCAATGCTAAAATGGTCTGTTAGTAAGCGAGAATAAGTTACATCTACTGCCATTTCGCGCGGGTTATATCTGCCTTGTGAAATGTTTGCGCCATCGCGTAGTTCAATGTCTCCTAAATCAAAATACTTAAGACCCGCAGCGACAGTTTCTTGGCGATTAATTTTGTAAAACCCTGAGAGGTGCACCAATCGCATGTCGTTAATAATTTTTCCAAGCCACGGAGTGTATGATAAAGAACCCCCATATCCTTGCTCAATAAAGGCCAACTTACCGGCATTCCAATAGGCCGAGTTAGCATCAGGCGCAGTAGCTACACCAGCATCGCCCATACCGGCAGCGCGAGAATCGGGCGTAATGCCTAAAAATGGAACTGCAGTAGTTATGCTCTTATTATTTGTATCCTGACCAATAATGGTTCCACCACCGCCCGGGGTAGATTGACTATATGCAGTTAAACTGGCAATGGCAGAAGAGATTAATACCAAAAATTGTAACTTGTTCATACTGAGAATTCTCGCTTTAAAGGTAACTAATTCGTTAAAATAAACTTGGCATTTTTCTCATTATTTGAGCCATCCAGCAAGGAACGAACAAATACGCGCGCAATGTATAATCCGGGGCCGGGTTTTCTTCCTTCCGCGTTATCTATTTTCCATTCGGGTAATGTTACCAGATATTGGCTTTCCTCAATGGTGTAATTCTGACTTAGCACCACCTGGCCTGCTAAGTTATAAATTACGAGTGTTGCTTCCAGATTCTCTCCGGGGCGATTGTGTGTAAACCAGAATTTGGTTTCTGAATCTACCGGATTGGGATAGTTGGCAAGTTCATTTACTTCAAGGCCATTGCCCTCACTCACCACAAAATTTACCTGCGCCTGAGTGGTGTTGTTGTATGTGTCAGATGCTGATAAAGAAAGTGTGTGCTTGCCTTTAGAGAGACCATCTATCGGAAAGCTGATGACACCCTTGCTGGGTTTGTCGCTCATGGCTTGGTAGTAATTGCTAACAATAAAAGTTTGGGTTCCGTCCAACACTGCTTTCAGACTATGTTGCGCATCGGTAGACGAAATATTGATGCCACTCACATCGGATAGAAGGGCGACAAGTTTTGTATTGGGGGCTGCAATACCTCCGGCAATAAAAGTAGTGTCGCCCACAAATAACCGAACGTCTGGAGGAGTAGTATCACTTCCAACTGGCGCTTCGGGTCCACCTACATTGTAGGAAGTGGAAAATCCAAAGGCGCTTTCGTTTTGTGTGGATTGTGCATAAAAACTGAATTTGCCCTTGCCGGGAACGATGTTTACATTTTTCGTGAGAGTGAATTTGATTTGAAAGTTGCCATTGGTAACAGTAGCATTTCCATCGAACAATTTGTTGGATCTTTCCACGTAGGGAAATGGAGGTGCCGGTGGGTTCGCGTTTTCTTCGGGGTCATCCATTGTGGTCAGATTTTGAGGCTGATCGAGTAATAACACATTGATATTTCCTGAAAATGAAGATGAAACCGTACCGCTTTTTTGAATTTCTCCCGTCAGGGTAATTTCTGCTAATGGTTGTAGGTTGACTGAATTATTCGAAGTAACCATGTTTTTAATTACAACCTGTTGAGGTTCTCCAAACAAATTGAGTGAAGGATCGCCCAACAATGAAAAATTACGGTTGGCGGTTCCGAATGTGCTGTTGTTCTTGGTGTCTTTAAACACACTACCAAGGTCGCGGTAGCGATTATTTTCTTGTTGAAACAAGGCGTTATAAAATGCATTGTTAAGGTTGAAATTGGTAAACGAATTGACAGGGCGTGCAGTAGATACAAGACCAATGCCGCCACCTTTCGGAGTAGTTAAAATGCGCTCGGCAGTAGATGTAATAAACGGATCATCGTTGCGACCAAATTCGCAAGTGGCAGTTACAAAAAGGGAATACCGAGGTCCGTTTGTTAAATTCAAAACGGACGTTTCGGTAAGCACCTGCTCTTGCATCCAGATTTTTTCTGAACCATGCCCGGTGTAATTCACGATTACTTGTCCGTTTTTGATGGATTGATCCAATGCTTTGTTTGCCTCTGGACTGAACTGACCTATCGGACTCATGATTTGAGGATATGAACCTAAGAACAATCTGCGCGCTTCAAAGTCTCCGTAAAGTTGATCGATGGTAGTAGCCAGCGCATCGGCCTGCGATTGATGGAGTACGCCATTGCCATCATCAGCTACAAACAGAATATTTTTTTTCCAGGCACCTTTGGCTTTGGCATCGGTGTCATACTGAATCAACTTGTCGACAATAGTTTTCGCTTCTTCCGGTTTTTTTACAGGCAACCGACCAATGCCAATATCCAAAGTTGAGTTTACGGCCGGAGATTCTTCCCAAGCACCTTCATTATCCTCCAGCAAAGCGAAATAATCATCAGAAGAATAAGTTTCTAACGGGCTTAATGAATTCACGCTTTCATAAATAGGAACATAATTGGTGTTGCTCAATACCCGATCTTGGTAGTCATACGATCCGCGACCAAATAGCAAAACGTTTTTCAAATTCGAATTTGATTTTTTGTATTGATGCCGAATGAAATCTCGAAGCGCAGTGAAATCCGGTTTACCAGAAGAAAATTCATTGTAAACTTGATCAGTGGTGACGACCGAAACCGTGATGCCTGAATGCGATTGCCGATGTGCCGCGAGCCGATCTGCTTCTGATTTGAACAGGGGATGTGAAATGATCAATAACGAAGTGGTTGGTAAACCGCGCAAATTCTGGTTCGCGACTGAAGTTTCGAATACAGGCGCAGTGATTTTGTCGGGATTGAATACAACAAATTTTTTAAGATTGGATGTAGCGGTTGAAAATCGAAGCTTCGTACCGGTGAGCACAGATGTTTGGATACCGGATGCGAAGGGATCTGAAATATCCCACACCACCGATTTTGAATCAGCAGATGAAATTTCAAAAGTTGATGTTGCCTGATTTAAACTTTCCGCAGAAGTGAAACCGGTTTGAGAGCCATACAACCCCAACTGTCGCTTGAAGTGAAATGACAAAAAATCAAGATAGCCAACCGAAATACCGGGAGTGGTACCTCGCGTAAATTGATACTTGATATCTTGGGTGCTTTGAAGCGAAGCCTTAATATTGGTCGAATTCAGGGTGACAGTATCTCCTTTTATTTTTCCTTTGAGGCCATATTGCGTATTAGGAATTGCACTAATGGTTTGGGAGAGCGCTTCTATGCCATTAAAGAAAACTTTAAAGGAGCAATCACTGATCGATTGCGCCATCACATGACTGACCAACCGCACATTTGTATTGGCTACAATGCCGGGAATTTCAAACCGCACAGTTGCTTCGGTATTGGTATCAAACTGCTCGCCAAACCATTGTCTTCCTGATTTTAGAATGTTGTATTTCTCAGTTTCGAAAAAGGCAAAATCATCAAATTGTTGAATCAAAGTAAAGGTGCCATCCACATTGGCGAGTGTGGTAATCCGCTTGCCATTGGTACCGCCAACGGTCAGGTAGTAATAATTTTTATCACTGAATAAGTTATTCTCGTACTTAAAAACTTGGCGCTGTATATTCAAAGAATAGCCGTCTGCACCCTGTGCGTAAAACAAAACAAAATCTTCGCTGTTGAATTTTCCATCCGTTTCTCCGGAAACGAAAATGGCGCTTTCGATTAAATCTTGGGGGCGTGCTGCGCTATTGGGCTGAGGCAGCATCGTGTTTAATCCTCCATATATTTTGATATTGCGCGGATCTATTTGATCGGGATTAAAGCCCGCTCTTCGTAGAAAGTCGGCATTGATTTTATAAACGCCATCGCTTGTCACCGAAATTTTGGCCCAAGTGCCGGTAGACAATACTGAGTTGGTTTGCGCTAAACCATCAAAAGAAAGGCTCAGGCAAAGAATGCTTAAAATTATTTGACAATAGTTTTTCAAACTTATTTTTTTTCGAAACCGATAAGGCCATCCAATAACGATGAAACGATGTATAAAAGTATAATGAGGGGGATGGCACTTACTTGAAAGAATATGAGCAACAATACAGAAAGGGCCAAAAAGGTAAATCGAAGTTTGTTGTCGGTCCAGCGAAAGCTTTTGAATTTGAAAGCAAAAAACCGGATAGGAGAAACCATCAGCCAAGAGAAACCAACAGTGATAGCTATGAGTACCCAATCGGTTTGTACCCATGTACCCAAGCTGCCACTCAAGAGTGGAAGCGATGTGATGAATAATGTATTTGATGGCGTGTTTAAACCTTTGAAAGAATCGGTTTGTGTTTCATCTACATTGAATATCGCCAGGCGCAAGGCGGCACCTACCGCAATCAAAAATGCAACAAAAGGAAACCAACTGATGCTACTGACACCCGTCAGCATTTTATACATCACAATAGAAGGGAGCAATCCAAAACTGACCATATCAGCAAGGGAGTCAAGTTCTTTGCCTATGGGCGAACTAACCTTTAGCATTCTGGCCGCGAAGCCGTCAAAGAAATCAAATACAGCTGCGATCCAAACAAAATAGGCGGCAGGAATAGCTCTTCCTTCCAGGCAAAAAACAATTCCAAAACAACCACACACCAAGTTGCAACAGGTAAGAAAATTAGGAATGTGTCTCTTCATTTGTGTATTTGAAAATAAGTGGAATCAACTAACAAACTTACACCTTTGCATGCACCCCGCAGTAGGGGTTTGATAATTTTTCTCTCCCAATCAAAGTAGTCGATCCGTGACCACAGTAAACAACCACATCGTCCGGTAGCAAAAACATCTTCTCGCGTATGCTTCGAATCAACGTATCATAATCACCACCCGGTAAATCGGTGCGCCCGATGCTGTTATAAAATAAAACATCGCCACTAAAAATTACTTTTTCTTTGGCGTCATAAAACCCCACGTGGCCAGGAGCATGGCCGGGTAAAAACAAAATATCCCAGGTAGTATTTCCAAATGAAAATTTTTCTCCTTCTACCAAAAAGCGATCAGGGGTGGTTTCTTGATAGGCGGCAAAGCCGTAGTTCGGAGCATATGTCTTTACAGCACGTAAAACATTTTCTTCGCGTGCATGAAGCAGTAATGGAACCTGGTATTTTTTTTTGATGTAATAATTGCCCAACACATGATCAATGTGACAATGGGTATTGAGTAGATATTTTACTGAAAGTTGATGACTGGCTATATAGTCATCTAGTTCATCTTGCTCCTCTGTTTCATAGCAGCCCGGGTCAATAATAACAGCAGCACCTGTTTCATCTGAAACTACGTACGTGTTTTCGGCAAAAGGATTAAAAACAAAAGTTTGAATGGAAAGCATCTTGCAAAATTAGCAAAGTTAAGGGCTTATGTTGCCTCGGCTATAAGTAGTATTTTTGAAGTTTTAATCATAGCAGCCGAGTGAAGAAAGTAGATTTTATCATTGTTGGTCAGGGATTGGCTGGTGCATGCCTTGCGTTGCGATTATTGGCCAAAGGTAAAACCGTGTGGGTACTGGATCAGCCACAAAACAACCGATGTTCAAAAGTAGCAGCGGGCCTTTTCAATCCCATTACCGGCATGGGCATAGTGAAAACATGGATGGCGGAGGAGATTTTTCAGGAATTGTTTGAATTTTTCCCTCAAGCGGAAGCGCAATTGAAGACTTCCTTTTTTTATCCCATGCATCTCTATCGCCCTTTTCAAACTATTGAAGAGCAAAATAATTGGATGGCTAAAACTGCCGATAAAGGCCAGAATAAATTTGTAAAGGCAGTCTATACTTCATCGGCTTATCCAAATATTTATAATTCATACGGAGGAATTGAAGTGAATCAATCAGGTTATCTTGATACCAATGCGTTCTTATCCGCTGTCACCAAGCAACTCCAGTCACTGGATTCGTATTCTGAAGAGAACTTTCAGTATGATCGACTAATTATTAAGGAAGAACGGCTGGAGTATAATGGGATGGAGGCAAACAAAATTGTTTTTTGTACGGGCATCGCTTCCTTGTCGCCCTATTTTGATTGGTTGCCCATTCGCCAACTGAAGGGGGAAACCCTCAGTATTTCTTTCTCGGAGCGTCCGGAGGTTATTTACAATAAAGGGGTTTATGTGGTTCCTACTTCTGAGGCTTCGGTCTACAAAGCCGGGGCTACTTATTCGCTTACTGACTTGAGTCCGGCATGCACAACCCAGGGGCGACAAGAATTAGAAGACAAACTTTCGGCTTTGTTGAAGGGGCCCTTTCAAATTCGTAAGCAGGAGTGGGGAATCCGCCCAACAACGGTAGACAGGCGGCCCATTTTAGGGCCTCATCCTGACTATTCAAATCTGGTAATTTTCAATGGTTTAGGTACCAAAGGTGTAAGCCTGGCACCTTATTTCTCTCGCCAATTGGCCAATTGGTTGACAGGCGAGGGTGAAATTCACAAGGAAGTAAATATTAACCGCTTTAAACCGTTATATTCGAGGTCTTAGTTAATTCTTTGTATGGGAATGAAAAGTGTGGGCATCTTTGCTCTGATTGTGGTGTGTTTTGTAGGTCAGTCAAATGCCCAACAGGCACGCGAGGTTTTTGGACAGAATAGAATTCAATTCAAAGAATTTGATTGGAAATACTTAAGCTCTGAAAACTTTGACGTTCATTTTTACGGGGAAAGGAAAAAAGCCGCGGAAGACGCTTTGCAGTACCTCGAGTCAGAATTTGACCGCATCACCGATCTGTTGGGTTTTTACCCGTATCAAAAAACGAAGGTTTTTCTTTACAATTCCATCACCGATTTACAACAAAGTAATATTGGGTTAAATCATACGCGCTACAGTGCCGGTGGCGAAACGGAATTTATAAAACCGTACGTGGAAATTGCGCATCCCGGTAACCTGGAAGAATTCAAGCAAGAGCTGATCTTTAAAATGTCTGATTTGCTGGTAAATGAAATGATGTTTGGCGGAAGCCTGAAAGACATGTTTCAAAATAGTGTTTTACTCAACCTGCCCGATTGGTTCATTAACGGAACTTCCCATTATGTGGCGCATGGATGGAACGAAGAGATGGATGACTTTGTACGGCAATTGGTGAAAAGCAAAAAAATCAATCGTGCCTTGCGATTGACAGATAAAGAAGCGGCCCTCGTTGGCCAATCCATTTGGAATTACATCGTAGAGAAATATGGAAAGAGCAGCATCAACAACATTCTGAATTATACACGTATCATTCGCGATGAGGAAAAAAGTATTTTGATCACCCTCGGGGTACCCTTCAAACAGCTTTTAAACGACTGGAAAAATTTCTATGGAGGAATGGAGAGCAAAGTGAGCCAAAATTATGTGTCACTTTCCGATTCTTCTCGATTCAGTCGCAACACGAAAAACCTCACCTACACTACCGTTAAAATTAGTCCGGACGGAAAAAAGATTGCTTACGCAGAAAACGATCGGGGTGAGTTTACAGTAAAAGTAAAATCTTTAGAAAGTGGAAAAGAGACTACCATTTTAAAAGGGGGAAACCGAGTGATTAAGCAAACTGTCGATTACCGCGTGCCCTTGTTAAGCTGGTCGGATGCCAATACGCTCGGAGTTATCGGTGTTAAAAAAGGCCAATACATTTTTTGGTTGTATGATTTAAATACACGCACCAAGTTGCCTCGCGAGCTGGATAAATTCAGCAACATCCGAAGCTTCAATTTTTCCAACAATGGCAGATTGGTAGTGGTTAGTGCTGATTTTGAAGGACAGAATGATTTGTTTTTGCTAAGCAGCAGAAGAGATCGCACCAAGCGATTGACCAACGATAAATTTGATGATCTCGACCCGGCTTTCGTTCCCGGCACAAACACCGTTGTATTTAGCTCTAATCGCTTAACCGATTCGTTAAAAACAAATGTAAAGGGACTCGAAAAGCTGGCGCCAAACTACAACTTGTTCCTGTACAATATCGATACCACGCTGAATAAGCTGATTCGCATCACCAATACACTCAGCAAAGATTTTCATGTACGTGCTATTGATGAAAATAATTTTTACTACCTCAGCGATCAACGTGGAATTGTAAACCTATTTAAATACAACAGCCAATCAGGCATTTATTCGCAGGTTACTAACTACAACAGCAGTATCAAAGATTATGACATTAACTACGAAAGCAAGATGCTGGCTGTGGTGCTAACGCAAAAATTGAAGGAGGATATTTTTATAGATAAGAATTTTGATTTTCAGCGACAAGTATTCACACCGGTAAGCAGGCGAAAAGAAGTGTTGCAAGCACGCGTTCTCACCGAAAGAAAGAAAAAGGAAACTCCCAAACCGGCTACCTCCATTAAAGATCTGATTAACTCGCGCATCAAAGAAAAAACGGATACAACCCAACGTCCGGTCGATAAACCTAAAGTTGATTCTACAAAGCGTGGGCCAATCAATACAGATGATTATACTTTTGATGATGTAAAAAAAGAGCCGGACCCTGTTCTTGTAAAACCGACTCCGGAGAAAACGCTAAGTACCGATGACTATGTCTTTGAGGAAGAGGCAGTGAAAAATAAACAACCCAGCGAAACTTTCTTGACGCGCTATATGAAAGCACGTGAAACAAGTAGAGTGACTGGTCCATTTCCGTACGCGCCAAAGTTCAGCTACGAAAATATTGTTACCAGCTTAGTGGTCGATCCATTACGAGGAGTAAGCTTCAGATTAGAAGCTCAGATGAATGATATGCTTGAGAACTACCGGATTTTTGGGGGTATCCAAACTGCGTTTGATTTGAAGAATGGGGATGTATATGGCGAGTTTCAATATCTGCCACATCGGGTAGATTTTAGTGCTCGTTTTGACCGTAAGGTAATATTTTGGCAACCGCCCAACCGAGAACTAGATAAAGAAGAGAACCAAAAATATTCTTTTCAAAAAATCGAAATTGGAGCTTCCTATCCTTTATCTGTTCGCTCACGCATTACGATAAAGCCATTTTTTGGATTTACTCAATTTGACGATCGGGGTAAGAACCCAATTGTGACAGCCCTTACTAGTCCACCTATTCCCGTATTCAGACCATCGCAAACTCAATTTTATTCAGGAGCAAAAGTTGAATTCGTGTTTGATAATTCCATTACCACTGGCATGAATATTATAGAAGGCACGCGAGGCAAATTGAGTTACGCTACTTATCAAGCTGTTGGCGCTGGAAAGAAAAATTTTTCTCAAGTCTCTCTTGACATACGTCACTATCAAAAAATTTATAAAGAGATTGTATTTGCTTTTAGAGGATTTACGGGAACATTCTATGGATCAGCTCCTAAAAAGTATGTTTTAGGTGGAATGGATAATTGGATTGCAAACTCTTTTAATTATAGTGGAACACTTAACCCATTGAGTTCAGAAAATGGAAAATATAATGAAGAGCTTCTTTTTGTTGAATTTGCCACGAGCCTTAGGGGCTTTGATTATGGCACCCTATATGGGAACAGCGCTGCAATATTTAATGCTGAATTGAGAGTACCTTTGGTTCGTGCGTTGTCTCGTGGCCCGATTGCATCTAATTTTTTCCGAAATTTACAGCTTACTGGATTCTACGATATTGGAAGCAGTTGGACTGGGCCAGTGCCGTTAAATGATGAAAACAATGGAAGAATTAGAGAAGTAGTAAAAAGCCCATTCAAAGTGGAGATCAAAGAATACCTCAATCCTTGGCTGTACAGCTACGGTGCTGGTTTCCGTTCAATGATTTTTGGTTACTACGTCAAAGTAGATGCTGCGTGGCCAGTTGAAAACTACACCATTAAGAATCCAAGATTGTACGTTACATTAGGCTTTGATTTCTAAACCACCTGTGCATGATTAAATCAATGACTGGCTTCGGTCAGGTAGTGCTTAACAACGGCTCGCTCGCACTATCGGTAGAAGTCAAATCACTCAATTCAAAATTTCTCGATCTCAATCTTCGGTTGCCGCGCAAGTATTCTGAAAAAGAAATTGATATCCGGAATTTTGTTGTTGAAAAACTTGAAAGAGGCAAAATCTCTTTAACGGTAGATCTTCAACAAGCTGCGCGCGGAGGTGAAACACAACGCTACAACGAAGAGTTATTTGTTAGCTATTACAGTGAATTGAAACGGCTGGCAGACAAAGTAATGTCCGGTTACGAATCTTTGTTTCAGTTAGCATTGAGCTCTCCCGATGTTTTGATTTCTACGGGTAAAGAAGAGCTGGATCCTGTTGAGTGGGAAAAGATTGTGCAGTTGGTGAACGAAGCCCTTGCCAAGTGTGAGCAATTCCGACTGGCCGAAGGCGCGGCCCTAGAAGGAAAGTTCAAAGAATACATCAGCAACATCGCACAAAGCCTCGTTCAAGTGGAGAAACTTGACCCCATTCGGATTGAAAAAATTCGCCAGCGTATCAAATCAGGCATTACCGATTTTTTTGGCAATGAAGGCTTTGATGTCAATCGTTTAGAGCAAGAGATTATTTTCTATATCGAGAAATTAGATATCCACGAGGAGCGCGTTCGTTTAAAAACACACTTGGATTATTTTATTACCATTCTCAAAGAAAAACAATCCAACGGAAAGAAGCTCGGCTTTATCGCGCAAGAGATTGGCCGCGAAATCAACACCATTGGAAGTAAGGCCAATGATGCCGAGATGCAAAAGCATGTAGTGGCCATGAAGGAGGAGTTGGAAAAAATTAAAGAGCAACTCAACAACGTGTTGTAAATGAAAGCTCCGGCCCAAGATAAACTATCCAGTGTTATTCTTTGGTCGATCATTTCTGCGGCCTTTATTGGCCCGGGCACCGTCACTACAGCCGCTTCCGCGGGATCTCAATTTCAATTACAACTTTTGTGGGCGGTCACATTTGCTACGCTGGCATGTATTGCGTTGCAAGAAGTTTCTGCACGCATCACCATTTCATCCGGCCTTTCGTTTGGTCAGGCTCTCGATAAAAAGTTTGGTCATCAAAAAGGCTTTTGGGTAAAGTGGATAGTGGGAGGATCAGTGGTGTTAGGCTGTGCAGCCTATGAAGCAGGCAATATTTTAGGCGGCACTTCCGGTTTGGTTTTACTGCTTGGCGACTACAGTAAAATTTTCACAATCCTACTAACACTTATTGCTGCGCTCATCCTTTGGAGCGGCCGTGGAAAATGGATATCCACCATCATGACCATTTTAGTAGCGATGATGGGCATTGCATTTTTCGCACTCGCTTTTTACGGCAACTTCAGTTTTGGACAGGTAGTAAGCTCGAGTGTTTTTCCAATCATTCCACCCGGTGCAGAGTTGCTCACGCTCGGGTTAGTCGGGACTACGATTGTTCCATATAATATTTTTTTAGGCTCCGGCATTAGTAAAGGGCAAACCATTCCTTTGATGCGCATCGGTCTTTCGGTCTCAGTAATCATCGGTGGGTTGATCACCGCCTGGATTTTAATGGCCGGAACACTTGCCTCTGAATTCAATTCATTTGCTGATTTATCCCAACAGTTTCAGACCAAAATTGGAATGATAGGCGTCATTGCGTTGGGTGTTGGTTTGTTTGCCGCAGGGTTTTCATCAGCCATCACTTCGCCTTATGCGGCATCGATTATTGCGACCAGCGTTTTCGATACACAAAAGAAAAACATCGTGTGGGTGTGGGCAGGTGTGCTCGCTGTTGGATTTTTATTTGGAATTAGCGGCATCAAACCAATTCCGGTGATTCTGGCGGTGCAGGCAGTCAATGGATTGATATTGCCTTTGATTACTTATTTTCTAATCATTATTGTCAATGATCCTTCTCTGATTCCTGTTTCTGGTCGTCATGCATCTTGGTACAACGCTGTTTTGATTTTGATTTTAGGATGCGTGTTGGTTTTAGGATTCAACAACATTGACAAAGTACTGGTAACAGTCTTTAAATTAAATGAGCCACACCTCTTAATTGTTTTTGCCCTTTCGGGGATCATTTCGTTGTACACCGCTATTAAAGTGATGAGACGAGCTGCGTCAAAATAAAAAAGGGTTAGCGTTAGCCAACCCTTTTATTTTATTCAATCGAAAATCTATTCGCTCTTTTTCTCTTTCGAAGAAGCTTTCGCTTTTTTCACTTTCACAGTCAGCGCATCACCGGTTCCTTCGTAATCGGCTTGAATGGTGCCACCTTCTGTGATCTCGCCTTTCAAAATCTCTTCCGCTACCGGATCTTCCAGATATTTTTGAATAGCTCGGTTCAAAGGTCGCGCTCCGAATTGCTGATCGTATCCTTTGTCAGCTAGGAAATCTTTGGCTTTCTCCGTCAACTCAACGGTATAGCCAAGCGATAAAATGCGCTCAAACAATTTGCCGAGTGTGATATCAATGATTTGATGAATGTGTTCGCGTTGCAATGAGTTATTGCTTCTTCTTCATTCTCGCGATTAGCCTTGGTAGCAAAGCCAATTCCCGAACCAAAATCTTTCAAATCACGCACCCCAATATTCGAAGTCATGATAATGATCGTATTCCTGAAATCTACTCTACGGCCTAAGCCATCGGTTAAAATTCCATCATCCAGCACTTGTAATAGAATATTGAATACATCCGGATGTGCTTTCTCAATTTCATCCAACAGCACTACGCTGTACGGCTTTCTGCGGACCTTTTCAGTCAACTGTCCACCTTCTTCATAACCAACATATCCGGGAGGTGCGCCCACTAAACGTGATACAGAGAATTTCTCCATATACTCACTCATGTCAATTCGCACCAATGCATCTTCTTTATCGAATAGATAAGTAGCAAGTACTTTTACCAATTCCGTTTTACCCACACCTGTAGGGCCTAAGAAAATGAACGAACCAATGGGCTTCTTCGGATCTTTCAATCCAACACGTGTGCGCTGAATGGCTTTGGTCAGTTTTTTAATAGCTTCTGTCTGCCCAATAACCTTCGTGCTCAACTTCTCAGCCATGCCCAGCAACTTGTTGCTTTCTTTTTGTGCAATTCGGTTGGCAGGAATGCCCGTCATCATTCCGATTACGTCTGCTACGTTATCTTCAGTGACAGTATATTTTTCTGTGCGAGTCTTTTCTTCCCAGCGTGCTTTCGCTAAATCTAATTGCTCAATGAGTTTCTTTTCTTTGTCGCGAAGTTGTGCAGCTTCTTCGTATTTCTGGCTCTTTACTACGCGGTTCTTTTCTTTCTTCACGTCTTCGATAGCCGCTTCAAATTTCACGATGTCATCAGGCACGTGAATGTTGTTGATGTGTACCCGAGCACCAGCTTCGTCCATTACATCAATCGCTTTGTCTGGTAAGAAGCGATCGCTGATGTAACGATCTGAAAGACGTACGCATGCTTCCAACGCTTCTTTGGTATAGGTTACATGATGATGATCTTCGTATTTTTCTTTGATGTTTTCCAAAATCTGAATGGTTTCATCTACGGAAGTAGAGTCTACCATCACCATTTGAAAACGTCTGGCCAAAGCTCCGTCTTTTTCAATGTACTGACGATATTCATCCAATGTGGTAGCACCGATACATTGTATTTCTCCGCGGGCCAATGCAGGTTTAAACATGTTTGAAGCATCCAATGATCCGGAAGCTCCACCGGCACCAACAATCGTATGTAATTCGTCAATGAATAAAATAACGTCCGGAGATTTCTCCAGTTCATTCATGACTGCCTTCATGCGCTCTTCAAACTGACCGCGGTATTTTGTTCCTGCTACTAACGATGCGAGGTCTAGCGTCACTACGCGTTTGCCAAACAATACGCGAGAAACTTTTTTCTGAAC
>JBGAUU010000060.1:0-29552 GCA_044228465.1 Cyclobacteriaceae bacterium
GCCATTCAAATGAACTACAAGTTTGAAGGCAAGGAATATACCCTCAATTTGATTGATACCCCCGGCCACGTAGACTTTTCATACGAGGTTTCCCGATCAATTGCCGCTTGCGAAGGCGCTTTATTGATTGTCGATGCCGCGCAGGGTATTCAAGCGCAGACGATTTCCAATTTGTACCTGGCTTTAGAGCACAACCTGCAGATTATTCCGATTTTAAATAAGATTGACCTTCCCGCAGCCATGCCCGAAGAAGTGACGGATCAGATTGTGGATTTGATTGGTTGCAACCGCGAAGATGTTTTGAAAGCCAGCGCCAAAGAAGGCAAGGGGATTGAAGATATTTTAAAGGCCGTCATCCACCGCGTTTCTCCACCTAAGGGTGATCCGAATGCGCCACTCCAAGCTATGATTTTCGACTCGGTATTTAACTCTTTCCGAGGCATTGAAGTGTACTTCCGCGTATTCAACGGCACCATTCGCAAAGACGATAAGGTCATGTTTGTGAATGCGGGAACCCAATATGGTGCTGATGAGATCGGGGTTTTAAAACTCGATAAGCATCCGCGTCAGGAAATCAGTGCCGGAAATGTGGGCTACCTCATATCAGGCATCAAAGTGGCGAAGGAAGTAAAAGTCGGAGATACGATTACGTTGGTTGCGAATCCGGGAGAAGCCATTAAAGGTTTTGAAGACGTGAAGCCCATGGTGTTTGCCGGAATCTATCCGGTAGATACATCGGAGTTTGAAGAATTGCGCTCGTCAATGGAGAAGTTGCAGTTAAACGATGCCTCGTTGGTGTGGGAGCCTGAAACTTCTGCAGCCCTTGGCTTCGGTTTCCGCTGCGGATTCTTAGGCATGTTGCACATGGAAATCATTCAGGAACGTTTGGAGCGTGAGTTCAACATGACCGTGATTACCACGGTGCCTTCGGTGCAATTCAAAGCCATGCTTACGAATGGCAAAGTAATCGACATCAACGCTCCATCCGAAATGCCCGATCCAACCACCATGGATGTGATCGAAGAACCATTTATTACCGCGCAGATTATTAGTAAGTCCGAATACATAGGAGCAATTATCGGACTGTGTATGGACAAGAGGGGCATCATCAAGAATCAGGTGTACCTTACTTCTGACAGAGTAGAATTGTCATTTGATATGCCGTTGTCTGAAATTGTATTCGACTTTTTCGATAAGCTAAAATCTATTTCAAGAGGCTATGCTTCACTGGATTATCATTTGATCGGTTTCCGCGAAAGCGATATGGTGAAGTTGGATGTAATGCTAAACGGAGACAAAGTAGACGCATTGTCGGCTATCGTTCACCGTAGCAAATCGTATGAGTGGGGAAGAAAGTTGTGCGAGAAATTGAAAGAGTTGATTCCACGTCAAATGTTCGAGATAGCTATTCAAGCAAGTATCGGACAGAAAATCATTGCGCGCGAAACAGTGAGCGCCATTCGTAAAAACGTATTGGCAAAATGTTATGGTGGTGATATTTCGCGTAAGCGGAAATTGTTAGAGAAACAGAAGAAAGGAAAGAAGCGGATGCGCCAAGTTGGTAATGTGGAGATTCCGCAAGAGGCATTTATGGCGGTGTTAAAAATCGAATAACCCAACTTAAAAATTTGATGATTCGATAATTCGATGATGAGCTAAAACTGAATTGTTAGAAAGATAAAGGTTTCAATGACAGCACCAACTCCATACACCCTTATTGATGGCCGTAAGGTTTCATCGGACATTAAGCAAGAGCTTGCCGCGAAAGTTGCCGAGCGCAAAAAATTGGGAAAGAAAATTCCCCACCTCGCCATTATTTTGGTAGGCGATGACGGTGCGAGCCAAACGTATGTCGATCACAAAGTAAAAGCATGTAAAGAAGTAGGCTTTCATTATACCATGATGCGCTTCGCTGATACCATCAGCGAGGATAAGTTAA
Source organism: Cyclobacteriaceae bacterium (assembly GCA_044228465.1). Taxonomy (GTDB): domain Bacteria; phylum Bacteroidota; class Bacteroidia; order Cytophagales; family Cyclobacteriaceae; genus ELB16-189. The sequence continues at coordinate 1,940 of JBGAUU010000060.1, forward strand.
TGAAACACATCGATCATGTAAATGATGATGAAGATGTAGACGGATTTATTGTACAGCTTCCATTGCCTCCGCATATTTCAGTAGAGAAAATCACCGAGAAAATCAGATCGGACAAAGATGTGGATGGATTCACCAATCATAATTTTGGTAGTATCATTTCAAAAAATCCATTGCTGATGCCGGCTACTCCATTTGGTGTAATGGAACTTTTGCGCAGATACAAGATTGAAACCGAAGGAAAGAATTGTGTGGTAGTAGGAGCGAGCCGATTGGTAGGCGCGCCACTCAGCATGATGTTGGTAGAACAGGGGAGAGCTACCGTAACCATTTGTCATAAATATACAAATGATCTGGCCTCCATTACACGACAGGCAGATATTTTGATGGTTGGCGTAGGTAAGCCGGGATTGATTACTGCGGATATGGTAAAAGAAGGTGCAGTAGTTATTGATATTGGTACTACTCGGGTAGAGGGGCCACAATATAAGAACGGCTATTCCCTAAAGGGAGACGTGGAATTCAAAGAGGTGGCAGCAAAAGCTTCTTATATCACACCAGTTCCGGGCGGTGTTGGCCCAATGACCATTGCTTCGTTGCTTATCAATACGATGCGAGCTGCTGAAAATTTGAATCCTTAATTCGTTGATGTAAACGATTCAAAAAAAACAGAGGCGTATGAATGACAGTGCACTAATTGAAACACCCATTTTGAATTCGGAACTGCCGGTGATGGAAGATTTCTACACCATCCAGGGAGAAGGATTTTATCAGGGCAGTGCTGCTTACTTTATTCGCTTGGGAGGCTGCGAGGTGCGTTGTGTTTGGTGCGATGTAAAAGATAGTTGGGATGTCAATGCGCACGCAAAACAACCAATCACAACATTGCTTAAAAAAGCAAAAGAAAGCGGTACAAAGATGGTTGTAGTTACAGGAGGTGAGCCTTCAATGCACAATCTCCATAACCTCACTCAATTGTTGAAGTTAGACGGGCTTCGCACACACATTGAAACTTCAGGGGCTTATCCTTTAACAGGAACTTGGGATTGGATTTGCTTTTCCCCTAAAAAATTTAAGGCACCTCACGAGTCAGTACCGGCACTCGCCAACGAGTTGAAAGTGGTAATCTTTCACAAGACAGACTTTGAATGGGCGGAAGAGTTTGCGGCTAAAGTTCCTCAACACTGCCATTTGTATTTGCAACCGGAATGGTCTAAGGAAGAGGACATGCTTCCGCAGATAATCGATTATGTAAAAAAACATCCGCAGTGGAAAATTTCATTGCAGGTTCACAAATACATGAATATCCCCTGATGCATTTGACTGAATTTATCAAGACTTTGAACGAATGGGGACAACAAAAAGTCCCCTTTTTGTTTTTGGTTGACTATGAAATGAAGAAGCCGTTGGTATGGCGACTAAATGAAGTAGACCAATCAGAGTTGCTTTATGATTTTCATGGTGTTACGAATGCAAAACCTCAATCAAGAGTTGGTGCGTTCGATTTTCAAATCGTGAAACCTGCGATTGATTCTTATGAAAAGAAGTTTTATTCGGTGATTCAATCTTTAAATCGGGGAGACACATTTTTGGCTAACTTGACGGATCGAACTTCAATTGAATTAAGTGCTTCTCTGAAAGAAATTTTTTATTCAAGTCAGGCGCGTTATAAAATCTGGTATCGTGATGAATTTGTTGTTTTCTCACCGGAGATATTTATTCAAATTCGCGATCAACGCATTTATTCCTTTCCCATGAAAGGAACGATTGATGCTTCGATACCCAACGCACAACAAGTTATTCTATCAAACGAAAAAGAAATGGCGGAGCATGTTACGATGGTCGACTTGATTCGTAATGATCTTAGCCTTGTGGCAAATGCTGTTCAGGTTACGAAATTTCGGTATGTAGAAGAAGTCAAAACTAATCAGCGTAATTTATTGCAAGTGAGTTCTCAAATAGAAGGAGAATTACCTATTGATTATTTGCAGCGCATCGGAGATATTGTCGTTGCTTTGTTGCCTGCCGGCTCGATTTCCGGAGCACCCAAACGAAAGACGTGCGAGATTTTGGCCTCTATTGAAGGAAGAGATCGTGGGTACTACACTGGCATTTGCGGCTATTTTGATGGACAGCAATTGGATGCGGGTGTTATGATACGATTTATTGAAAAGGAAAATCAAAAGTTTTATTTCCGAAGTGGAGGAGGCATCACCACGCAAAGTAATTTGCAAGATGAATTTCAAGAGTTAATCCATAAAGTGTATGTCCCGATTTCTTGAAACAATAAAATTACTCGATGGAGAGTTTTATAACTTGGAATATCACCAGCAACGATTGAGTAATACGTGCAGTCATTTCAAGCTGGTTAATTTTAACCTCCATTTATTTTTGAAAGACCAAGCCATTCCCCGTAAGGGATTATATAAATGCAGAATTGTTTATGGTGCAGATGGTGTTAAGTTTGAATGTATACCGTATCACGCCAAATCAGTTAAGTCACTCAAGTTGGTTGAATCAGATTCAATCGATTATCAATTTAAATCGGAAGATCGAACGGAGATGAATCAATTGTTTAATCAACGGGGCGATGCGGATGACGTAATCATAATAAAGAATGGACTTATTACAGATTCATCATACGCCAATCTTCTATTTTGGGATGGAAAGAATTGGTTTACTCCAGAAGAACCTTTATTGAAAGGAACGCAACGAGCGTTTTTAATTCAAACAGAATTGGTCAAACAATCAATCATTTCGACCACCGACCTTCGTAAATTTGAAAAAGTAAAGTTGATTAATTCAATGTTAGGAATGCAGGGCCCGGAAATTCTTGTTTCAAATATTATCATTTGAGAATGAGACATTATTTTAAATTTTTGTTAGTAGGTTGTTTGGTGATTCATGTGACGACAGATGCACAAGAAATACTCAGCACGAAATCTAAAAAGGCGAAAGAGTATTATCTGGCTTCCGATAATTTTCGAGTAAGAGGTCAATTGGATCAGGCTATTGATTTGCTAAAAAAGGCAATTGATAAAGACCCCAAATTCGAAGAAGCGTATTTTCGATTAGCCCTTTCGTATCGTAGTGCTAGCAATTTAAAAGCAGCGAGTGAAATGTTAGAGAAAGGCTTAGTGCTCACAACCTTTCCTGCTAAAGTAAAAACGTATCATTACACATTGAGTGAATGCTACCTGCGACAAGGTAAATATGAATTGGCGTTAAAGAGCGCGAATCAATTTATTATTGACGAAAAATTTGATAAGACGAAATTGGCTCAGGTGAAGGTTTGGAAGAATCAAAGTGAGTTTGCGTTGGCTAATATAGGTCAGCCATTAGGCTATCAAATTAAAGCATTGTCGGATACCGTCAATGCATTTCCTATGCAATACTTTCCCACTATTACGGCTGATGAAAAGGAATTGATTTTTACCATTCGTATGGGCAGCGAGCACAACGATAATGAAGATATTGTTGTGTCCAGACGTGATAAAGATAACCGATGGACTAAACCCGTTTCGCTTTCAGAGCGAATCAACTCAAACTATCGAGAAGGTGCTTCCACCATTTCAGCCGATGGACGCACATTGATTTTTACTATTTGTGGACCACGTGGTTGCGATTTATACGAAAGCAATAAAGTGGGCAATGAATGGAGCGAGCCCAAAAACCTTGGTTCAGGCGTCAACACATCCGGTTGGGAGGCGCAGCCATCGCTTTCTTCTGATGGAAATGAACTCTATTTTGTGTCCGAAAGAAAAGGTGGATTAGGTGGCTATGATATATGGTATTCCCGAAAAGGAGAAAATGGCAATTGGACAAAAGCGGTAAACGTAGGTGCTCCGATCAACACACCTTTTGATGAGATAGCACCTTACATCCACGTCAATAATCAGAATCTGTATTTTGCTTCTAATGGACTACCCGGTTTTGGAAGTTATGATATATATGTGTCGGAAAAAAAAGGAGCTAGTTGGCAAGCGCCACAAAATATGGGTGCACCGTTAAACGATTTTGATGATCAATATTCTTTTACGGTAACGAGCAATGGAAAAGTAGCTTATTATTCGAAAGAACAAGGACGTGATCATAGCAAAATTTTTATGACACCGATTCCGGAAAGTTTTCAAGTATTGCGTAAAGGTAACGTAGTTCGTGGGCAAGTGATTGACGCGATTACAAAAAAGCCGCTGAAAGCGAAAATTGAATTAATGGAGTTAAGTAGCAATTCGGCAATTGCTAGTGTGGTTTCAGATTCGATTACAGGCAATTACCTGATAGTCGTTCCAAGCCGGTCAGAATATGCCTTGTTTGTAAATGAGCCCGGATATTTATTCGCTAGCCGCAATTTTAACTATGCGGATATTGATCTTACTGAAACAGTACAGGTCGACATAGAGCTTTTACCATCTGGGCAAAATTCCTCTATCGTATTAGAAAACATTTTTTTTGAAACGAATCAGTTTCAGTTATTAGGAAAGTCCACTACCGAGTTAGATCATCTGGTGACCTATTTGTATGAAAATCCCGCTATTCGGATTGAAATAAGTGGCCACACAGACAATGAAGGCTCAGATAGCTATAATCAGCAACTTTCGCTTAAAAGGGCTAATTCCATTGGTAATTACCTTCGATCAAAAGGCGTTGCCTCGAATAGAGTGGTAGAAAAGGGGTATGGTTCAAAAAAACCGCTTCTTGCCAACGATTCAGCTGCCAATCGCCAAAAAAACAGAAGAATAGAGCTGTTAATTATCAAATAGTTCTATTTCAATCGATTGAAATACCTTATTTAGATTGAATATTAATTGGATATTATGTTTTGATAACTAAATTTGTAAACCTTATTTAGGTAATATTACTTTAAAAAAATTAAACCAAAAAGTATGAGGAGAAGTTTACTATTGAAAATGTTGCCTCTGTTCTTAGCACTGATCACGAGCGTGGCATGGGCGCAAGAGAGAACGGTTACGGGTAAAGTGACATCGGCAGAAGATGGATCTGGATTACCTGGAGTGAATGTGTTGGTAAAGGGAACGACTAACGGTACTGTGACTGATGTAGATGGGAAATACTCAATTTCAGTAGTAGGAAATGATGTGACTCTAATTTACTCTTTTATTGGTTTTGCCACTCAGGAGGTGCTCATATTGGATAAAACAGCAATTAATGTTCAGTTGGCGTCAGATGTTACTCAACTTTCAGAAGTAGTTGTAACCGCTATGGGCATTGAGTCCGAGAAAAGAGCTTTGGGAACTTCCGTAGCAACATTAAAGTCAGATGCTTTTGCTGATACTAGACAAACGAATATTGTTAATTCTCTTGCTGGAAAAATGGCGGGTGTCAGAATCGCTAGTAGTGGAGGAAATGTTGGCGCGTCATCATCTATATTTATTCGTGGCTTTACTTCATTTACTCAAAGTAATCAACCGTTGTTTGTAGTTGACGGAATTCCTATTGATAACAGCGGGGGTGGTAATGCTTTACAAACAGGCGTTGCAAATTCAAACAGAGCCATTGATTTGAATCCAGATGATATTGAAAATATGACAGTTCTTAAAGGTCCCGCGGCAGCTGTATTGTACGGATCTAGAGCAGTTTCAGGGGCAATAATCATTACTACTAAAAAAGGTGGAGCGGCAACAGCAAAAAATACAGTTAGTTTTACCTCGAATTATAATATAACAGAAGTTAACCGTTTACCTGATTTTCAAAATAGTTATGCACAAGGTAGTAATGGTATTTTCAATTCTGGCTCTTTAGATAGTTGGGGACCAAAAATAACAGGCCAAACTGTTACGAATTATCTTGGTAATCAAGAGACTCTAAAAGCATATCCTAATAATCTCAAGGATCTTTTCAGGCAGGGTAGTAACATTCAAAATTCTTTGGATTTCAAAGGTGGGAATGAAAAGGCTAATTACATTTTTTCATATTCAAATTTGGTCGAAAGTGGAGTTCTAAAGAATAATGAGCTAGCACGAAATACTTTCAGAGTTACTGTTAATTCACAATTGACAAAAAAACTCACTATGGGGGCCTCTATTAGTTACTTCAATACTAAGTCTCAGAGAACACCGAATGGGAACCAACAATCCAACCCTTTGTTTAGAGGTTACATCATCCCTAGATCCTACAATTTGGGAAATTATCCTTACCAACTTCCAAATGGAAAGCAATCTTATTTTGATACATCAACAGATAACCCTCTTTGGACAATTGACAATAATACTTATAAAGATCAAGTAGATCGTTTATTAGCAAATATGAATATTGGTTATGATTTAAATGATTGGTTGAATCTTAGTTATAAGATAGGTACTGATATTTATACATTAAACTTGAAGGCAGTTGATGGAGTAGGAGCAGTTGGAAACGCATATACCGCAGCCGCAGGAACAGGGGGTGTTCAAATTGAAACAATAACTAATCAAAATATCAATTCATATCTTAATGTTACGGCTAAAAAACAACTTGGTGAGTTTAACATTAACATACTCTTAGGAAATGAGATATCTTATACTAAAATTCAGGATCAAGGTGTCACAGCAACAGGTGCTTCGGTAAATGGATTTGACGCAGTGTCAAGCTACTCTACCTATGCACCTTTTGACGGAACTGGAAATGCCCAATTTGTAAATACTAATAGGAATCTCGTTGGTGTATATGCGCAAGTTACAGCAGGATACAAGAATTACGCATATTTAACAGCAACTGGACGAAACGATTGGTCATCAACATTTTCTGCTAAAAATAACTCGTATTTTTATCCTTCTATAACAGGTAGTTTCATTTTTACAGATGCTTTTCCAACTATTAAGAACAATATTATTAGTTATGGAAAAGTAAGAGCAAACATCGCACAGGTTGGCAGAGTGGCACCGGTTTATGCGACCGATACCTATTTTAATTCGGCAAACCCAGGGAACGGATTTGGCCCTAATATATTATTTCCATTTAGAGGGCAGCAAGGTTTCAGTTTAAGCAACGCTTCGGGTAATCCTGATATTAAGCCGGAATTTACAATTACTAAGGAAGTTGGAGCCGAATTTAAGTTATGGAAAGATAAAATATCTCTTGATTTAGGATATTTCAATACAAATACGAAGGATATCATTTTGGCCGCACCAGTGTCGGGTGCTTCTGGATTTACAACTCAGACTCGGAATGCAGGCGAATTAGAGACTAGCGGAGTCGAAATATCAATTGGAATAAGACCAATAAAAACAGCTGATTTTTCTTGGGATATAAATGCGAATTGGACAACTATCAAGAATACTGTTGTAAAAATTGACCCCCTAGTAAACTCTATATTTCTAGGTGGATTTACGACTCCACAAACTCAACTTAGAGCAGGTGAGCCTTATGGCGTGATTGTTGGTAATCCCTTTAATAGAGATGCAAAGGGTAATTTGTTAATTACTTCTGTTGGTGCTGGTGCAGGTCAAGTAACAGCAAACACATCTGTAGTTCAGCGAATTGGAAATCCGAACCCAGACTGGACAGCAGGAATAACAAATACTTTTAATTACAAAGGAATTGGGCTTTCCTTCTTGATTGACATTAGGAAAGGTGGTGATATAATATCTAGAAATATTCGTGATATACGATTTAGAGGTGTTGGGGCAGAAACTGGTGATAGAGATAAAACGTATATCATTGAAGGGGTTCTCAGAGATCCCGTCAATAATGCTGACGGAACAGCAAGAGCATTAGTTGATGCAGGAGGAAATCCTATTAAAAATACGATAGCACTCAATGCTCAGCAATATTGGACGAGTATCTATAACACACAAGGTGAAGCTATAGTTTTCGATGCTTCATGGATTCGATTGCGTGAGATTTCAATCAGTTATTCAATTCCTAAGAAATTATTGACAAAGACACCTTTTGGTTCAGCGTCAATAGTCTTTACTGGAAGAAACTTGTGGCTATATGCACCAAACTATCCTCACTTAGATCCTGAAGTAAATTCTCAGGGTGTAAGTAATTCTCAGGGATTTGAATATAATAACTTACCTCAAACAAGATCTTATGGCGCATTGTTGAGATTAACTTTTTAAATGAAAATATGTCATGAAAAAAAATAAAGTACATTCTAACATCTTAGTTATTGTCATCTCCACGGTGGCAATTGCTTGCGGTGATTTCTTAAATGTTAACACTGACCCAACTAGATTAAAAACCATTTCAACTCCGTTGGTTTTGTCGGCTGCTGAAACTAGTTTGGCATTTCACCAAGGTAGTGACCTCTTCTTGTATTCTTCGATTATAATGCAGCAGGCTACAGGCAATGGAGTTACTGGCGGTCAAACAAGAACATATGATCAATATGTAATTACTAACGGAGATGTGAATAATGCATGGAACTCGCATTATGCTGGAGCCTTGGCAGATCTCAATTATATACGAAATAATACCTATAAAGAAGGGAACCCAACCTACGGTGGAATTGCCAAATTACTACAGGCATATAACTATAGTATATTGGTTGCATCATGGGGTGACATACCTTATAAACAAGCATTAAAGGGCACGCAATTTCCTCAACCAAAATATGACAACAGTAAAGAGGTATATGACTCTCTGTTCCTTCTTATTGATTCAGGAATTGCTGATTTGTCTAAGACTAATATTAGAGCGGTAGGAAGCGAAGACCTAATTTATAGCGGTGATTTAGCTAAATGGACTCGTTTTGGTAATACCTTAAAGTTAAGGCTTGCATTACATTATGCTAAAGAAGATAACGGTATCAAATTGAATGCATTAATTAATAGCGGAGCCCAATTCATGGTGGATAACAATGATAACTTTCAATTGAGTTTTGAAAATGTCACCAATAGACAGAACCCAATTCATCAGTTCGAGTTATTAAGACAGGATCAATACTGGCCTGGTAAATTTTTGGTGGATTTAATGAATACTAAGAATGATCCAAGAAGAACTACTTACTTTACCCCTATAAATTATCCAAAGACAACCTCAAATGGTGGATTGCTCTATACCCCTACTGTAACTGATACTTATTTAGGCTTTGCGCCTGGAGCATCGCAATCTGTTGCAGCTTCAAGAATTGGAACATATTTAAGGGGACAAGCTTTGTCAGATAATGATACACGCACTGGAGGAAACTTAAACGCAACAAGCATCACGTATAAGGGAGATTCTCCAATAAGAATGTTAACTTTTGCTGAGTATAATTTTATAAGAGCTGAAGCTGCTTTAACTTATGGAGCTTCTGGATCTGCCGCAACATTTTTTGCCACAGGCATTGATGCTGCCATGTCTATTTCCGGACTCACGGGCTCAGCGTTAACTGAAGCAACTAATTATAAGAATTTACAGACAGCTTTACCATTAACCCTTCAATTAATTATTGAGGAAAAGTACGTGGCAAATTACGGTGTAGTAATGGAGCCTTGGACTGATTGGAGAAGAACAGGTCTACCTAATATTCCTGTCTCCCCAGCAGCAATCGCGCAATCTAACAATATAATACCTAGAATTTTGGTTTATCCGCTGAGTGAATCTCAAGTAAATAAGGATAATGTGCCTACCAGAGCTTCCCTTACTCTAAAAGGTGTATTTTGGGATAAGTAAAAACTAAATAAAAAATTATGAAAAAGAATTTTATAAGCGCGTTCAGTATACTTTTTATTGTTTTAGCTTTCTCATGCCAACAAGAAGAGAGGTATGCACCAAAGAAGTTGTCTGATGGCACGATCTTGTTTTCGGTTGATCCAAAAGCATTGTCAGGGGGCTCATTAGTTGGGGTGGTTCAACCAAGTTTAGATGTTGCCTCTGCACGTTTCTCGAAAGCAACTGTTGCTAGCCCGAACTACTTTGGAGGAAATGCGGTGATTACTTTATCTATTCCGCAAGACTTGACAAATGTTACTGTTAATCTAGTAGTTACATCCACAGGTACAAGAGAGCCGAAAGGAACGATTACTAATGGTGTATGGTCTGCACCATTAGCCACAATTGGTGCAGGGGGTACAACTCCATCAAATAACTCAAGCGTGGTTTTAGAATTCGTAGCTTCAAATGCTGACGGTTCTAGAAAAACGAGCAGGTTTTTTACGATTACTGTATTAGCTTAAGTAGAGATTAGAAAATCTGTGCGAAGTAATAAGCTGTCATATTTTGACAGCTTATTTTTTTATTGAGGATTTTTTGTTTGACGTAATGTCAGTACCCTATTATTATTCATTCAAATTCGAGAGGAAACTTTTTAAGAAGCTAATTTTTTAGTAAATTCTGGTAGTTTCAATCGATTGAAATTAATTTTTCTTTGAGAACTTTGCTTAAATATAACCTTTAGATAGTTAATTTTGTTAACTTGATATTCGTTACAAAAACTCAAAAAACTTAAACCAAAAAGTATGAGGAAAAATTTACTATTGAAAATGTTGCCTCTGTTCTTAGCGCTAATAACAAACGTGGCATGGGCGCAAGAGAGAGTTGTTACTGGGAAAGTCACCTCTTCTGAAGATGGCTCGACTTTACCGGGTGTCAATGTGCTTCTGAAAGGTACTACTGTTGGTACTGTAACTGATGTAAATGGGGCATATTCTATTTCAGTGCCTAGCTCGGGAGGTTCGCTCGTATTCTCGTTTATTGGATTGAAAACAATTGAGGTTGAGATTGACGCTAAGTCAATTATAGACGTTCAATTAGGTCAAGATGTAACTCAATTGAGTGAAATTGTAGTTACCGGTTATGGTACTACTTTAAAAAAGGAATTCTCAGGAGTTACTTCTACTGTAAATTCTGAAGATATTGCAAAGCTGCCCGTATTGTCAGCAAGCCAAGCGCTACAGGGACAAGCAGCCGGAGTTTTTGTAAATGCCAATTCAGGTGCTCCAGGTGGTGGAATTTCTGTACGTGTAAGGGGACAAACTTCAATTAATGCATCAAATGACCCCTTGTATGTAATTGATGGGGTTCCTGTAATTGCTGGGGATCTTACTCAAAACGGTTTCGGCGGGCAAGGTCAAAGCGCCTTAGCAGGATTGAATCCCAATGACATTCAAAGTATGGAAGTTTTGAAAGATGCTGCTTCTTCAGCGATTTATGGTTCTCGTGCGGCAAATGGTGTTGTTTTAATTACAACGAAAAGAGGTAAAAAGGGCACTGCTCAAATTAATTTGAATTATTGGACAGGATGGTCAAATCCTACCAATACTGCGAAACCTGTTTCCGCAAAAGATTGGATTGATGTAAATAACGAAGCTAGAGCCAATGATAACTTAACTCCAAGAACAAATGCTCAATGGGGTTGGGACGGTGTTACAAATACAAGATGGATAGATCTAGTGTTTAGAACAGCCCGAACAAGCGAGTATCAATTAAATATTAGCGGTGGAGATGATCGTACCAGATATTACTTTAGCGGAAGTTATAGAGATGAGGAAGGTGTAATCATTGCTTCCAAGTATGATAGAGCAACCATGCGTTTGAATTTGGATCATAAGGCTTCTAATATCTTCTCATTTGGCACTAGCCTTTCGATTAGCTCTGATTTGAACAAAAGGATTCAAAACGATAACAATATTTATGGTATCTATTCTGCCGCTCTCTTAACTCCTGCCTACCGTAAGGTTAAAGATGAAAATGGAGTTTATTTGGATGCTCTCCCAGGGTTTAATACAAATGCTGTAAGGGATGCTATTTTGCCTAGATATGACAATAAAACTATCAAATTCATTGGTAATTTTTATACCAATTTCAAGTTGATGGATGGTTTAGATTTCAGAACAGATTTTTCCTACGACTATAATGCCATCACGGAAGACCATTACAATCCGGCTACTACCCCACAAGGTCGCCCAACAGGAAATGGTAACTTTGAATATAGAAGCATCGGCACATGGATTATTGAGCCAACGCTTCGTTATTCTGGAAAGTTCGCTGAAAAGCATAGCTTGAATGCTGTTGCTGGTCTCACATTCCAAGACAGAAGTCAATTTGATAACTCGGTCCAAGGGGTAGGATTTGCGAGAGAATCTTTGACCTACTTAAACTCCGCAGCAACAATCAGCGGTGGTGGTTCATTTAGAACGGATTACAAGTTCAATTCAATTTTTGCCAGATTAAATTATTCTTACAAAGAAAAATATTTGGCTTCTTTCACAGTACGTCAAGATGGATCCTCTAGATTCGGAGCAAACAACAAATTCGCTACTTTCTATGCTGGTTCAGTGGGTTGGAATTTCTCAGAGGAGTCATTCATGGATGGTATAACTTGGTTAGATTTAGGGAAAGTAAGAGCAAGCTATGGTACCACTGGTAACGATGGTATTGGAAACTTCCCGTGGCAAGCGGCTTGGACTGGTGGTTCTAACTACTTAGATCAACCTGCATTCTCTCCAACGCAAATAGCTAACCCTGATTTGAAATGGGAAACTACAGCTACTTTAGACTTAGGTATTGAACTTGCTCTTTTTGGTAATCGATTGAATGTTAATGCAGGGTATTTTGATCGTAAGACAACTGATTTGTTGTATACTTTCCCTCTACCGTTCACATCTGGATTTGGCAATGTTTTCAAGAACATTGGCGAAATGAGTAACAAAGGTTTTGAAATTGATTTGAGTGGAGTTGTATTGAATACAGGTGGTTTTAAATGGAATGTTTCGGCAAACGGAACATTCTTAGAGAACAAAGTGGTTAAACTGGTTGACAATAATCCTATTTTACAAGGATTTGCAAGTGCAATCATCGTTGGACAGCCTTTAAATACCTTTTATGGATTGAAATTTTTAGGTGTTGATCCCTCTAATGGTTCCTCCATATTTGAAGATGTAAATGGAGACGGAGTAATTAACGTTGCTACGGATAGCAAGGTAATAGGAGATGCTCAACCGGATTTCATAGGAGGTTTTACAAACAGATTCAATTACAAAGGTTTTTCCTTAGACGTTTTCTTTCAGTTTGTTCAAGGGATGGATTTGTTTAATAATACTCAACAATTTACTTTGAATCCAGGTAATACCTTTGGTTTGACTCAAGAGATCAACAGAAGGTGGAAGAAACCAGGTGATATCACAGATATACCAAAGGCTTCTACCAACCCAGGTCTAAACTCTTCAGATAATAGCAGATTTGTTTCAAGTGGCGATTATTTGAGACTTAAGAATATTACATTGGCTTATGACCTTCCTACCTCTATTCTTAGCAAGGTGAAATTGCGGAGCGCACGTATTTATGTTACTGGACAGAATCTACTAACATTTACACGTTACTCTGGCGCAGACCCTGAAATCAGCGTGTTTGCGAATACAAGCACTTCTGCAGGTACTGATTTCTTGACTCAACCTCAGAATAAGATGTATACAGTGGGTGTAAATATTGGATTCTAAATTATCGTAAAATGAAAAGATTAAATCTTATTATATTATTTTGTTCGACTCTTACTTTGAGTTGTGAAGACTTTATAAAGACGGAGCCAGTAACAATCATCACCGATGATCTTGTCATCATTGATGCGACAAGTGCGGAACAAGTTCTCTTAGGTGCCTATAGCGCGCTACAAGGGGCGAACGTTTATGGTAATCTTACAATTACTAATCCCGGTATATTAAGTGATGAGCTGATACACTCTGGATCATTCCCAACCGTGAAGCAAATGGACGTTAATGATATACTAGCCGATAATGTGACTCTTCAAGGATATTGGCAATCATACTATGCTGGTATTTTCATAACAAATGTTCTTCTGGAAAGAATAGAAAAGATCACTATTAGCGCATCTCAAAAGAATATTATCATCGGTCAGGCCAAATTTTTAAGAGCGCTCATGCTTTTTGACCTAGTGAAAGTATATGGTGATATTCCACTTCCAAAAACAACAAATCTTTCTGAGCTGAGTACAATTCCAAGAACTGCCTCTGCAGATGTGTATACTTTTATTATTGCCGAGTTAACAACAGCTTCAACTTTACTTGATAATGTTGATTACAATACAGCAGGTAGAGATGATCAAGATAGATTTAAAGCTGGCGAATGGGCTGTCAAAGCATTATTAGCTAGAGTAAATCTTTACATTGGAAATAAGACTGCCGCAGGATCGTTTGCAAATGATGTAATAACGAATGGTGGATATACACTACCAGCTTCATACACTACCGTCTTCAACGGTGGTTCATCTGAAACTATCTTTGAGATATTTTCAAGTGTAAATGATCAAAATGGTATGGCTTTTCAATTCCGTACAAACGGAAGATATGAGTACGCTCCATCTCCTCAGTTAATTGCCGCATTTGAAACTGGAGATTCCAGGAAATCAATTATTGACGATGTTTCAGGCGCCAAGCCGCAAGTAGGTAAATATAAAGATGTTGCAACCGGCACTGATAGAACAATTGTTTTCAGGCTAGCTGAAATGTATCTAATCCGCGCTGAAGCCAACATTGGTAATGCTTCTGCCGATGCAGATGTCAATTTATTGAGAACGCGTGCAGGGCTCTCTAACCTAACAAATGTCTCCTTAGATAATATTCTTCAAGAAAGATTTGTTGAGCTTTGTTTTGAAGGACACAGATGGAATGATTTGATACGCACGGGACGTGTTAATCAAGTGATGTCGGTAATCAATCCTACTACTTGGAAGGCTACGGATGCACTTCTTCCAATACCTCTCCGTGATATTAGATTAAACCCTGCTCTTTCTCAAAATACTGGTTATTAACTGTTAAATAGATTTAATATGAAAAATATCAAGTATATAAGTTGTTTGTTTCTTTCTGCAATGATCCTAGGATCTTGCGAAGAGAAACTTCAGGTGTTAGATTCATCGAATTACTCGGTGCGTTTCAATAGCCCTGTTATTGAATTGTTGGAGGGTAATTCCTTACTTAAAATTCCAGTAACGCTCACTGCTCCAGCACAGGGTACTGCAGTAAGTGTTCAGTACGAAGTAACAGGAAATGCTGTAGTTGGAACTGACTATTCGTTCGCTACAACCTCTGGCTCTATAACTATTGCAGCAGGAAGTTATTCTGACACCGTTAAGATTAATATTTTGGATGATCTAGCTACAGATGGTGCAAAGGAACTTATCCTTACTTTGAAATCTGTTTCTAACGGATTGAAGCCGGGAATTGGAACCCTTGGAAAATCAACAAGTATTAAGATTGCAGACAATGACTGCCCTTTCACTCTGGCAGATTATGTTGGCTCTTACAATTTGACCATGAAACTAGATTTCGGTTTTATTTTTGCAGCTGGAACGTATACCGATTTAGATGCAAGCCTTACACAAGGTGCGGGAGCTAATCAACTTGTAGATCCTGATTTTGGAATTTTATCTCAATCCGGAAGAACACCGGTGCCCGTTACCATCCAGATTCTGCCGGATACCCAGTCCACAAGAACGTTAGGATCTTCTTACAATTTTGGTGATGGCACTTCCGTAACGGATGCAGTCTATGCATACGGTACAGCTCCAAACCAGCGAGTTTTCACGGGTGATGGCGCTGGCTCCCTGTCCGCTTGTGTTAAATCATTCACTGTGAAGGCATTAATCAGAAGACAGGATGGATCGATTGGTCAAAGATTAACGTTGACTTACACAAAACTATAAGTCCAAAACCGCGTCTTTAATTTTTCTTTATAAATTGGGTTGCTTTTGGCAACCCAATTTATTTTCTACCATAATTTATTTCAATATGAATCGTATCTTTTTCTTCCTTGTCTTTCTTTTTTGTTTTGACAATTATTTATTTTCTCAAGCTTCCGTAACGGAGTCAAACGGAGTCTTTATTTTAAATCCAAATCAGAAGTCAGATGAAGGGAAGTCTTTCAGGAGAGGAACTTACACTGATGCGCATTTTTTTGGTGAAGACATTACTAGTAAATTAGATTTATTCGAAAGAAACTATGTCTATTATGTTCCAGGAACAGGTGCTTACGCTGTAGAAGAGAAAAAAATTTTAAAACCTGAGATTTATAAGAAAATAAAGTATTTGGATAAATCTCTCGTTAAATCTGTAAAGCAAGGTAAAATGGATTTAGAAAATGCAAGTTCTAAGTTTTCGTCTATAATATCATTGTCTATTAAACTTTTAAACTATGATACATCTAACGTTGAGAAAGATCTCAAAAAGATGAATAATGACATTAACGAAATTGTAGCATACTTTGAAAAGATAAGACTGCATGAGCCTAATTAATAGAGTTGTAATAGTTTGTCTATTCCTTAGCGTTTACTCTCAATCTATTTCTCAAATAGAAATTAGAACAGGAGATACAATACGTTGTCAATTTGGCCCGCCAATTGAAAAATTAGCTTTATCAAGTGTTGAATTTGGTGAAAAGGTAGTTAGTATCCCTTCGAATTTAAGTAAAGGAAGAACGGAAGGTTATACATCTCAATTTGAAGTAAAATTCATTGGGTTTCCAATTGATGCTCAAGCGGCAGTCCAAGAGGCTATTAATATTTGGGCAAAAACACTAAAGAGTAATGTGAAAATAAGAATTTTCGCTAATTGGACTGTTCTTCAAAATTCAGGTACACTTGCATTTGTAGTTCCAACCGAGGTTAGGAATTTTTCTAAAAACCCCAACCCCCAATTATGGTATCCTATGACTTTGGCGGAGAAATTAGCTGGTGTGGATATAAATAGCACATCCGAGGCTGATATAGTAGCAACATTTAATGCAGGCAGATCAGATTGGTATTTTGGTACGGATGGTCAGGCTGGAAATAAATTCGATTTAGTAACTATCGCTTTACATGAAATAGGTCACGGCTTAGGTTTTTCAGGAACTTTTAGAGAAAGCGGGGGAAGCGGTTTCTATGGAACTACAGACGGTAATCCAAAAATTTATGATAGTTTTCTCTTTAATGGATCCGATCAAAGTTTATTGAATCAATCTTTGTTTCCGAATAGTTCTTCTCAGTTAGCAGCTCAATTAACAGGAAATAGCCTCGTTTTTAAGAGCGAGATAGCTAAGTTGTTAAACTCGGGAGGTAATTATCCAAGAATTTTTGCACCAAGCCCTTATAATCCAGGGTCAAGCATTTCTCATTTGGACGAGAACCAATATAATAACACACTCAACAGTTTGATGACCCCTTTTGTCAATCCTGGAGAAGTTCGACACGATGTCGGCCCTTTAACCAGGGGCATTTTTTATGACATGGGATGGCTCAATACTTCTTTAAAGCACAACGAAATTGGTGATCAGGAATCGCTAGTGGGGAAAAAATTTATTCTTCAGATCAATAGTGACACAACAATTAGTGACAAGGCAATAATGCTTTATTACTCTTTTGATAATTTCTCGTCAAGTGCTTCAATATTGTTAACCTCCACTAATGCTCCTGAGTTTTATGAAGCCATTATTTCAAACCCCCAACCAGAGAGTCAATTATCTTATTACTTTACAGCACAAGATGTTTTAGGTCGAGTATATCGTTTTCCATCCCAAGATAATACCTATCTAAGTTTTTTTCTGGGAGTTGACAAAAAGAAACCACAAGTTCAGCATACACCTATTTCTGATATTACTGAATTTGATAAGCAGATTCTTTTTTCTGCAAACGTAGTTGATAATATTGGTGTTAAAAGAGCTTATGTCGAATATCAGGTAAATGGTGGAGCAACTTCAACTTTAGATCTGTTTGATTTGGGTACTAACAACTATAGAGCAACATTGACTTTGCCCAAACTTAAACAAGGAGATAAGATCACCTATAAGATTGTAGCAGTCGATAACTCTTCTCAGGAGAACATCACTGAATCTCCTCTAAATGACCTGTTTGCAATTAACGTAAGAACCTTTTCAATCAAAGAATTGTATGTTTCAGATTTTACTACAGATAAAAAGGATTTTTTTGGTGACTTTTCTGTCATAACTCCAGTGGGTTTTTCAAATGGGGCTGTTCATTCAGAGCACCCGTATCCGAAAAGCTTATCTAGTACTCCCATTGATTTAACTTATATCCTGCTTTATCCAATTAAATTAAAGGATAAAGATAGTTATGTTGAATTCGATGAAGTTGTTTTAGTAGAGCCCGGTATAGGTACTGATTTTACCAAGCCTGAATTTGGAGATTACACTATTGTTGAAGCAACGAAGGATGGAGGTTTAAGTTGGAAATCTTTAGTTAGTGGATACGATAGTAGATTCAATGCTGATTGGCTAATTTATTATAATAGTAACATATCCAATGGTGATTCTAAGGCAATAGGCACTTTGAATTATTTCAGGAATAGAAGAATTTCTATTTTAGATAGCTTTGCTGCAGGTGATGTAATTAATATCCGATTTAGATTACGATCGGATGCCCAAAAATCAGGGTGGGGTTGGGCAATTGATAACTTAAGAGTACAAGATAATGTAGTTGGAATTGAAGATTCTAATATTGAGGTTAATGAATTACAAGCATTTCCTAACCCTGTAAGAGATAAATTTGAACTAAATTTTAAAATGGGAAGTTGTGTCAATATAGAGATCGTATCTTTAGTTGGAAGACAGTTGGTAAGTATAAAATGTAATAAATCTGATTCGATTGAAATTGATTCTTCTGAGTGGGCAAAAGGTATTTATATAATTTTAGCTACGACAACAGATGGTAGAACCTTTAGAAAGAAAATTCTAAGGTATTAGATCATCATTCCTTTTGGTTTCAAGCAAGCAATGATCTATTGTTTTTTTTCGACATCATAAAACTTCACTTGGTCATTGCAATTTATTTACGAACTTAATGATAAGTGATTGATATAATCCATCGCTCCATCCTCCAGCGAGTAGAACTCTTTAGAATACCCAATACCCTTCAACTTCTCCATTTTCGCTTCCGTGAAATACTGGTATTTATCGCGTATATCAATGGGGGTATCAATATATTCAATCAAGGCTGGTTTATTCAGTGCCGCAAAAACTGCTTTCGCCAGATCATTGAATGTGCGTGCTTTTCCCGATCCTAAATTATAGATGCCTGAATTTTTTCGGTGATGCATCAGAAACATACAAACCTCCGCCACATCTTTTACATAAACGAAATCGCGCATTTGCTCTCCGTCCTTGTAGTCGGGGTGATGGGATTTAAATAATTTCATCTTGCCCGTTTTTTGAACCTGGTTGTAGGCGTGCCAGATTACGGACGCCATTCGCCCTTTGTGGTATTCGTTCGGACCGTACACATTGAAGAACTTGAGGCCTGCCCAGAAGAATGGCTTTTCTTTTTGTTCCAACGCCCACACATCAAACTCTTGCTTCGATACACCATATGGATTCAATGGTATTAATTGAGGAATCAGAGCTTCGTTGTCTTCATAACCATTCTCTCCATATCCATAAGTTGCAGCGGAGGAAGCATAGACTAATGGCAGTTGGTAGCGGCAGCAGCGCACCCAAACTTCTTTGGTGTAATCGGTATTGAGTTTGTGCAATAGGTCAATGTCAAACTCGGTAGTGTCGGTGCGAGCGCCAATGTGAAATACAAACTCAACCAATTCGTAGTTCTTATCGAGCCACTCAAAAAACGAATCTCTGTCCACCTTTTCCTGAATCTTCAGACCAATCAGATTCTTGTTTTTCTCGGCATTGTCAAATTTATCGACTGCAATGATCGCGTTGAAGTTATCATCATTCAAACGTTTTATAAGGTAGCTCCCTATGAAGCCTGCAGCACCAGTTACTATGATCATAATCGATTATTTGCCGCAATTTACGGATAAATAGGCCATTGTGCTCAGTTGAATCAACCATCGTATATTTGCCGAACCAATCAAAGTATGATTTACGTTAGCCGGAAGGAACATTTTAATGCGGCACACAAACTCTATAATCCATCATGGAGTGCCGAGAAAAACAAAGAAGTCTTTGGGCCATGTGCCAATGAGAATTGGCATGGCCACAATTTCGAGTTAATCACCACTGTGGCAGGTAATCCGGATCCGGAAACTGGTTTTGTCATTGATTTGAAAAAACTGAGTGCATTAATCCGGAGTGAGGTCATCGAAAAGCTCGATCACAAAAATCTCAATTTGGATGTCGATTTTATGAAAGATAAAATGGCCAGCACTGAAAATATCACCATTGAAATTTGGAAGATTTTGGAACCAAAAATCCCGCAAATCAGTAAGTATGGAAAACTACATTCGTTGCGCTTATATGAAACTCCTCGCAACTTCGTAGACTATTTTGGAGGATAACGATCATTAATAGAAAGAACTTGAAATTTTATATCATAGCGGGCGAGCGATCAGGCGATTTGCATGGTGGAAATTTAGTGAAGGCAATGTTACGCAAGTCTCCCAACCTTTCCTTTCGGGGATTTGGTGGCGATGAAATGAAACAAGCCGGTGTCGAGTTGGTGATGCACTATGACCAGTTGGCTTTCATGGGGTTTGAAGCAGTGATCAACTTCTTCAAAATTGCCAAGTATATGAGCGATTGCAAAGCGGATGTGCTTGCCTATCAGCCGGAAGCGCTCATCTTAATCGACTATGGTGGCTTCAATCGACAAATGGCCGCCTTCGGAAAAAAGAATGGTATCAAGGTTTTTTATTATATCCCACCCAAAGTTTGGGCCTGGCGACAAGCTCGTGCATGGCAATTGAAGAAAAACGTAGATCATATGTTTGTGATTCTTCCTTTCGAAAAGGAATTTTTCAAAAAATATGATTTCGAAGTAGATTATGTAGGCAACCCGGTGTTGGACGCTATTAAATCATTTGTACCTAATTCGGAATTTCTTTCGCAGCATGGTTTAAGGAAGGAATCGAAAATCGTTGCTCTCCTTCCGGGAAGCAGAAAAATGGAATTAGAGCGCATAGTTCCTGTAATGGCTGATGTGGTTCGAAGTATGCCAAACGCTCAGTTTGTCGTGGCGGCTGTGAGAAACCTACCGGAACAATTATACCAACCATTGAAAGAGATTGGCAATGTTAAATTTGCGTATGATGAAACCTATGATTTACTAAGCCATGCATCTGCAGCTATTGTCACAAGTGGAACAGCAACTTTAGAAACAGGGCTTTTCAAAGTGCCGCAGGTTGTTGTTTACAAAGCAGGCGATTTAGAATATTGGATTGGGAAGAAAGTAGTGAAGGTGCCATTCATTTCTTTGGTGAACCTCATCGTAGGAAAGGAAGTCGTAAAGGAATTGATTCAAAAAGAGGCTACCTCTCAAAAAGTACAGGAAGAATTGCAAGCACTTTTAAATGAAGGATCCTATCGAGACAACATGCTGACAGAATATGATAAGCTGTATAAAACCTTAGATACAGGTTCCGCTTCTGAAAATACAGCCGGTTTAATTCTTAGTTACTTGAAAACTAATTCTTAATTGTAAAACAGATTTAAGCAACTTTCAATTTGCTGTAATGTGATTTGTTGAATTTCTCTTCTGCGTAAGCGCGATTAATCACCAATCGATCTGTGGTTTTATCCGATGGTAGTTCAAACATGGCATCGTTGATGATCGCTTCGCAAATTGAGCGTAGGCCACGAGCTCCTAATTTGAAATCAACTGCTTTTTCAACGATAAAATCCAAAGCTCCTTCCTTGAATTCTAACTCAATGGACTCCATTTCGAAAAGCTTTTTGTATTGTTTTACCAGCGCATTCTTTGGCTCTGTTAAAATCTTGCGTAGCGTGGCGTGGTCTAACGGATTTAAAAATGATAATACGGGCAAGCGTCCGATCAATTCTGGAATGAGTCCAAATGTTTTGAGATCTTGAGCAGAAACGAATTGCAATAAATTATCTTTATCAAACTCGCTTGGGTTCACGCTTTCCGCGGAAGCAGCGAAACCCAATGGACGAGTATTCAATCTTCTACCAATCACTTTCGAAATGCCTTCAAACGCACCTCCGCAGATGAATAAAATGTTTTCGGTATTCACCGTTATCATTTTTTGATCCGGATGCTTACGTCCACCTTGAGGAGGAACGTTTACGGCAGTACCTTCCAATAACTTTAACAATGCTTGCTGCACACCTTCACCACTTACATCACGAGTAATGGAAGGATTATCGGATTTACGAGCAATTTTATCAATCTCATCAATATAAACGATTCCGCGCTCTGCCGCTTCGGTATTATAATCTGCAGCTTGAAGCAGGCGCGTCAAAATACTTTCAACGTCTTCACCTACATAACCGGCTTCGGTAAGCACAGTCGCATCGGCAATACAAAATGGAACTTGAAGAATTTTTGCTAATGTTCTCGCCAAATACGTTTTACCGGTTCCGGTTTCGCCCACCATAATGATGTTCGATTTCTCGATGGTAACATCACTATCAATTTTGCGCTGTGTGAGTCGCTTGTAGTGATTATAAACTGCAACCGACATCACTCGCTTCGCTTCGTCCTGACCAATCACATACTCATCCAAAAACTTTTTGATCTCGCGTGGCTTGATCAATTTGAAGTTGGGCAAAGTACCCGTTTCTACTTTATTCTTTTTTTCTTCTTGCAGAATTTGGCTGGCTTGAGTTACACATTTATCGCAGATGTGGGCATGAATACCTGAAATCATCAGATCCACGTCTTTTTTATTTCTGCCACAAAACGAACAAGTAACTTCTGCCATTTTCTTAGATTAATATTTGAACCAATTGGGTAATGCGTTCACGAACGAAAAGCAAAGATATTGATTATCAGCTCATCAACCCATTACCCAACCCATCAAATTTTACTTCTTATTGCGCTCTAAAACCTCGTCAATCAGGCCGTATTCTTTGGCTTCAGATGCACGCATCCAGAAATCACGATCCGAATCCTTCTCAATTTTATCATAAGTCTGGCCGCTATGCTTTGCCAGAATCGTGTAAAGATCCTTTTTCAGTTCCAGTGTTTGACGCATCGAAATCTCCATATCAGAAGAAGTTCCCTGCATTCCTGCAGAAGGTTGATGAATCATCACACGAGAATGTGTAAGTGCCGATCTTTTCTTAGGCGCTCCGGCAGCCAACAAAACAGCTCCCATAGATGCTGCCATGCCGGTACAGATTGTTGCCACATCCGGATTCACATATTGCATGGTGTCATAAATTCCTAAACCTGCGTAAACCGAGCCACCCGGGCTATTGACATACATGATAATGTCTTTCTTGGGATCGGATGACTCCAAAAACAAAAGTTGTGCTGTGATGACATTGGCAACATAATCATCTATACCATACTGCCGAAAGTGCCAGAAAATAGTTCAGTCTTAAATAATTGAGAATACTGCAATGTCTGACAAACCGTGCGCATTTGTTGCTCTTCTACGCATTGGGTACGTCACCTGGTAATGTACGGATTTTGATTGATTAATTTTATGTAGCTGTCCAATGCATTTCCGCTCATTTAAATTGTGCACTGCATGCTTTCTGATTATTGTTAAGACATATAGATATTGATTTAAAAAGTTAAATTAAAACAGCAATAAAGGGGCAAACTGCCACATGCTGCTATGATCAATATTAGCATATTTATAAAGGTCGTTCAATTAAAAAAGCATCATTGCTAAAAACTGTCGTAAAACAGGGTCTTTATATTAAACTCAAATACATTGCTGAAAGTTCGTATTTGTGGAATTATGATGGCGACAATCTTTTGAGGCTCTTCTATGACTTTCTTCTCAACTACCGTAATGTTTTCTTTGATCAACGTCGCAATTCGCACTCCACAATACGAAGCTGGTGCCAGATGCGCAGAAGTTTTCTCTTTTTCATCTGGCCGGATAGGTAATTGTTAGCAATTCATCCAGTTTATCACCCAACTGCGCGGCATAATGGCTTTCGCAGCTGATCAATAATCAACGATTTCGCTTTTCGCGGCGTGACTTCTTCGCCTTCTTTTATGTTTTTGTCTTTCGCTAATTTCGCACTTTGATCAAATCGCCCAAGATTCTTTGAGTTCAAATTCTTTCCAGAACTGTGCATCTATTTTTAGCCATTGCTGGTTTGCTTTCAACCGCCATTTTCAGAGATTATGGTATATTGATTTTTAATTGCCAGTCAACGTAACATCGTGCTAATTCATGCCGATCGACAAGTAGGCGTTTCCCGAGCGTAGTTTTCGGCAATACGATACCAACAATTTGCCTACAAATTCTTCTTCGCTCTTCACTACATCTGCACCAAATACGCGCCGAAAATATGATCGACGCTCTTTACCCACAGCTAACAAGGAAACAGTGAATAGGTAAGTACCTTCGCATCTTTAGCCCTCCTTCTTCAGATTATATTCAACGCACCTTTCGGTGGCATCGCTGAATGGATTTTCCATAAACTCGATACATCTTCTTTCTTTTTTGATCAAGTTTTTCTGTTCTTTTCTTTTCCGCTTTCGCAATCGCAATGGTCGAGCCTTTTTGCGTCTGGCCTTCCTGTCCTTTCGCTACGATATCCTTGTCTACGGTGTCCGGTCTTCAGCTTACTTCCGAGATGAAGCAACACCGAACCGGATTTCTAAATATCGACTAAAGTTTCGCATCCATCACTTGCAGTCATAATTGGGTGACTTAGCACTGCTGAAACAAGTCAACGGTAAAATCTTCAACCATTCCGGTTGAAATTCATCAAAATCTTTTGAGAATCCCAATCAATTTGCGTACCTTTTTCAGCATTTGGTAAGGATCTTAACACACGCAATTTATTTCTTTAATGTAGTCGGATGACGTGAAACACGTGGTTCATCTTCTTCCATAATAGTTTGTTAAACGCAACTCACGCAGGTACTTTACTATAACCATAATATTTGAGAATATTCTCTCACTTTATCTTCCACCTTTAGGCCAATCATTTCGGCAATAACTTTACATTCGGTGTGCATGGTTCCATTTTATTTTGCTTGTAGTATAATATTCATCTATTTATTTCCCGAAATTAAAAATTAAAATTGCTTAATGGAAGAATAGGCGATGATCGAATAGAACTTGACCTGGTATCAGCTATTTTCTTATTATGCATGGAGGGACTCAAGAACCCCCACCTTGCAACTGAATCCAGTGTATGACTGTAATTACTGTACTTGTGAGCTAAAAATCCCTTTTTTATCAAAAGGTAACAATTGAAAATTATTCGCTATTATTAGTCCTGATTAAAATGAAGAAAGTCTAACGTCTACTCCACTGCCAATAACCACTTCTGGTATTCGGCTTCTTTTTTTGATCAGACAATCTGTAGAAGGCAATTAGTTAAATTTCAAGTAGTTAATGGTAATAGACGAGGCTGTTGAGAAGAAAGAGATTATTGCACGCTACCGCAGACTGCTGCGGTTGGCAAAACCTATATTAAAAGATGGCGATGCGAAATTGATCAAGCGCGCCTTTACCATTTCGATGGAGGCGCACAAAAACATGCGCAGAAAATCGGGCGAGCCCTATATTTTTCATCCGCTTTCGGTGGCTGAGATTTGCGTGGAAGAGATTGGTTTGGGAACGACCTCTATTATCGCAGCACTTCTGCATGATGTGGTTGAGGATACCGACATTCAACTGGCCGACCTGCAAGCCATCTTCGGAGTAAAAATTGCCAAAATCATAGACGGCCTTACCAAAATCAGGGGTGTGTTTGAATATGGCACTTCGGCACAGGCCGAGAACTTCCGCAAGATGTTATTTACCCTTTCGGAAGATGTGCGGGTGATTTTGATCAAACTGGCCGATCGCCTGCACAACATGCGCACGCTGGATAGCATGCCGCGCAACAAACAACTGCGCGTTTCTTCTGAAACAATTTACCTATATGCTCCACTGGCGCACAGGCTTGGCCTCAATGCCATCAAAACCGAGTTGGAAGATCTTTACCTGCGCTTTACTGACCGCGCGGTTTATAATGACATAGCCGGAAAAATAGACGAGACGCGCGCTTCGCGAAACAAATTCATCAAACAATTTGTCCAGCCCATCAAAGATGAGTTGGATAAGCTGGGCGTAGACTACGAAATCAAAAGCCGCCCTAAATCTATTTTTTCGATTTACACCAAAATGCGCAAGCAGAACATTCCATTCGAGGAAATTTATGATCTGTTTGCCGTACGCATAATTTTAGATACACCCCTCGAACAAGAAAAATCGCATTGCTGGCAGGTTTATTCCGTTGTCACGGATTATTACACTCCCAATCCAGATCGGTTGCGCGATTGGATCAGCACTCCCAAAGGAAATGGCTACGAGTCGCTCCATACAACCGTCATGGCGAAAAATGGTCAATGGGTGGAAGTCCAAATTCGCACTTTGCGAATGGACGAAATCGCTGAAAAAGGATACGCAGCCCATTGGAAATACAAAGACAATGCGGCCAAGTACGAATCAAACCTCGAAAAATGGCTGGTGCGTGTACGCGAAACACTCGAAAAGCAAGATTTAACCGCTCTGGAATTTGTAGATGATTTTAGAGGCAATCTTTTTAGCGAGGAGGTTTTTGTCTTCACGCCCAAAGGTGAACTGAAAACACTTCCCACTGGTGCCACTGCGTTAGATTTTGCTTTCGATATCCACACCGATATCGGTGCCAAATGCATTGGCGCGAAAGTCAACCAAAAGCTGGTTCCGATTACACACGTTCTCAAAAACGGAGATCAGATCGAAATACTTACTTCGGCCAAACAAAAGCCGAATGAAGATTGGCTGCGCTTTGTCATTAGCCCTAAAGCCAAATCAAAGATCAAAGAACTGCTCAAGGAAGATAAACGCCACATTGCCGAAGAAGGCAAAGAAGTGTTTTTGCGGAAGCTCAAACAACTAAAGATTGATGCGAACAATCAGGTATACGAGCAAATGCGCGATTTCCTCAAAGTCAATTCGCAATTTGAGTTGTATTACCGCATCGGCAACGGCACCATTACCATTAATGACCTCAAGCGATTCAAAGAATACAAACCTTCTTCACCGCTCAAAAATCGCGATCATCAGGAAATTCGTGATGTAAAAACCATCGAGCAAGAGATCAATAAAGCCAAAGGTCGCTACGAAGATATTCTTCTGATTGGAGAAGATATGGATGTGGTTGAGTACAAATTGGCCAAATGCTGTACCCCAATTCCAGGCGATGATGTGTTTGGATTCGTTACCGTCAACGAGGGCATTAAAATACACCGCACCACGTGTCCCAATGCCACCGAGCTACTCGCCAATCATGGAAACAGGGTCATCAAAGCAAAATGGACATCGCAGTATGAAGTAGCATTCCTTACGGGATTGAAGGTCGTTGGAACCGATCGGGTAGGATTGATCAATGATGTTTCTAAAGTCATTTCTGAAGAGTTGAAAGTAAACATGAGTTCTTTGTCATTTAAAACAGATCAGGGCATTTTCAGTGGCGAAATCATGCTTTATGTAAACGATACCCGCCATTTGGAAATGCTGATCGAAAAATTGCAGAAAGTCGAGGGTGTGGTAAAAGTGAGCCGTTTCGATACACGCACCAATTAATCGCGGTTTTGTTTCCTCAATTTTGGAGACGGATTTACGTCAACCTATATTTGGCCTTTTAAAAATGGCCCTGAACCAGAAAATATATGAGGAAGTAAAGCAAATCTTCATTGCTTACTTAGAAAAGAAGGAGTTGCGAAAAACTCCCGAACGGTACGCCATTTTAGAAGAAATCTATTCCATCGATGGTCATTTTGATGTTGAATCGCTCTACATTAAAATGAAAAATCAGG
>JBGAUU010000061.1:0-27121 GCA_044228465.1 Cyclobacteriaceae bacterium
TCCATCTTGTTCAATGAACGTTTTGATGTTTGAGAATTTTACTTCTTCAAAATCAAGTGTGGATTTTAATCCTTTATTGAGCTAGCGTTTCCGCGTCTCAAAGCCCCTTTTCGTTAAATGGGAGTGCAAAGGTAACGGTTGAAGGTATTTCTGCAAATAGTTGCGGAAAAGATTTTCAGGATTTTGGCTTAACGGGGTTTGGTTTGCCTGATTATCAGTTGATTATAGGCGAAAAAAAAGTTGAATATTTTTCATCAAAAAAATTTGCGTTTGCTCGGAAGGCCAAAAAGAGCTGAAAAAGCGCCAAAAAGATGGGTTTTAGCAGGAATTACGGGCGGGCGTTCGGCCAACGATGGAGGCATTGTTGGAGCCCGGCCATGGTGAATTTGTGCTGAAAAAGTAGGACTTATTTAAGTGTACGTGTTTAACGGAGCCGGATCATGGCAGGCGACTGCCGACAGCGTGGTGCCTTGCGCAGCTTGGCAGGCCGCAAAAAAGAAAAGTAGGCAGGGAGCAGTAGGCAGTAGGCAGGAATCAAGTTGACAGTTGACAAATCGGCAATTGACAAAATGGATAAACAAGTTGACAGTTGACAAATGGGCAATTGACAACTCGTTAGGGGTTGGAGTTGAGTGGGGTTGATTTGAAGAGGGGGACGGTGCTGCAGGGTTCGCCAAACATGATGCTGGCGGCTAGTGGGCGCAGGCGATCGGCTACTTCGGTGTAGATGGCTATGGGTACTTCTACTTTGCTGCAGCCTTTGACGACTACTTTGCTGCCTTTGAATTTTTGCCAGTCGATTTGACTGAGGGCATCGCGGTAAAGTTGGGTTTCTAAATCGGTGAGGGTGCCGAAGACTTGCTTTTTGGCATAGGGCTGCAAGGCTATGGCGATGAGCATGTAGGCCCAGGTGGGCACGATGGCATCGGCTGTGCAGGTGATGGCTACGCTCTTGTTTTTATACTGCGCCCAATCGTGTTGCTTGACGTAGTTTCTAAATTCTTTTTCTTTGAGGATAAGCTCTTGAAACAGCCAGCCTTTGATATCGAGAAGAACGCGCTCGGAAGGATCGTGGTATTCTTCGAGGTTGAAAAGGATCAGGGAGCTGGCGGCTACCTTGTTGATGATTCCTTCTGTTTCCAAATGCGTGTTTTCTGTTGCCATTGTTGTGAGAACAGCATTAAACTGTATTTGGTTTGCGGATCATAAAATCTTTGAGGTAGTAGGGCTCGAAATGAGCGAGGTCTTCGGTGTGGCCGGTAGTAAACTTTTCAAAACCTAATTCGCCTAAGCTTTGTGCGAGCGGGATGAGGCCTTCGTGAAAATGAGCATCGGGGTGATTGATTGCTTCTTTGCACTTGGCGGCTCCGTTGCCAAAAAAATGAATGGGATGATGTGCTAACTCTTCTTGAAAACTGGTATTGTCGATCACTTTTGCTTCGGTGGGTTTAACCACATTCAGTTGATGATCGAGCAGCATGCAGTAGACTTCCATTCTGCGCGCATCGAGCATGGGGCAGAGTAGTGCATTATCCGCAACTGGATTTGACTTCTTGAATTGGTAGGCGAGGAGATGTAATGTGTTGATGGCTACCAGCGGAATTTGCAGCGTGAAGCAGATGCCTTTGGCGGTGGCTACACCGATGCGCAAACCTGTGTACGAGCCGGGGCCTTCGGAGATGATGGCGCCTTGTAAATCGGAAGGAGATTTTGCGGCTTGCTTACACACCTCGTCAATCATGGGCATGAGTGCGGATGCGGTAGATTGCGGTACTTGATTTTCTTTGGACGCGAGTAACTCTCCGGATTGATGTAATGCTACCGAACAAACGGTGGTGGACGACTCGATGCTGAGCAGGAGTGCCATCAGTTGGTAGAAAGTATCTTTTTATAGTATGCCGGATCGGCCAAGATTTTTTTGGCTTCGGCTATTTCTTTATCGTGGGGTAAAGAAACTTCGATTTGGCCAGCGGTAAGGCGATAGTGAAACCCGATTTGCTCTTCTAAAATAGAAGTGATTTCGGGGCGATAGCGCGACCAATCGTAGGCGCGGTTTTGGGTGATTTTGTTTTGTAGTTCGGTGAGTGGTGCTTTGATGGCATCGTAGAATTTTTCGCTTTTGGTGGATGCAAAAAGTTCGTTTGCTTTTTTCTCTACTTCGCTGGTGTGTGTAAAGCGTTGCTCTTTTACCCACTCGGTAAACTTTTTGTATTCGGTTTCGGAGATTTTGAAGTCTTTGAGCGAAGTGGGTGGTGTTGGGTTTTCGCCACAGTATTTGCTGGCGTACTCGAAGATGTAGCCTTCGTTGACTAATTCTACCAACAGGCTGCTAAACTCTTCTTGCTTAACTGTTACATCCGGATCGAGGCCTGCGCCATCATACACTTTACGGCCTGCTTTGGTTTTGAACTCGCGTTTGAGCGAGTCAGGAAATTTTTCAACACTGCCGTCACTTTTGCGGTGTGCATAATCCAACGCCTGAATGCAACGGCCGCTGGGTATATAGTATTTGGCCGTAGTGATTTTTACCTGCGCGTTGTAAGCGATTTGACGAGTGGTTTGTACCAGGCCTTTGCCAAATGTCTTTTGACCCACCAAAACAGCACGGTCATAATCTTGTAAAGAGCCCGCCACGATTTCGGAAGCTGAAGCACTGCCTCCACTGGTGAGAACCACCAATGGTATTTCTGTATCAATTGGATTATTAAGTGTGTGGTAGGTTTTGTTCCACTCTTCTAATTTGCCTTTGGTAGAAACTACTTCCTTCCCTTTGGGCAGAAAAGCGCTGACAATATTAATAGCTTCGAATAATGAGCCGCCTGGATTGTCGCGCAGATCGAGTATCAATTTTTTAGCTCCGCTCTGTTTTAATTTGGTGACGGCTTGTTCTACTTCATCGCCAGCACCGGGCGTGAATTCATCTAATTTGATGTAGCCCAAATCCGTGTCGACCATGCCTTGATAGACGATGTTGGCAATTTTAATTTTTTCGCGGGTGAGTTTTACTTTGAGGTTTTCTTTTAGCCCATAGCGCTTCACTTCTACTGATACATCAGTATTGGGATTTCCTTTGAGTAAAAGCGTAACATCAAAACTTTGTTTGCCTTGCACATTTTTCCCGTCTACGGAAATTAACTCATCGCCTACTTTGAGGCCAGCACGATATGCGGCAAACCCGAGGTATGGGTTGGTGATGACCGTTTTTTTGTTGACAATGCCAACCAAGGCCCCCACTCCGGCATATTGGCCGGTGGTTTGAATGCTGAAAGCATCGCGACTTTCTTCGGGGATGTAGTCCGTGTAGGGATCTAATTGCTGGAGCATTCCCACAATTCCGGTTTCCACCAATTTCTTGGGATCTACTTCATCTACATAATGGGTGTTGACTTCTTTAAAGAGCGTGGCAAAAATGTCGAGACTTTTGGCGATGTCGAAGTATTTTTCACCCGGTGCTGAAAATGCAAAGAGCACACCTCCTCCAACAATCGCCAACCCTACCCCGATGCGTTTCAACTTTTTTGTTTGCATGCTTTTTCTGCTTTTATGATGGCAGATTTTTTTGTTTTTGCAGCCGATGGAGCGTTTGAATCAATTTTTGATGGATTTCCGCTGACGGCAGTATTTTTCTAGCTGTGTAAATATAGGCAATCAGCCACTTTTGTTCGGATATGAGTAATTGTTTATTCAGGCGGTAGGCCTCGCGGATTCTTCGTTTGATTTTGTTGCGGTCTACGGCCCGTTTAAAATTACGGGCGGGTACGGATATCAAAACTTTGGTAGAATCAGCTGGGTCGGTTTGCGGTAAGGTGAGGACTTTGAAAGGGTCTAAATAAAAAGAGGAACCCTTTTCAAAGAGTTCCTTTATTGCTTTCTCGCTGGTTAGCTTTTCGTCTTTCCGGAAGGTGAAGTTTCCCATTTTTATGCGTGCTGCCACATTCTGACCGTTGATTTTGCAATCAAAAGGCAGGTGGGAAGGGAAAACTACCTAAAATTATTTAGTCTTCGAAGTGCCCTCGTCAGAAACGGTCAGCTTCTTTCTGCCATTTTTTCTGCGATTTGCCAACACTCTGCGGCCATTGGCAGACGCCATACGCTCGCGGAAGCCGTGCTTGTTCTTTCTTTTTCTCTTTGAAGGCTGATAGGTGCGTTTCATAAAAAATCTGTTTACCTTTTTCTAAAAGGGCTGCAAAGATGTTTAAGAATATCGGTTTTTCCAACAATGAGTTGCCAATTTAAGAGGAAAGCAAGGTATTATTAAAAGAAAAGCCCTCACCTTCTGTGCTGAAAGTGAGGGCTTTAGGTTGATTTAACTATTTCTTCTCGGCTGCTTTTGCCTTTGCTTTGGCGAAATCGCCTGCCTTAATGATGTTCATAGATTCGTACTTGAGGTATTTTTTAGCTGCGGCATTCACCTGATCTACTGTCAACGCCATCACTTTTTTCTCAAATTCCTCGTCCCATTTCAAATCGCGTTTAATAAAGAGGTAGTTGTTCAAAGTACCAGCTAAACCACCATCTTGTGAGCGGGATACCGATCTGGACTGTGACCAGCCCGACTTAGCGGCTGTTAGCTCTTCATCCGTAAAGCCGGTGGTAACTACTTTCTGAATTTCTTCTTTATAGGCGACTTCTA
The DNA here is from genome assembly GCA_044228465.1 of Cyclobacteriaceae bacterium. Classification (GTDB taxonomy): domain Bacteria; phylum Bacteroidota; class Bacteroidia; order Cytophagales; family Cyclobacteriaceae; genus ELB16-189. The sequence continues at coordinate 4,634 of JBGAUU010000061.1, forward strand.
ATTTTTCTACATTTTCTGGAGCATATATCGCGAACGCGAAGAACGTGCCGACCTGATCAAGCGAACCGGTAGAAAACTGTGAACCCACACCGTAGCTCAATCCTTCTTTCTGGCGAATGCGAGTTGCCAATCTTGAATTCAAAAACCCGCCACCGAGCATAAAATTGGCCATCACCATTGCCGGATAATCGGGATTATCATCTCTGAATTCGAAATTGTAGGCAGCAACAAAAAATGCGTTTGCCTTATCCGGTGTTTCTATAAACTCGTTGATCGTTTGAACAGGCGCTACCTTATTAACCAAGCGTGAAAATGGCTGAGCGCTTTTCCAGTTGCCCAATAGTTCTGTTGTAAGTGCTTTTACTTCGTTAGCTTCAAAATCACCCACTATTGACATGGTTGCATTGTTAGATCCATAAAAATCTTGATAGAATTTTTTAACCTCATCAAGCGTAATCGCTTTGATGGATGCCAAGTCTTCATCGAACGTGCTCACATAGCGAGGATCGGTACTTGGATATGGCGAAATGTGACGTTGAATTCTATTGAAAGCAATACCCTGTGGTTCTGAGCGCTGCGATTCGATGTTGGCTATATCTTCGTTTTTCAATTTTTCAAATTCGTCAGCCGGAAATGCAGGGTCTTTCAAAATTTCTCCCACCAACTTCAATACCTCTGCTAAATTAGGTTTGATGGTGGTGATATTAATGTTTGTCTGTGTTGCTCCTCCTGCGATGAAAACATTTGCCTTCAGGCGATCTAACTCATCTTTTAATTGTTGGCGGGTATGCTTGGAGGTTCCTTTGTTGAGCATGCTGGCGGCATATTCTCCGGCAGTACCTTTGTTTTGCAAGGAAGCCTCGTTACCAAATCGCAATGTGATACGTGCTTCTACTGATTCGCCTCTGGTTTTCTTGGACAGCGCAGCTAGTTTCATTCCGTTCGGAAGTTCTGAGCGCACCGTGCGTGATTCAATATTTGCCGGGGAAGGATCAAACGCCTCTCCTTGTGCGATTGTTTGGGAGCCCTTGTAGTCTTTAACTAATGCATCCACGTCCGGAGTTGCAGGAATTTCAGAACGCTGTGGATCTTCCGTTGGAATGAATACTCCGGTTGTGCGGTTGTCCGGTTTCAAATACTGACGTGCTACACGAGCGACATCTAAAACTGTAACTGCTTTGATGCGATCGCGTGACACGAAAAGTAATCTCCAATCGCCTGTGCCAATAAATTCACTAACCTCTAAGCCAATGCGCTCCGATGAGTTGAAGCTTAGCTCAGTTTGTTTAATGATCTCGTTTTTAGCTCGCTCTACTTCTTCTTTTGTGGGAGCCGAAGTAGCAATGTCATCTAAAGTTTTTAAGAAGGTTGCTTTAGCGTCATCCAGTGAATTGGTTTTCAAAACTTCTGCATAGGCTAACAACAAACCCGGATCTTTCCATTGAAAAGAAAAGGCGCCTGTGTTGCTGGCCTTTTTCGAATCTACCAATGCTTTGTACAACCTTCCGGAAGGCTCGCTGCCCAATATATTGGACAATACTTCAAGAGCCGCGAAATCTTTGTGTGAACCTGCGGGAATATGATAGGCGACCATTGCATATTGCACATCGCCCACTCTGCGTAATACCACTGAGCGTTCACCATCTTGAACCGGATCAAGGGTGTAGGTTCTATTTAAATCACGCTCCGGCTTTGGAATTCGTCCGAATTTTTTAACAATCAGATCAAGTGTTTTTGCCTCATCAAATTTTCCTGCCACCAGAAGAACAGCGTTATCGGGCTGGTAATATTTTTTATAGAATGCTTGCAGTTTTTCGATTGGCACATTTTCTAAATCGGCTTTTGAGCCAATGGTGGATTTGCCATAGTTATGCCACAAAAATGCCGTTGACATAACGCGTTCCAACAACACACTGAAGGGGTTGTTCTCACCGCTTTCAAATTCGTTGCGAACAACGGTCATCTCGCTATCCAAATCTTTCTTAGCGATATAAGAATTCACCATACGATCTGCTTCCAAATCAATGGCCCAGTTTAGATTCTCTTCTGTTGCGTTAAAGGTTTCGTAGTAGTTGGTTCGGTCTACCCAAGTCGTTCCATTCGGGCGAGCACCGTGCGCAGTTAATTCCTTTGGAATATCGGGGTGATTGGGTGTGCCTTTGAAAACCAAATGCTCAAGCAAGTGCGCCATCCCTGTTTCACCATAATTTTCGTGCTTAGAACCTACCATATAGGTAATGTTTACTGTGATGGTCTGCTTCGATGGGTCAGGGAAAAGCAATACTCGTAATCCATTTGCCAATTTGTATTCTGTAATTCCTTCCACGGTAGTAACCTTTACCGGTGCCGTGAGTGAACCCGTAATTTGTTTTTCGGGTGTTACTTTCTTTTGGCCTTGGCCAGCACCTGCCGGCTTTGCCTTTTCTTTGTTCTGCGCGAAACCAACAGCCGAAACCATCAGCAACAGCAAGAGGATCTTCACTTTCATTTGTTTTTTGGTTTTTAGTTTACGATTTATTGAGTTCGGATTAACATACATTCCCGAGTTGCTAACCCCTGATTCAATTTTTTGTTATTAAGATTTCTTCAGATTACATCTTACTTGATGTAGCAAAGTATTAAAAAAAGTGAGGGGCTAAAAAGTTTAGCCAACCAAATGCTTTAATATTTGCTCAACTTCATCTTTTGTTAATCTAGGACCCCACTGACCCACGACTTTGGATGAGGCAAGCGATGCTAATTTGCCCGCTTCGGCAAAACTATGGCCGTGAGTAATAGCATACATAAATGCACCCGCAAACATATCGCCAGCACCATTGGAGTCTACCGCGGTAACTTTATAAGGTTCAATTTGAATGAAGGTATCTCCATCAAAAACCAGTGCCCCATTTTTTCCTAACGTCATCACAAATCGTTTGGCCAAGCCTTTCAATTTTTCACGGGCTTCCAAAATATCATTGGTGCCGGTGAAAATCATGGCTTCTTCTTCGTTGCAAAAAAGCAAATCGACACTGGCGCCAACAATTTCTTCCATTTGCTTGGAAAAATACTTTACCATGCTGGGGTCGGAGAAAGTGAGTGCCGTAGAAACTTTGTGTCGCTCGGCTATCCGCTTGGTTTCTTTCATAGCTTCAAGTCCTTTCGGGCTTGCTACCAAATAGCCTTCCATATAGATATATGAAGAATTCTTAATGGCGTCTTCATCCAAGTAAGATGGAGAGAAAAATGAATTGACACCCAGGAAGGTGTTCATGGTTCTTTCGGCATCGGGGCTCGTCATTACGAGGCATCGGCCCGTATGATCTTGTGGAAGTTTTTCGAAAACCAGATTCGTTTCCACTTTATTCTTTTTAAGATCATCCAGAAAAAATTTGCCGAGTTCATCTTTGGCTACCAGGCAAGAATAAAATCCTTTCCCTCCAAACTGGCTGACGGCCGCAATGGTATTACCGGCAGAGCCACCTCCGGTAAGTTTGCTTTTGTTCATATCAATGGCTTGCATGAGGTGCTGCTGACGTTTTTCGTCTACCAGCGTCATCACGCCCTTTTCCACTTCATTTTTTTCGAAGAAGTCATATTCTACTTCGGTCACTATATCTACAATTGCATTGCCAATTGCGTACACATCATACTTCGCCATTTTATTTCAGTTTTGAATTTGGTTGCAAGGATACAGAATTGTTTGCTCAAAAAATCAGAAAATTGAATCCGGTTATTATGTTGTTACTTTTTATCGGTAGCAATTTTCAGCGTAAGCTTATATGCTGCCGCTCGATCCGGATAATCGGTAATAATTCCGTCTACACCCATTCCTTTCATCACCAGCATATCTTTCGTTTCGTTGACAGTCCAAGGGATTACGCGCAAATGAACTTTGCTTTTCTCTTTTTTCTGTTTTTCGGTAAGGGCTACTTTTTGGGTGTGAAGCCACTTCACAATCGATTTGGTCAACAGCCCAAAATCAGGGCTGTAGATGGATGGGATAAAACCAAGGTCTTTTAAATTTTCCTCGGGAGATTTTTTGTTCTCCACCAATGCCGCCAATCGTATCTCCGGATATTTTTCGTGCCAATATTTTAACACCCGAAAGTCAAAAGATTGAATCACCACACGCTCCATCGGCAAATATTGATCAAGCAACTGATATACTTTATCAGAAAATTCTGGCGGTGAGGGATGAAAAACACCATCACCATCCGGTTCACTTTTAATTTCGATATTATAATCTACTTCGTATTTGGTATAGCTCTTAATGTGATTTTCGATGGCTATAATTACATCGGTTAGTAAAGGTTTTGCAATTTTTTGCTTTTGCTGTTGCGGAAACCGTGGATGTGGTTTTGAGCCGCAATCCCACTGGCGAACTTCCTCATACGTCATTTGATAAATATTGTATTTGAGTCCCTCTTCTTTCGAAACATCCGTTCCGTCCGGCTTCTGGCAAAATTCGGAGGACATCCACGGCTCGTGTGAAACGATGATTTGTCCATCTTTTGTAATAGCCAAATCCATTTCAACGGTAGTTACGCCTAAGTCGAGAGCTGCCAGAAATGCCGGAATAGTATTTTCGGGCTGCAGGCCTCGTGCACCTCGATGGCCTTGCACGTCAAAAGTAGGAATTAGCTGAGCGTGAGTTGTGCCCGATAGTAGAGCCATGAGAAGAATTGTATATCGCATGGCCAAAGATACGCAAAGAAAAAAAGCGAAGAGCCAAAAGTTGTCTTTTGGCTCAGTCTAGGTGGGTTGCATGAGGAATTAAGAAATCAATTTGTTAGGTAATCAATTGTTAATAATCATTTGCATACCCCCCGGCCTTCCTCTACGGCCTCCGCCCATTGGATTAAGTTGCTTGTTGAGCGCGTACGTAAAGCTCACCATGAAGTACCTGCCCAAATTATTGTAGGTAGTTTGCTGTAAATAGTTTGCAGTTGCCGTTTGGTTTACGCTCAGGCTTTGATCCAACACATTATTTATACCTACTTTCAATTCGCCTACATTGTTTTTCAACAAAAATCGCGATAGCCCAAGGTTGAGAATGGGTATCTCCTGACTAAAGTTGGTTGTCTCGCTGGTATAGGTATAATAACTATAAGAAGTATTGAATTGATAATTTTTTAAGAAAGTCAGGTTTACTTCAGCGGTATAAGTTTTGTTGAAATAAGACTGATTTTGTTTTTGATTGAATTCATATTGCGTTTGTTGCTTGCTCAGGTTCGCACTCAAATCCACAATCAAAATTTCTTTAAATGTGTAGTTGTAGCGAATGCTTCCGCCCAAAGTCGTCTGGCGGGTTCTGTTCTCTTTGTCGTTCAGCAGGTTTATACCGTTTGAATAATTTCCGGTAGGCCCCATGTTAAAGCGGCTGTTTAATTTTTTGATTGGGAAACCAAAACTGAAGTTCGCATTCAGAGCTAAGTTGTCGCTCACGTTTACCGGCATGGTCGTTCGCACAAAATTAGTTGGGTTGATGGTTTGCGATGTGCTGATGGCATTGGTGGTATAAACCCCCGTCACGAACCCAAAGAAGTTGATAAACTTGGCCGGGTCGAATGTGGTGAAGTTGGCCGAGATGCTATGCACATAACCGGGGCGCAATTGAGGATTACCACTCGATAAGTTAACCGGGTCGGTATAATCTATTATCGGTTGCAGTTGTTGAATGCTTGGCTCTTGCATAGATGTTTCATAATCCAGGCGCAAGTGCTTGAAGTTGCTGAAGTCGTAATTGAAGCGAAGAACAGGCAAGAAATTTTCGAAGGTGCGATCGATATTCGTAAACTGCTTGGTCTTCATGCTATACAATGTTCCTTCGAGCCGTGTGTTTTGATAACTGGCTCCCACTGCCAAATTAAACTTGGTGCGATTGATTCTAAAATTGAAACCAGGTCGGTTGTACACATAGTTGCTATTGTAATTGTTGGTGAGTGAATCAATCAGCGTTCCGGCCGCTCCTTTTTCATTGTACATTTTTCGGTCTGCCTGATTTTTGTTGATCCGATAACTATAACTAGCCTCCAGATATTTTCTTCCGCCCAGCGGTTCTATATATGTAAGCGTACCTCCATACGATTGGTTAGCATTGGATTGCACACTGCGCTGGTCTACCTCTTGCGCAAACGGATTGGCACCAAAGAATTGGTTACTCGAATTCAAAATGCTCTTCGCATCTGTTTGAGAAATGCCTAAAGTTAAGTTGGCCGAAAGGCTACGGCCTTTTTTCGCAAAGCGATGACGAAGCAATAAGCTTGAATTTAAATTGGTAGCAATCTGGCTGTTGATATTATTACGATCACTGGTATTTTGTAATACATTACTTGGGTCGAATGTTTTGCTTTTGGTGATGGATCGGGAGCCAGATTCGCTGTATGTTAAGCTATTCGAAAACTTCAGTGAATTGGCCGAATCAATTTTATGATCGATGTTCAAATTGACCCGGTGATTATCATTTGTATTAGCCTGCGAGCTATTTTGCTCAAACAGATAGGTGGTTCCATTTGGCAAGTAGTTTAAGCGATTAGTTATTTGCCGTATATCCTGATCGAGTCGATTGTAAAAATAGCTGGAAGTAAGCTGCGTGTTTTTACTCAGATCTTTATTGAAATTGATACCACCGGCATAGTTCGTCATGATTCCATTTTGCCGCCCACCAAAGTTGAGTGGCACTCCTCCAGTGTTATTACCATCTATTTGCAAGCGAGTACTTCCTCCACCGCCTCCCAACAACTGTTGAGAACCTCCGGTAAAATTCATGAAATCCGCGAAGGAAAATCCTTGTTCGTTGATATTGTTGCCCATCCCTAAAAATGAAAGCTGCTTGCCTTTGCCAAACCGATTGATGTTGGCTTTTGCTTGGTAGCGTTCATTCGAACCTGCTCCGGCCATCATCGTTCCAAATGCGCCATTCCGCTTTTCTTCTTTCAATTCGAGGTTGATGGTTTTTTCTTTCTGACCATCTTCAATTCCAGTAAACACTGACTGATCTGACTTTTTGTCGAACACTTGTACTTTCTCCACGGCATCGGCCGGCAAATTACGAGTGGCTAATTTCGGATCGCGACCAAAAAATTCACGACCGTCTACCATCACACGTTGCACTTGCTCGCCTTGTGCCCGCACAGTTCCATCTGTTTCCACTTCTACACCCGGCAATTTTTTTAAGAGGTCTTCTACGTTGGCATTGGCTTTCACTTTAAAAGATCCGGCATTGAATTCGATGGTGTCGCGTTTAACAGTAACGGGTGCTTTCTCTCCTTTTATCACCAACTCATCCAGTTGCCTGTCTTGTGGCATCATGCGAATGAGGCCTACATTGATTTCACTATTGGGTCCTTTTACCGAAAGATGTTTTTGGTAAGTCGCATATCCCACGAAAGTGACTTTCAGAAAAAAATCTCCGGCTGAAACATTCTTCATCTCAAAAAATCCTTTTGCATCAGAGGCTGCAAAACTCACCAAGGTTGAATCTTTCTGATTCAACAACATGACAGTTGACGAAGGCAGCGCCATTTTTGAAGAATCGCTTACCTGACCTTTGATTATAAATTTCTGCGCACTCGCTTCACTTACCCACAACAAACATCCGATGACTGCCAATAGAATTACTCTCATAATCTTACTTTTACTTTTTAATCCTGGGCTATTACCATCTCTTAGTTTCGAATAATCATTCCACCTCCCGAGCTCATTCTTCTGATTTGTTCATCTTGCACTTTTCTAAATTCGGCACGCGTAATATTCTCACCCGTTTTTGGTTCTTTGATATCGTTCTTTTTCAATTGCTTCAATTCTATCTTCTTAGCCACCATCACGCGCTCTCCATTATTAATGTCTATCGCCAGCACAGCTCCGGGTAATGTGTTGAAGCGCTCGGGGCCTAGAAACGGACGCAGTTTGGTTGTGTACCATGCAGTGATTTCGCGTTTACGATTTGGATCAGACTCATCGGTGTAATACGCTTGCTGGCATTCATAACCTTGAATGGTTTTCACCTCCGTGCCAAATTTCCAAGGCGTTACTTTAATCGAGTCTTGAATGAGGTAGGTTTTTCCAAAAAATTCTTCTTTCGAAATATTTTTGCCGGTAGATTGATTCATATACATTTCATTGTTGGGTTGGCGAACCACCATGCGAAAACCGCCACCGCCAGAACTCCCTTCGATCTCCTCGTCATCATCTTCTATGATCGGTTTGTAAAGCGATTCGTTTTCATTAAAAAATAATTGCTGTTTGTTGGTACGAAACTCGGGGATCATAGCCTTCATACCTTCACGGCCGGGCGGCAATGTGCGGTGCATATTTATTTTAACTTCATACTCAATGACGCCTGTGGTCTGGCTAAACACCACATTAAAAGCCGCGAGCGAAACAATAATGCCGAGAATCAAGACTAGTTTTTTCATAAGGGTTGAGGTTTTCATCTAATTTTATTTGTTGATCGTAGCCATGAGGCTTTCAATCTGCTGTAAACGTACGGCTAAAGATGACGCACCTTGGTTAATTGTTCTGAAAGGAATGTTAATTAAGGTTAATGTGCGAATCAATGAACCAAAAAGGCCGTTACCTTTGCAGAGTGAACCCAAAAAAGAATCGGCTTACGCTATTATTAATGTGCACCAGCATTGGTCTGCTGCTGATCTTGCAAGCCGTGTGGCTTACCTCATCTTATGAAAAAGCGTTTTACGATTTACGCAAAGAAACTTCTTCGCTTTTTGAAATGACTGTCAGTGGGTTGCGCGATTCACTTATTACCAACAGCCTTCAACGCGTGCCGAGTGACAGTGTAAAAAACATTTTCCTTCGTCAACCCATCGATTCTTTGGTTGGGAAAGGTCAGCGAATGCGAATGAATATCAATCAGGAATCTTCGCAAGTACAAATAATTATTTCATCTACCAAATCCCGCGATTCAATCAGTCGGTTTATTCGTCCACTAACAGCTCAAATCACAAAGGGTAAAATTGAAAGTGGCAATTTTGTTTTCAGAATGGGTCCGGATTCGCTTAAAGTGGATAGTATTAAAGTCAACTTCGCCAAAGCATTACAAAAAGCTCATTTACCATCCGCTACCTCAATTCATAAGAAATCCTTTCTTCCACCACCTATTTCGTTTGGGCATGTTAAAACCATGTTTCGATCCGAACAAAAAGAACGAAAACGCGAAGAAGAAAATAGCCGCCCTTATTCAGATCACTTTCAAACAGACTGGGCTCAATTCAATCCGGTGTATCGCTATGCAGCCACCGTACAAAATTTTCGAAGTTTTCTTTTGGGTCAGATCATGCCACAAATCTTTTTTTCGATTTTTCTATCGACACTGACGATTGGAGCTTTTATTGTGATGTATAAAAGCATTCGGGCACAACAGCGGCTGGCTGAATTAAAAAACGATTTCATCAGTAATATGACGCACGAATTGAAAACCCCTGTAACCACAGTGGGCGTGGCCATTGAAGCGTTGAAAAATTTTAATGGCATTGAAAACAAAGCGCTGACCGAAGAATATCTGACCATCGCCCAAAATGAACTGAATCGCCTTTCACTTCTCACCGATAAAATTTTAAAGACAGCCATCTTTGAAAATAAAGGAGTTGACTTTCAACCTGAGACAGTTCAATTAGACCAGCTCATCGATCAGGTACTTTCATCCATGAAGTTAGTATTCGAAAAAAATAAGGCAGTCGTTTCGTTTGAAAAAATAGGCAGTCGTTTTGAGTTGCGTGGCAGCCAGGTGCATCTCACGAATGTGATTTACAATTTACTTGACAATGCGTTGAAGTATAGCCGCGAAAATGCAGTGATACAAGTGCGGCTGCAAGAACTGGGTCACGAATTGAAATTATCTGTTGCCGACAATGGCATTGGCATTGCAACAGAATACAAGAAAAAGATTTTTGAAAAATTCTTCCGCGTTCCATCCGGAGATGTACACAACAGCAAGGGCTACGGCCTCGGCCTCAGTTACGTGGACAGTGTGATTAAAGCACATCATGGTAAATTGGAAGTAGAAAGCGAAATCGGGAAAGGAAGTACGTTTACTATTGTGCTGAACAAAGCTTAACTATCTGCGAAAGCATGAAGACAAAAATTCTGTATGTGGAAGACGAGCCCTTCTTGGGCAAGATAGTAAAAGAGAGTTTGGAAAGTCGACAGTTTGATGTGCGCATGGTTGCAGATGGCAAAGAAGTGATAAGGGCGTTCACCGAAATGAAACCGAATATTGCGGTATTGGATGTGATGCTGCCGGGAAAAGATGGCTACACATTGGCGAAAGAAATCCGGCAGATCGATCCAAGTTTGCCCATCATATTTGTAACTGCCAAAACGCAAACCGAAGATTTGATTAAAGGATTTGAAGTAGGCGGCAATGACTATTTGCGCAAGCCTTTTAGCATGGAAGAATTGATCGTGCGCGTCAACAACCTATTGCAATTGACGCAAAAGCAACAAGCCAGTCCGAAGGAAAACATTGCGATAGGCCGATTTGAATTTGCGCCACAGCGTTATGAATTACGCAAAGGCGATTCGCTGCGCAAACTTTCGCATCGGGAAGCTATTTTATTACAAATACTGGCTGAAAACCAAAACAACAACATCGACCGCAAAACAATTTTGATGCGTGTGTGGGGCGATGATTCTTTTTTCAATTCTCGCAATTTGGATGTGTACATCACCAAACTCCGCGACTATCTGAAAGATGATTCTAACATTGAAATCATTACCATCAAAGGTGTTGGTTACCGATTTGTAGTAGGATAAAATTCTTAAAAGTGGTTAGATTTGTTAACCTCAACCCTGATGATACTATCAGGGTTCGTTGAAAAGCAACCTCAACCTAACCACACATGGCTAACTGGAAAATCAAACTCTCACTGTTTCTTAACTATTTTGTTTTTGCCATTCTGCTCAATAGCGTGGGCTCCGTCATTTTGCAAGTGCAAAACAACTATGGTGTTTCAGAATCTTCTGCCAGCATCTTAGAAGCGTTTAAAGACTTGAGCATTGCAGCTGTTTCATTTCTCATCGCGTCTTACATCGCTCGCATCGGTTACAAGCGGTCGATGTTGATTGGGTTGGCGTTGGTTGGCGTAGCTTGTTTGCTGATGCCGGTTGTCGGTGGTTTTGCGATGACCAAATTGCTTTTTGCAGCTACGGGCACCTCATTTGCGCTGATCAAAGTTTCAGTGTATTCCACGATCGGCATCGTAACGAAAGACAAAAAAGAGCACGCCAGTTTCATGAATTTCATCGAATCATTTTTTATGGTTGGCATCCTGACTGGTTATTTTATTTTCGGAGCTTTTGTAGACGATAAAAATCCTCAGTCTACCGAATGGCTGCGTGTATACTACTTGCTGGCGGGCATCACACTCGTTGCTTTTCTTTTACTGTTGAGCGCACCATTAAATGAAAGTTCGGTTCAGCCTTCTGACTCTAAAAATTCAGTAGAAGAATTTGGAGATATGATTAAGTTAGCGATCAAGCCGTTAGTTTTAGTTTTCATCGTGAGTGTGTTCACCTACGTGTTGATCGAGCAGAGCATTATGAGTTGGCTACCTACCTTCAACAGCAAAGTGATTCATTTACCCACTACTCTTAGTTTGCAAATGGCCAGCATCCTAGCCGCTTCCACCGCTTTAGGAAGATTAGCGGCCGGATTTGCTTTGCGCAGAATCCATTGGTTCTTCGTGTTGATCGGTTGTTTGGTGGCCGCCAGTATGTTGGTGCTCATCGCCATTCCGTTGGCACAAAGTACTTCTGGCGAACCAGTGACAAGTTGGGCCAATGCTCCGCTTGGTGCATTTGTGTTTCCGTTGATCGGGCTGTTCATCGCACCCATTTATCCGGCTATCAACTCGGTTGTTTTGAGTAATCTACCTGCGCGCCAACATGGCCCAATGTCCGGATTGATTGTAATTTTCTCCGCTTTGGGCGGAACCACCGGTTCTATCATTACCGGATCAATTTTCGAATCGTATGGTGGAGAAACAGCTTTTTACTTCTCACTGGTGCCCATTAGTCTTTTGGCGATCAGTTTATTTTTCTTCAACCGACTTCAAAATAAAACAGAGGGCACAATTGAATTTAATTCATCTGGTTCTCACTAACTTCATTAACCTATGCAAATTCACGAATGCGGAGAATTGTTTGAAGCCGTTCAGTTAACCAATGTGCTGGGGGATGGAAAAACATTTCCGGATTGCGCACCGAAAAAACCTTTGGACGAAATCGTTCGGGAATACGAGCGCCAAAATTCAGCTCTCAATTTTGATTTGAGAAAATTTGTCGTTGATCATTTTCATTTGCCGCCTTCTTATTCCGCCAACTACCACAGCGATCCATCACATACTGCGGAGCAGCACATAAATAGTTTGTGGAATGTGCTTACTCGCCAACCCGATGAAGCCGGAGGTTCTCTTCTTCCGTTGCCACATCCATACATCGTGCCGGGTGGTCGCTTTCGCGAAATTTATTATTGGGACAGTTACTTTACCATGCTGGGCTTGCAAGTATCGGGTCGCACGGATTTGATCGAAAGTATGGTCAAGAATTTTTCGTACCTCATCGATACGCAAGGATATATTCCCAATGGAAACCGAACTTATTTTGTTGGGCGCTCACAGCCACCATTCTTTTCACTCATGGTTGGAATTTTACGCTATGAAAAAAATAAGGCTGTTGCAAAAGATGAGGATATTGATCCACTTGTCACCTACCTGCCACAATTAGAGAAGGAATATCAGTTTTGGATGCGAGGAGCTGACTCTCTTTCAGAAAAAAGAAACTGTGCGTATCGAGTTGTGCGGATGCCAGATGGAAGTTTCTTGAATCGCTACTGGGATGAACACGACACACCCCGGCCGGAGGCATATAAAGAAGATGTGGAGCTTTCGCATCATGCTACTATTCCTTCGCGAGAATTGTTTCGTCACTTGCGCGCTGCCGCAGAATCGGGTTGGGATTTTAGTAGTCGTTGGTTTAGAGATCCTACACAATTCAGTAGCATACACACCACTGAAATTATTCCGGTGGATTTGAATTGTTTGCTTCTGCATCTGGAAAAGACATTGGCGGAAGCTTATCAACTCAGTGGTCATCATGATAAATCTTCTGCTTACACTCAAAAATCAATCGCGCGGAAAGCAGCCATTCGCAACTATTGTTGGAGCGATCATCATCAATTTTTCTTTGACTACGACTTTGTATTACAACAGCGAAAGGAGCATTTCACGCTAGCTGCCGCTTTTCCTTTATTTTTCGAAGTCGCTACACCTGATCAGGCGCTGGCGGTAGAAAAAATAGTGCGTGAAAAGTTTTTAAAGCCGGGCGGCCTCACGACTACACTTGTGAACAGCGGACAACAGTGGGACGCGCCAAACGGTTGGGCACCTTTGCAATGGATTACATTTAAAGGCTTTCTGAATTATGGTTTGGAAGAAACTGCCTCACAATTGAAGACAAATTGGATCAACGCGAATGAAAAAGTGTTCGCACAAACCGGTAAGATGACAGAGAAGTACGATGTGTGGAATCACTCAGGGGAAGCCAGCGGTGGCGAATATCCGAATCAGGATGGATTTGGCTGGACGAACGGAGTGTATCTAGCACTCAAAAATTATGTTGTATGAAAATTTATTTGAGCTAGAGTAAATTTTATTTCACACGAATCGGCAACGAAATCTCCAGCTTTTCCCAATACACAGCAATTTCTCCCTGCGTAGCCGACTCTGATTCGATCACATAGCGTAAGCGCTCTTGATTTTTGGTTTCTACTTCCGGTGTCATTTGCACACGAACTATGTCGTCTTTTGGATCGTATGAATCAGTGAGATGTTGTCTCCAGTTTTTATTGATTACAATAGTCCAGTCTTTTTTACCCGGAATAGTGAAGAACGCATACTTGCCGGCAGGAACTTCTTTGTCACCAATGATCAATGTTTGATTAAACTCAATACTGGTAGCAGAGTGTGCACCCGTTACCCACACTTTGTCGAACGGCACGAGCCCGCCCCAGATGATCCGTTCACGTACAGCCGGAGAGTAATAAGCGATTTTAATTTCCGCAGTTCCAATTGTTCCGAAGGCACGAGCGCGTACGCTGCCTTTCAACGAGTCAGCTTCCGCTTGCTCTACAATAATGGCACCTTCGTCTTTGACTGGCTTAGTAGCTATAGAATCCTTTGATTGAGTCTCCGTCTTCTTCGGTTGGCAAGAAAAGATAGAAACAGCGAATAGGCAAGCAACAAGTAAGCGCATAGTTCAATAAGTTAATTGAACTGCAAATCTATCCAAACCATTTCATTCCAACACAAAAATTCGGGCATCAGGTGTATGTAAATTAAAATATCCCAGTCCACCCTTCACATTTGAATTGAAATTGAGGGGCTCGGAAGCAAATGCGCTCAGGTTGTAGCGCCTATCGTTTCTAGCCTTCAGGAAACCATAATACTCTTCGCTGATGTTCGAAAGGAATACAGCGACTGTGTCTCCTTTTGAAAATTTTCGAAAAAGAACTTTAAACTCTTCCTGAATGACCTTGCCATCATTAACACTATCACGCACTAAACGGGTGAATACGCGTGGATTTAAATACGAGGTGATTTGATTGGCTTGCGAATACTTTTGCACATTGATCATGTACCAATTGGGCCCTTGCGGATCTTGTAAGCTATAATTAATCTGCGCTAATGAATCGTAGGTTGAATTATACAGTGAAGCGTTCACAGATGAGAAAGGAACTTGTCCTTTCAGCTGGGTAACCGCAGAAACTTCTCCCAACTCTTTTGTCTTCACTACCAGCTCATAGTATTGTCTGGGAACTAGATTCAAGTTCACATTTCCGTAAAGGCCGTTTCCTAAATCAGGAAGTACATCGATTTCACCGTTGTGTTTGAGAAATACTTCTGCGCTATCCAAAGCTATTTGGCTGATTAATTCCTGTGGATTAGAGCCACGACCTGCATCCAGTGCGCCAATACTTTTCGTGATTAACACAATCAAAGAACCAGATGGAGCTAATTGGGTAGATACAACAATCTTGGGTTTCAATTGCTCAATGTCATCTACCGCTAGTGGACTTGGAATGCAGCTACTGAACATCGCACTAAGAGCAACAACATAAACGCCAACTGCGGCAAGTTTCCGAAAATGTTTTCTAAAATTTGAATCCATAACTTACAAAAGGTAATAATCCAAAAAGTCCCGGTTGTTCATATCGAAACGATCCATCGCCATTAGGCATAATTACGATGCCAATAGGCGAAGCGCGGTTGTACACGTTGTACACTCCGGCAAACCACTCGCCTTGAAATTTTTTATTTGGATGTGGACGAAACTTTGCACCGAAATCCAACCGGTGTGTATCGGCCAACTTCACAGAGTTCGCAGAAGCATACACTGGAATCAAATCTACACCTACTAATGTTGGCGATGGTACAACATACTGACCGATGATAGGCGTGAAGCGCGAGCCGGAAATAAATTCAAATACCGAAGAGAGCGACCATTTTTTTGACAACTGGTAATTCAATACCAACGCTGCATTGTGTCTGCGATCGTAGCGCGCTAAAAACCATTGTCCTCCATTTACCGCATCGTACTGTCTTTCGGCAACAGCCCAAGTGTAGCTAAGCCAGCCGGTCAATTTGCCGCTTTCTTTTTTAATTAACACTTCCAATCCATACGCACGACCTTGGCCTTGTACTAATTGTTTTTCAAAATCAACATTGAGTAATAAGCTTGCGCCTTCTTTGTAGCCGATTAATTGATGCATCCATTTATAATATCCTTCGATACTTACAAATAAATTACGCTCTGGAATTGTTCGTTGTAAGCCCAACGCGATTTGGTCAGCCGTCTGTGGTTTTACGTTGCGTGTTACCGGATACCAGATGTCGGTAGGGAAAGCAACGGCTGCACTCGACACACGGTGGAGGTATTGACTCATCCTGCTGAAACTAAACTTCAACGCTGTGGCGGAATCTAATTTATAACGCAGCGAAAACCGCGGTTCGATGTTGTAATAAAATGTGCGATCAACATAAGCGGAAGAAGTGCGCCAGCCAACACTCGCATTCAGTCGTCTTGTAATACTTGCATTGCCTTGAAGAAATAAACTCGACTCAAGCGATGTTTGTGGCAATGATGAATTGGATTTTAAAATATCTGAAATCTCACCTGTGGTGGTGATTCGGTTCGGAGCTACCTGATGGCGAATCATCTCCACACCTGCTGTAAGCGAAATGCGGTGATGAACAGAATCAGAGGTGACTAACCATTTCCCTCCAAGGTCTTCAATTCGTGAAGTAACATACAAACTGTTTTCCTGGTAGGTGTTTCGAATGGAATACTGAAATACCGTGCGATAGAATGACAACGTAGAATTGAATTTGCGATACGAACGATCCCATCGCAAAGTTTGGGTGGAGTTACCTAAGATAAAATCTGTTGTGATGTTTCGGTTGCGCAACGAAGCACGCGGCACATTGGAAAAACTGAGCACATCATTGCCTTCATAAAAAGTAAATTCCAAGCGGCTATTGGGATTGGGGTGGTACAAAATTTTTCCGTTAAGATCGTAGAAGAAATAAGGCAAATCTTGTCCCACCAATTTTACTACCTGATCGACATACGTTCTTCTTCCGGCCAACGAAAAAGAAAGTTTATCTTTTAAAATGGGTTGTTCAACCATCAACCGCGAGGCGAGTAATCCAATGTTTCCTTTTACTTGTGTTTTTGCAGGGAACGAGGAGCGCGAAGTAACATCGAGAATTGAAGAAAGTCTGCCGCCATATTCTGCAGGAAATGCGCCATTGATTGACTCCACTTTATCCAACACATCCGGATTAAAAACTGATAAAAATCCAAACAAGTGACCCGTGTTGTAAACGGGAGCGCCATCGAGCAAAACCAGATTTTGATCAGCGGCTCCTCCACGCACAAAAAGATCGGTCGTGCCATCGGCACCTTTAGTAACTCCGGGTAACAATTGAATGGTTTTAATCACATCTGCTTCACCACCCAAAACGGGTATCGAGCTGATCTCTTTCCCCGAAAGGGAATTAGTGCTCATGCGTGTGGTTCGAAATTGATCAGATTGCAGCGTACGGTCAGCAGTGATCGTCACTGCTTCCAACTCTTCGGCTTTGGATTGAAGAATTATGAGAATAGAAGTATCTGAGTTCAGTAAAAATTCAGATTCAAATTTTCGATAACCCGTATAGCTAACCTTCAGTTTAACCGGGCCGCTCGAAAGTTCAACAAAAAATTCACCTTTCGAATTAGTGGTATGTGTTTTCTTTTTTTTCTGTTCTACAATTACGTGCGCTGAAGACAATGGTACAGATAGGCTGTCTGTTACTTTGCCGATAAGGTGCAGTTGTTGCGCCTCAGCATAATTTAGGCTGAATGACAAAATGGATACTATGATCAGCAGCCTCTGCATCTAATTACGTGTGTGGGTATTACAGGATTCGAACCTGTGACCCCTACCCTGTCAAGGTAGTGCTCTAAACCAGCTGAGCTAAATACCCATGATTATGCGCAAGCAGCAAAAATAACAATCGGGTGACAAAGTAATGCTATCAACTCGTTTGTGATTCGAAAAGCCTCTAAAATAAATTCGATAGACTGCGAGTTACCTAACCATAAATTTTGTGAATTTAGAGGCTCTATTCATTAATCAATGCGATTTACTCTTGTAGGCCTTTTAGTCGGGATTTTTCTCTTACATATCGAATCTTCATTTGCACAATCGCAGGATAGTATTACCATTGCTAAACTCAATTTTAAGGCTCTTCAACAATATCTCAACACTCCCGATTCATCTATTTCATTCTCTGAAAAGGCATTGGCATTAGCTGAAAAAAACGGATCGATTAGACAGCAGGCTTTTAGCTTCTATGTTTTATCGCGGGCTAATTGGGCAAAAGGCAATTATCAACTCAGCACAAAGTATGCTTTTAAGTCGTTGAAGATTTATGAAAACTCCGCGCAGATTTATCATTGGGGTGAATGCTTGGTTGCGTTGGGAAGGACATTTGCTGACTTAAAAGATTATCCACTTGCCCGAAAGTATATCAACAATGGATTGGCTCTTGCCAAAAAGCACAATCATGAAAAATTACTGGCCGAAGTCATGCGCGAAAAGTCGTTCTTATTGATAGAAGAACATCAATATGACTCTGCTTTGTTATGTATTAATCAAGGAATTGAAATTTATGATAAACACAAAGATTCGCTGAACATCAGCGTGTTGTATGGAAGAAAATCGCGGCTATTGTTTGAACAAGGCCAAATAATTGAAAGCAAGGATTATATTAATCGTGCTTTGCGGTTGGATAGCCTTGTGAAAAATCAAAGAGGGTTGGGAATAACACTTTACCAAGCTGCACTCATCGAATTAAAGTTGGGAAACCCTGGTAAGTTGCTCTTTCACTTTTGAAAGAATTTGTTGTTGTCAGAAGACATAGACAACATAAATATTATCAAAATCAGATCGATTCTGGCAACTATTTATCAATCTAAAAATTTAAGCTCTCAAGCAATTGAAGAACTAAAGATCGTTTCTGCGTTGAAAGACAGCTTATACTTGGCAGAAAAAACTATTCAAATTCAAGAAATGCAAGCAGTTTATGAATTGGAAGAAAAGGAACACATCATCGATTATTAGAAGATGAAAATCTCATCGAGAAAAAAACGGCACAAAATCAAAAAATTCTGTTGCTATCGTATCTACGATTATGTAGGTTTTGCTAGGACTTTTATCGTATTTGTTTTGGCGGATGCGTGGCAACAAAGGCTTTAAATAAGCTCCATACTGAAAATCAAGAGATCGAATTACAAAATGAGGAAATTCAATCTCAGTCTGATTCACTTCATCAAATCAATCAACTGAAGTCAAAAATTCTTTCGGTTATCAGTCATGACCTGCGCGGGCCGATCAAAAATCTTTACATGCTGTTGGAGATGGTGACTAAAAAAATTGTTACGCCACAAGAATTTGCTGATTTGTCAATAAAATTGAAATCCAACCTGAATGTAACGCAACGTACACTCGAAAACTTATTGAACTGGTCAATGGGGCAAATGGAAGGAATTAAGACCGAAGCAGTTGCCTTCAATATCAATTCGGTGATTGACGATGTTGCTCATCTATCCGAAGAAGCGGCTAACCATAAACAACTGTCGGTGAAATCGGATAGTAAAAATCCAGTATTCGTTCAGGCCGATATTAATCAAGTTCACCTCATACTTCGCAACCTTTTCAACAATGCCATCAAATTTTCACAACGCGATGGTGAAGTAGTGATCACCACTGAAATCAAAAATCAATTTTGTTTCATTTCCATTCAGGATAATGGAATAGGAATGACGCAAGCTGAAGTTGATATGATTTTGAACACGAACGAATATTTCACCAAGGTGGGCACCGATCAGGAAAAAGGAACGGGTCTTGGATTGTTGCTTTGCAAAGATTTTATCAAGCGAAATGGAGGAGAGCTTGCAATCACAAGTAAAGTGAAGGTTGGAACCTGCGTCACATTCTCCCTGCCACTCAGCTAACCTTCAAAGCCAATTTTCTTATGGCTGCCATCACAAAATGGCTTATTCGATGAAGCACCACAACGGCAAAACGCAGTTACATTATTTTTCTGTGTGAGATTTCCATCTTTGTCTTTGATTGTCACATTTCCGTAAACCAGCAGCGGTCCGTTCGGCATCGTTTCTACAATGGTCTCGGCTTCTACTTTCACCTTATCATCTGCATCTCGATAATCAGCGCTTGCGCGGATAGTAACTAAGTGCGCCAGAAGGGCATTTCTTTACTTGCTCAATAATTTTTTCGTGTTTGCTCCTTCGGGAGTAATCCAGGGCGCTTGCGCGGATCAAATACTTCGCCTAAGCCCTTGAAGCAAATAGTAGAATGGATACACTCGTTGGGTTTCCAAACAATAGTAACTTCTCCGTTGGTGTATTTTTTGGTGATATCCTTCATAGCAAAAAATTAGGTTAAGTGTGAGGAATCATAAACTTAATCTCGCAAAACAGTTTGTATTTCAATCGGGTTGGTGAGTGTTTTGTGCACCGGACAAGCATTGGCAATTTGCAACAAGCGTGTGCGCTGCTCTTCGGTTAATTCTCCTTCTAATTGCAACTCTCTTTTAAAAACTGTTTTGTTATCTATCTTTTCAAAATCTACCTCTACCGTAATTTTTCCACCGGCCACTTCTTCCGATCGGCATACATGCGAATGGTAATGGCAGTGCACGAAGCTAACGAAATTAACAAAAACTCTCCCGGTGCAGGGCCCTCATTCGTGCCGCCCAATTCTTCCGGCTCATCGGCCACAATTTGCTTTGCTCCTGAAATTATTTCGGTGCGAAAATGTTCTTTGCCGATGGTTGCTATTGCCATGTTAAAATGATTGGTTCATAACAAACGAGTCTTGCACGTAGCGCTCGCGCGGTGCCGCTTCACGCAATTTAAAATTTTCTGCCAGCATCTCCACATCACCCGGATAACCAATTGCCATGACCACCACAGCTTCATGTGTATCGGGAATATTCAACTCAGTCTTGGCTGTCTCGCGATTGAATCCTCCCATCTGATGAACATTGAATCCAAGCGCTGTAGCTTGCAGCGACAAAAATGCATTCGCAGCACCTAAATCATATCTGGCCGATGCATTGGGTTTGTCATTGGCCAAAAAATTCTTTCGCGCAAGCGCCATTACCAACAGCGGTGCCTTGTTTGCCCAAATTCGGTTTCCTTCCAATAGCGTGTTCAACAATTTTGACCACAACTCGGGCTGTTCTTTAGTAGCATAAATATAAACCTGTATTGCTCGTTGTTGCTCGATGGTGCCCAGCGTGCTGCTTCAAACAAGGCCTTAATTTTTTCAGGTTCTACCGGTTTATCTGAATAAGCGCGGCTGTTTGTTCTGCGCTTGATGACTTCTAAAAAAGGCTGCTCAATAGTGCTTGACTTTTCCATTGTATCGTTTAATTTGATTTATTTGAACTTAAACTCAAACAAAATTTGAGGTGAGAAGTTCAAACCTTGTTTCAATTACTTGCCCACTTAGGTATTCCCATGCGGCCAACAATCCCTGGAAATGGCGTGTAAAGGTCCAGCAAGTAATGTGAAACGTATCATCCAGTTGGGTTCCATCTGAAGAGCAGGTGTGTTGAAAAACCGGGTAGAAACTAATCAGCGCAAAATCCAATGGATAGCACCAGGCCAGAATATTTCCTTTGGGTAAAACTTGACTATCAAAAAGAAAATGATCGAACCAATCAGCAAAGGAAAAATGGGAAGAGATCGTTACAGAAGAAAAAGCCAAATGGAATAGTAGCTCCTATTGCTCCTGCTATTAATGTCCAAATATTATTAAGTCCGGCTGAAATTAAACCGGCAATGGCGCCACCTTCAAAGGCCTGGCACAGTAAGTTGTTTGATTTTCCATAAATCGATTTTGTTATAATCTGATATATTTTTTTGCGAATTAATTTTCGTCGAGCACGCCCATTTTTCCCATCTGATAATCGCGCATGGCTTCCATAATTTGTGTTTGGTTGTTCATCACAAAAGGTCCATATGAAACCACCTCTTCATTCAGCGGCTCGCCTGTTAAAAATAAAATGCGTGTATCTTCCACTGCGGTGAATGAAATTCCCTCTCCACGTTTTTAAAATGAACGATAGCGTAAAGTACACCAACCCAAATCCATCTAACTTTCAACTGACCATCTAACAAGTAAATCAATGCATTGTGTGTAGATGGAATGGGAATTGAAATAGATCCGCCTTTTTTGATTTCAAATGTGGCAGCATTCACTACAGCTTGAGAGGGGATCGGACCTTTCACATTCAGCACTTCACCCGAAAAAACTTTTCCGTTGACAAGCCCATCGGGAGAAGTTACTTTCGGAGCTTCTTCCGCGCTCAGCGGAAAGTAAGCCGGCTGATCCATTTTGTTTTTAGCCGGAGTGTTGATCCACAACTGAATGATCTCTTGTCTCCCACCAATTTCATGAATGTCGTGCGGTGGTCGCTCGCTGTGAATAATGCCCATGCCTGCATTCATCCATTGCGCACCTCCTGCGTAAATCACACTGTCATTTCCGCGGCTATCGCGATGGTGCACACCACCTTGAAAGATAAATGTGACGGGAGAAAAACCGCGGTGTGGATGAGGGCCTACACCGGCATGATCGGGCTCCACATGAGATGGTGCTTTGATGTTAGCATGATGCAGTAACAAAAACGGATCAATCTGCTCTACATTTTGGGTAGGCAATGGCTGGCGAATGGGCATGCCACCCATATCCATTTGATGTGCATATAATAACCGTGAGACGCTTCGTGATTTCATATATTACTAGCGTTTAATTCTAATTGAAATTATTTTAAAGAGCTCAAAACTCATTTTGATGTTTCAGCAACTGCTTCGTGAATTTCATTGAAGAGTAATCCACTGCCTCCGCCATAA
>JBGAUU010000062.1:0-27189 GCA_044228465.1 Cyclobacteriaceae bacterium
TCATCAAAAGATAGAAAACGATTGCGGTACAGCTATTTTGAAGGTAAAATCGCCTTTAAACCTCAATTCGCGCAGGAGAGGAGGTTTAGAAGATCTTAACTTATAAGCAAAAGGCCAAATTTTTGAAAAATAAGATAGATGGCCACCTACTTCAAGTCTCTTGCGCTATGATAAACAGTCAAAATGTTTATTTGATCTACATAAATTATCTCATAGATAATTCTGTAATTCCCTTCAATGAGTTCTCGAATGTTTTCGTCATTTTTTTCAGGAACCATGCGTCCGGCCTTTGGAAAGGCTTTTAATATGCCTGATCTATCAAATAATTTCTTAACAGTCAGTTTTGCATAATTTTCCGAACCTTCTGTTATATAGTCTCCAATGTGACCTAGGTCTTTAATTGCTTGGTCAGTCCAAATCAATTTAGCCATTTGCTCAACTTTGCTTTGGCTTGTTCCTCCGTATTTATTTTTCCATCCTTCACCTCTTGTCTACCTTTGTCAATTTTTTCAAGTATTATCAGGCGTTCAATTATCTCGTCTATCGAAAATTCATCAGGTAGTTTATCCAATGATTCAAGCACAGTCGTCTTTCTCATATTTTGTATAAATTCAAACTTGAATATTACTTCTTTTTCAGTTGTTTTTTCAAGGAAGAGTTGCGGATCACGAGTCGGGTTTTCAATACTTTAATCTCTTCAATTGGTTCGTATTGATCCTTTTCCTTCATGTCAATCTGCTTAATCAGCAAGCGAGCTGCTTCCTGCCCCATTTCAAAGCCGGGTTGGTCGATGGTGGTCAGCGAAGGTTCCATTAACTCACCAAAGAACCAGTTGCTGAAGCCCACAATGGCAATGTCTTGTGGAATCTTCAGGCCTTTTTCTTTGATCGCTACGGTGGCGCCCATCGCCATCGGGTCGTTGTTGGCAAAGATGGCATCGAACTTGGTGCCACTGGCGAGTAACTTTTGGGTAACGCTCTTGCCTTCCTCAAACGTGCCGGTATCGCATGGCAGAATAAGATTGTCGTTGATCTCCATTTTATTTTCTTTGAGCGCGTCTTTATAGCCCCGGAGGCGATCTGCGCTGATGATGAGATTGGGGGCACCCACCAGATGCACAATGTTTTTGCATCCTTCGGTGATCAAGTGGTTCACGGCCTCTTTGGCACCCGCATAGTCGTCTACAATTACTTTGCTGGATGTAGGGCTGTTGTACATCCGGTCGTAAAATACGATCGGCACCCCTTTAGAAATGATGGATTCGACATGATCGAAATTGGCGGTTTCCCGCGAAAGCGAGAGGAGCATACCGTCTACGCGGCTGTTGAAGAGCGTCTTCACATGTGCTACTTCGCGGGCGTAAGATTCATTGGATTGGGCTAAGATCACATTATAGCCGGCCTGGTAAGCCACATCTTCGATACCGCTGATGACGGTAGAGAAGAAAAAGTGTACCACTTCGGGTATGATAACGCCAATCGTGTTGGTTTTCTTCTGTCGCAGGCTGAGGGCAACGATATTGGGTTGGTAATTCAACTTATCAGCCAGCGCGTTGACCGCCTTTTTGGTGTCTACACTGATGTCCGGGTGATCTTTGAGGGCGCGTGAAACGGTAGAAGGGGAGATGTTGAGTTCCCGCGCAATGTCTTTGATGGTTACTTGGTTGAATTTCATTTCTTTGGCGAATTAGGGTTACACTTTCCGCTGCCGGAAAGGCATGGTTGTGCAATTTAACCCAATTTATGCATTAGAAAACAGAGTTGGTCAATTTACTGACGAATCCTTTGGATTGTCAGGTCTGATGACTCCTACAGTCGAATCAGACTCGTAGGAGGTTAACCTTTACAATACTGACGTTGCAGTCAGTATTCATAAACGGTTTACGCAATAGCGCGATAAGTTGGTTGTTTTTTAGTGGAAGCCGGGTTTTTGCATTCTTTTGGAGTCGGTGGCTATTCGCAGAAGAGAATCCGTAATCGACACGACTGGAATAAATTCTAAAACGGAAGCTACTTTGCCACGACTGATGCGAGTTCATAAACGGGAGGAAGCTACTTTGCCTCGACTGATGTGAGTTTAAAAACGGGAGGAAGCTACTTTGCCACGACTGACGCGAGTTTATAAATGGGAGGAAGCTACTTTGCCGCGACTGACGCGAGTTCATAAACGGGAGGAAGCTACTTTGCCGCGACTGATGCGAGTTTATAAACGGGAGGAAGCTACTTTGCCACGACTGATGCGAGTTTATAAACGGGAGGGGGGGTCTGTTCAACGAACTGTGTCAGTTGATTAAATTTGTGCCAATAGGTAGTTAATTGTACTTTGAATTAAAATTCAACTAGTTAATCGGCTTACTGATAATCATGTTTAACCATTGTGTTCGAAATATTAATTTATTTTAATAAACAAATTCAATCCATGAAAAAACAATTGAGAAAAAGTTATTATTTCCTATTCGCTTTATGGCTACTTAGCCATGTGGTGAGCGGACAAGCTGGAAAGCAACAAAGTATGACCAAAGTGGAGCCTCCCTTTTGGTTTGTGGGGATGAAAATTAAACAGCTTCAAATTCTATTCTACCATCAATCAGTAGCCATTCGGCAATATACTCCCACTCTTAACTATGAAGGTGTGAAAATAGTGAGTACCGAAACGGTTGATAATTCCCACTATTTGTTTTTGAATTTAGAAATAGCCGATAATGCCAAACCCGGCAAAATCAAAATTCAATTGACAAAAGATAAATCGAATATCACGATAGATTATGAACTGAGAGGTCGATCACTCGATATGACCCGAGCACAAGGATTCAATTCTTCGGACGTGGTTTATCTTATCATGCCCGATCGATTTGCCAATGGAGATAAAAAAAATGATTCCATTGCGGGATTTTATCAAGGCACCCATCGGGAACAGCCTTTTGGCAGGCATGGTGGAGATATTAAGGGTATTACCGATCATCTGGATTATATTCAAGATCTGGGTGTCACAGCCCTTTGGCTTAATCCGGTCTTAGAAAATAATCAAAAGCGCGAAAGCTATCACGGTTATGCCATTACAGACTTATATCAAGTAGATCGAAGATTTGGTACGAATGAGGAGTATCTTGCCATGATCAACCAAAGCCACCGACTCGGCTTAAAAGTGATTCAGGATATGGTAATGAACCATATTGGTAATGAACATTGGTTGGTAAAAGATCTTCCTGCTAAAGATTGGATTCATCAATTTCCCAAGTACACATCTTCTAATTACAGAGGTATTTTGATTTCAGATCCCTATCAGGCCAAACCAGATGTGCAGATTATGAGTGATGGATGGTTTGATACGACTATGCCGGATGTTAACCAACAAAATCCACTTTTCGCTCGGTACTTAATACAAAACTCGATTTGGTGGATCGAATACGCAGGTATAGATGGAATTCGAATGGACACCTACCCTTATCCGGATAAAGAATTTATGGCCAGATGGTGTAGTGAAGTGTTGCAAGAGTTTCCTCGATTTAACATTGTGGGTGAAGCCTGGTTGCCTTCTGTGACTGCCACAGCCTATTGGCAAAAGGGAACAATTAACAAGGATGGATATCAGAGCACATTGCCATCGGTAACTGATTTTCCACTTTGCTTCACCATTCCCCGTGCATTGAATGAGTCTGGAGGCTGGGATTCAGGTTTAGTGCGCTTGTTTGATATGCTCAATCAAGACATAGCTTATCCCAATCCCAATCACAATTTGACATTCCTTGACAATCATGATGTAACACGGTTCTATCGTACGATTGGAAATGATTTGGATAAATTTAAGATGGCTCTGGGATTTCTTTTGACAACCCGGGGAATACCTCAATTATATTATGGAACAGAATTATTAATGGATGGAGACGCGGTGAGTCATCCGAACGTAAGGCGCGACTATCCGGGAGGTTGGGCATTAGATCAAATTGATGCATTCAAAAACATCGGTTTAACAAAGGAGCAAATCGAAGCAAGAGATTTCTTGAAGAAGTTATTGAAATGGAGAAAGGGTAAACGGGTAATTCATACAGGTAAACTAACTCATTATTTACCGAAGGATAACGTGTATGTTTACTTTAAAACTAATGAAACAGAAAAAGTGATGGTTATTTTAAATGCCAGTGGAAAACCGTACAAGATTGACATCAATCGCTTTTCAGAATTCCTACGCGATGCCTCAAAGCTTAGGGATGTACTCCATGATGAGGACATTAATGATATCGTCAATTTCGAGGTTTCTGCAGGTAAAACTGGAGTATTTGAGATATTTTAAAAGTGACTATAAAAAATTTGCAAACGATTGCGGATTCGTTGGCATAAAAAAAAAGACCATTTTTTTAACTCATTTGCTTGTTCAATGTTAAATTCATGTTAGGTTTGACTACCTATAATGTAATAATTGGTTAATTAAAGAACCCTAAACCAAACTTTATGAAAAAAATCCTTTACAC
Source organism: Cyclobacteriaceae bacterium (assembly GCA_044228465.1). Lineage (GTDB taxonomy): Bacteria > Bacteroidota > Bacteroidia > Cytophagales > Cyclobacteriaceae > ELB16-189. The sequence goes on from JBGAUU010000062.1 coordinate 4,469, forward strand.
AATTTCACTGTTCTCGGGGCTGGTTTTGCTCCTTAGTTCTTGTGATAATGGAAATGCTGACGTAAAACTTTACGACACGCCTCCATCTGTCATATTAACAAAACCAGTAAATTACACATCTAATGTAACCTTTGATTTGAAAGCTACTTTCAATGACGGTGCTGATCCTAGCTTGTCAAAATCGCCATTGACGACTGCAACCTTTGCTATCAAGAGTTTTGACTTCGCAACAACAATCCAAGAGGGTACACTTACTGTATCTGGGGTTAAGTCGGCAGTTACCAAACAAATTAATGCTTTGGCAACTGGTAAGTATAAGTTGATTTTAACTGCAACAGACAAAAGCAACAATGTAAAAAAAGATACAACTACGTTTGAAGTAATTTCTTCTGCTGCTATCATCGGAAGCGCAACTCCCGGTGGATGGGACGTTGAAACGCCAATGGAAAGAAGTGCAACCGATCCAGACGTTTATACAAAAACAATAACGCTAGTAGCAGGAGAAGCTAAGTTTAGAGCGAATAATGCTTGGAATTTAAGTTGGGGTAACAATAAATTCCCATCTGGTATTGGAAGCACAGCTAACGGTCCTAACATTCCTATTACTGCGGGAAGATATTTGGTAACCTTTAATATATCTACTGGTGCCTACTCATTTGCTGTGGTTGCTCCTTAGGCTAATGTTGGACTATTTCAATTTAAACGACCATTTTAACCCTAAAACTATAAGTATGAATAAAGTTTACTTGCTTACTAGGAGGTGCTTTGCCGTCTTCTTGTTGCTCCTTTCATTCTTGGCATCTGCTCAGGATCGATCAATAAGCGGAAAAGTGACATCTTCGGATGACGGATCTCCAATTCCTGGAGTTAACATATTGGAAAAAGGCACCGCCAACGGAACGGTATCAGATGCAGATGGAAATTTCACCATTTCTGTTGGTTCTAACGCTGTATTGGTTTTTTCTTTTGTTGGTTATACATCTCAAGAAATTACTGTAGGAACACAAACTAATTTAGATGTAAAATTACAATCTGACGTTACTTCATTATCTGAAGTAGTTGTGGTTGGTTATGGTACACAGCAAAAGAAGGAGATCACTAGTGCCGTGGCCAGTGTTTCTTCTGAGCAATTTAACAAAGGTAACGTGACAAGCCCTACGCAGTTACTTTCTGGTAAAGTAGCTGGTTTGTCTGTTGTACGCCCTGGCGGTGACCCTAACCAAGGTTTCCAAATTCGTTTACGTGGTATATCTACATTTGGTGCTAACTCAGAGCCACTGATAGTAATCGATGGCATTGTAGGTGCTTCTTTGGATAACGTAGATCCTAATGATGTCGCTTCCATTGATGTATTAAAAGATGCGTCTGCAGCAGCTATTTACGGTGCTCGCGGCTCAAGCGGTGTAATTTTAGTTACGACCAAATCAGCTAAGGTGAAAAAAGAGGGCTATGTAAATGTAAACTACAATGGTTTTGTCGGTATGGACGAGGTAGCAAACAAGCTGACCGTTCTAACAGCCGATCAATTTGCTGCTAGAGGTGGAACCGACTATAGAACTGGTGGTGCCAAGGGAACTAATTGGTTTGATGCATTAACTCAAACAGGATATTCTCATACAAATAACCTTTCAGTAGAAGGTGCCAGTGGAACAACCACGTATCGTGCATCCGTCAATTACCGCCAGAATGAGGGTATAGTAAAGGGTGTAGATAATAACAGGTTAAATACAAGTTTAACAATTACCAATTCTGCATTGAATGGTAAACTACGTTTTACCTTTGGGTTAAATTACAACGACAGAAATCAGAATTCCATAAATATGTCTGCATTTAGATATGCTGTAATTTATAATCCTACGGCTCCCATATATGAAGGAAACGCTGATGATGTTAATGGTGGATATTTTCAACGCGATTTGTTTGATTTCTACAATCCCGTAGCATTAGCAAGACAGCAGAAATTTGGTGGTGAGAGAAAGAATTTGCTTTCTAATTATAGAGTTGAATATGACGTAATGGAAGATTTGACACTTGCGCTCAATTATTCGGTAAGTGAAGAAACAGGATTAAATGGAGCTTTCTGGAGTAAAAAAGATCGAGTAACTGGTTTTGGAGTAAAGGGTCAGGCAAGAAGAGACACCTACAACAATACAAGTAAGCTGTTAGAGATAACAGCTAAGTATAATCACAAATTTGGTGACTTAAATGTAGAAGGTCTTGTAGGTTTTGCCAACCAAAATAGGGATTTTGAAGGGTTCGGTTTACAAACCACTCAATATTTGTATGATTTTACTGGTTGGGATAACTTAGCTTTTGGTTCTCAACGGAGAGGCCCAGGAACTGATGCATTTAGTTACAAAACTTCAGACGTTTTAAGATCAGCATTTGCTAGGGCTAATCTAACCTATAAAGGCACTTACTTTTTCTCGGCCACTGTGAGAAGTGACTCCTTCTCTGGCTTCGGTAAAAACAAGAAAACGGGTATTTTCCCAGCTGTAAGTGCTGGTGTTGAAGTTACTAAACTTGTAGATCTTGGAATTGTAAATCAATTAAAGGTTCGTGGATCATTCGGTATTTCTGGAAACCTCCCACCCGCATCTAATCTAGCCATTGCAACATATGGTGCCGGTGGTATTCTTGATTTTGACGGAAACACCCTTACAACCAATGATCAGTGGGTAAGTTTAACCCAGTTACGAGATGCTAATCCAACTTTGCAATGGGAGACAAAATCGGAGACAAACATTGGTATTGATTTTGGTGTAATGGATGGAAAAATCACTGGTTCGATTGAGTATTATACAAGAAATATAAATGATCTGTTATACAACATAGGTTTGCCTGCTGGTGCGCCCAATCCTTTCGATCCCAAAGAGCCGGCAAACGTTGCGAATAATGCTTGGGCTAATATAGGTAAGATTAGTTCAGGTGGCGTTGAGTTTTCAGTTAGTTACAATAAAGTAAATATTGGACCTGTCTCATGGTCTCCTACTTTGAACTTTACTGTTTATCAAAAGGCTAAAATTGAATCATTCAAAGTTGGAGATCTTGGACCCGGAGCCATCAACTTGGCAACTCCTGGCTCACCAGGACAAAACAATAACCCTATGATTCGCAATGTGGTGGGACAGACTCTAGGAAACATGTATGGGCCAGTGTTTAAAGGATTAACTGAAAATGGTGAGTATGTTTTTGATTCTACGGATCCAGCTAAATGGGGAGTAATTGGAAATGGATTACCAAATTCAGAACTTGGATTCACGAACAATTTCACATATAAAAATTGGGACCTAAGTTTTGTGTTGAGAGGTGTATTTGGGCACACATTGTACAATTCTTACAGAGGTTTCTATGAAAATCGTGATGCTGGTTCTGCTACATGGAATAAGGTTGTAACTTCTAAAACTCCATACGTAACATCAACGCCTGCATTCTCGAGTTTGTATGTGGAAGATGCCTCGTTCCTACGATTGGATAATTTATCTCTTGGATATAATCTACCAGTAAAGAGTGGAGTTTTGTCTAACATCCGGTTTTATGCAACTGGTCAAAATTTATTTACAATTACTAAGTACACTGGTATTGATCCAGAGGTTAGATATAATGATACAGAAAATGGTGATGGTTTTACTACCAACCTTGCACCTGGTATTGAGAGAAGAAACACTTATTTCACTACCAGAACGTTTACTTTTGGTGTTTCAATGAAAATTAAATAATATAAAAACTTGAATAAGATGAAAAAGATATTTGTTTCGGCACTCGCGGTGGGACTTTTCTTAGTTTCAGGTTGCGAAGCTCCTGAACAGGAGTTATTCAACGAAATCCCAAGAAATGTTGGCTTGAGTACCAAAGATGCTACAGCATTAGCAGCATTTGCTGCTGGTGCCTACAAACCCTTAGTTGGAACTTGGGGAGCGCACAATTCGCTTTGGTCTTTACAGGAAATTGCATCTGATGAGATGGTTATTGCCGTAAAAGGTGGTGACTGGACGGATGGTAACCAATGGACTAGGGTACATGAGCACGGTTACCTGCCCACAGAAGAATCTGTTGGCAATGGCTGGGCTTATTGTTTTTCGGCAATCGGGACAATCAATAACACTTTGAAGTCTTTTGGTGGGAGTGCTTTGTTAAGATCTGAATTAGAAACTCTAAGAGCATTGGTTTACCTCTGGTTGATTGATGCATATGGTAATGTTCCTATTATTAAGGAGACTGATACAGATGCAACACCCCCAACAAAGACAAGAGCGGAGGTTTATGCTTTCATAGAAAGTAGTGTTCTAAGTAACTTGGCTAATTTAACGAAGGAGAAAACCTATGCAACAGTTAACTGGTATGTAGGGCAAGCTATCCTCGCAAAGCTTTATTTAAACGCACAAGTGTATACAGGAACAGCCCAGTGGCAAAAAGCATCAGATGCAGCTGAGGCAATTATTTCGAGTGGACTTTATTCTTTAGAATCTGATTATTTTGCGAACTTTAAATCAGATAACGCTGGTTCGAAAGAGAATATTTTTGTGATTAACTATGATAAAGTAAATGGAGAAGGCTTCAACCTTCCTCAGATGACTTTGCACTATTCGAGTCAAGCAACTTTCAACCTTCAGGAGCAGCCTTGGAATGGTTATGCAACCTTGGAAGAGTTTTACAACTCATATGATGCAAATGATAAGCGTAAGAAAAACTTCTTGGCAGGTCCTCAATTCTCCTCTACAGGAGCGCGCCTTCAGGATAATAGTTTTGAAACAGCTGATCCGGATGGCGCTGATCTGACATTTACACCCTTCATCACTGCTTTAAAACCAAAGGCTGGAGCACCGTTTGGTTCTCTGAGACAAGAAGGTGCCCGAGTAGGAAAATTCGAGTTTCCATTGGGTTCAAGTCGTCATTTGAGCAATGATTTTCCAATTTTTAGATATGCAGACATTTTATTGATTAAAGCTGAAGCTCTCTGGAGATTGAATGCAGCAGATGCCAATGCCCTTTCTTTGGTAAATCAGGTAAGAACTCGTGCGGGTATGCCAAATTTGGTAGCACTGAATGCAACAGATTTACTGGCAGAACGTGGTCGCGAGATGTTTGCTGAAGGTTACAGAAGATCTGATTTGATTCGATTCGGCAAGTACGATGTTGCTTGGTGGGAAAAGCCTGCTTTGGGCGATCCTAATAAGAACTTGTTCCCGATTCCAAAAAATCAAACTTTAGTGAATCCAGACCTTGTTCAAAATCCTGGATACTAATTTTAATTGTGAGTTTATTGACAAAGGAAGCAATTTTGCTTCCTTTGTTTTTTTATGACAATTTCTAAATCTTGGTTTTACTAAATAAATGCTTCGATTAGTATTCCTTTTTCTATTTTTTGTCATGATGGCTTCTTGCAGCGAGCGGCACGATGCTCACTTCAGTAAAGTAGAGTCATCACATTCGCACCTTGAATTTGCCAATGTCCTAAAAGCAGACTATCGGTTTAATGCCTATACATTTCGTAACTTCTATAATGGGGGTGCAGTTGCACTGGGGGATATCAATAATGATGGGTTGGTGGATATATACTTAACAGGTATTCGCACCTTGAATTTGCCAATGTCCTAAAAGCAGACTATCGGTTTAATGCCTATACATTTCGTAACTTCTATAATGGGGGTGCAGTTGCACTGGGGGATATCAATAATGATGGGTTGGTGGATATATACTTAACAGGTAATCAAGTCGGTAATAAGCTGTATTTAAATAGGGGCGGGATCGCATTTGAAGATATCACCGAAGCCTCCGGAACAAGTTGTAATGGTATTTGGAATACAGGCGCTACCATGGCAGACGTGAATGGCGATGGCCTTTTGGATATATTCGTTTGCAAAAGCGGTCCTATCGTGGCGGGAGCAAGACATAATCAATTATTTATTAACAACGGTGATCTTACATTTACTGATCGCGCCAAGCAATTTGGCATAGCCGATGTGGGACTCTCTATTCAGGCTGCCTTTTTTGATTATGATAAAGATGGAGATTTAGATGTGTACTTATCCAGCAACTCGAGCAGACCTATTGGTTTTTTTGATCTATACGAAGGTCAACGCAATGTAAGAGATTCTGCGGGTGGAAATAAACTTTATAAAAACATAGGCGAGCAGTTTGTGGACGTGAGTGAAGAGGCAGGTATTTATGGTAGTGCCATAGGATATGGACTTGGTGTTTCGATTGCAGATATCAATAATGACAAGTGGCCTGACATATTTGTGTCCAACGATTTTTTTGAAAAGGACTACTTATACATTAATCAGAAAGACGGAAAGTTTAAGGAGCTAAGTGAAGTTAGTATGAAGTCATTAAGCTTGGGCAGCATGGGAGCTGACATTGCTGATCTTAACAATGACGGTTATCCGGAAATTTTTGTGACGGAAATGTTACCTTCCCGGAATGAGTTGATTAAATCGAAAATTGCATTCGAGAATTATAATAAGTACGAAGAGAATGTAAAGAGGGGCTTTTATCATCAGTTCAATAGAAACATGCTTCAACTAAATATGGGTCCTATACTAAGCGACTCAGATGAAGTGACTTTTAGTGAAATCGGTCGTTTTTCCCATGTAGAAGCTACGAATTGGAGTTGGAGTGGGCTTATTTTTGACTACGACAATGATGGGCTAAGGGATATCTTTGTTTCAAATGGTATTGCAAAAGATTTATTAGATCAAGATTATATCACTTACTACGCCCCCTCGATTTTGAATGATAAACAATTATTCGAGGACTCGACAATTCTTCTTAAGCTAATGGATAAGATGCCGACCACACCTTCCCAAAAAGTTCTGTTTAAACATGCTAAAGATTTTCAGTTTACAGATGTTTCCGATAAGGTGGGTATTAACCTGGTAGGATTTTCCAATGGGGCTGCCTATGGCGATTTAAACAATGATGGTTCTTTAGACCTTGTTATCAATTCAATCAATCAACCGGCAAGCATTTATCAAGGCATTTCCGGCCAAAATAAGTCTGCTAATTTTTTGCAGTTAATTTTACGCGATCATGATTCAAAGAATCGGTTTGCAATTGGTGCAAAGGTGATCGTTTACTCAGGTGATCGAATCTTTTATAATGAATTATTCCCAGTCCGAGGGTATCTTTCGTCTATAGATTATAAATTGCACTTCGGTTTGGGAGAAGTCAATAAGATTGACTCAATCAAAATCGAGTGGCCTACAGGATTGCCATCGGTAGGCAAGAATATAGAAGTAAATTCATGTGAGGAAATTACCCGGATGGGTGGACAAATTGAAATAAAAAAATTGAATAAGTTATGAGGTTTAGAAAGGTGCATTACTGGATTGTTGCGGTGGCAATAATGACAATAGGTTGTATCGGTTCAGAGTATGATAGGCTAAAGAATCGCGAACTCGCTAGAAACGTTCGATATGATAGTCTCTTTTTAGGAATAAAATTTGGAATGACGCGGAAGGATTTTTTTTCGCATTGTTGGGATTTAAACAAGAAGGGGGTGTTAACCCAAGGCCCTGGTAATTTATCTGTTCAATACAAATTGGACTCTTCCAATCTCAAATCCTCCGCCTACTTATGGTTTTATCCCGAATTTGAAGATGATAAGATTGTTAAGATGCCCATGAAGATTACCTATCAGGCTTGGGCTCCCTGGAATAAACAATTGTCGAGCGATTCTCTTTTGGTAGACGTGAAAAAAATGCTTGTGAAATGGTATGGGGGTGATTTCATTCTTGTAAAAAATAATTCTGACGACCGCGTCCTCTGGGTGAAAATAGATGGTAATCGAAGAATCCGATTATTTATTGAAAATATATCAACGGTCCGTGCAGATATCACTGATTTAATTGAGCTGGAAAAATCTAAGAAAGAAGAAAAAGAAAAATAGACATGCGATTTTTCAGATATATCCTATTTCTTTCAATTCTATCCTCTTGCTCCCAACCAAGTGAGGATAAGTTATTCACCAATCTTTCTCCGACTGAAACAGGAATTGATTTTCAAAACAACTTAACCTTCGACAAAGATTTTAACATTTATACTTATCGGAATTTTTTCAATGGAGGTGGTGTGGCTGCTGGAGATTTTAATAAGGATGGACTCTATGATTTATACTTTACAAGTAACCAAAAACAGAATAAACTGTATATCAATAAAGGCAATTTTAAATTTGAAGATGTAACCGAAAAAGCGGGCGTTGGTGGAAAAAGAGGATGGAGTACTGGTGTTTCGTTAGCTGATATAAACGGTGACGGAAATCTGGATATTTATGTTTGTAACTCAGGAAATTTAAAAGGCGACAATAAACAAAACGAACTTTTCATCAATAACGGTGATATGACCTTTACCGAGGCAGCACATGAATATGGATTAGATGATTCGGGATACTCAACACATGCTTCTTTTTTCGATTACGATAAGGATGGAGATTTGGATATGTACTTACTCAATAATTCCTTTCAGGCGATCGGTAGTTTTAATTTAAGAAAAAATGAAAGGCATAAGCGTGACTCGCTAGGTGGTGATAAATTATTCAAAAATGAAAATGGCCGATTTAAAGACGTAAGCGTGGATGCCGGCATATTGGGCAGCGTTATTGGGTTTGGACTGGGTGTTACGGTTGGGGATATAGATAATGATGGCTGGCAAGATATTTATGTTTCTAACGATTTTTTCGAAAGAGATTACCTGTACATAAATCAAAAGGATGGCACATTTAAAGAGATGTTACCGAATCAGATTAATAGTCTCTGTGCAGCATCAATGGGTGCCGACATGGCCGATATAAACAACGACCAGTTGCCAGAATTGTTTGTAACAGATATGTTACCAAGAACGAATGAGCGCTTAAAAACTGTTACAACGTTTGAGGATTGGAATCGGTATACCTACAACCTTTCAAATGACTACTACCATCAGTTTACGCGAAATACCTTGCAATTAAATAATGGCAATGGATCGTTTAGTGAAATTGGCCGGCTAGCAAAGGTGGAAGCGACTGATTGGAGTTGGGGTGCACTCATTGCCGATTTTGATAATGATGGCTTACGCGATGTATTTGTTTCGAATGGAATTTCCCGTGATCTCACCAATCAAGACTATTTACAGTTTGCATCAAGCGAAGAGTTTGTAAAGAAGGTAGTGAATGGAAATAAAGTAGATTACGAGAAATTAGTAGAGGCTATTCCTTCTAACAAGATATCTAACTTTGGATTTAAGAATCAATCTAATTTTTCTTTTTCGGACGAGACTAAGAGTTGGGGACTTGATACTCCAGGGTTTTCGAGTGGCTCTGCTTATGTGGATTTGGATAATGATGGAGATATGGATCTGGTGACAAACAATGTGAATATGCCAGCATTTGTATATAGAAATAACCTTTATGAAATGCAAAGCAAAGCCAACTTTGTCAAATTTGACTTGACCGGTTCTGGGAAAAACACGATGGCAATCGGCTCAGTAATAAAGATATTTTATCAAGGTAAATCGGCCTATTTAGAGCAAGCGCCTATCAGAGGTTTTCAATCTACGGTGGATAGTCGATTGAATTTTGGAATTGGAGAAAATACAATCATCGATTCTGCCATTGTCATTTGGCCTGATCAAACCATTACTCGCTTGCGATCCATTAAGGCCAATCAAACAATTCGATTAAAGCAAGGAGATCAGTCGTTAAGGGCCTCGATTCTAAATGAAAGTGTGCAAGTAACTAGAAAGCGGTTCAAGGATGTCACCAATGAATATGGAGTATCCTACCGGCATCACGAAGATGACTTTGTGGACTTCGATCGAGACAGACTGATCTTTCATATGCTAAGTACTGAGGGCCCCAAACTTTCCGTTGCAGATGTAAATAAGGATGGTCTTGATGATTTTTATATAGGAGGCGCGAAGGGGCAGCCAGGCGAACTACATTTACAAAACAACGAAGGCAAATTTCAAAGTATCAATGGTGAGTTATTCAAACAATTCTCAGATTCCGAAGACATGGGTTCTGTATTTTTTGATGCGGATAACGATCAGGATATGGATTTATATGTTTGTAGTGGAGGAAACGAGTTTTCTGCCGGATCAACTTCATTCAGAGATCGTTTGTATTTAAATGATGGCACTGGAAATTTTGTTTTATCCAATCAGGTGTTGCCCACATTTGAAGCGCTGGAGAGTTCAAGTTGTGTAAAAGCAGCTGATTATGATAATGATGGAGATACTGATTTATTTGTAGGTACTCGGTTAATACCATTCAGTTATGGCTATCCAATGAATGGTTATATTTTAAATAATGATGGATTAGGTAATTTCTTGAATGTAACGAAGAAAGCTGCACCTTCTCTTGAGAAAGTAGGAATGATTACCGATGCGTTTTGGGCTGATTTGGATGGAGACGCTGACTTTGATTTACTTATTGTAGGTGAATATATGCCGATTCGTGTGTTGATTCAGGAGAAAGGAAAATTTAAAGATAAGACAGAAGATGCAGGGACCAGTGGATTAACAGGTTGGTGGAATACCATACGTGCTGCTGATTTGGATAAAGATGGCGATATGGATTTTGTATTAGGTAATCACGGATTGAATTCTCGTTTTCGCGCGACAAGTGATCATCCTGTCACCATGTATGTGAATGACTTTGATCAAAACGGAAGTATAGAACAAATTATTTGCACGTATGAAGGTGATAACAACTATCCCATGGTTCTTCGACATGATTTGGTGAGCCAAATACCAAGCCTGAAAAAGAAGTATTTGCGGTATGATAGTTACAAGAATCAAAGGATTGAAGATGTGTTTTCCACCAATCAGTTGAGTACCGCGCTGAAACTAGAGGCCAAAGAATTACGATCAATTGCTTTAATGAATGATGGTAAAGCCCATTTTAAATCAATGCCTCTTCCAATTGAAGCGCAGTTCTCTCCGGTTTATGGAATTTTAATCAACGATTTGGATAACGATGGCGTGGTTGATATACTGCTTGGTGGGAACCTATACAAGGTTAAGCCGGAAGTGGGCAGATATGATGCCAGTTATGGATCTTTTTTGAAAGGAAAAGGAAACGGTGAATTTATAACCGTGCTCAATAGAGATTGTGGTTTGAAATTAGATGGTGAAGTGCGAGATATCCAGTCGATTACTATTGGTAAGCGCAAATTAATTTTCGTTGCACGCAATAATGATTCTCCGGTTATCTTATCGTATGAATGAGGTACGCATTGACAATCATTTGTTTTTTTCTTCTAGTAGCTTGCAAGCAAAAGAATAGCTATTTATTCACTCCCGTTTCCAAAAATGAATCCGGGATATCGTTTGCCAATAAGATAATTGAAACTGAAGACTTCAATATTATAGAATATCTGTATTTCTACAATGGTTCAGGCGTTTCGATCGGAGATATCAACAACGATGGATTATCTGATATCTACTTTGTTTCGAATCAGGCTGAAAATAAACTCTATCTCAATAAAGGGCACTTTAAGTTTGAAGATATTACCGAACGTGCGGGTGTGGCCGGTTTAGGAAATTGGAAAACCGGGGTCACATTTGCTGACGTGAATGGAGACGGATTTTTAGATATTTATGTTTGTGGTGTAGGCAATTATAAAAAATTTCAGGGATTCAATCAGCTTTATATTAATAACGGAGACCTAACCTTTACCGATCGAGCCACCGAATACGGTCTGTTCTTTCAAGGTCTTTCTACACAAGCGAATTTTTTTGATTATGATTTAGATGGCGATCTTGACATGTACTTACTGAACCACTCGGTTCATTCTCAAAGAACTTATGGCAACGCAAGTTTACGTTTACTGAAGGATTCGTTAGCAGGAGATCGTTTGTATAAAAATAATCTTATAGAAACGGGCAAGCCCTTTTTTGTGAATGTCACGGAGGAAGCCGGTATTTTATCGAGTCACATTGGTTATGGACTGGGAGTGGGAGTAGCAGATTTAAATCAAGATGGATACCCCGATATTTATGTATCCAATGACTTCAGCGAGAATGACTATCTCTATATAAACGAGCAAGGCAAAAAGTTCAAGATACAATCACTATCTCACTATAGTCGTTTCAGCATGGGTAATGATTTGGCTGACATCAATAATGATGAACGGGTAGATATTTTTACGACCGATATGTTAGCTGCTGATGAAGCGGTGATTAAATCAAGTGCCGGAGAGGATTCTTATGAAATATACTCGTTTAAACTTGACTACGGCTATGAAAGGCAAGTTTCAAGAAACGCTCTACAAATCAATCAGGGTGTTTCTTCTACCGGTAATATTCTCTTTTCGGATGTAGCCTTATATTCTAATGTATTTGCTACGGACTGGAGTTGGTCACCATTGTTGGCAGACTTTGATGGCGATGGCTTGAAAGATTTATTTATCACTAATGGCATCGTACGCAGACCAAATGATTTGAATTACATCAATTATATTTCTTCCGATTCCATTCAACGTATCATGCAACGTACTGTGTTGCCCATGATTAATAAAATGCCAAAAGGAGATGTGCAAAATTATTTTTTCCGGAACAGAGGAGATTTAAAGTTTACCAACGAATCCTCAACGTGGGTAGAGCCGCAAAAGAATACGACCACCGGAGCTGCTTATGGCGATCTGGATAATGATGGCGATCTTGACTTGGTAACGAATGTGGTCAATAATGTAGCCCTAGTTTATCGAAACAATAGTGACAAACAATTTATTTCTATTCAATTGGAGGGTGATTCAAAGTCCAAAAACCATTTTGCAATAGGATCAACCGTTACTCTTTATTCAAATAAATCAAATCAAGTACAACAAGTATTTCCTACCAGGGGTTGGTGTTCATCTTCAGACCTTAAGTTAGCCTTTGCAATCGACACAGCTTTTCAATATGATTCGATGGTAGTTAAGTGGCCGGATAAGACACATACTACCCTTACTTCTTTTCCTAAGAAAGGATCAATGTACATTCGATATGATTCGGTAGTTAGGATTAAAGATTTCAATGATAAAGTCGATTCACCTTTGTTCTCTGATCCACTTAATTTGATAAAGCATACTGAAAACAGATACAGTGCCTTCACGAATGAACGATTGATGCCCCATATGGCGACCACGGAAGGCCCTAGGACAACCATTGGTGATGTAAATAGCGATGGTCTTGAGGATTTTTTTTTATGCGGAGCGAGAAACAAACCTGGTGTTATTTGTTTACAAGATGTAAATGGAAACTTTAAAAAGACATATAATCTTCAATTGGCTCTTGATTCTGCTTTTGAAGATGTGGATGCCGCATTTTTTGATGCAGATAATGACAAAGATCTCGATTTGGTAGTAGTAAGTGGAGGGCACGAAGAAATGTATAATCAAGTAAGTGCAAGACTCTATATCAATGATGGATCCGGTCATTTTGATCGCGATTTTAAATTTCTTCCATTTCGTTCCTTTAACGCTTCATGCGTAAAGCCATATGATTTTGATCAGGATGGAGATGCCGATCTTTTTATTGGAGCTAATTTATTGCTCAACCGATATGGATTGAGCCCCGACAGCTATTTGGTTGTTAACCATGGTAATGGAAACTTTGTTGCGCAAGAAAATTGGTATGATAGCTTTTCGAAGGAGAAGCTGGGGATGGTGAAAGATGCAATATGGACGGATGTTAATAATGATGCGCTTATTGATTTGATTGTTGTTGGTGAATGGATGCCCATTACCATTCTCTTGCAGCAGCCCAACCACCTCTTTTGGAATGCAACCGAAAAATTTGGACTCAACCAAACTACCGGATGGTGGAACCGAATTGAGGCAGCAGATATGGATGGCGATGGCGATTTTGATTTTGTAATTGGTAATTTAGGATTGAACTCACGCCTAAAAGCCAGTAAAGATCAACCACTTGATTTGTACGTTGGAGATTTTGATGCTAATGGTAGTACAGAGCAGCTATTAACTTACTTTAATAATGGGGTTCAATATCCATTTAATTCCAGAGACCAATTGATAAAGCAAGTGCCTTCATGGAAAAAGAAGTTTCCTGATTATACTGCTTATCAAAATGCACAGTTAAATGATATTTTAAATTCAGAACAAATTAAAAAATCGAAACGATTGTCGGTCAATATACTGGAGTCTGTCGTAGTGAAAAATGAAAAGGGAAAGTTAATTTATTATTCGCTTCCTTATGAGGCTCAACTTTTTCCCATTAAGGCGATTCATTTTGATGATGCGGATGGTGATGGTAATGTTGATTTGCTTATTGGGGGTAACCTACTGGCCACACAGCCTGATTTTGGTCCTTATGATGCGGGAGTTGGTTTATTTTTGAAGGGAAACAACCGAGGGGATTTTGCAGCAGTTAATCCTATAAAATCGGGATTTATAGCAAAGGGAGAGATTCGGGATATAAAAAAGATCCATCAAAAAGGCCAAAAAAGAGCTTATCTTGTATCAAGAAATAATGATACACTGCTGCTGTTCAATAGCCGAATGAAATCAAAATAAGGATAACCGGTAATTGCGCAATTCTCAGTGATTGAAGTGTATAATTTGATTTGAAATGATGTTTCAACTTTACCAGCTTGAATTATGAAATATTCGCTACCTCTTTTATTTCTTTTCTGTTCGACCCATCTGATCGCGCAAAGCGATTGGCAAATCCAAGCCGATCAAATCAATCCCAACCAATACTACGGAGTCACCGTGGCAAATGGTATGATTGGCTTGGTGTCTTCGCCCGAACCCATGAAAGTAAAAGACGTGGTGCTGAATGGCGTTTATGATTATTATCAACGAGGTAGAGTATCTAACATCCTTAAAACATTCAACCATGTAAACATGAATTTGGATGTGGATGGCATGCGTGTTTCACCGAGCAATGTTTCCAATTACCGCCAAGTGCTCGATATGAAAAAAGCGGCACTCACCACTTCCTTTGATGTGGGCGATAAAATAGTTGTAGAACATACCCTCATGGCACTGCGTCATTTGCCCTACACCGCCATGACGATGGTGCAAATCAAGGCCAAGAAAGATGTTACCATTACACCGATGAGTGTGATCGAAGCGCCTAACCATCTTACGGACGTGCGCAATATGTACAGCGAAATAGATCGTCCGCACGTGACGATTCCTTTGCTCACCTCCGTAGGCAAAAGCCCCTCCGGCAAACATACTGTTGCCGTCAGCAATAGCTTTATCTTTTCAGAAGCGCATGGTAAAGAACCGGATTTGATTCATGAAGACTGGGACTATAACATGCATTTAGCCAAGTTCACCAAAATTTTGAAAGCCGGTGAGACGTATCGTTTTAGTGTAGTATCATCAGCGACATCTACCGAGCACTATCAGGACGCATTGAATGAAGCCGAGCGCTTAACAATCTTTGCGAAGCTGGAAGGAACCGAGCGCTTGTTGATGCGACACGAACAAGCATGGGAAGAACTCTGGAAGAGCGACATAGTCATTGAAGGCGATTTGCAAGCTCAAAAAGATATTCGCTTTGCATTGTACCACCTCTATTCGTTTTCAAGAGAAGGCACTGCTTACAGTCTTTCACCGATGGGACTTTCCGGCTTAGGGTACAATGGCCATGTTTTTTGGGATACCGAACTATGGATGTATCCGCCCTTGTTGGCATTTCAACCTAATATTGCGAAATCCATGTTAGAATATCGCTATCAACGATTAGGTGCAGCTAAGCAAAATGCATTTTCACACGGATATAAAGGCGCCATGTTTCCATGGGAATCATCAGACGAAGGCTCAGAAGATACTCCCGTGTGGGCGCTGACCGGACCTTTCCAACATCATATTACCGGATGTATTGGTTGGGCTTTTTGGAAATATTATCAGGTTACGAAAGATAAAGTTTGGCTGCGCGAACGTGGGTATCCGGTATTGAAAGAAGTGGCCGACTTTTGGGCGAGCAGGGTCGAAAGAAAAGGACCGGGTAAGTATGAAATCAACAACGTGATTGGTGCCAACGAGTGGCAAGAGAATATTGATAACAACGCATTTACCAATGGAATGGCGATTACCGTTTTGCGCTATGCCAATCAAGCCGCAAAGGAATTAGGTTTGCCTATGAATGCCGATTGGGAGTTGGTTGCGCAAAATATTCCGATCTTGAAATTTCCGGATGGCACCACCAAAGAAAATGCAACGTATGATGGTGTTCCCATCAAACAGGCAGATGTTAATTTACTTGCCTATCCGTTGGAAATTGTTTCTGATAAATCACAAATTGAAAAAGACTTAGCTTACTACGAGCCTCGATATGCTCCCGATGGACCTGCCATGGGCGCTTCTGTTTTAGCTACGCTTTACGCTAAATTGGGCAATGCCGAAAAGGCCGCTGAGATTTTTAAGAAGAGCTACATCCCTAATAAAGTGCCTCCATTTGGTGTCCTATCAGAAACAGCCGGAGGGACTAATCCTTACTTTGCCACTGGGGCAGGTGGAATGCTGCAGGCTGTCATATTTGGTTTTGGTGGACTCATCATCAACGATCAGGGTATTCAACAGCAAAAAGGTATACTCCCTAAAAATTGGAAATCATTGCAATTGAAAGGAGTGGGGCTTAGCCGAACGAATTATTCTGTTAAATAATCAGATCTGATGTTTGTCATAGTATCAAACCAGAATTACTAGTAATTTTGGCTTACTCAAACCTTAGCCCATGAACTCATTTTCTGTTAAATCATTTGGATGGCTTATTGCCTTGATTCTGGTTGCCTCGTGTGGAGGAAACAATACCGAATACAAAGCAAAAGCAAATAATCCGGAGTTTCTTCATCGCACGATGAAGGCCATTACGGACCGCATTGTACACGACATTTTTTCACCTCCCGTAGCAAGCCGAATTTATACTTACTCAAGTGTAGCTGCTTATGAGGCCATTATTCATGAGAATAAAAATTACAAATCGTTGGCCGGCCAATTGCATGGCTTGACAGAAGTACCTAAACCTGATCCTTCGTTGGAATATTGTTTCCCATTGGCATCTACTCAGGCCATGATCAAAGTAGGCAGAACCTTGATATTCTCAGAAGAAGATTTTGATAAATACACGCAACAGATCTATACCGAGTTTAAAAATACCGGCATGCCTGACGATGTGTATGACCGATCGATTGCATACGGTGATCAGGTAGCCGCTCATATTTTAGAATGGTCATCAAAAGACAACTACAAGCAATCGCGCAGTTTCCCCAAGTACTCAATCGAAAGTAATCCGGGCACTTGGAAGCCGACACCACCGGCTTACATGGATGCGGTAGAACCTCACTGGAATAAGATCAGAACTTTCGTGATTGATTCAGCCGCACAATTCAAACCGGTGCCACCTACGCCATTCTCCAATGAGAAGACGAGTCAGTTTTATAAAGAGGCAAGCGATGTTTATCTAACCGGAAAGAATATCACAGAAGAACAGCGCGCTATTGCCAGTTTTTGGGATTGTAATCCTTTTGCCATGAATGTGCGCGGGCATGTCATGTTTGCTACGAAGAAGATTTCACCCGGAGGCCACTGGATAAACATTACCCGCCACGTGTGTGAAAATTCAAAAGCAGATATGGTGTTGTCAGCCGAAGCCTATGTGCGTGTATCACTTTCTCTGGTGGATGGATTTATCAGTTGCTGGGATGAGAAGTATCGCAGCCGTGTTATTCGTCCGGAGACATATATCAATCAACACATCGATGAAGATTGGGTTCCTGTTTTGCAAACGCCACCCTTTCCGGAATACACCAGTGGACATAGTGTAATTTCATCATCCGCATCCGTGGCATTGACAAAATTGTTTGGCGATAATTATGCGTTTACCGACTCCACCGAGTTGGAATTTGGAATGCCAGCACGTAGTTTTAAATCCTTCTATCAGGCAGCTGAGGAAGCAGGCATTAGCCGTTTTTATGGCGGCATTCACTATAAACCAGCTATTGAATTCGGAGCGAAGCAAGGAAAAGCGATTGGAGAGTTGATCAGCGAAAGAGTTGTTACAAAAGAAAAGTAATATAAAGTTTCACGTTAAATTAATGTTTATGAGAGGGGTAGGAAGTCTAATTGTTGTATTTCATTTTTTTGCCGTTAGTTCATTGGCTCAAGTAGTCACATTAACTCCTGCATCGCCAACGGCAGATCAATCCGTAACGGTTACAATTGATGCCACTGGAACTCCTTTGGCCGGAGCAGCCAAGGTGTATATGCATGCTGGCGTTGTAACTACGAATACGGCAAACCCATTAGGATCTGATTGGCGATTTGTAAAAGGTAATTATGGTGCAGATGATGGAATTGGCCAAATGACCGCGGTAGTGGGGCAAGCCAACAAATGGTCAATTACACTGAGTCCAACCTTACGAAGTTATTTCGGTGTTCCCGCTGGCACTAATGTGTTCTATTTAGCCATGGTTTTTAGGAACGCCAATGGAACAGCGAAAGGCCAAGCAGCCGATATATTTAAACCGCTGGCAGTTTCCGCATTTACTAGCATCACTTCACCAACTAATTCAGATGTATTTGTGCCATCCGGTAATGCCCTGACGATTTCAGGAACTTCCTCTGAGCAAGCTTCAACCCTGGAGATATTAATTGATTCAGGTTCAGGGTATACTTCAATTGCTTCTGTTTCGAATGGTACAAGCATTTCTACATCCTATACCCCATCTTCTTCCCAATCGTTAAAGATTAAGATTAAAGCAGTGATTAACGCGGTTAACGTAGAGACCTTTTCAACTTTCAATATTCTATTAATTGGTAATACGGTAACACAAAATTTGCCGGTTGGAGTTAAAGATGGCATTAATTACTCCTCCGATCCAACCAAGGCTACACTTGTATTACTTGCTCCCAATAAGTCGTTTGTTTTTTTAGTTGGAGACTTTAACAATTGGACATTAAATGATTCTTATTTAATGAAAAAGACTCCGGACGGTGAGCGCTACTGGTTTGAACTAACCAACCTAACTCCAGGGCAAGAGTATGTATTTCAATATTGGGTGGATGGCGTAATAAAAATTGGTGATCCATTGGCCGATAAGGTTTCAGATCCCTACAACGATGCTGAAATCTCCTCCTCTATTTATCCGAATCTGCCAGTCAATACAAGAACGGAGAATGGTATTGCCACAGTTTTACAAACCAACCAAACACCCTATGCATGGGCGGCTTCGGAGGCAAATTGGGTAGCCCCCAAGAAGACGGAATTAGTTGTTTATGAATTATTGGTTAGAGATTTTTTGGGATCTCACAGCTATTCAGATTTAACCGATACTTTGAATTATCTTAAACGATTAGGTGTAAATGCCATTGAGCTAATGCCCATCATGGAATTTGAAGGAAATAAAAGTTGGGGTTATAATCCGTCTTATTTTTTAGCACCCGACAAATATTATGGTACCAAAAATGCGCTTAAGAAATTTATTGAAAAGGCTCACGAGAAAGGAATCGCAGTCATCTTAGATATGGTTTTGAATCATGCATTCGGACAAAATCCTATGGTGAGGATGTATTTTGAATCCGGTAAACCAAAAAACAATCCTTGGTTCAATCCAGACGCAACCCACCCGTTTAGCGTAGGTTATGACTTC
Source organism: Cyclobacteriaceae bacterium (assembly GCA_044228465.1). Classification (GTDB taxonomy): domain Bacteria; phylum Bacteroidota; class Bacteroidia; order Cytophagales; family Cyclobacteriaceae; genus ELB16-189. Next base: position 24,051 of record JBGAUU010000062.1, read on the forward strand.
AACCACGAAAGCCAATACACCAAAAATTTTGTAGATACTGTTTGTAGTTATTGGTTGAAGGAGTATCATTTTGATGGATTTCGTTTTGATCTTTCCAAAGGCTTTACGCAAACCAACAATCCCAATGACGTTGGAGCCTGGGGTAATTACGATCAATCGCGAATTAATATCTTAACACGAATGGCTAACAAAATCTGGACGGTGAAGTCAGATGCCTATGTTATTCTGGAACACTTTGCGGCTTCATCCGAAGAGTTAGTATTAGCGGGAAATGGGATGTTACTATGGGGTAATCAAACCGGAAACTTCGCCAATGCCTTGAAAGGAAATGCCAGCAGTTCATTGGAAGGAACCAATCGGTTATCGCATGTTAACTACATGGAAAGTCATGATGAAGAACGCCTCATGCTTGCATTATTAAGAGAGGGACAAAGTGGATCGGGATACAATATTCGGGATATATCAACAGCTCTGAACCGCGCAAAGATGGGGGCAGCATTTTTTTATACATTACCCGGCCCAAAGATGTTGTGGCAGTTTGGTGAGTTGGGATATGATAAGAGTATCAATTATTGTGAGGATGGCACAGAAAGCGGAAATTGCAGAACAGGAAACAAACCTTTGCCTTGGGGCGTATCTTCCTTAAATTATTACACCAATACAGATCGACAACGCTTATACCAAGTGGTTTCGGCTATCAATAAATTAGTTTCCTCTAACCGAGCCGTATTTTCTAATGGGAATTTCGTATTTCAATCATCGGGAGATGTCAGAAGTATAAAGATAACGCACCCTTCGATGAATGTGGCTATCGTTGGCAACTTTTCAACCTCATTCAAGCAGGAAAACTCTATATTTACGAAAACCGGAACTTGGTTTGATTACTTTGGAAATTCCACCATACAAGTAGCAAGTACCAGTGCCATTACTTCATTGGCACCGGGAGAATTTCATATCTACACCACCACACAGCAACCAGCTACAGGTGCTAACCTAGTGGATTTTCTTATTACCGCAACAGAAGAGTTGGAAACACCCCCAATGGAATTGTATCCAAACCCAATTAAATCAGGAAAGTTCAATATTCAGTTAGAGCATGATTCCGCTAAAGAGGTGTCAGTTAAGATTTTTGATTTAACAGGAAAGGAATTGCAAGTCAATCAAATTTCGGTCGTAGACAAAACGGCAACTGTGAATGTTAACTTTTTCCCGGGAGCGTATATTGTTTCTGTAACAGATACTCGAACCATTAAGTACTTTAAGATTCTCATTCAATAACGGGAGACCTCATCGATATATTAATTCTTGCATCTTCCGTTTCCTTTCAGCAACTTTAGAATAGTTAACTGAATGAAATGAGTCTATCAAAACCACGCCTTACATTCTCACAGATCATCAATATGAATGTGGGGTTCTTTGGTATACAGTATAGCTTTGGCTTACAGCAGAGTGCTGTCAATCCCATTTACGATTTTTTGGGTGCAAGTCCCGATGAGATTCCACTCTTGAATTTAGCAGGTCCCGTAACGGGACTTTTAATACAGCCTATCATTGGAGCACTGAGTGATAAAACTTGGGACCCTCGATTTGGAAGAAGGAAACCATACTTCTTTATTGGAGCAATACTATGTAGTATTTGTCTTTTCTTCTTTCCATTTAGTAGCGCACTTTGGATGGCAGCTGGATTACTTTGGATTTTGGATGTTGGAAATAATACTGCCATGGAGCCTTATCGCGCATTTATTGCCGATAAGTTAAATGACGATCAGCGGCCGACTGGCTTTCAAACCCAAAGCTTTTTTACCGGTTTGGGCCAGACTCTCGCGAACGTTTCTCTTTTTGTTTTTCCTCTTTTGATTGTTGGCAGAACAGGAGCCATACCTAATTGGGTATTTGCTTCATTTTTTTTAGGATCAGTTTGTTCCATCGGAACCATTTGGTGGAGTATGCGCACAACACCGGAGATACCAGCTACGAAAGAAGAGATTGATGAAATTAAGAAAAAGAACATCGGTCAACCACATCTGGTTTGGCAGTTTTTTATTTCTGTAATTACTTCTTTGGTCGCGTATGTTATGATGGCTATTCTTTTGATTCCATCACTTTTTTATAGATCTATTTTCAGGGATGTATTGGCACTAATGAAGCGCAACTCTTGGAGTAAAATACTATTCGCACAGAATATCGAAATAGTAGAGTCAATATTGGATATGCCTAAAGTAATGTGGCAATTGGCGTTGGTTTATTTGTTTCAATGGTATGGTCTTTTCTGCTATTGGCAGAATGCGTCAAAAAGCATCGCGCTATCCGTGTGGAAAACCTCAGAAACTGTAAATAATCCATTGTATGATGAGGCGGTGAGTTGGACTGGATTAGTAAATGGTTGGTACAACATTGTTACATTCTTATCGGCATTTGCTTTAGTATACTTTGTAAAAAAAGCGTCCGCAAAAATGGTGCATTTTACCTGCCTTGTGCTCGCTTCAATTGGTTTTATAATTTTTCCTTTTATTGAAAATAAGTATTTGTTGTTTCCGGCTATAACTGGTTTTGGTGTTGGCTGGGCAAGCATGATGGGTATTCCTTATTTGTTAGTCGTGGGCAACATACCAAAAGAACGCTACGGAGTCTACATGGGAATTATCAATATGATGATTGTGGTGCCAATGATTTTACAGACGGTGACTTTTGGTTTTGTGTTAAAGAACTTCTTAGGGAACGATAGTGGAAATGCGGTAGCCTTTGCTGGTGTCTTATTGGCACTTGCTGCTTTGGCTACTTTATTGATCAAATCAAAAACAGCTGGAGAGGAAGTTTTATTGTCATCTTCTAACCATTAATGTTTCATTGACTAAAATATAATCTAATTTCTATGAGCCCATATCTGGCAGAATTTTTTGGAACCATGCTACTCATCCTTTTGGGTGGAGGCGTGAATGCCGCTGTTTCACTTCGTAAATCAAAATCTGAAAATGGCGGATGGCTGATGATTTCTATTGGTTGGGGATTGGCCGTTATGCTGGCAATCTATGCAGTCGGCAACATCAGTGGCGCGCATCTGAATCCTGCTGTAACCATTGCGTTGGCAATCAATGGAAGTTTTGCTACGGATCAGGTTCTAGGTTATATCTTAGCTCAG
>JBGAUU010000063.1:0-25331 GCA_044228465.1 Cyclobacteriaceae bacterium
GCAATGACAACTTCGTTTTCGAGTTCAGGTAACAAAGCTTTGGCTTTCTTTTCTGCCAGATAGCCGGGCACTTGTTCAACCGGCATTTCTGATGAAAAAGATTCGTCAATATTTGGTGCGCTTACACGAAATGTAAATCCGGATTCATGTAACAGATACTGTCTTCGCGGTGAACTAGAAGCGAGAATAAGCGGGCGTTTGAAATTCATCTTGTTTGATTGAGCTAAATAAAAATCCGCTAATGACCTTGGGATAAAAGTAGGTTGACTTTTGCGGCATCGTGTATCCGCTGGCACACACTTGTTTCACTTCCTCAATGCTTACCTCTTGTGTGATGATTGCCATCTGTGCCTGTTCATACATCACGAGATTGAGGCAGGTTGCAAAATTCCGCTCGAAGGAAATATTATCAGAGCCCCGCTGGTCTTTTCCGGGAATGCCCAGAATTCGTTCGATGATGAAATAATGCAATACCGTTAAATCTAAATTCTTTATTTCTTGCGGAAAGTTCCACGTCATTTTGTGAATAGCTTCCGACTTCAAGCGTACTTTCAACGCACGATTTTTCAACACAATGCCAAATGCCCATTTTTTACCCATGATAATCTCATTCAGGCTGTCGGCATTGTCAACGAATTTAATTTCAAAGTCGTTGGCTAATTTTTCAATCACTTGTTCTTCACTGAAATTAGGAAGGTCATGAATGATGCGATGGGTCGGCAAAATCCTTAAATCATCCGCTTCTGTATTCGTCAAGTACATCAGGTGATAATGAAAACCTTCTTTTCCCGTAAGGTGAGAAGTGCTTTTTTCTAAACGGTGTTTTAGTTCCAACGAACTTTCATAGCGATGGTGTCCATCCGCCAGAATAATTTTCATGGGATCAATCACTTCAATAAAACGTTGAATCACTTTCGCATCTTGAATAACAGCCAGCACATCGCGCACACCCTGGTAATCTTCTGTTTCATACAATGGCACTTGCATCGCTTCGTCCATGTATTTTTCTAATTCAAAAGTAGGATCGGTATACAAGCCATGAGTGGGACTTGCATGCAACTCCGTTTGCTCCAGCAACTCAATCCGGTCATTCACCGCTTTAGGGATTGTATTCTCGTGTCGGAGAATGACATTTTCTTTCCAATCGTACGCACGAATGTGGCAAACAAATCCTTTGCGGCAATATTCTTTGGGAGATCCGGCTAACTTAAAATATTGGTAGTACACATAAATGCCCGGTATGGCATCTTGTCGAATGACACCTTTACTTTTCCACTCGTTCAATACTTGTTTCGCTCTCGCGGAAGGATTGGGTCCCTTAGGCACGGAGAGATGAATCGAGTTGTACGGATTTTCATACAACTTCTGTCGCTGTTTGTCAGACACCACATCAAACAAAGGAGCCGTGAGTTCTTCAATCTTCGTTGCCAGACTCGAATTGTATCGCCATGCGCGAATAGGTTTTATTTCCGCCATACGTTAAACGCGGTTTTTCTTCCACTTACTGGTGGGACGAGCTACCACCTGCGATGTCGCGGAAGTATTTGCCTGAGCCGAAAGAGTGACAGCCAATGCCGCCACTACTTTTTCTACATCTTCATCCGCTTGCTGTTGGAGATATTCTGGCTTAAAATAGTTTTCAATAAATCGTGTATTGAAATTTCCGGATCGGAATGCTTCGTGCATCATCACAAAAGCTCCGAAACCCAGCGTGGTGGCTACACCGGTAATTTCATAATCTGTAATCGCGCGAACCATTTTATCCATCGCTAACTCGCGCGTCTCGGCATACACAATCAGTTTTGCCAGCAGCGGATCATATTGCACCGGAATGGTCATGCCTTCTTCAAAGCCATCGTCTACACGCACTCCGTGGCCTTGTGGCCTGCGATAAGTTTGAAGTGTACCAATGTCGGGCAAGAAATTATTGGTAGGATCTTCCGCACACACCCGCACTTCAATGGCGTGTCCGTGGATCTTCAATTGATCTTGGTTAAACGGTAACTTCTCGCCTTCTGCAATTTTGATTTGTAGTTTAACCAAATCTAAGCCGGTGATCATTTCCGTTACCGGATGTTCCACCTGCAAGCGTGTATTCATTTCCAGAAAATAGAAACTCATGTCTTCATCTAAAATGAATTCAATCGTTCCGGCATTGTAATACTTCGCGGCCTTCGCTGCGTTGACAGCCGCTTCGCCCATTTTTTTTCGAAGCTCCGGAGTCAGCACCGGAGAAGGCGCTTCTTCTACTACTTTCTGATGTCTGCGTTGGATGGAACACTCGCGGTCAAAAAGATGCACTACATTTCCGTGCTGGTCGCCAAATACCTGAAACTCGATGTGACGCGGTTTCGCAATATATTTTTCAATGAATACTGCGCCATCTCCAAAAGAAGCCGTTGCTTCACTAATGGCGCGCTCCATTTGATTTTGAAATTCGGCTTCGTTTTCTACCACCCGCATTCCTTTTCCACCGCCACCGGCACTCGCTTTAATTAAGATAGGGTATCCAATTTTTTTGGCGATTGCTTTCGCTTCATCTACGTTGGTGATCGGAGTACTTGTTCCAGGCACGAGCGGTACATTGAATTTCGATACCGCTTCTTTCGCAGCTAGCTTACTGCCCATGGTGCGCATGGAATCGCCTGAAGGCCCGACAAAAATCAACCCGTTTTCTTTTACCAGATCTGCAAAGTCTTCATTCTCGGATAGAAATCCATAACCGGGATGAATGGCATTGGCGCCCGATTTCTTAGCGGCATCGATGATCTTATCCATGCGAAGATACGATTCGGAAGAGGGGGCAGGGCCAATACAATAAGCTTCATCGGCAAACCGGACGTGCATGGCATTGCGATCGATCTCGCTGTAAACGGCCACGGTTTTTATGCCCATTTCTTTAGCGCTTCGCATAATGCGCAAAGCGATTTCGCCCCGATTGGCTATTAGAAGTTTATGGATTTTTCCCATGACCGATTTATTTCAAGATTGTAATGCGCCAATATACGATGAATGATGAATCGTTCGAATGGCAACACAAGCCATATTCATAAAATTATCAACTTCCTAAAAACCATTTTTTCACTTCTTCATCTACCTCACTTTCTGATAGTGTTTCACCTTTTTTAGATTGTTCATTGCCCAAGTCAATTTTAGAAATTAAGACCAGACGTTCCATAAGTTCATTCAATGTGAAACTTTCTGGAAGGAACTCGATGCATTGCTTTAACTGAGATTTTGAAATCATAGGGCTTTAGAAGCTTAAATGGGCATTTAAGACTTAAATTTATCTAACTGAAGAGGTACTTAATCCATCAGGCATGTGCCTTTCCCCACAATTTTTCTATTTTTGCGGAATTATTAACTGAATATTACTACCAATGGTCGATTTATTTGAAAAACTCCGCATGGAAGAAGGCCCACTGGCCAAGTACTCTCATTTACCTGACGATTATTTCTTCTTTCCTAAGTTGGAAGGCGAAATAGGCCCTCGTATGAAGTTTAATGGCAAAACTGTGCTGAACTGGAGTTTGAACAACTATCTCGGCCTCGCCAACCATCCGGAAGTTCGCAAAGCAGATACAGATGCAACGGCTCAATATGGCCTCGCTTCGCCTATGGGCGCCCGCATGATGTCCGGTAACTCTGTTAATCACTTATTATTTGAAAAGCAATTGGCCGAATTCGTAAAGAAAGAGGACGCTATGTTGCTAAATTATGGCTATCAGGGTGTTCTTTCTATTATCGATGCCATTGTGAATAGAAAAGACGTAATCGTATACGATTCAGAATCACACGCTTGTATCATCGATGGTGTTCGTTTACACATGGGTAAACGCTTTGTGTATCCGCACAACAACATGGAGAACCTGGAGAAACAACTTCAACGTGCTACCAAGTTGGCCAACGAAACCGGTGGTGGTATTCTTGTAATCACCGAAGGTGTTTTCGGTATGTCCGGTAACATGGGCGACCTGAAAGGCATCGTAGAATTGAAGAAAAAATACAATTTCCGTCTGTTGGTAGATGATGCCCACGGATTTGGAACCATGGGCCCAACGGGTGCCGGGGTAGGCGAGGAGCAAGGGGTTCAAGATCAGATTGACCTTTACTTCTCTACGTTTGCCAAATCAATGGCCAGCATCGGTGCGTTTGTAGCCGGTGATAAGAAGATTTTGAAGTTCTTGCGCTACTCCGTGCGTTCTCAAATCTATGCGAAGAGCTTGCCGATGCCTTTGGTAATTGGCGGTATGAAGCGCCTAGAATTGGTGAAGAAGCACCCTGAATTCCGTGAAAATCTGAAGAAAATTATGGCTGCCATTAAAGGTGGACTGGCTGATCGTGGTTTTGCCATCAATAAGACACAAACCCCTCCAACTCCTGTTCTTTTCAAAGGTGGTGTAGGCGAGGCAGCAAACATGTCAATGGATTTGCGCGAGAATTATGGTATTTTCTGCTCGGTAGTAATCTATCCTGTAGTGCCAAAAGACGTGATTATGTTCCGAATCATCCCGACAGCTTCGCACACGATGGCGGACGTGGAAGAGACCTTAACCGCGTTTTCAGCCCTGAAAACCAAGCTCGATGATGGTTTTTACAGAAAAGAAGCCTTGGTTTCGGTTACTAAAGCGTAAAAAAATGGGGTTTTTGATTGTTTTTAAAGGTTTTTAGCTAATTTGGCATAAGAATCAAACACCTCTATAAACTAAACATACCGTAACAATGAAAAAATTTGAAGAATTAAAAGCTCTTATTGCTTCCCTAGAAGGAGACGCTGACAAATTTTATAACAAGGCTAATAGTGCTGCCGGAACCCGTGTAAGAAAGGGAATGCAGGATTTGAAAAACATCGCACAATCAATCCGTGCAGAAGTTCAAGATCTAAAGAATAAGGACGCCAAGTAATTGGATAGGAATCAAAAAAAAGGGACTTGCCTAAAGCAGTCCCTTTTTTTATGCGCTTTTCTTAAAGCTTTCTTTGATTTTTTCGATATCAACCGCTTTCGCTACTGGTTTGAAGTTTTGAGTCTTCAATGCAGTTCTTCTGCGAGCCGCTTTGGCTTTGTCTTTGCGGTTCTTTCTTTTTAATCGGGTAACTGACATGGCGTATGTTGTTAAAAACGAGCGGCAAAAATAAGGATCATTTCGCAGAATGCAAGAAGTAATTGACAACCAGAGCCCTATTTCCGCACTTTTATGAAGAAAACAGATTACCGCCTGCTGGCAACTGGTTGGCGAAAGCCTTAGATTTGGCGGTTTATTACGATGGAAAAACCAACTTTACCGAAAGGCACCCGCGACTTCGGGCCGGCCCAAATGGCCAAGCGCCAGTTTATTTTCGATAACATCCGCAAAGTATTTCAAAAATACGGCTTCCAGCCCCTCGAAACGCCAGCCATGGAGAACCTCACCACCCTAACGGGGAAATATGGCGAGGAAGGAGATCAGTTGTTGTTTAAGATTTTAAATAGTGGTGATTTTCTAGCGGAAGTTGATAGTGAGAAACTTGCAACTAAAAACTCGAAACTTCTAACTTTTGATATTTCCGAAAAAGGCCTGCGCTACGATTTAACCGTTCCGTTTGCGCGCTACGTGGTGATGAATCGACATGAGATTACTTTTCCATTCAAGCGTTATCAAATTCAACCGGTGTGGCGTGCTGATCGGCCGCAGAAGGGAAGATACCGCGAGTTTTACCAGTGCGATGCCGATGTGGTGGGCACCGATTCGCTACTCTGTGAAGCCGATATTGTTCTGATGATTCAGGAAGTATTTGGGTCTTTGGGTATTCTAGATTACACGATTAAAATTAACCACCGCGCCATTCTTTCCGGTTTGGCCGAACTAACCGGTTCGCAAAACGAATCTTCGTTGTTTGTTGCCATCGATAAGCTGGATAAGATTGGCGAAGAAAAAGTGAAAGAAGAATTGCGTTCGCGAGGATTTGAAGACAAAGGCATCGATGCTGTTTTTTCCATCCTGAATTTCAACGGAACGACTGAAGAGAAAATTAATTTCTTGACAAGGCAATTTGCCAATTCTGAAAAAGGCAAAAAAGGCTTAACTGATTTGCAGCAAGTCCTACAGCTTTTGCAAAACTATTCATCTACCGGATCAACCAATGCCAATGCTCATGTCGAATTTGATATTTCGCTGGCGCGCGGATTGAGTTACTACACCGGCTGTATCTTCGAAGTGAAGATCAACAACGTAGCCATTGGCAGTGTGAGTGGGGGAGGACGCTATGATAACCTGACCGGTGTTTTTGGTTTACCCGATGTGTCCGGTGTGGGGATTTCATTTGGTGTCGATCGTTTGTACGATGCGATGGAAGAACTGAAAGCTTTTCCGGAAGAAGCACGAATTTCATCTAAGGTAATGATCGCGCATTTTGATGAATCTACCTTTCATTATTCGTTGGGAGTAGCTCGTAAGCTACGCAGCCTGGGAATCGCTACCGAGGTTTATCCCGATCAGGCGAAACTGAAAAAGCAACTCGATTATGCGAATAAGAAAATGATTCCGTTTGTGATTGTAATCGGTTCAGACGAACAAAAGTCCGGTTTACTTACATTGAAGGACATGCAAAAGGGAGAGCAGCAACAGCTTGCCATCGAAGCTATTGCCGCTGCGCTCAAGAATAACTGATTCTTTCTGTATGTCAACTCTGTTATAACTTGTAATTTAGAACCACGTGGAGTCAACTCACTTTATATCTACCAAGACACTTACGCTCAATGATCTGGATCATATCCTGCATGGTCATTCGAAAATTGCCTTGTCGGAGGAGGCAACACAAAAGATAACACGTTGCCGCGAATACCTGGATCAAAAACTCACGTCTTCCGCAGCACCTATTTATGGTATCAACACGGGCTTTGGATCGCTCTATAATAAAAACATTCCCACAGATCAACTCGAGCAACTGCAAGAAAACTTAGTCATGTCACACGCATGCGGCACGGGGCCCGAAGTGCCTCGCGAAATTGTGATGCTGATGTTGTTTTTAAAAGTGCAGTCGCTGTCTTACGGAAACTCCGGTGTCCAATTATCAACCACACAGCGACTGGTGGATATGTTTAATCAGCGTGTGCTGCCGAAGATTTTTGAGATGGGTTCGCTCGGAGCGTCAGGTGATCTGGCTCCCTTGGCGCATCTTTCATTGCCGCTCATCGGGCGGGGCGAAGTGCATTACTTAGGCAAAATTTACCAAAGCGATGAAGTGTTGAAATTGTTGGGATGGGAATCGCTTCACTTTAAAGCCAAAGAAGGTTTGGCTTTGTTGAACGGCACACAGTTTATGAGTGCCTATGGCACGTGGTGTTTGTTGCATGCACATCGTATTTTAAAATTGACCAACCTGATCAGTGCCTTGTCCATTGATGCATTTGACGGTCGCATTGAACCATTCGATTCGTTAGTCCACGGCATTCGACCGCAAAAAGGGCAAGTGACGGTGGCGCGTGAAATAAAAAAATTACTGGAAGGAAGTCAGATCATATCGCAGCCTAAAAAGCATGTGCAAGATCCCTATTCCTTCCGTTGTATTCCTCAAGTGCATGGTGCCAGTTGGGATGCCATTCAATATGTAACCGATGCTTTCCTGACGGAGATTAATTCTGTATCTGATAATCCGAATATTTTTCCGGAGGAGGATCGGATTATTTCAGCCGGTAATTTTCATGGGCAGCCATTGGCTTTGTCGCTCGACTTTCTGGCAATTGCTTTAGCGGAGTTGGGCAGCATTTCTGAGAGAAGAACCTTTCAGTTGATTTCCGGTGCGCGCGATTTACCTCATTACCTTGTGGCCGATCCGGGTATTAATTCAGGCTTGATGATTCCGCAATACACAGCCGCCTCCTTGGTAAGCCAAAATAAGCAATTGTGTACGCCAGCATCGATTGATTCTATTGTTTCTTCCAATGGACAGGAGGATCATGTCAGTATGGGTGCCAATGCGGCAACGAAGGCGTATCGAATTGTGAATAACCTGTATTCTATTTTAGCAGTCGAATTAATTACGGCAACACAGGCATTACAATTCAGAAGACCATTGCATACTTCCACTACTCTGGAGAAGGTTGAAAATTTCTCTCCGCAAGCTGTGCCGTTTATAGAACGCGACCGTGTTTTACATGATGATATGGTGCGTGCGGAAAAATTTTTGAAAGAAGTTAAGTTGAACAATTGAAGAAATTAGCTTTCATATTGATTTCACTGGTTATCGCCTTTCACGGTAATGCACAATATGTTAGCGAAGGAGGTCGATTTAGCGTGGATAATATCCGCGGCTGCGCTCCATTTACAATCAAGATTACAGCTACCAACTTAGTTTCCGGTGCGAATTGCACACCCTTCAACATGGATTACCTTGGAAATAATACCACCCAACAAAACTTACTTCAATTTACCTATACAAATCCGGGTACCTATCGCATGTCGGTGAACTACCCCAACTCCGGCCCCGACTTTATCAATGTTACAGTCGATGCAAATGTGCAACCTCCGTTTGAAGTTTACACCTGTTCCGGTTCACAAGTTTCTATCTATACCACAGATCAGACTTACGACCAATACTTTGTGAATTTTGGTGATCTTTCCCCTTTGGTGCCAATTAATAAGAGCGGTAATCAGGTTGCTCAACACACCTATCTATCGAATACACCCCTCACCATCAAAGTAAATGGCAAGAAGAACAATGCTGCCAATAACTGTAGTACAAAAGATATCAACTTCACTCCGGTCGCTAATTTGCCTCTTCCACAAATCACCCAACTAACGGCTGTAGACGCTTCAACTTTAAAATTAGATTTTGTTCAACCGGTAAATGTGCAATACAAACTCGAGATGGCCACGAATACTCAGAGTTTTGTTCAATTGCAATCAATTTATGGAACCGCCTCAGCAACTACTACTAATTTGAATCTGGATAACAACTACTATGCCTTTCGACTAAGTTCTTATGATCCCTGTAATTTTCAGAACAATTATTCGCAAATTATTTATAGCCATAAATTGACTGTCAACGCGCAAAGCGGTCAAAATAAACTGGATTGGCAAACCAATACGACTGGTGTTGCTAATGTTGATATCAATCGCAACAAAGTTTTATACAACAACAAAACAGGAAGTACAGTTTCATTTCTTGATCCTGATGTTATTTGCAATACCGATTATTGCTACCAACTTTCAAGCAATTATTCATGGGGCGGCAAAAGTGTTTCACTTGAAAAGTGTGCCAAGGCTTTTTCTTCGAAGGTACTCACCACCATTACCAACGCTACTTCAGTGGTTGAAACCGATGGGGTAAAGCTCAGTTGGTTGCAACCACCATTATTTACAGCTAAGAATTATTCCATTCTGAAGGCTACTGGCACAGGTGTTTTTAATTTTTACGATAATTCGGTCGAAACGAATTACAAGGACAATGCATTTACAGTAGGAGTAGACCAATGCTATAAAATTAACTATGTTGATAATTGCGATAACCGAAGTTTGAATACCAATCCCATTTGCCCCATACAGTTGCAAGGCGAGTTAAGTGATGAAAATAAAGTAACATTGACTTGGAATGCTTATACAGGTTGGAACTTAGGTGTAAAGAGTTATCAAATTTTGAAATATGATCAATCCGGCAGCCTCATCGCCACGATTGATCGAGGCACGAATCTGTCTTTCACTGAAACAGACGTAGATCTGGAAAATCAGATTGTGTCCTATAAAATAGTAGCAAAGCCGAAAGAATTGGGTATTCTGCAATCTGAATCAAATCAAATTCGATTGACAAAGCCTGTCAATTTATATTTTCCCACTGCTTTTACACCCGATCGGAAAGGGCCTTCGACCAACGAAACCTTTAAAGTGCAAGGGCAATTTATTAAGAAGTTGGAACTTTCTATTTTTGATCGGTGGGGAGCCGTTGTTTTTTATACTGATAAGGGTGAAGCGTGGGATGGTTATCAAAATGGACAGCCAATGCCTATTTCTACGTATGTGTGGGTTGCTAATATCACAGATGAATCAGGAAAGACTTACCAACGCAGTGGCACGGTGGTGCTGATGCGGAAATAATTTTTTTGTTTCTTACTTTCATAACCGCACCTCATTTCTAAATTGTAATTTTGCCGCTCTTAAATTCTCCTGACTATGTTTGATATGATGAAAATGATGGGCAAGATGAAAGAGGTGCAAAGCCGCTTAAAAGAAGCCCAAGATAATTTGGCAAAGATTACTGCAACAGGTGAGGCAGGCGGAGGAATGGTGAAAGCCATCGTCAATGGAAAGAAACAATTAATGGCGGTTGAAATTGACCCGGCTATTTTAAAATCAACAGATCAAATCTTAGTGCAGGATTTAGTTGTGGCTGCAGTCAATATTGCATCTGAAAAAGCCGAATTGCTTGCAAAAGAAGAACTTAAGAAAAGCACCGAAGGTTTACTGCCCAATATTCCGGGTTTAGATTTAAGTAATTTGATGGGATGACCGAAGTAGCTGTTGTCATCCTTAATTATAACGGAAAGAAATTCCTTCAACAGTTTTTGCCTTCTGTTATCAACTACAGCAAACAGGCGGAGGTCATCGTAGCAGACAATGGATCTACGGATGATACCATTCCTTTTTTGCAATCCGAGTTTCCAACTGTCAGAATCATCTCCATCCCACAGAACCTTGGCTTTTGCGGAGGCTACAATTATGCATTGAAGTTGGTAGAAGCAAAATATTACGTTTTACTTAATTCAGATGTAGAAGTGACTTCTGGCTGGATTAATCCTATCATCCAACTTTTTGAAAGCAATCCGAAGATAAGTGCGATTCAGCCCAAAATACTTTCAAAGAATAAGCCTGACGAGTTTGAATACGCAGGCGCTGCAGGTGGTATGATTGACACCCTTGGCTATCCTTTTTGCCGCGGGCGAATTTTCAATCATATGGAAAAGGAGCAAGGTCAATACAATGATGTTGTTCCTGTATTTTGGGCAACAGGTGCTTGCCATTTTGTGCGAGCGGAACTCTATCATCAATTGAGTGGCCTCGATGAGGATTACTTTGCGCACATGGAAGAGATTGATTTTTGTTGGCGATTGCAGCGCGCTGGCCATCAGATTTACTATCATGGTGGAGCTACGGTTTATCACGTGGGTGGCGGCACCTTGTCCGCAAATAGTCCGCGCAAAACCTATTTTAATTTTCGCAATGGACTGAGTTTGGTTTTCAAGCACCTACCATTTTATCAGTTGCTATGGAAATTTCCACTTCGATTAGTTTTGGATTGGGTGGCAGCATTCAAATTTTTAATGCAGCCTTCCGTGGCCGATTCCCTGGCTGTACTCAAGGCGCATGTCCATTTTTTTTCCGGATTGGGGAATGAAATTCGAAAACGAAAGAAGCTAGAGCGGGAATTAAAAAGCTATACTGCACACCAATTTTATCCACGCTTTTTGGTCATTGACTACTTTTTACTTGGCAAGAAAACGTTTCAGCAGTTGAAGATCAAAAATCCCAGATAGTAGTACGCTTACGCAGATGTGCACGCAAGTTCATTAAGAAAGCAAGCGATAAGTATACGATAACAGGCGAACCCAACGTAAGAAAGGACGCATAGATAAAGAACAATCGAATGCTGGAGGTAGCAAGCCCCATTTTTTCCCCAAGAGCAGTGCAAACCCCAAAGGCGTGCTTTTCAAGGAAATGTTTGAGTCGATCGATGAAGACAGTCATAAATTTCTAGCTGTTGAATCAGTTTACCCCTTCAATTTGTCTTTTTATCGAGAAATCAATTCGAATTGCAAATATAAGTCTATTTGACCACCTGAAAGAAGGCTCAGTTTCTTATTTTTTTGAGTATTATTGCAAAAAAATTGGTTCAGGCTTACATTTGCCGTTCCTAAAGATACCCATAATACCAAATCCATGAGAAAATTAGTTTACTCGTTGCTCATTATCGGAACATTGACGTTCACTAGCTGTACGCTTCCGCAAATGATTAAAATGGCGAAAGAGCAAAAGCTCGAAATAAAGCCAAATCCGCTGGAAGTACACAAAGACACAGTTAATTTCGACTTGTCTGGCAATCTTCCTGTTAAAATGTTGAAGAAAGGTACCGTTTACACGCTCAATACTTTCTACAAGTATGGCGAAAACGAATTAGCTCTTCCTGGCTTGCCCTTAAAAGCAGAAGACTACCCAAACAGCGCGAAGGAAGAAACCAAGGTTTCAAAAGCCTTTATGTTCCCTTACAAAGACGCTTATAAAACAGGTACAATCGAAATCCAAGGTGTAGCTTCTAAAGGCACTAAGTCTAAGACCACGCCTCGTATGCCTTATGCAACGGGCATTATCACTACATCTAAACTGGTTCAAAATTCATACTACGCTGCATTTGCAGCCCACTCTTACAATAACCAAGAGGAATTGATTCCGGTTGTTATCCCGAACTTCATCTTCGAAAGAGGCAAGTCAGTTCTTCGTCCTTCTGAAATTAAAGCTGAAAAAGGAAAGCAATTGGATGCTTTCATTGCATCTAAAAACGTAACTCGTACAGTAACCATCACAGGTACTCACTCACCTGAAGGTTTAGAGCGTATCAACAGCAAATTGTCTGAAGAGCGTGCTGCTGCAATTGAGAAGTTCTACCGTGCTCAAATGAAGAAGTACGATTACCAAGGTGTAGCTGCTGAAGTGAAATTCATTTTGAAGCCTATCACGGATGATTGGTCTGAATTCAAAACAGCATTAGCTGCTTACTCCGGTATCTCAGCAGAAGAAAAGGCCGCTTACTTGAATGTTATCAACAATGGTGGTGCATTTGAGGAGCAAGAAAAACAATTGAAGAAATTGGCTACTTACAACAAGGTTTTCAAAGATATCTACCCTGGTTTACGTGCTGCGAAAACTGAAATCTTAACGATTAAAGTGAAGAAGACAGATGCTGAAATTTCTATTTTGGCGAAGCAAATCACAACCGGTGCCGTAAAAAGCGACACTCTATCATTTGATGAATTAATGTATGCTGCTACTTTGACTCCTTCATTAGAAGAAAAGACAGCTATCTATGAGGCAGCTACTAAAAAAGGCACAAACTGGACAGCTCACAATAACCTAGGCGCTGCGTATTTACAAGCAGTGATTGACAATCCGTCTAAAACAGACTTAGTTGATAAAGCAGCTGCTCAATTAGAGATCGCAGCTAAATTGAATCCTTCGTCTGAAGTGCACGCTAACCTAGCAACTGTTTCTTTGATGAAAGGTAATCCTTACAAGGCATACAGCTTGGCTAGAAAGGCTTTGAATGGCGCTAACAATGATGTAACCAGAGGTGTAAACGGAGTGAAGGGAGCTTGCGAAATCTACATGGCAAACTACGGTGCTGCTGTAACTTCTACTTCATCATCTGCTGATACACACGTGAACTTGTTCAACAAAGGCTTAGCGCAATTATTGAGCAAAGATTTCAGCAATGCATCATCTTCATTTGCCGAGGCAACTCGCAAAAACAGCAGCTATGCAATTGCTTATTATGGTGCCGCTGTGGCAGCTGCTCGCTCAGGAAATGGCGATGCAGTAGTTAGCAATTTGGTAAATGCAGTTAAGAATGATTCAAATTTGAAAGAGAAGGCTTTGACTGACCTTGAGTTTGCTAAATTCAATACTACCGAGGCATTCCGTAATGCATTGAAGTAATTCGAAGCTTTACAATCTTATTAAAAGCCCCCATCAGTTGACTGATGGGGGCTTTTTTGTGGCCAAATACCCTAAAAAACACACTAAATAATTTTCATACTGACTATAGTGCCATTAATTTTACAATCTTGCACAGCGAAAGAAACTATTCAATATTATGAGAGAAATCCAGTTTAGAGAAGCACTTCGGGAGGCCATGAGCGAGGAAATGAGAAGAGATCCGTCTGTATTTTTGATGGGTGAGGAAGTAGCCGAATATAATGGCGCTTACAAAGTAAGCCAGGGCATGCTGGATGAATTTGGCCCTAAAAGAGTAATTGACACACCTATTGCTGAATTAGGATTTGGTGGAATTGGGGTAGGCGCTGCTATGAATGGTATCCGCCCGATTGTAGAATTCATGACTTTCAACTTCTCGCTGGTAGCCATCGATCAGATTATCAATTCAGCCGCTAAAATGCTCTCGATGTCTGGCGGACAATTCAATATTCCGATCGTTTTCAGAGGTCCTACCGGAAATGCCGGAATGCTCAGTTCACAGCACTCGCAGAATTTTGAAAATTGGTTCGCGAACACACCCGGTTTGAAAGTAGTGGTTCCATTCACTCCTTATGATGCTAAAGGGCTTTTAAAGACTGCTATCCGCGACAACGATCCTGTCATTTTCATGGAATCGGAGTTGATGTATGGCGACAAAGGAGAGGTGCCAACTGAAGAGTATCTGATTCCAATTGGAGTAGCAGATATTAAGAGATCCGGTACCGATGTTACTATCGTTTCATTCGGAAAGATTTTGAAAGTGGTATTGGCCGCTGCAGTGGAATTGGAGAAAGAAGGAATTTCCGTGGAGGTAGTTGATTTGCGTTCGGTTCGCCCGATCGATTATGCTACCGTAGTAGAATCGGTTAAAAAGACTAATCGATTAGTCATCGTAGAAGAAGCTTGGCCGCCGCTGCAGTGGAATTGGAGAAAGAAGGAATTTCCGTGGAGGTAGTTGATTTGCGTTCGGTTCGCCCGATCGATTATGCTACCGTAGTAGAATCGGTTAAAAAGACTAATCGATTAGTCATCGTAGAAGAAGCTTGGCCTTTGGCTGCAATTTCTTCGGAGATTACCTATCATGTGCAAAAGCACGCTTTCGACTATTTAGATGCACCGATTCACCGCATCAACAGCTTGGATGTGCCGCTGCCTTATGCGCCTACATTGATCGATGCAATTCTACCCAGCGTAGCACGCACGGTAAAGGCCGTTAAAGCCGTGATGTACCGCGATTAAGATAATTTATAAAGCACCTCGCTTGCCGAGTTCAATGGCTTCCATATTTGAAATGGAAGCCTTTTTTATTTCAAAGCGTAGAATGGTTTTGATGGCGTGGAAGCCGTGATTACCGGCCGCTCCAGGATTGATGTAAAGCATGTTCTTGTAGGCAGGATCGCGCTTAATGCGAAGTATATGTGAATGTCCGCAGATAAAAATGTCGGGGGCTTTTTCCTTTAATATCTTTTTGATTCGGGGGTTGTAATTCGGAGGTGCGCCACCAATATGTGTCATCCAGATTTGTAACCCTTCGCACATGAACCAATCATCTTCCGGCAGTTGATGTTGCAACTCCAGCGAATCGATGTTGCCAAACACTGCGCGCACCGGCTTTTGCTTTTTTAATTCGTTCAAAACAGATGGATCGCCAATGTCACCGGCATGCCAAACCTCATCGCATTCTTTAAAATACGATTCAACTTTTGGGTCGAGGAAACTGTGTGTGTCAGAGATCAGGCCTATTTTCATTTTTTCGTACGTATTAAATATTTAAGTTTGTAGTATAGATTGATTTCAGGATGGATACTAAAATTACTTTAAGTTTTGACGGTGATGTAATTGCGAAGGCTAAAAAATTTGCAGATGCAAACAACGTTAGTTTGTCGCGCCTTACCGAGTTTTTGTATTCAAAAATCACCAGTGGAAGTTATCAGCAACTAGAAGATTTGCCAGTGGCAGATTGGGTGCTTCAAGTAGCCGAAGGAGAAGTAAAATACCACACTAAAAAGCGAAATCGTCAATCCCTGAAATCAGAGTACTTAAAATCAAGGAAGTGAGGATTTTTTTAGATGCCAACATCCTTGTTTCAGTTCTTAATAAGGAATATCCTTTGTTTACCTATGCTGCCCGCATTTTGAGCTTGGCAGATAATCCTAACTATCAGGTTTACACATCGCCCATTTGCTTGGCCATTGCATTTTATTTTGCGGAAAAAAAGAGCGGTGTAGTTATGGCAAAAAAGAAGATGGAAATGCTTTGCGAAAAACTGCATATTTCACCAGTGGATGCTGTTGTTGTAAAAAAATCGATCAAGAATAAAGCAATCCGTGATTTTGAAGATGGACTGGAGTATTATTCTGCTGAAGCATCCAAGTGTAAGTGCATTATTACTGAAGACCAAGCAGATTTCTTTTTTGCTGAAATGGAAGTTTTGGATTCACGCTCGTTTCTGGAGAAGCACGTCATGGGTTTGTAAAATCCATAAAAAAAGGAGCGTGATGTCGCTCCTTTTTTGTTGATTTTGATCTGATTTAATTCTTGTTCTTCAAGTCAAGCGCAAAGTCCTTGGCTGTTTTAGCGGTCATGATATCCATGAAATTCAGCGCGCCATTGGTAGTAGGTCCACCGCCTGTTTGAATTTGAGGGACCACAGCACCGGTGTATTTACTAAAGGCATCGGCCCATACTTTTTGAACTTCTACCTGCGCTTTTAGTTTCATCTCCAAGGCACCATCAGCTTGCATGATACGTTGTCTAGCATATGCATTGGCATCCGCCAATTCTTTGATCTTCTTTGCTTCGAGGATGGATCCTTCATAGGCGATTTTCTGCTGCAGTTTATCTTGCTCGGCAACTTTTACTTTAGTTTGAGCTTCAACCACTTGGCGGGTTTGCTCTTGTTTTTGTTGGTATTCAATTTCTACAAGCGCTTGCTCACCTTTTGCTTTCGCAGTTAAGGTTTGTTGCTGGGCAGTCATCAGCTCTTGTTTGGAGATGGATGATTTGGTTACCGCATCGATAATTTTCACCAGCTTCTCATCTACTTTGTTTTCATAATCCACATCCGTAATAGCAGCATCGGCCACCGTGATTCCGTATTCTTTGATGGATGACAATTTTCTTTTAGGAAGATTAGTCTTCTTATCGAATTGAATTTCGGTTTGATACACTCTTTTCTTCTCCATCTCCAGCGAGTCGAAGACTAAATTTTCTTCTGTTACCAATAAGTACACACCTTCTTTCAATTGATCTAAGAAATCTTGTGCCATTTGAGCGCGACCGCCACCATAGTGTTTTTCACTGCTCATCAACTGAGCCGAAGATTGTAAACACTCTTTCGTATAAGGTGCTAATCGTTTTACCACCAATGATTGTGGTGTACGGTGTGTGTTGTGAATCAAAATCATTTCTTTTTCATCGGATGGTAAAATGAATTGTGTAATACCCCGCACATCGGCAGTAGTCGCATCGCTAAAGCGTATCATGATTTGACCTACTTCAATTCCATTATCTTCAATTTCCAATTTTGGTTTTGAATCCATGTAGGTAACTGAAATTTGATTGGGCCATTCTTTTTCTTTTGCGAAAAATCCGGCATAGAAAATACCCGGTGCAAATTGTACAATCTGCTGTCCGTTGGTTCGCTCTACTACTGTGCGGTTACCGGCATCGTTCCATGAAAATGGATTGACGATTAAAAAAAGAATTAAGGCAATGATCGATAATACACCCAGTATGATGGTGCGTTTCGAAATGATTGGATTGTTCATGTCCATAGTACTACTAGTTTTGGTTTTTGTTTGAGTTGTTTGTGTTGTTTTTGTTCGAGAAATAGTTGGTCAGCAATAATACTGCTGCATAGGCAACAATGCCGAATACGGCCAGAAATCCGACCGCTAGCGCTAGTCTAATCATAATGGTTTTTGTTTTTAGTGTGAAAAAAAATTGAAAGACGGTTTGTCTTTAGGGAAACTTGCAACGATTGGTTACATGCCTTGGTAAATTTGTACATCTATTCAGTGACGTTTCAGAATGAAACCAAGCGTATCGAAATATATTTATTAACCTTACAGATGCTTGATATTGAGCTTGTTGTATAATAATAAGGTAGTAAATTTTATCAATCTTTTGTTGGTTACTTCTTCCATTTGTTTTGCCAACGGGCAGCTTCATCTTCCACTTTCTTGGTCGAGCTCTTCAGAAAGGTAGCCAATTTTGGGTTCATTGTTCCCTTTGAAGTAAAATGATAACATCCGCAATCTTCACACTGGTAAACAGCAATGGGACCTCCGCTTTTTCCGTAATCAAATCGAACGTGCGCTTCCAAGAGTGCATCTTCAGCAATAGCCTCGGTTGGGTACATTTTCTTTCCTGTAGGGCAGGTCTTCACGGTCGTATTGTCTATTGAAAAGAGGCTGTTAACTTGCGTCAAAATTTTATACTAATGAAGATAGCAGAGATACACACAAAAAAGGGTGTTATGAAGATTAATTTTTTCGAGAAAGATGCTCCTAACACTGTTAAAAACTTTATTTCACTTGCCGAGAAGGGTTTTTACGATGGTTTGATCTTCCACCGCGTGATTCCCAACTTCATGATTCAAGGCGGATGCCCCAATGGCATTGGCAATGGCGGCCCCGGCTACCAAATTGATTGTGAGTTGACAGGTGAAAATCAATACCATGATCGCGGTGTTTTGTCGATGGCACATGCCGGACGCAACACGGGTGGTTCACAATTTTTCATTTGCCACACCCGCCAAACGACCAAGCATCTGGATCGCAATCATACTGTGTTTGGTAAAGTGGTAGAGGGCCTAGATGTGATCGATGCCATTCGTCAGGGCGATGTCATGGAGAAGATAGTCATCACTGAAAAGGCTTAAGCCAATTCTGCCACACATTCAATTTCAACCAACGCCTCCCGTGGAAGTCGGCTGACTTCCACGGTGGTGCGTGCCGGTTTGTGCTCACCAAAAAATGTTTCGTACGCTTTATTCATCCGCTCGAAGTCAGCAAAGTTTTTTAGGAACACCGTAGTTTTTAGTACGTTGACTCGACTGCAACCTACCGTTTTAAGAACTGTTTCTAAATTCGTTAGTACGAGTGTGGTTTGTTCCGAGGCGGTGGCTCCTTCAATCTGCATCGTGGCAGGATTCAACGGAGTTTGTCCGGAGCAAAATACCAAGTTACCGGATATTATGGCGTGTGAATAAGGGCCGATTGCCTTGGGCGCATTTTCAGTGAATACTTTCTTCATTCTTCTCTATTTATTAGCTGTACATTTTTTCAATATCGTTTTTGTAATTCTCCAAAATGATCGAACGAATGGGTTTTAAAGTAGGAGTTGCTTCGCCACTTTCTACCGTCCAGTCCTGATGACATAAAACAAAATTTTTGATGCGCTCTACATTAGGCAACTCTTCATTGAGATGATCAAGCTCTTGCTGAAACTTAGCCCGCACTTTGATATTGTGAATCATGAACTGCGGGGCTGTCCAGTGAATATCGTTTTGCTCGCACCACGTGTGTAGTATTTCAAAATGCGGAACAATCAATGCTGTAACAAATGGACGCTGAAACCCAATAATCATGGCTCGCTCGATGAAGCGACTTCGTTTGAGATGATTTTCGAGAGGCTGTGGGGCAATGTATTTTCCGGAGGAAGTTTTGAAGATGTCTTTTTTGCGATCGGTGATTTTCAAAAATCGCTGATGCACCCATTTTCCAATGTCTCCGGTTTTCATCCAACCATCCTGCAGTACTTCGGCAGTCAGTTCCGGTTTTTTGAAATAGCCTTTCATGACGTTGGGGCCTTTGACCAAGATTTCACCTTCGTGATTTTCGTTGGGCTCGTGGATTTTTACTTCGATGCCAGGAACGACCAAACCAACAGTCCCAAATTTATTCAGCCCAGGTTCAAATCGATTCATGGAAATGATGGGAGCCGTTTCTGTCATGCCATAACCTTCTACGATTTGTATTCCAGCAGCTGAAAACAGCCTTCCGATTTCAGGACGAAGCGCGGCTGCACCTACAGCCATGTATTTGATGCGTCCACCCAAGCGATGTCGCCACAAGCGCAACACGAGCAAACGAGCGAGTTGCAATTCTAATTGAAATAATGGCTTTAATCGTTTTTCGGGACCATAGCGTTTGCCTACTTGCATAGCCCAGGTAATGAGCTTTTTCTTCACCCAATTTTTTCCTTCAGCTTGCTCTTCCATGAAGTCGTACATTTTTTCTAACACGCGTGGAACACACGTGCAGAAAAGCGGTCGTACGGTTTTGAAATCGCGGGTGAAGGTTTCTTTGTTTTGACTGAAATAAAGTGAGCATCCAAACGCGAGGTATGCGTAGCAAGCAGCACGCTCGAAGATATGACTGAACGGAAGAAAGCTCAGCACACGATCGCCCGCTTCGAGTGGGAGGATGGTGAGAATGGCTTTGATGTTGTGTACGATGTTACCATGCGTGAGCATGACACCCTTGGGCAAACCCGTGCTGCCCGATGTATACAAAATGGTAGCTATGTCATTTTCGGTGATGGCATTTCTTCGGTCGGTGAGTTGGGTCAGTAGGTCGTGCGAACTTTTCGCTTGCAGAAGAGGACTGAAGAAATTATTTTTTTCGGATTGAAGATGGTAGAGTGTGATGGATAAGCATGACTTTTCTTTGAAGGAAAAATATTTAAAATATAAGCCTTCATCGTGGGTGATGCAAATGCGCGCTTCGGTTTCGGTGGCGATTAAGTGAAACTCTTCTTCTTTGACGGTGGGATGTACCGGCACGACAATGATGCCAACTTGCTGACAGGCGAAATCGAGCAGCATCCATTCTACACTTCCTGCTACTGGAATAAACAGAATGGTATCGCCCGGTTTGAATTGATTGGCAATGAACCAACACGAGAGTGCATTTACTTTGTTTTGAAATTCTTCAATGGAAAGTGAACGCCACTGGCTGCGCTGAAAATAGTTGAGAGCAGATCGGTTAGGATATTTTTCTTTTTGATAGCCGATCAGATCGAATACACGGGTGAAGTCAACTTTTTTTGTAACGATGGCCATGCTATTCTGTTTTTTCTGATTTGGGATGAATGTATAAAACCGAATAGAGTATCTCGAAGAATTCCTGATAGTCGGGGAGGTTGTTGTGACGCGCGCCTTCTATGGCATGTAAAATAATTTTTTCCGGATAGAGCGCTTTCAGTTTCTCACTTTGCTCAAATGAAACGAGTTTGTCTTTGGTGCCGTGAATGATGTGAATAGGACACGTTGTGGTTTTTAAATATTGATCGGTGCGGATATCGTATTTCAACATCCAGCGAAGAGGGGTAAAGAAGATGTAACGGTTGATGTTGTAAAAGAAACTGAAGTAGGGTGAATCGAGGATGAGCATGCGTGGTTTGTTCCACGATGAAATGCGGGCTGCAATGCCGCTGCCCCACGAGCGGCCATACAACACGATTTTATTTTCGGGATAGGATTGTGACAACCATTTGTAAATGTATTGGGCATCGTTGAATACTTTCTCCTGGCTGCGCTTGCCGCGACTCTTTCCGAAGCCGCGGTAGTCCATCATAAAAAAATCATAGCCGTTGCTGAGAAAGTCTTTTGCGAATTTTCCCCAGCCTTTGATGCTCTTGGAATTTCCTTTGAGGTAATAAACCACTCCGCGCGAGTTAGGCACTTTGAAATAGATGGCATTGATGCGACCTCCATCTTCCATATCGAAATCGAGTTCTTCGAAAGGGAAGGGGTATTTGTATTCGAAAGCACGTGTGAGTTTTTCGGGACGGAAGAAAAATAGGTGTTGGAAAAAATAGAAGAATAGACAGAAGCCTACGTAAATACTTGCGATAATGATTAGCCACACCATTGGAGTGAAGATAGTGGTTTTATCTGAGATTGGCTACATGATTGGATGAAGAGATGGATTCAGTGATTCGGTGAATGTGGTGCTGGCGTGGGCAAGTGATTGAAGCGAAAAGCCTCCCGATAGCTATCGGGAGACTTGTAGCGGAAAGCACGGTCCCGCTTCTAGCGGGATGCCCCCAAAAAATTATTGAAGTACTTCTGCCAGATGTTGGTGATAGGTATCGAACTCACGCAAGTTGCGATGACTTCCGCCTTCGATCAGAAAAAACTGATCGTTGGTTGAGAGTAACGGTTTTAATTTTTCGGCTGAGCGGAGTGGCACTACCCAATCGTTGGTGCCGTGAAAAATAATTTTACGACATGCTATTTGTGGTAGGTGTAGTTTGTTGGGAAACTGATAGCGAAGTGGAATCCATGAGAGCATGGCTTGCATGGGTGGATTGACAACTCCGGCTAATTCATCGAAGGGAGTTTCGAGAATGAGCAAGTTGGGTGTGTGTTGTGTGGCGAGCTGAGAAGCAACGGCTGCACCCAACGAGCGCCCGTAGAAAATAAGTTTTGTAAAGGTGAGATGTTGCTGTGCCCACGTCAATACAGTGCTTGCATCCTGATAAAATTCTTTTTCTCCTGGCGTGCCGGTACTTTTTCCATAACCGCGGTAGTCAATCATGAGGGCGGTGTAACCCAGTTTTGTAAAGTCGATGGCATATTGTCCCCAGCGCTGCAAGTTACCGGCATTGCCGTGAAAGTAGAGGATCAATCCTTTCGATGAATCGGCCGGAGAAAAAATTAGTGCATTGAGTTGTTCACCATCGGTGGTGGGGATGGTGAACTCCTCAAATGACTGATCGAATTTAAATGCGTAGTCGGATTTGAGTGATGTGGGTTGAAAAATTAGTTTTTCCTGAAACATATACAAAGCTACCAGCAGCGCGATTACAAAGATGAAAACAATCACTGCTGTTTTTTTGAGACGGCCGGAAAGTTTTGTCTTGGTAGTTTGCATCGATGCGGCTTATCAACTCACTTTTTATTTTTTGTATTTGAAACTTTTATCAGGATAGGGCGGAGCTTTGGGCACTGTAACGGGTTCTTTGGCCAGCTTATCTTGTAGATATTGAATCGCAGCATCTAGTTGTGTGTCTTTGCCCATGTAGGTGGTGTAGGGTTCGTTATCGACCACCATGTCGGGCTCAACGCCATGTCCTTCGATCAACCATTTGCCATCAGCATACACACCAAACTCAGCAGCGGTAGCGATGCCACCATCTACCAACCGGTTGCTACTCGTTAACCAAATCTCGCCACCCCATGTGCGTGTGCCAATGATTTTGCCCAGCTTGAGTTGACGGATGCCTTCGGTGACAGCTTCACCGTCCGATCCTGTCCACTCATCGCAGAGTATAACGATGTGACCGCGGAAAGCATACTGCATGTTCCAATAGGGTTTGCCGATGCGCGGCTGCCAGTAGAACCACGCTTTGCGCATGAGTTTTTCCAATACCCAACTGTCGATGTTTCCTCCACCGTTGTGACGCACATCGAGAATCAAACCACCGCGATTGAAAACAGGATAGAATTGTTTGACGAAATCGTCCATGTCTTCGGTGGACATCGCAGCGAGGTGTATGTAGCCGACCTCGGCATTGGTTTTTTTCTCCACTTCTTGTCTGCGCGAGTAGCGCCACTCGTTGTAACGCAAATATCTTTCTTCGCCTTCGGTGATAGGCTTCACGAGTTGTGTGTTGACTAAACCGTTTTGGTTTTGTGTTTCCAACTTTACCCATGTGCCGGCCTTGCCGCTGAGGCGCTGTGAAAGACTGGCGTAGTCATCCACCGGTTGATCGTTGATTTTAAGAAGAATGTCTCCGATTTTAATTTTTGAGTGCGGTGCATTTAGTGGTGAAAGGTTTTCAGGATAGTCGGGATCGCCTTGATAGATGTGTGCTATTTTAAATCCATTGCCTGCCAGATTTTTTTCGAGACGTGCACCGAGTGTGCCGATGGGTACACTGACAGGTGAAGTACGTTTATCACCACCATACACAAAGATGTGCAACGCAGAAAGTTCTGAAACCATTTGTGCGAGCAGATGATCTAGCTCGTGGCGATCGGTTACACGTGGCAAGAGCGTTTCGTGCTGTTTTTTAACACCTATCCAATCGACACCGTGAAGGTTGCGATCATAAAAGTAGTCGCGCTCCATGCGCCACGCATCGTTGAACATTTGTTTCCAATCATCGACTGGGTCGAACTGGAATGTCCAGGCAGAGACGTCTAATTTCGTTTTATCGAAATCGGGTTTGTTGCCATCGGGCTCACTAATGTACAGCGATCCTTCTTTGTCGATGATCAGTTTGTTTTTGTTGGGCGACAAATCAAAACCTGTAATGGATTCGGCAACCAGCGTGGGTTCTATTTTTTTGCTGAACTCCATTTTGAGTGCGTAGAGTTTTTGCTGATCGTATTGATTGGATTCGATTTCGGTCCAATACAAATATTCATTGGATGCCCGCATACGAAGAACATTTTTTCCGGGCAGCGGAATTTCGTACAAGCGCTTTGCAGCTTGGTTCCAATCGATGGTTGAAGTTATGATAATAGGCGTTTTTGATGTCTTAGCAGCGGTTGCTTTGGCTTTAACGATGGCATTGTTGTTTTCTTCGGCTTGGATTTCTTCTTTCCAACCATCGGGTTGGGTGAATGGAAATACAGATGGCTCTTTCAGAGCGAGCGTGTAGAGCTTGGTGGTATTGTCGTAGTGTGGTTCGGGTTGACGCGTATTGATATCGACTGACTTTGATCGTTTTGCGACCACACACCATTTGGCAATTCGGATTCGTATGCATCAGTTTTATCCCATGATGGATTAGGTAATTGTGTTCGTTTTGCTCGAGGAGTTTAGTCGTTCCATCGATTGTGTTGAATAATGTTAAGCGCCAATCTTTATCCGTGATGGCAATGTATTTGCCGGAAGGCGACACAAGAAAACCTGTGATGAGTACTTTGGCGTTTTTTGTGAGTTGTGTAGGCGCGCCACTTCCATCCGCAGGGGCTTTCCATATTTCGTATTCACCGCTTTCGTCTGATAGGTAGGCAACAGTTTTATCATCGATGAATGCTACCGCTTTGTAGCGAATGCCGCTCTTGCGGGAAATTTCTACCCAGCGACTTCCATTGGCGGGTGTTACAAACAAACGTCCTCTGGAGATGAGTGCGACTAATTTTCCATTGGGCGATATTTCCCAATACGAAATTTGTTCGTGGCCATTTTGAATCCAGCGTGGAGCGCGTTGTTCAAAGTCGGAGGTGATGGAGATGTCCAATGTTTTGTCCTCATTGGTATTGATATTGAAGAGACCAATGTCCGCACCTTTTTGATAGACGATGTTGGCATCGTGCATCGCCAGTGTGGTGATGTCCCATCCACTGGAGAACGTATGCTGCTTGGCGTTTTTTCCATCGCGATCCATCGACCAGATATTCATGGTGCCATCACGATCGCTGGCAAAGTAAATTTTGTTTTTGTAATAAAGTGGTTCGCGGCTGGTGCCTTTGTAATCGCACGTAAGGCAAACGGACGCTGCCTTGCCGGCAAACTTCCAGATGTTTTGAGCAGTGCCTCCGGTATCTTTTCGTATTGCTGCCTTGATGCCGAAAAACGTGTGAAGTAAAGTGTGCCTGATTCATCGTAGCTTCCATCTGCTGCCTGCGCCAATGGAATCATTTCCCG
>JBGAUU010000064.1:0-25237 GCA_044228465.1 Cyclobacteriaceae bacterium
TTCAAATCATTGCCACCCTCGCACCAGAGCTATTATTCCAAATGGATTGAAAGTGCAAAAACTTCCGCTACCAAGGCAAAACGAATTGTCATTTCGATGAATGGCTTTAGCAAAAAGCAAACGTACAGTGAGATGATGCGTGCCTATAAAGCAAGCAACGAGTGACCGTTAATACCGGCTATCCACCATCTTGTCTTTCACACCTCCATACAGCACATCGATTACCCCTGCCTCATTAAAAAACTTTTGCGGAAAAGGTAGTTCAATTTTGGAAACTTCATTCAACTCGTTGATGGCATCGGCAGGCAGTTCAAATTTCAAACAACCCAACACATCTTCCAACTGCACTACTTTGGTTGCTCCCACAATCGGAATTACACTCTGCGATTTATTTTGTCTCGTCCAGTTAATCGCCTTGCGAAGCTGAAACTCCCAATCGATCGGCCACTTCTACCACCTTCTTCGTAATGGCAACCGCCCGTTCTCCTAATCGTGCGCTCGCTTCGGGAAGTCGGCCCTTATCTCCTTTCAGATATTTACCGGTGAGTGCACCACCCGCCAGCGGAGCCCACGGTGTCACGGTCATGCCGAATGCTTTCGCCATGGGAAGTAGTTCCGCCTCCACCGTGCGCTGAATCAAACTATATTCAATCTGCAAACCAATGAACTGATTCCACCCGCGCAGTTGTGCCATTGTGTTTGCCTGGCTCACCACCCATGCAGGTGTATCGCTGATGCCGATGTAATGAACCAATCCGCGAGAGATCAAGTCCTCGAGGCCTTTCATCACTTCTTCTACGGGCGTCCAGCTATCCCAAGCGTGTAACCAGAGTACATCAATGTAATCGGTGTTCAGGCGCCAGAGACTTTCTTTCACACTGCGCATTAAATTCTTCCGATGGTTGCCGGCAAAATTCAAATCGCCCGCACGGTCGCGCAGCGAATATTTAGTGGCCACCACAAAATGGTCGCGGTCTTTGGCAATAAAATCGCCCAGAAATTTTTCAGAAGTGCCTTCGGTATAACGATTGGCGGTATCCAAAAAATTGCCGCCTGCATTGGCATACGCGTCAAAGATGGCTTTGCTCAGCTCTTTATCGGCACCCCACTTCCACTCGGTACCAAATCCCATGGTGCCCAAACACAGTTCTGACACGCGCAGTCCACTTTGACCAAATAATTTGTAGTTCATATTGAAATTGATTCTAGATTTGATTGCTAGTTACTGAAAGCGTTTTTAACACAAAAAAGTTTAGAGAGGTGAAAAAGATTGCCATTGTTTTGTTTGATCAGGTAGAGGTGCTGGACTTTGCCGGCCCGTTTGAAGTGTTTTCGATCACTGGCAAGCGACAAATTGGGACGCCTTACGAAGTCTATACCATAGCTGAGCATGGCACGGTGAGTGCGCGGAATAATCTGGTGATCACACCCACTTACACTTTTGCCAACTGCCCTACTCCCGATATTTTTTTGATACCCGGTGGTGGAGGTTACGATGCGGATGGGAAACCGTTTGGTTCCCGTAAGGAGATGGACAACCCGGTGATGCGGAAGTGGATTCTGGATCATTTTGAACAAGCGGAGTTGGTGCTGTCGGTTTGCACAGGGGCACTGATTTTAGCGAAAGCGGGACTGCTCGAAAATCAAGAAGCCACCACCCACTTTATGGCGGTAGAGGCTTTGCAGAAGATGGCGCCCACCACCAAAGTATCCGGAGAAAAACGGTGGGTTGACAACGGAAAAATTATTTTATCGGCCGGTGTTTCTGCGGGCATCGACATGTCGTATTATGTGGTGAGCCGCCTGCAAGGTGCGGAAGTAGCCAAAGAAGCCGCGAAGTATATGCAGTATGATTATTGGGGGAAGTGATCGGATGACTTGAGGTCACAAATTGTTACCTCGAGTTGGGTTGAATAATGCCTATTATCTTAGGCTTAACATTCTTAGATTTTTTTTTGCTTAAATAAAATTCTCTTTTACCTTTGCAGTCCTTAAAAATGGGAGCTTAGCTCAGCTGGTTCAGAGCATCTGCCTTACAAGCAGAGGGTCGGGGGTTCGAACCCCTCAGCTCCCACGTTGATAATCAAACCGTTACAATCAGTAACGGTTTTTTTATTTTTCGATTTTAAAACATTTTTAAAACAAATCATCGAGATAAAGGCTTTTAAAAAACTGCTTCAACTTTCGTTTTAATCGTACGCCTCTTTACTATTAGATTTCTCTTTTCTCGCATCTTGCCTTAATGTTTCATCAACTCGTTCACTTTATCCGATATGTCTTTCAAAGTTGCCCGCCAACACCCTTAAACTTCTCTATAAACGAAACTAACTTTTGAAAAACACTCTGCTTCTTGGTCAAATACTGAGGGTTTAATGGACTCATTTTAGGCAAAAGGGTGTTAAGTTCCGTCCCGTTTTCACTGGCATATTCTCGTTTTAAAGAAGCTGCGATATAACGCTTAGCTGCTTTTTCATTTAAGTTTTCTTCCATAATTAACTCTGTTGCTTCTGCCTTCTGTTTGCGTTGAGCATAGGCAAAGAATGAATCAATAACATTTGCTTTGTCTTGAAGGGTATCAAGGTCGGTTTCGTTAATGAAATCAACTACCAAACTCTCCTTTGCTCTATTACCAACACTTGCACGTATAACTCTGCGTATTTCAGTAATTATGGTGTCTTTGTCTTTGGTTTTCTTGTTATGCTCAAAAATCAATTCAAGAATGTAGTCAAGGTTTATTTCTTGTGATTTGAGTAAGTCAACTTCAAACACTACATCATCCCAATCAATCGTTGATTCTTCAGATTCTTTCCCGCTTTTCTCTCGTCTTAACCAGTCTCGTATATCATTATAAGTTGAACGGTAATCCTGAACAGTCCTTTCTTTGAGCAATTCAATTTTTTGCATTGCAGCAATATCCTCATCTGTTACAAAATGAGCTTTTTTAAATTCTTCAACTGCCTCGGTATTGTTTATGTCAACTGCTTGAAGTGCTTTGAGCTGGTTAAATTCATCGTAGTTCTGGAGTATGTTTTCTACTCTCAAATATTCACCGAATAGTTTTGAAAATTCTTTTTTATCTTTTTCAGTTACAATCGCATCCGGGTCAGGAAACTTTTCATTTAACTCTTTTGCAACTTCAACGTAACCTCTACGTGCCTCACCTGTAGCAATGTCTGTAAAGCCCTCTAAATATTCTTTATAGCTCTTTTCAAGAACTACATTTTTAGTATTGCTATCTCCAAAAAGGGTAATTGCGTCTATAGTTGCTTTTTCTAAATCACGAAACGTAACAATGTTTCCAAATGTCTTTGTTGCATCATAAATTCTATTCGTTCGTGAAAAGGCTTGAATCAAGCCATGATAACGCAAATTCTTATCAACAAATATTGTATTGAGTGTAGGCGCATCAAATCCGGTTAGAAACATACCGACTACAATGATTAGGTCTATCTCTTTATTCTTTACACGTTTTGCAAGGTCACGATAATAATTTTGAAATTCATTGCTGTCAACTCCATAACTGGTTTTGAACATTACATTGTAGTCATTGATAGCTTTAGCCAAAAACTCTTTAGAACTGCTATTCATTGCAGAGGGTTCAAAACTTTCATCCACTATTTCACCGATTGCACTTTGTTCCTCATTGGCGGCAAAAGAAAAGATTGTCGCTATCCTTAAAGGTTTATCACTATCCTTTTGTAAATTGTTTAATTCCTCATAGTAACATTTGGCTGCATCAACACTACTTACAGCAAACATGGCGTTAAAACCCTTGTTACTTCCTTGGTTCCTGTGCGTTTTTATCCTGAAATTCTGTAAAACATATTGTGATATTTCTTTAATACGAGAAGGATGAAGCAAAGCCTTTTTATTTTCTGCTGCACTTAACTTTTTCTCATCTTGTTCTGATTCTATGTTCTTAAACTGTGGTCGAACATCGTTATAATCAACTTTGAATTTCAGTACCTTTTCATCTCTAATGGCATCAGTAATTACATATGAGTGTAGTTCACGTCCAAAAACACTTGCTGTAGTTTCAGCACCTAAAGCATTTTGAGGAAATATCGGTGTTCCTGTAAAACCGAATTGATAAAACTTCTTGAATTTCTTTTGTAGATTCTTTTGTGCCTCTCCAAATTGTGAACGGTGTGCTTCATCAAAAATGAAAACTACTTGCTTTTGATATATCGCTAAATCGCCCTCACTTTTCATGAGGTTATTTAGTTTCTGTATTGTTGTTACAATAATCTTATTATCCTCCTTTTCAATATTTCTCTTTAAACCTGCTGTGCTATCAGAGCCATTTACACTATCGGGAGAAAAGCGTTGATATTCTTTCATCGTTTGGAAGTCCAGGTCTTTACGGTCGACTACAAAGAAAACTTTATCAATGAAATCAAGTTGTGTTGCTAACCTTGCCGCTTTGAAACTGGTAAGCGTTTTTCCTGAACCTGTAGTATGCCAAACATAACCACCACCATCTGTTGTTGACCATTTCTTTGCTTCATAAGAACTTTTTATTTTCCATAACATTCGTTCTGTTGCAGCAATCTGATAAGGTCGCATGACAAGCAGTGTATCACTCGTGTCAAAAACAGAATAGGTAAGCAATACATTCAATAAAGTATGTTTTTGAAAAAATGTTGCCGTAAAATCTTTCAGGTCTTTGATTAATGTATTGTCAGCCTTTGCCCAATTCATGGTAAAGTCAAAGCTGTTTTTATTTCGTTCAACGGTGTTGGCAAAATAGCGACTGTCGGTTCCATTTGAAATGACAAAAATCTGTATGTATTTGTAGAGTGAATTTTTGCTATTAAAACTTTCTTTGGAGTAACGATGCACCTGATTAAAAGCCTCTCGTATTGCAACCCCACGCTTTTTAAGCTCTATTTGTACCAGTGGTAAGCCATTAACTAATATCGTAACATCATAACGATTTGCATGTGTTCCTTTTTGCTCAAACTGTGCAATTGCCTGTATTTTATTACGTGTAATATTCTTTTTATCAACCAAGTAAATATTTTGGATATGTCCGTCATCAAACACAAAATCATAAATGTAGTTATCGTGTATTTTCCTTGTTTTTTCAACAAGGTTATCACTTGGTTTATCTAAATATTCTTCTACAAAACGAATCCACTCAGCATCCGAAAACACCACATCGTTAAGCGATTGAAGTTGCACTCTTACATTCGTCAACATCGCTTCAAGTGTATTTAGGTTTAACGGGTTTTCATAACCTTGATTGATTAGGTCTTGAATAAATTCCTTTTCAAGTGCAGCCTCTGTTTGATAAACAGCCGGAGCCTCATTCACTTCATAATACTTGGTGAATTTATCAAGTACAATAAAGTTGTTTGATTCTGCTATGGTTTTATACTGTGACATTCTGTTCTGTTTCGCTATTATTAACAATTGATTTGAATCCGTACATCCTTTTTATCTCACCTACTAAAAAG
This sequence comes from Cyclobacteriaceae bacterium, assembly GCA_044228465.1. Classification (GTDB taxonomy): domain Bacteria; phylum Bacteroidota; class Bacteroidia; order Cytophagales; family Cyclobacteriaceae; genus ELB16-189. The sequence continues at coordinate 5,460 of JBGAUU010000064.1, forward strand.
CCCAATACTCTCTTATCGTTTTCTTCAACAATCGAAATTTCATCGCCATTATGTTTAGAATGACTTGAGAGATTTATTATTCGTTTATAATATGCTTCCCGTGATTCTTGCGGCAAAAGGTCTTCCCATTTATTGTATCCGAGAAAAGTGGATGTCTTTTCTAATATGTTACGAAGAAAGTTGAAATGAAACTTTTTAATATCACTTGGCGGCTGTATGGCTTTCTCTAATTCTGATAAAAGAAATAAGTGATACGAGAAAGGAGAGTCACTTGCCAACTCACCTATGGAAAAAGTACCATCGTTTATTTTCTCTAACCGCATTTTTTTTGTGCTTTTTACTCTGTTAAATTCATTAAAAAGCACATTATAGAATAAGGGGTTATGTGTGGTGATTATGAATTTTAATTCCGAAGTGCTTGACTTTATTAATTCAGCAATATTTACAGCCAATTCAATTAGGTGAGTATCATCTAATGAGCTTACCGGGTCATCAATGAAAATATAATCAAGATTATTATATTGGTCAGTTTCACGAATTTCTTTTTCAGCAATGTTTAATACACTTACAACCTGCTCCATTAAACTAAAAAAAACACTCCAGATAAAACAACTTTCTTCGCCTTTCGATATTTTTACAAATTCAGTCTCATTTTCATTTCCCCGCTCAAACGAAAAGCGTACCTCAGTGAAATCTTCACTGAATTGAGGGGTTAATTTAGCATTCGTTAATTGCTGAAAATTATCAACAATATTTCTGTCTTGACCTTGTTCACGAAGTACCCAATTTGTAAAACTATTTGGTTGTATTTTTAGCTTCCTATCGGAGTCGGCATCCAAATCATTATCCCAGTAGAACAAGTCTTCTGTAAAAGCATTATAGTAAAGTATTTTAATGCCTGCTTCTTCTTGCTGCTCTCCATCAAGTTCCTTAGGGGCTATCAACTCTTTAAATTCACGGGACAGCCGTGTTTTACCAGAGCCATTGAAAGCATAGATTAACTGTACTTTTTTATCAGCATCTTTAAGTGTTTGAGCTATTTCAATTAATGACTGCCCCATTTTATGATTCGATGGTATTCTGATGAAACGTTAGTAATAAATCCCGGTAATACTCATACTGCTTTTTCCTTAACTCAATCTCTTTTGGCAAGCCCTCGCTAATTGATGTGGTGAGTATGTCAAATTTATCGAGGATAGTAACAATCCGTTCTTGTTCTTCTGGTGATGGAACAGGGATTAAAACTTTTTCTAAACCTCTTGCATTAATGGCAGAGATTTTACCCGAAGAAATATGCTTTTTTATTTGGTCGTGGAATTGTTTAGTACGAGTAAAATAAGCAACATACTTAGGGTTTAGTGGGCTTCTGTAAGAAAAACAAGCGTCATGAATAACTACACCTTCATCGCCCAACCAAGCCGTTCCCAATCCAATATCTTCAATAGTTTCTCCGGCAGCTACAATTACCACATCACCATTTTCAGCTATCCTTAGATTTTTTCTTTCTACTAACTCCTCACTAAGAAATGATTTACTTTCTTTTGCCCAAGTTCCATAATAAGTGTACATCTCCCCGTAATGAATACAAGGAACTCCCTCTGAAATCAGATCGTCTTTTACGAAGCGTTTGCCTCTTTGAAATTTACCTAACTCACTCATAGTTAACCATTTATACCCCCCCCATTTAAGTTATTGAAATTCAACAGTTTGTCCCGATAGTGTTCATACTGTTGTTTACGAGCTGTAAGCTCTGCTGTAAGCTCTGCTGTAAGCTCTGTAAACGTATCGAGCATACGAACAATTTCTTTTTGAACTGAATGCGGAGGGATGGGGATTGAAAGGTTAGCATAATTACTAATCCATTGGCGTTTATGGTCACCCTCAACTAATCCACTTGGTAAAGTATTTAGCCAATAATAAATAAACTTCAACAACGCTTTAGATTCATCTTTAGAAGTAATCATTTTCATTGCTGATGATTTAGCTTTAAAATCAAAATCAACCCATTTATTAGCAGTAGTAAAATCATCAAAAATGATAACAGGATTTTCAGATGCTTTGTAAATGCCGTCAGTTTCATCTGTATAACCAAGAATAAAAGTTTTACCCGCAGTCAAAACAGGGGTTGGAAAATTGTCGTTATAATTATTTGTTTTTACCAAATACTTAGTTGGTTGCTCATAATCTGCAACTTCTCCCAAAGGCATCCATTCCACTTCTGCACCTTGTAATAATTTATCTAAATAACTCATGCTTCAATTTCTTTTATGATTTCATCAATACTTGTACGCAAGGCATTTATTTTCTCTACTGTTTTTGAAATTTCTGCGTTTAAATGTTTAATATCCACCTGCTCACGGTTGTCTTTTGTTTCCACATACGAACTCACGGAAAGGTTGTAATCATTTTCTGCAATCTTATTATTGTCGACAGATTTTGATACATGTTCCACATCTTGTTTGCTGTCGAACAATTCCATAATTCTTTCAATGTGGTTGTCTTTAAGCACATTGTTATTCGTTTCCTTTTTGAAAAAATCTTCATCGCTTGCATCAATAAACTGGATTTTATTTTCAGCCTTATGTTTTGAAAGTACCAGTATGTTTACGGAGATTGTAGTACCGTAAAATAAGTTTGGTGCTAAAGAGATAATGGTTTCTACAAAATTGTTATCCACCAAATACTTTCTGATTTTCTGTTCTGCACCGCCACGGTAAAAGATGCCAGGGAAACAAACAATAGCTGCCCTTCCTTTGCTTGAAAGATAACTTAGGGCATGAAGCACAAAGGCAAAATCTGCTTTTGATTTAGGAGCCAATACACCGGCAGGTGCAAAGCGGTCATCATTAATGAGTGTTGGGTCATCATCACCAATCCATTTTATAGAATATGGTGGATTAGAAACGATTGCATCGAATGGCTTTTCATCTCCATAGTGTGGGTCAATGAGTGTGTTGCCAAGTGCAATATTAAACTTGTCGTAGTTGATGTTGTGCAAAAACATGTTCATACGGGCAAGGTTATAAGTGGTATGGTTTACTTCCTGCCCATAAAAACCTTCTTCAATAATATGATTGTCAAAATGCTTTTTGGCTTGCAAAAGCAAAGAGCCAGAACCTGCCGCAGGGTCATATATCTTATTTACTTTGTCTTGCTTGTGCATTGCCAATTGGGCAATGAGTTTTGATACATGCTGTGGCGTAAAAAACTCACCGCCTGATTTTCCTGCATTGGCTGCATAATTAGAAATAAGAAACTCATAAGCATCACCAAAAAGGTCAATTTGGTTGTCTTCAAACTCTCCAAAATTTAAGTCTTCAACACCTTTCAGAACGGATGCTAAACGGCTGTTTTTGGCTTCTACTGTATTTCCGAGTCGTGTGCTGGTTGTGTCAAAATCAGCAAATAAACCTTTAATGTCTGGTTCGGATGGATAGCCATTAGCAGAACTTTCAATAGCATCAAATATGGCTTTTAAATCTGTATTAAGATTTGGGTTGGTATTGGCTGTTTTGGCAACATTTACAAAAAGTTGACTAGGATAGATGAAATACCCTTTTGTTTTAATCGCATCGTCTTTAATTTCTGGAGTAATTGCATCATCAGATAATTTTGCATAATCAATACTATCATCTCCACCTTCAATGTAATTTGTGAAGTTTTCACTAATGAAACGATAGAACAGAGTACCTAAGACAAACTGTTTGAAATCCCATCCGTCCACTGAGCCACGAACATCGTTGGCTATTCTCCATATTTTAGCTTGTAATTCTTGTCTTTGTACTATGCTTGTCATTTTTTCTCTTTTAGTAATTCGTTTGTTTATTTCAACTATCATTTTTCAATCAGAAGCGACTACTTCTTTCTACTAATTTTTCTTGATACCGATTTCAATGCTTCATCTGCTGTAGGTTCATCTTTTACCAATTGCATCAATTGGTCGGCAAGCCAAAGGGTTTCTAGCTCTATTTTACCAGCTTTAAGGATTTCTGCCAACAGAGGTATTTGCTCTTTCTTTAACTGGCGTAGCCCTTTCTCAATCTTACTAAGCTGGGCTGTGTCCATATCAAGCTGTGGAGCTACCTGTCGCAGGTACAGATGTTGTGCTTCTCTTAGCGTTCTTATTCTCTCACCAAATTGGCTTTCCATCGTCTTTATTTTGACTTGTCAAATATAGGAAAAGAATAGAATGATAAGGTTTGCACTGTGAGTGCAAGGACGTAGACTATCGAAAAGATAAGTAAGCTGTCTGCTTGTTAATCTGCTATCCTATTGTAACTCTAAATCAACCCTATTTGTCAGGACGTCTCTAAGTTCATTGGTTAGCTGATAGCCTGTTAAGGTTTCTCCAGAGTCAGTATTTACCCAATCAGAACATTTTGGCACGAAAGTCCAATGCTCATAGTCTAGCAGTAGTTTTGAATTTTGTTGTCGTTGCAAATCTGCTTGCTTGGGTAAATTAAAACCAAACCGATCAAAAATTCTCCGCCCTTCCATTGCCGAAAAAATGTTATCGAGTGCCGAAACGTATATAAACCTGTTTGGCTTTTTTGTCGTTTTTTGTAAATCAGGCTCGGTGAAAATCTTGCTACCGTATTTTACAATTTCTATTAGAGCAAGTTCCCTGTTCTCAACCTCAACCAGTTTTTGAGCCAATGGACTCGCGTACTTTCTATTAAATCTTTCAAGCCACTCCATAAGGAGAATGTCCCCGATCTGTTTATTTCTAACCAAAATATGGAAGTGCGGGTTGTAAGTCCTCCTCTGTGGGTTGAAGTTGCACTCCAGCGACCGGATTCCCTCCAGTTCGATTCCTTTTCCTCGCTGGCTTCTTTTCCTATACTTCTCCACTATCTTTCCAAAGAGTTTGAGAAAACCTTTTACATATCTAGGCAACTGATAAGCTGGAATAGCTTTGACTGTAAGTGTCAAAAAATAAGGATCTTCCCAAGTATTCAAATAGGGTAAATATTTATTTATGATAGTTGCCTTTCGGATGCTGAGGCATACTGTGCAAAACCTGTTTTTGCAATACTTTGAGTACGACCTTCCTTCATGTGTAACAAGCCTTTGTTGGCAATGATAGGTATTCCAGTAAGCCTTCACGCGGTCATGCTTATTCTTTTTTCGGGCGACATCAATAAGACTCAGTACCATCGCTTGGGTAACTGACTTTCGTTTTGCCCTTGCCATCAACGATTCAGTATTGTTGAGTTCAGAGCCTTCGCCCGATAGTAAAAGGGGCAACTTTTCAACATCCGAGTTAAGGCTCGTCCGCTTTTGTGCTAATGTATCGAGGAGGATTGCATCGCGGGTTGATTGAGAGCTCAACGAACTCATTTTTTGATAACCCGCTGCCCTTCGTCTATCCAATTTCTGAGAGCCTTTCGGCTGAAGTATAGCCGCCCACCTTTTTTAGAGTGCGGGATTTTTCGCTCACTAACTAAGCGGTAAATGCTGTGCGAGGTAAGTCCGGTTTCCTCCGTTGCTACTTCGATACCGCCAGTGTCCTTCTTTTCACTGTGATCTTTGGGCGTGTGTTTAATGTCGAGCAATAGGGATTCGATATTGCTCAACCTAGCTTCAATTACGTCAAATGGATTATTCATGTTTTGCAGCGTTAAAATGCTTTCGCTGACGCTGCAATTTGAGTGGGTCGAAAAGTAGGTAAGGGCTTATAAGGCCTTACAATTTTCTCTATTCCTCGTCTTTAGTTGATTGCTTCAATGTTTGTATTTCATCAGTTGCGCGCTTTTTAGCCTCTTTGGTGAGGTGTGGAAGAACGCTTTGGAGCAATTCAATCTTATTCTTTATTTTTTTTGGTGTGTAGGGTGTTGGTCTCCCTTTTCTGTTTGCTACGCTAGAATAATAGGTAAACTTCTGAAACAAATTTTGGACTGAATAGTAGCCGTACTTATTGGCAATCTCTTTCCCGTTTTCTCTTGTGATTGATTTGCCTTCATAAACGTAGATAAGAGCAATTTGGGAGACGCTTAATTTTTCCTCTTGGGTTTTATTTGGCAAAGTGGGGGCATTAATCAAAGGGGAAATTTCGGCTATGAATCTCTTTTCATCGTTGAGCCAGTACTGAATCATTTTTTTGTACTGAGTTGTTTCATCGGGAGAATTGTATTTATAACCCTGCTCTATTTTCCTTTTTCTTTCTGCAATTATCAGTTCGAGTCTGATCTTGTCGGTGTCGACAAGTAATCCCTGTTCGTAAAGTGTTAGGCCGTTTACTTTTTTTATTAGATCACTTGTAAGGTCAATCAGTGAATGAAAAAGCCTTTCTTTTGATAAGATTTTTACCTTGGATACTCCAGTATAAAGATTTATCTCAGGCATTCCATCTACTATTGGCAACTGCTTTTCGTATTGCTGTTTAAGGTTTCCGAAATAGCTGTTTATCTCAAAGGGAAAAGCCTCAACCCAGTCTTGGTAGGCCTGATATAAAATATTGAAATCCGCTTTGGATTTTGTGTCATTTGGCTCTTGGTAAAACTGTGCCACAAAATCGAGAAGGCTTTTTCGTTTTGTGTCCGGTATTTTTGTGTTGTGGGTAATTTGGTGCATTACATCACTCAAATAAATGTGAAGACCAAAAGCAGGCCGCCCAAAACTAGAAACGCAATAATCAATGTAATCGACAATGCTCTTATACCAATTTTCCGTATTTACTTTTTCGGAAATGACGTGGTCGGTGTAGGAAATCTGCCTTACTATTTTTTGGGCGATGGTTGAGTAATCATTTTGCTTTATCCACCAGTCAAACCAATACTTTTTTGCAATTTCCTTATGCGGCTTGCAACAGTTAGGAAATTTATCAAACCATCGTTGTGCCTCCTCGAATGCGTGCTTATGACGCTCGCAACAGTTCGGAAAGTTCTTTGGGGTTTCATATCCTGAAATGGGGTTTGCGTTGAAAGGTGAAATTGAAATATCACCGCTTATTTCAATAAAAGGATTTTCCATTTACTAGCCTGTCTTTCTCATTAGTAATAGTATGGTTTCGTTAGCTTCCCTTTTCTTGGAGAGGTCAAATCGCTTGAGATAGCTTTCCGTTGTTTTTATGTCGCTGTGGCCTAACAATTCTCGGATAAGTTCCACCGATTGCCCTGAATGTTTAAGCAAGGAGGCATAGCTGTGCCGCGCCCAATAAGTCGTTATTGGTGGCAGGTCATTTGCAATGCAAATCCTTTTGAGCCATTTATTGACAATTTTAATTTTCTGATTTATGACAATTCTTTCATCAATCGGGGAAAGGTTTTTTTCTAACACATCGAAAATAAAATTTGAAGGTGACTTGTTGGGGTTTCCTAGCTCAATAATAATTTCCCGAATTGAATCATTCAGCGGAATTTCAATCAACTCTTCTTTGCCTTCGGTTTCTTTAGTTTTCTGCCTGACATAACAAATCGAATCCTTTTTAATGTTGGAATAGGTTAGCCTTGCCATGTCATTAAAATTCATTCCATTACTGTAAAAGGAGAACATCCAAAGGAGTTTTGCTCTCCACTCTGGAGAGGAGGGGATCACTTCAATACTTTGAAATTTTTGCAGTTGCTCAATATTTAAGGCATCCCCCTTGCTGCCAGAGCCTGATTTTATTTTATATTTAGTTCGGTCGCTCTGGTGGGTTGTGAATGGATAATTGTCTCTTAGATGTGGGAGCTTTCCTGCTATGTAGTTATAAACTGCCCGCAACGCTCTCATATAGATTGAAATTGTAGTTTTCCCTGCCACTATTACAATTGTCTTTCCGGTCTTTGTACGGGTTGGCTTTTCTCTTTTCAAGTAACTTTCGAACTCTCGCAGTAAGTCAGGGCTAAGGTCTAGGGGGTCAATATCAGTCCCGTTTCTAAATTTGATAAATGCCTGTAAAGCGCAATTATAAGTGTGATAGCTCCCTGCCCTGCCCTCCTGCTTAATTTCGGTTAGGTAGTCCTTAAAAAATTTGATAAACCCCTTAGACGAGGTATTCAAGATAAATTCCTTTTCAAATCGGTCGAAAGTAAAGGCTCTCTTATTGGCTGTAATCGTGTCAATCGTTTCTCTGGCCTTTGCCTCAGCGTTTCCAATGGCTTCCTTTAGTCTTTTGTTCTCCTTACGAACAGTTTTTTCATTTATAGTATTCCACTGCTCAGGGCTAAGGAAAAGATTCTTCCCCTCAGTTTGCACCGGATAATATTTCGTTTTGCGGTTAAAAGTGAGTTTGATCTTTATCGGGCTTAATCCCTTTTTGTTTTTAGAGTGAATCCAAAGGATAGGCTCAACGGTGTATTGCTTTTTTTTCACGATCAAAAATTTTAAAACATTTTTAAAACATATTGCGGCATTAGCCCAAAAACGATACCACCCAATAAGTAAGCAAATAAGGTCTAATTCGCTGTTTTTACAAAGATAGGCAAAGGATAACAAGTAATATGGAAACCCTGCGAAATAACTTACAAGCAGAGGGTCGGGGGTTCGAACCCCTCAGCTCCCACTTGATGATCAAGCCGTTACCTCAAGTAACGGCTTTTTTTATTTCAGATATTTCACCGGCAAGAACGCCCTTAAATTTTCTAAGGAGGCAGCTTGCGACCTTAGAAAATTGAATTCAGCTTAACATTGATCAACAATGACGTTAATTATACTTCGTTAAAAGATTCCTCGTGCCTCGGAATGACAGTGATCAATAAATTGATCGTTGTCATCATTCCGAAAATTAAAGGCATCATTTTTTACTAATTTTGATTCAAACTTGATCAACAAACTTTGAGCCGCATTAAGAAAATCTTTCTTTATTCATTGTTGGGAGTGCTGATCATTATCTCTGGGGCTATCATCTCCATCTTCCTCTTCAAAGACCGCATCATTCAGCAGTTTGTGGCCGAGGCGAACAAGCATATCAATACTCCCATCAAAATTGGTCAGATTGAAATTGCCACGTGGCAGGATTTTCCGAATCTCTCCATCGTATTCAAAGATGTGTACGTGGAAGATAGTCATCCGGGCGAGTACCCGCTCCTAACTGCAGACCGCATCACTTTCTCATTGAACGCAATCGAGGCTTGGAAAGGAAATTACGCCATTCAGGGTCTTACCATTTTAAACAGCGAGACGAGTTTAAAAATCAATGAAAAGGGTGAAAACAACTTCACGATTCTTAAACCTGATTCTTCTTCGGGGGCTAGCACGATTTCATTTGACTTGAAAGATGTGAAACTGATCAACACAGCCGTGGCTTACACCGATGCTGTGGCCATTCAACAACATGTGTTTGCCAGCGAAAGCCTAGTGTCGTCTATTGCTATTCGTGGCGATGTGTATAAAATCGATGCAAAAGGAGATGTGCTATGCGGGCAAATCGGCATTCGAAAAAAAGCATTTCTCAAAAACCGGAAGTTTTTAGTGGACGCGCAGGTGGATTATGACGATGAAAAGAAAACGATCACTATCGGCAAAGCGCGTCTCGATGTCAATCAATCACGGTTTTCGTTGCTGGGAAATTATGGCTTCAAGAAAAAGAACCTGATTGATCTACACGTAAAAGGTGAAGAGGCCAACATACAAACCATTCTGGCATTGCTACCCGATGATGTGTCAAATGATCTCAGAAAATACCAAAGCAAGGGTGATGTGTTCTTCGATCTAAATTTGAAAGGCGAGATTAGTAAACTCAAAGATCCTGCACTGCATGTACGCTTCGGTTGCACGGATGCCACCTTCACTCACCCCGACTACCAATCAAAAATTACAGAAGCCAATTTGAAAGGCTCGTTCCACACACCTTCGTTTACCAAATTCGACAAAGCAACACTTGAGTTGAATGAATTGACAGGCGAGCTCAATGGAAAGTCATTTGCCTCGAATTTGAAAATTGAAAATCTCGAACACCCAGTAGTCGATTTTACTTTTAAAGGTGAACTGGATGCAGCCTCTATTCAAAATTTTTATTCGATCCCACATGTATCTAAACTACAAGGAAATGTAGTAGCCGATTTTTCGGTTGTGGGTGCGCTCGATTTACTGAAAAAGAAAAGCACTGCGCAGCAAGTGAAAACGGCAGGCGCGATTGACCTTACCGATATTTCCTTTGAGTGGGGCGAAGAAAAAGTAAAAATCAACAACCTGAACGGTAATCTTCAATTCAACAACAACGATCTGGCCATGAGCAACCTGACTGGGCAATTGGGCAAGAGTGATTTTGCGTTGAATGGTTTCTTCAAAAACGTAATCACCTTTTTGTTATTTGAAAAGCAGCCGATTGGCATTGAAGCCGATTTGAAATCAAAATTTTTGGATGTTGATCAACTGTTTGAAATTGGCTTTGGCAAAGCACAGTCCAACGATTTTAAGTTTAGTATTTCGCCTCTTATTTATCTGAACTTCAATTGCGATGTGCAGCAACTTCGCTACAAGCGTTTCCGTCCCACTGCGGTGAAGGGCGACTTGTTAGTCAAAAATCAAGTGGCTATTTCCAGAAACATCGCGATGAAAACAATGGGCGGTAAACTGGATTTGAATGCCATTGTCGATGCCAAGAAGGCAAACGCCATCGACATTACCAGTGCGGTGAAGTTAGATGGCATCCACATCGACAGTGTATTTTATGTGTTCGAAAACTTCTATCAAAAGTTTATTGAAGACAAACATCTCAAGGGTCAGGTGTTTGCCGATGTGAACATGGAAATGACGTTAACCGAAAATTTGAAGTTGATTTCGAAAACACTGATAGCCGACATCAGCACCACGATCAAAAAAGGCGAACTGAATAATTTTGAACCGCTGCAAGGTTTGAATAAGTACCTGGATGATGAGGGCTTGAGCAAACTGCGTTTTGCTGATTTAAAAAATGACATCCACATCGAAAACGAAACCATCTACATTCCGCAGATGGAAATCAAAAGCAATGTGACCACGCTGCAATTGAGTGGCACACACACCTTCGATCAACAAATCAACTACCGGGTAGTAGCACCGCTGCGCAACAAAAAGAAAATCGATCCCGATGAAGCCTTTGGCGCCATTGAAGAAACCCGTCAGGGCAAAACACAAGTATTCTTAAAGATTACCGGCACTACCGATCAATATAAAATCAGCTACGACAAAGAAGCGGTGAAAAAGAAAATTGTGAGCGACCTGAAAAAGGAAGTCAAAGAGTTGAAAGAAGCATTCCAACTGAAAGGAAAAAAGAAGAAAAAAGAAATTGAGTTAGAGAAGGATGATTATTTCGATTGGGAGAATTGATCGGTGCTGTTAAGCTTCACTAAATGACACACAAGGCGTCTGACCGCTTTGTCACTAAAAAGAATAGCGGTCGGACGCCAGAATGGTGTCAATTCCCATAATAAATAAACGGTGCCCAAAAGTACGGGTGCTGAAACTCTTTCCCGAACTCACCTTTTATAAATTTCTTCTTGAGGTCATTTACAATTTGCGGATAGGGCTTTCCCTTCGCTACCTCTTTGTAAAAATTGCTCATGAACAACATCGTGCTGGTGTCATTCACCGGCCACAACGACACCAGCGCGGCATTGCTGCCTGCTACCAGCAACGATTGTGTTAATCCGGTAACGCCTTCGCCCACATACAATTTTCCCAAGGCTGTCTGGCAAGCCGATAAGACTGTCAAATCGCACTTCAATTTTAGGTTCGAAATTTCTACGGCATTTAGGAAGCCATCTTCACCGCCCTGCTCCTGAGTGAAAATACTCATAGCCACACCCGAGAGGTCAGGAATTTCAGCCACTACGAAACCGTGCGTTGCAAGATGAAGCACTTTGTAGTTGGCGAGCTCACCGCTCTCCGACATCGCTTTGATGCGATTCTCCGTCATATCTTTTCCAAAAAACACATCGGCACCTGCTAAATTTTTACTGATACTCTTCACTTCTTCAACGGTGCCCGGCAAAGCATTCATGGCTTTGGCACCAAACAAAGTGGCATAAGCATTTCGCACCGATTTATTGTTGCGGAGATTCTCCTCTACTTCGGCTTGCAACAAAGTGAGATCCGATTCTGTTGACAACGCTTTTCGATCGGTTGCTAAGTCCTCGTAAATAGCTCCACCCATCGCGAGCAGTGGTTTGCGCGATGCATCGTACTTGCGTTCAGTCAACTGTTGCATCACACTGGCAGAGTGGAGGTAGCGGATATTGTATTTTTCAACCAAATACTTTCCGTCAAATGTTTTCAGCGCTTCAAACGGAATAAAACTCAACACGTCATTGGGAGAAATAATTAAAGTCTTAATACCGCCCAAGCGATTGTTAATAGGTGTGATGAGGAATCGCTGATAGCGTGCCAATAAATCCACGAGCATCTGATCGTTTAAATCCGGTTGCTCAGAAAATTTACGCGTGAGTTTTACTATCCGATCGAATTCACTGCGAGGTGCGATCTCATCCCGATCATACCCGCGATTTACCTGGGTGCGTTGGTGATCCATGCTGATCCATTCAAAGCCACGAGCCGATTCTTCAGTAGTATTTTCTTTAGCCTGCTCTTGCTTTGATCGATTAAAGTAACGATCACGAATGTCGCCAACAAAACGCGGATCAGCATGATAAAAAACATGTGCATATTTTTTGGTCACTGCTAAAATAACCAATTGATAACCGGAAAAAACCTGATACATCAAACAAGCTTCATCCGGCTTTAACAAATTCTGGAATTCCGAAATAGTAGGAGGCGACAATTGTTTCTGCGCCAGTCTCTCGGTGAGCACGCGCGCACGGCTTCGTTCCATTGCCTCAAATGCCTTTTCGGTATTGGCTGCTTGCGCGTAACACAACACCAACCATTGGTTGGCACTCATTTGGCTTTGGTAATGCGACAGGCGATCTTGAGGATTCGCGTACTCCACACCTTCATTTGCCAGCAAGGCTGACTCTTCAAACAACTGAATGGCCTGCTCCATGTCTTGTTGCTGATAATACATCGCTCCCAAGTTGTTGAGATAAAGTGAGGCATCACTCCATCGGTTTTCTTTTTTAGCTTGCTCAATCTGAAAGCGATACAAATTTCGGCACTTCTGCTGTCCATCGCGACCTGTGTTCCAATACAGCAACGCTAGATTGGAGATGATCGATTTTTTGATTGACAACTGATTTTCTTCGGCCATTTTAAAACCGTATTCGCCATAGCGGATGGCCGTGTTACTGTAATCGGTATTGTAACTGGACAACACAATAGAATTGGCTGCCACGACTATTCCATTAATGTATTGATTTTTCAAAGCAAGATCATACGCCTGAATGGCTAGCTGATTGGCGGTCGCCTGATTTTTTTTTGAGTCACCACTTCTTAAAATGCTGTACGCATTCGAAAGATTCGTCAGACCATCAATGTCGATCGTGATTAGTGGGGATTTGCCCATATGCTCAAAAAAGTCTTCACTGAACTGAATCGCTTTTTCCTGATCGCCTTTATCGCTGTGATAAGCCATCAGCTGAGCGATCAAATACGAGGCCAAGTAATGGTTGTCGCCATAGCCTTTTGATTTCAATTGGACATAACCTTCTGTAGCGATTTCGAGTGCTTCACTTTTATAGCCCCAGCTATTCAACCACCGCGCTGCATAACTAAATGCCAGCAAGGCCATCACGGGCTTATTCGTTTGATTAAAGAGTGCCACCTTTTCCCGACACTGCTTGATTAACCCAGCAGGATTTTCAGGATATTGATTGTAGAGTGAAATCAATTTAGCCAGCGACCACTCCCTTTCTCGAATGGTAGATTCGGTTTGTTGCAACCATTGTGCTAAATTTTGAAATACTTCTTGCTTATTAAAAACTTTTCCAAACTCTTTCATTTCCTCCCATGCCACTTTGGAATCTTCATTCTCTGAAGAAAATCGAATGGCATCGGTCAACAATCGCTTCGCTTCCGAAATATTACCTTGTTGCGCAAGTACGTAAGCTTTGGCAGTGAGTGAAGCTGAAGCTGTGGGATCCATCAATAATACACGATCAATGTATGTCAATGCTTCTGTAGGTCGATTCAAAAAAAGCAAACAAGCTGCTTGATTTCCGTTGGCAGCCAGATTATCAGGAAACACGCGTAAGTATTGCGAAGAGAGTTGCAACGATTCGTTGTACTTTTTTTCCTGATAAAGTGTGAGCATCCTTTTTTCTAATTCAGCATAATAATCCTGAGCCGTTAAAGAAAAATTGATTATAAGAAAAAGGAAGAGGATGATTGATCGCATTACTAATACGAATTAAGGTTACACAAATCGCCATTGAAACTGACGAGGCTTTTTCGGACATTACCGTTAAAGTATGTTTCTTCTACATCAAAATTGACCGAGGCACCTTTTTGGGAAACACGAAAGTGTAGAGTTTGATAGTACTTGTCGTTTTCTTCTACCGTAGAGCCAACCGTCTTGCTTCCCAACTTGTTTCCCTTTTTATCAAAGGCCTCAATGCTGATCCGAAAAACACGTTGTATGCCGGTGGTGTATTTATGCCCTACCAAAAAAGTATAACCGTTCTGACAAACCGAAAGAATAGCCAAGGCAAACGTGTAGTGGTCGCGAGTGGTGCTGAGCTCGTATTGATAAAAGTGCTTCTGCACGAAGGGAATTTGAGTAACATCTTTTGCCTGATTAATAACCGTGCTGTAGTCGTAAGGGAAAGCAAATTTTTGAAAGTGATCATAAAACTGTTGAAAGTCGGCCGGCAATTCTTCTGTAAGAATAATGTTCTTCACATCCTGCTCTTCCACTTTGGCCATCGTAGCCTGACTGGCTATGATGCGCTGTTTTCCTTTTTTCGGATCGAATACCTGCACTTCGTCCACCCGCAAACTCATGTTCTCGCTTACATACAAGGCGATCATAGGACCAAAGAATGGCTTGATCGCATCGCGAAAGACCTGTTTATCATTAATCAAAAATTGATATTCGCCCGAGCGTTTGATTACTGTCAGCGTGTTGTAATCATACGGTTTGATGACGGTAGATTTGGATTGCCTCAGCACCTCATACTTTTTTCCGAAGTTGGCAGTGATTAAAAAACCTTGCGCGTTGTTGTAAGAAAACGTGAGATATTTTTTTGCGTCTTCACTCATACCGAAGCGGACACCCATCCAGCCTTCGCTGGTGCCATTGAAAAAAATCATTCGGGCGTGCAAACCAAAGTCATCGTCTTTTTTGATGCCCACATTTTGGAAGCTGTGAACCGAAACCGAGTTGGCATCAATCACCAAATGTCCTTCCTGAATTTTAAAACTATAGGCAGCCGTTACTTCTTCATCCCACTTGTTGCGATTGTCGTCAAAGCCATCGGCTAGGTATTGAATCGATTGACTTTGCGCGAGCGACACAACGAATGACATAACAATGGCGAACCACTTCTTCATAACCGGGTATTTTCAGTTAAAGAAAAAATGGAGCAGTGATAGGTCGCTCCATTTTCGCTTTGAAAAATTCTATTTATCGATGTTGATTCTGGCAAACCACAAGGAGCTTCCTTTTTTGTTTTCGCCAAAGTAGGCTACCTTATTCGCATCTTTGTACTTAAAGTAGTTGGTTATTCCACCATAGTGGACATAGTTTTCTCCATTGCCATATTCTGTATACTTGTCGAATGATCCGGTAGTTAAATTGATGGTAGCGAGTTTGGGTACGCCCAACGGTTTTTCCACCATAAGCGATAACTCTCTTACATCTTTGGTTCCAACCACATCAAAGTATGTCCAGAACAACGTCTTTCCATCCGGTGAGAATTCGAAGAACTGACCATCAGCTGCGGTTCCTTTGAACTTTTTGTTCAAGGTATATTGCGATACCAAGTTTCCTTTTGAATCAAAATGGAACATGACCAAGTCTTCGTAAGCTCGTCCGGTAACTTGTCCTTTTCCATTTCGCATCATGCCATAGTTTTGGCCGGCAAGTATAAAATCACCATTCGGGCTAATAACAGTTTCGTTGAATTCAACTCTTCGCCCGTTATACGAGTCGCCCTTTTTTCCGTTTGGCTGAGGTTTTAGTTTCGCTTCAAAATCATCCATCGTAGTTGAGGTAACAAATTCAACGCGGCCCTTGTCTATTTTAGCCAACTGAAAACGAGGCCATTTCTTCTTCTCCGCATGCGACTCCAGTCTGCTTATAAAGTAATCATCTTGCTCGTCATTAGAAGGACCATAAAAGTAAACCGCTCCATCTGCGCGTAACACGAAATCATCCACACGCCAGATACTGTTGGGCGATGTAAAGCTTATCTTGTCCAATAATTTTCCTTCATAAGAAACTCGCACATAGGTATACTCTGTTTGGCTTTTATTCCAAATCTTGGGGCCTACATAGTTTTTGACTTTCGTAGGTGCAAAAATCACAATCATGTCACTTTTTGGATCATCTTCCGTATTTGGATAGCCATAGGTTGCTACAACGGATTGTGGAGTTTCAAAATTTAGTGTTACATCTGCCAGTGTAGTCAGATTCACATCGTATTTTAAAAAGTGGAAGTTCATCATGTGGTTGAACGGGCCATTTTTTGCACTTCCTTTTTCACCTGCCAGCACCATGGCTGTGCCGGTGGTATTGTCTTCAATATGATCGTGATAGAAAAGCTTTTTATTATCGTCTGTTTTCGCCTTCAATTTTTCGGCCACATTGGTGGTAACGGTATAGCCACCCCGAAACCAACTCCAGTTGAAGTTTGTTACCTTTCGTTTCAAAACGAGGGTTCCCATCATATTGGGTTCTACCGACAATCCTTCTATGGAATAATCCTCGCCTCTGTATTTTTTAGGGCGATACTTTGTTGGTAATTCTTTCTCCATATCAACAATCTCTTCCGATTGATTGAGGAAGTTAAAGTCCATATCAAAAGAATAGGTGATAAATTTAGATTGGTTCTTCTTCGCACGCACCCGATAGACCACATCAATTTGTCGCTTTTCGAGGTCGGTGTTGACGATGTGAATGAATCCTTTCATTGCTTCTTTCGAAACATCGTAGGTTTTTTCGATGTCCAGCGTTTGGCCGCAAGCCAACGAGGCAACGAAAAGGAGGGGATAAAATAAATACTTCATGGCAATGGGGTTTAATGATTCAAAGGAACAGGTGAACCGATGGTTTATCAATCCCTATATTTTGGTAATTTGCATATACCTAGAGGTAGGTATCTCCTAGTAATCTCCCCATGAAAAAACAGACTCCCTCCTGTTCGCTCATCTTGCTTGTAGTGGTGCTCGCTGCCTCATCCATTCACAGTTATGCACAAACTAAAAATCTGGATAGCCTTAAAACAGCTGCTGCTGCGCAACAAGGAAAAGATAAAGCGCTTACACTTCTGTGGCTGTGTTGGGAATATCGGTTTGTGAATGCCGACTCTGCCCGCATGTATGGGTTGGAAGCGCTGGAGCTATCCAAAAAAGAAAACCTGGCCGATTACGAAGCCGAAGCTTACAACAATATTGGTTTGACTTATGAGGCTCAAGGCAATTATGATGAAGCCATCACTTACGAACTGCAAGCGCTTGTACACTATCGGCAGTTGAATAATCCATCGCAAATTGCCAATACACTTAATAATCTCGGTATTGCGTTCGATGAAAAAGGTGATTATCAAAAGGCACTAGAAAATTATTACGAGGCACTCCGAATGTATGAAGGTTTAAAAGATGAAAGCAAAACCGCCATGCTGCTGACCAACATTGGCATTGTATTGAAAGCACAAAAGGAATACAAGCAAGTGGTAAGTCTCTATCGAAGAGCCAGCTCGATTTACCAAAAACTCAATGACTCTTTTGGATTGGCTGCAGCACATGCAAACCTCGGCTCTGTTTATCTCAAGCTCACGCAATACGACAGCTCATTGTATTATTCACTCCTTGCTGGAAAAGAATTTGAAGAACAGAACATCAAACAATTTTTGCCTACTACATGGACGAATGCTGCCTTGGCATATGAGGCTTTACAAAAACCAAACGATGCGAAAGCCTTTTTTCTGAAAGCAAAAAAACTACAAGAAGAATACAAAAACCAAAAAGAGTTGTCTTTCACGCTCGCTCGGTTGGCGCGCCTTGAAAGCAAATCCGGACAATCCGCTGCAGCGCTTCGATACGCAAACGAAGCATTGGCGTTAGCCCAAAGCAGCAAGGCTTTGGAACAAGTGATGCAAGCCCATGAAGTACTAGCCGAAGTAAATGCACGCACGGCAAATTATCAGCAAGCCTATAACGAACATGTGAATTATACCACGTTCAAAGATTCGCTTTTCCAGGAACAAAAGTCCAAGCAACTGCTGGAGCTGCAAACAAAATACGAAACGGAGAAGAACAAACAACAAATTGTTTTACTCCACCAGGAAAACGACATTAAAGAAGCGGCCATCGAGCGCAACTACCTGATCATTGCCGGGCTGATATTATTACTGCTGCTTACGCTGGTCATCATTTATTTGTGGCGTTATCGCGTGATTCAAAAACAAAAAGCGGTAGCGCAAGAACAAAAAGTACGCTTGCGCGAAGCGCAGATCCATGCGGTGATCGAATCGCAGGAGCAGGAACGAAAACGATTCGCAGCCGACTTACACGATGGCATGGGACAATTAGTTTCGGCATTACAACTCACGATTCAATCCATCAAAGAAACCAACACACCTGAAAAAACAGTAACGTTGGTTGAAAACTCCGAGCAACTCCTCAGTGACATTCAATCTGAAATCCGCAACATCGCTTTCAACCTGATGCCACCTGTATTGGTGAAAGAAGGATTGATTCCTGCCACACGCGAGTTGATTCGCAGAGTGAACAAAGCCTCACAACTGAAAGTGTCTCTTACCGTCCACGATGTACCCAATCGATTCTCCAACGTAGTTGAAATTTCGTTGTACCGCATTTTGCAGGAGCTGATCTCTAATATTCTAAAACACAGTAAGGCTACAGAACTAACTCTTTCATTCACCGGCCATACCGAAGAAGTGATCATCACGCTTGAAGACGATGGCATGGGCTATGACTTGACCGCCTTTCAAAACAGCACCCAAAGCAATGGCTGGCGCACTATTCAAACGCGATTGAATCTGAACTAACTCTTTCATTCACGGCCCATACCGAAGAAGTGATCATCACGCTGAAGACGATGTGGGCTGTAACTGACCGCCTTTCAGAAACTGTACAAAAGCAACGCACTATTCAAGCGATTGAATCTTGGAACTAACTCTTTCATTCACCGGCCATACCGAAGAAGTGATCATCACGCTTGAAGACGATGGCATGGGCTATGACTTGACCGCCTTTCAAAACAGCACCCAAAGCAATGGCTGGCGCACTATTCAAACGCGATTGAATCTTATCAAAGGTAGCGTTGATTGGGATGTGGTGGCCGGAAGAAAAAATAATACCGTTACCATCCAAGTGCCGATGAGCATCACCGCTACTACCGAAGTGAAAAATACCGAGGCCTCGGTATTTTGAGAGGTCTGTAGGCTTCGTTGTTTTGCTGAATAAAATCAGCATAGATGTGATTTGGTTAAGTACACCATTTGGTCGAATTTTACAACGCATGAAAAAGCATTCCGTTTTGCTGGTCGATGATCATCCCATCCTGCTGGAAGGAATGAAAAATCTAATTCACGATCCTTTTGAAGTGACCCACACCGCTACCTCGGGCTTGGCTGCATTAGACTATATTAAATCCACTGAATTTGATTTACTCATCACGGATTATGAAATGCCCGGCATCACGGGATTAGAGTTGGTGAAAGCTGCCCGCATCGCCCAGCCCGAAATAAAAATTATTGTACTCAGCATGCACGATGATCCGGCCGTGGTGAAAGAAC
>JBGAUU010000065.1:0-24757 GCA_044228465.1 Cyclobacteriaceae bacterium
AGCTCCGCGCCTTTCGACCGGCTTTGGAAATACATAATATCGACTACGATTTTTTAAAGGCGTATCAATACCACATGGTGAACGTGCGCAAAAATGGAAAGAATACGATCTACAGCAACTTTCGAATTATCCGAAGGATTCTAAACGAGGCTATCAAAAAGAAGCTCCTACGCGAAAATCCGTTTGCCTTATTCAAATTGGAAAAGGTCAAAACCGAGCGGGAGGCCCTTACCATTCGGGAGCTGGCCAAATACGAAGAATTACTCTTCCGGAGTATTCCCTATTACCTTCATAAGACTCTTTGTTGGTTCTTACTGGCTTGTTATACCGGCAGACGCTATCAGGATCTAGTGCATTACCAGGAGTGGGTATTTTATGAAGATCACATTCGTATTGTGTCCAACAAAAAGACACGTAACCGGGATGAGAAGAAAATTGTGCTCGTTTACCTGAATGAAAAAATCCGATTGATAACGGGACTGATCCAGGAGAATAATTACAAACCTCTCACCAACTCAAAAGCCAATAAATTTTTAATGGAGCTGAACGCAATGGTAGGTATTCAAAAACACATCACATTCCATTGCGCCCGTCACACATTTAGTAATGTAAACAAGCAACTCAATGCGGATCTGGCATTACGTAGAGATTTGCTCGGACATGATTCAATCAATAGCACATTGATTTATGATCATGTAGACCCCGAAATGATGAAAATAGCAATGCTTAAGTGGGATAACATACCGGATGCATTAGCAGGATTTAAACCCAGCTAATACACCGGTCCATGGTATTACATTAAAGGAAAAGCGTGTTTTCTGATAAATAGCTGTCGGAGTAATACATAAAGCTGTTATCACCATTGAAAAAATTATTGGTGTAGGTGAAACTTTCGTTGGCTCCCTTAAAGGCTCTTACCGTGACCGGGTTGGTATTGATAATAGCAAAACGCCAATCTCCGCGCCTCCATGTGCCTTCGTTCTGATCGTAGGTGGCAGCAATGGCGGGAGCTTCACTGCCTCGATCCCAGTTGTTTTTTTGGGCAATGGCTACCATCTGCTCTTTAGTTGGGTAGCGGCTTGGTGCCGCTGCCGGTTGTGTCTGTTGAGTCGGTGATGCACCTGGTGTATTGCCTGGCATCGATGGTGTATTGAGTGCGGCCCTTCTTTTTAGCATGATAAAGGCAACGACACCCCCAATGATAACCACCAAAGCAATAGAAGAAATGATAATGATTTTACGTGTTTCCATTTTACTTCGTGTATTTTTTATCTACTCCTTTATCGTATGAGCGGCTCACAGAATAACCTAAGTAACCCGTTCCAAATAACCACCACATTTCCTCCGGAATGGCTGTAAGCCATTTGTTGAGCCCAACTGTCACCGCACCGGCAATCTCTGGTTTAAACGCAAAAAGAATAGCAAACGGAAGGCCCATCAAAATCATGATGTACATCACATAAAGAAATGAGGGACGTGCGCGGCTCGTCCATTTATCTTGGCTTTCAGCCTCTTTATTGATCGCTGAATAACGGAGCTCTTCGGATTTAAACTCGCCTTGCTGTTGTAATTCCAGCAACCGAATTTTAGCCTGGTCGGCTTGCGCCTTGTCAGGAAAAATTTTATCTAAAATTTTAGAACCGAAGTTGATTACCTCATTAATTGGATTGTTCATGGCTTTGAATTTAGTTGCCCCTCCATACGAGAAACACGTTCCCGCACATTGGTAATATCAGTTTTGATGGTGTTGATGTCGTTTTTGACTTCGTAGAAAACGCTGGTAATCATGAATGCAGAAATGCCTAATGCTATCTTCATTAGAATGCTGGCAATAGACTCAATCTGTTTTCGCTGTTCGATGCTCATCACTTGATGTATTTAACAACCACGTAAGCAACCGCTATAAATGCGCTAACTAAAATGATGCCCATCACAATGGCGTTGGTGTTTGATTCCTTCTTTTCCATTTGGGTTAGTTGATTATGATATATCCAATTGTTGAAGTATCTGTCCCGCTTGTAGAGGTAATCGTAAAAGAAGTTGCTGCCACACGAGCGGTAACAGATAATGCACCAACCGTTCCGCTGCTTACCGCATTGGTTAAAAATATAATAGACTGCGCGGTAACCTTATTGTTATTAACAACTACTGTTCCTCCAACCAGGGTTGCAGTGCCAAAATAATTATTGGCTATATTATCCATCCTTAATTCGTTACCCCCGGTTCCTGATAAAAACGAAAATCTGTTAGTGCCCCCGCCAATAGCAATTGTCCCATTAGGGCTGTTCATGTTTACACCATTGAATTGAGCGGTTATATTATTGGTAGTAGTTGTGCCATTGACCAATGAGGCTATTCCGTTGGCTTTGGAACGTATCAAAATATCTACATTGGCATTGCTTCCATCTACGGTCAAGGTTTGAGCAGTAGCTGCATTAGATGAAAGCCCCATTGTTTTTGTGCCAGATGCTGAAAGGAAATCAGAACTTTGCAAGGTTCCGCTTGCTGTCATAGCCGGCAATAATGTATTTGTTGTTAAAGATGATGTGGCAATGACATTGGTAACTCCATTAAGTCGAGCCTTCAAAACATTGGCCGTAGAATTGCCAAAAACATCAAAATTAACAAGAGTTGTGGGGTCAGTAGCAAAAGAACCGGTATTTACCCCCGCGGTTGTAGTAGACGGTGTAAACGTGAATTTGATTCCTGAATTTATAGTTGGGGCTGCTGAAAAGATAGTACCTGTACTTAAAGTTTTGGTGGTTAATGTTTGCGCGTTGGTTGTATAAACTACTGGTGCAAAAGTAGGCGTTATTCCTGTAAATCCATTTGTAACGGTTGCCGTGCCTGATTGATATTCAGCAACCATATCTTTTATATATATAAGATCATTGGTTACTAGATTGGCTCCTACAAAAGTTGAAGTAAAGTTATTAAACATCCGAATGACAATAGATGTAGATGTCGGTGTGAAGTAATTTGTACACACTTCGGTCCATTTTCCTACAGTTGCATTGGTGCCGCGAACGTCCAATACAGTGAAAAAGGAGTTTCCGTATAAGATAAAGCCGTTTACATTTGTCTGACCTGTAGGAATAAAATATTTAAAACGAATTCTTGTTGGTTGAGATAAAGTTACAACAGAAGCCCTTGTTACATCATGGGTTGAATTAGTGGCATCAGCATAGAATCGTAAGTTATCGTTTAACGATACCGTGCCGTCAGAAATAGCATCAATGTTACCCGCAACAACTGTATTGGTACCGGCAAAACTGTCTTGTGTTGCTGTAAAATTAGAAGTATAGCTATTTGTAAAAACAGGCTCCGTAAACCTGTCGCCCATAAATGTTTTGATTGTCCATTTAAAAAGCGCTCCATTTGTGCCTGGATCTTGATCAACAAAAATTGTGAATGATTGGGCGGATATGTTTCCTATTCTAAAATTGACAGCGTTCCCTAATGATTCTGCAACCACATTAAAATTTTCCAGTTTTGGTGTAAATGTTAGATTATGATTTACAATAACACTCGTTTGTCCGGAAGGAATGCGGGCCGAACTTTGGTTTTCCCATTTAGAAGATACTCCGGTAACATTATCAAAAACTGACTTTCCGTTATCAGTAATATAAATGGCTGATACATTTTGAACTGATCCGCGCGCAAATTCAATAATATTGTTTCCGGTACCTTCAGTTAACAATCGAGAAGCACCATCAACAACAAAATTGTCAATAAAAACACGATCTGCGTTGCTAAAGCTAAAAAAAGCAGTGGCAATGGAACCCGTATAAAAATCTTTAGCGTTTACCCCATGAATTTTTATATCTGTTGAAGTGGTTGCAAATGCCGTTGTGGCTGAAACACTAATACCTGAGCTTGCTATTTTGTGGTTGAATATATTCACGTTTTTTATATCAACATTTCGGCTTGAATTAACCACTAAAACTCCGTCAGTGGTTTGCCCTAAGTAGCTTAATGTTCCGTTGGTAAAACCTGCATTTAAACAGGTAAAGGTAAATACATTCGTACCTGTTACTGTTATGGTATAATATCCCGCAGGAATTGCAGCCGCTGAAGAAGTAACACCAACATAAATCGTTTGTCCGTTAGTAAGATTGTGATCAATTGGTGTGGTTACAGTGGCTGTAGTTGTTACCCTTGACCAGGTAGCGTCCATGTATTCGGTTGTAGCCGTAATATTAGAAATGGATGTGCCGTAAAGTTGATTTTGAACGTAAAAAGGAAACACAGAAGGTTTTGCACGGTCGGTTACCGCATATATGTTATTCCAAACTACGTTGCTATTATTTTGCCCCGTGGCAGCAATGCAATATCGTCTATTACCTTTTGCAAAGATATTTTCGAAAAGCACGTTAACGCACCCATTGTAACAACTTAGCTCGCCCTCATCACGTCCGTTTATATTTTCGCAGTTAATTATTTTACTATTCCACAATTGAACCCCCGCTAACGCTTTATCAACATTACCATCAAACTTGACATTGTCTACTGTTAATCGTTCGGTCTTTGCTGTAGTTACCAACGAGGTAGCAATTCCGTGCATAATAAAATCCTTGATTGTTAATTTGCCTCCTGTGCCTTGAATATTTATGTCGGTTGAATTGTTAGTAAGTATACCGACATTGCTTTGCAAATCTTCATCACCGGCTACTCCGGCAATTGCACCCGCTACATTATACCTATTTGATATGTTTCCGTCTAACACACCATTTCCTGTAATGGAAATATTGCTCACTCCATCGATCCTGAAAGCCCCTTCTGCGCTTGCTATTTTTGCGTTATCACCAGGAGTAAAACTTCCGGTTCCCAATATATTTTGAAATGCAGTAGTGAAAGTAATTGTATTTCCTGCAATGGATTGGATTACATTTGTTTTTCCTACTTTTCTAGTTTTCCACGCACCTCCACCATTAATAGGTTGTGTATCACTTGATATAACAATTCTTTCACCTACGACAAATAGAGTACTAGCATTGGTTACATCTACTGTTGTACTCCCATTAGTTACCGTTGTTAATATAGGTTGTTCGGTTGTAGCTTTTAATTTAATGGTTCCGTTAATGATAAGTCTTGTGTTGGATGGCAAAGATATTTGACGGCTAATTAAATAAACATCATTAGTTGACCTACCAATTTGAATCACTGATCCGGCATAGGTGTTAACAATACTTTGCAGTGTTGCATAATTATCTGTTGTCCCGTTGCCTACTAATCCTAAATCGTCACCATAAAAAATGATTTTACTCATTTTTGCAGCGATGACGTTTTGATACATATTAGCCGCGTTTGTAGCATTGTAAATTTTGCCACGTATACTGGTATTATTTTGGTTGTTCAGATCAATTTCTGTTTGTTGAGACAATCCGGCAAAGGGAATAACAAACAAGAGCACAAAGGTTTTGTTTCTAAATTTTTCAATTACCGCTTTTATGAATTCGCTTACAAAATCTTCGAGCTTTAATCTCATAAATACTAGTAGAAACCCAACCAAGGCAAGGCCACCGGCTTGCCATGCTGTAAACTCTTTGGTAATAGCGTATGCGTAAAACGCAAAAGACATCAAAACAACACCTAAGATTGATGTCAGTGGCCCTTTGATAAAATTTTCCAGTTTCATGTTCATAAAAAATAAAAGGTTTAAGAATTTGTTGCCCAATCATTCCAGGTTTGTCCCGCTCCGTTAGCTCGGGATGTAATTGTAGCGCCTACTACCAGATCTACTCCATACACAGTTCCGGCAACGCTGATATAATACAACCATCCGCGATCTGTGCCCACTGGCAGCGTTCCTCCGGATGCATCCCAATTTCCTTTGTCAATAATAGCGTTAGGAGTGGAGCCGCCTCCGCCTCCTGATCCGGTGGCTACGCTTGGGTTATAAAATCGTTTCTTCGGATACATGATCAAGGGTTGGCTCCAAACCAGGTTATGTGAAGTGTATGGGTATTGGCGGGTGTGATGCCCACGATTTGAAAGTCTGCTATGTTGTCTTCCCCATTGATTTCGAAGCTACCGTTATCACCTACGGGCATCCCATCGCCTGCAGATGGTACTCCTGAATCTTGACGGAAACGACACACACGGGCGGCATCCGCTTCCGCGGCATCGGCTTCTAAAACGCACAAAGCAAATTGACTGCCTAGCGGCATAGCTGCAAGCGCATCAGCAAACGTTTTAACAGCTCCGGTAATGGATAGCTGTGAATATCCGAGGGCCTTTCCACCAAATACCATGGCGTTTAATAAGCCCTCTGTTCCGGAGTTGTGCTCGAAGGCGCTATTGGCAATAGGTACTTTGTATTTCATCGTGATGATAATTTAATGATCAAAAAAAAACCGTTGCGATTAACACAACTGTAATGATGCTGGTGGCCACCGGATTTTGTTTGATTGTAGCTAAGGCTTTCTCATACACTCCTATGTAAAATGGCGTTTCAATATTCTTACCAAATCCGGCATTGGCCTGCAATGCTAGTTTCGTTCCTTGGGCCACACTAGTCACTTTGGTAGAATCAGAAACTCCTATTTTCTTTTGCATCAAACCACTAGCGGCTGCATTCTTAAATTCAGTTGCGAAATAATAAGCCAATGCACGAGCTGCCACAACCTCTTGACCTAACAAATCAGGATTGGCGACCAAATCAACTCCAATGGCTCTGCCTATACGCTGGTAATTATCTTTGAAAGTGATTCCGTTAAATCCACGGCCCCGGTATTTGTAGCCATCACCTTTGGAGGAATTACCATACCGGCCACCGTATACCAGTTCAAAAAAATCAATATCACTCAACTTGATTTTTTCTAATTGGGCGTCCGTGTAATCCTTCACTTTATCGCCAAACACCTTGCGAATTCGTTCTACAGATGTATTACGATAACTTACTTCCGTTTGCAAATTCGGATGCTCTGTTTTTACCACAGCGATTACACCATCGATCACATAATCATTGGTGATGCCTTGCTTGCGCAGCTCAGCCCTAATAATGTCCATTGCTTGCTGTGTCATATGCTCTTAAATATTTTTTGGGCGATGATCAGCGCAAGCCCGGTGAAGAAAAAAACAGCCGCCAACTGGTAAAGCGTATTTACCGGAATGGTGACTTCTACAGGTGGAAGTTTTCCGCCTTGTAGGTCTTTGACGAACTTGCTTGAAAAAAAATCGCCCATGTTATTTGCGTACTAAGTAGTCTACAATAGCTCCATTTTTAGTAAGCACTACCGATGTGGGGCCAATGCGGTTAATATCCTGCCGATAGGAGCGACCAAAATCAACAGAATAATCCGATGAAATCGATAGCCCCAACTGTTCGGTAATTTCATAGACCTGTCCTTTCACTTGAACTTTGGCTTTGTTGCTAAGCCAATCAACCGACAAAACCGAAACTTTTGGTACTCTCATTTTCCAAATAACCAATGCAACAATGATGGCTATTACAATGATGATGATGACAATTTTTTTCATATCGTCTGTTTGGGTATTGGTGATTTGTCGATTCGAATAGGCTCGGTAAGAATTGGCGCGGTGCTCGGAAGCATAATGATAATTTTCGCTTCCCCTTTTTCGTTTGCCAGCGGAATAGGAATCAAAATTGGTTTTTCAACTTCCTTTTTTACCGCTTGTGTTGCATCGGTTTTAGCTTCGCCTATAATCGCCTGACCGGCACTGGCCGTTTTATCGATTCCGTCTTTGACCAGGTTGGCCCCAGCGTCAACCGCTTTTTTCACACGCTCCTTATCCCATAGGATCAGGGCGATAACCAGTATAGCAATGATGATTAGTATTCTCATTATTGATAATCCCAATTTTGTGAACATCCACAATCGTTATCAATCGGATTCCCGCAATTGCAAAAAGATGCTTTAGGGTATTCAATCGCGCGATTGATCGTCATTTTTCCAATATCAAATGCAGGTGCATTTCTCCAACTCGGACGGCTCGGGCGATAATCTATATCTTTAGATGTGCCTGGCTGCTCTTCTTTTGCTTTCAGCGCCATCATATCTGCAATCATTTTGCCTAACATAGCGCCATCAGTGCCCGGCATAGCTTTAGAAGTAGCCGAAGAGGTTGGCACGGTAATTAATTGATTGCCGTTGCCGGATGTATTGCCGTCTTGGGCGGCAACAAATATTTTTTTGCGGTAGATGTATAGCAAAATAATTGCTGTAGCTACAATCATACCCATGATAAATTTGTTCATGGCTTTTGATTCTTTAAAGTTTTTAACATCAAGCGTAATTCGCTAATTGACTTGTCTTGTACTTGATCACGGGTTAAATCATACGCACCCATCACGCATTCCATCAGGTAGGCTTTGTATTCTTTGTAGCCTACCCAAAGGGCAATTGATACAATCAATATGGTTACAGCCCATCTCATAAAAGATTGCTTGTAATCCCTTTTACTACACCCATTTCTTTTTCAGAAAGATTACGATCCAGGAGCTGAAACAAATCGTATCCGTGACGCTGAAACATGATGTCCGCTAAGAAACTAAGTTGTGTCTTATATTTTAGTTGGCGAAGTACACCGTATACTACATTCTCATCATCGGGAAAAAAATCGTTGATTCCTTCCTGTTCAATTTTGTCCGCCATCTTTTCGGCAGCGGCTTTGGTCAATATTTGCGCTCCTGGCACTTTCTTCCAGTAAGAAGGGGAGAAGGGACTTTCAAGCGATGTGCCTAACACCTTCGTTTCTTTTTCGGCCTTGATGTCCTCCGATGATTTGATTACTCCAATCTTTACCAAAATTGGCCGGATCAACATCAAGTAAATAAGAATACCTACAACTATGTAGGTGATGATTTTTATAGCCAAATCTTTAAATGCCTGATCCATGATGGTTATTTGTTTTTGATGATCAGAAATGCCGTGCCTGCAATGACAATGGCCACAATGATGCCGCCAATAATCCAATACAAACTTTTCTTTTT
This sequence comes from Cyclobacteriaceae bacterium, assembly GCA_044228465.1. GTDB lineage: Bacteria > Bacteroidota > Bacteroidia > Cytophagales > Cyclobacteriaceae > ELB16-189. Next base: position 8,957 of record JBGAUU010000065.1, read on the forward strand.
TTCCTCTTCAGCGCGTATTGCCGCAAGCCGTTGAGCTTCCGCGGCCTCTGCCGCTCTTCGTTGAGCTAAAAACTTTTGATAGCCTACATCGGACGTATCTTCCGGAGGGCCACCACCGCCAAAAATATTTGATATAAGACTTAACCCGCCTGCTATGATTGCATCGTCTACCCCAAACAAATACTCTAATTTTTTTCTTTCAATCGGATTCTTGTTGGGCCTTTTTCCTCCAACGAAATAGGTGGAGTAATCAGGGTCGCACTTAGGATGGCCGTAATATTTGTGAGTGCTGGTATACATACTTAATTTGCTATCCGCATTTTTGGCCCGCTCTAGTTGGTAGCGTGCTCGAATAAAATCTTCTTCCTTTTGAAATGTGAGTAGGTCAGTGAGCGCAAAAACAGACTCTTTAAGACTGCGCTTTTTTTCTTTCAAGTATTGTTTGTGGGCCCATGCATCGGCTGTTAACTCATCTTTGGTTTGTTCTGCCAAATGCCCCATCTCGTGAAGCATGATGAAATACCATTGATCCCCGGTGAGTTTAAAATCGGGATTGATATACATCACTCCCGTTTCCCTATTCACCGCGGCAGGGCTTTCGCCTAGGTCAGCATGCTCAATGGCGGTGATGCCCGGTGCCCACTTTTCCATTACTTAGAAAGCTCCCAATCTTGCGCCATCTTATCCTCACCGTTCAACTCGTAACCGATTTTTACAACTGGACCGGTTACAAGCAACAAACAGTTTTCGTCAGGTTCGGCAACGGTTTTGTTGGGAACACCAATGGTTTTGCACTCCTGGTCATCCAATTCAAATGCCGATACGGCTTTCGCCTTCAGCATGTATTGGTTCTTATCCCATGAAAGCCGTTTGATTTTTTTCCCTTCGTTAAGGGCTACTAATAATTCGTGTAAGAACATGTTCTTATTTTTTAAGTTTTTTAACTACAATGAAAACAACTACCAAAACCACCACTACAATGGCACCAATGACAATGATCTTAGTGGTTTCGCTTTTCTTCTCCACCGGTGGCGGTGGCGCATCGTAAGACGAACCGGCACCGGCACCGTAAGGCTGGCCAGTGGAAGGGTTTAACGCTCCCAAAGCTCCGGCTACCTGTCCGTAGGCTTGCGATCCTTGCTGAACTACATCAAGCCCCTTGGTGAAAATGTCCTGAAATTTTGCCCATCCTGATCCGTCCGCATAATCTTCCGGCAATAGGGCTAGCATCTCGGTAAACTTTTTTCCGTGGGTGATGAACGTGCTAAGCAACACCTGTGGTGTCGGCTCGGCATCTACCCCAAACCTTGAAAGAATGATAGACAGATCACTCTTGTGTCTGTCTATCAGGCTTTGTAAGTAAGAGGTAAATTGTGCGCTGTTTTTAAACATTGCTGTACGGGTTTATTGGCCCAACAGCAATGCTTTTTCGGCTGCGGCAGCTCCCGTGCGCACATTCGGCATTGCACGTGAAGCCTTTTTCTCTAATGCCAACACCGGATTGAACGATGTGCCAAAGAAGAAAGTCAGCGTTAAATTCGAGGTACCCACTACAGGCAATTCCAACCGTGCCAATGTGTCGAGCTGCACATCGACAGGGAAGCTCACCAATTTATTTTGGAAGCTGTCCTGATTGCGATAATTCGCAGGGCGCAAAATCTTCGTTGGCTCCGTTTTAAACGGATTCAAACGTTGGTAAGTCAAACCTTGCTGAATCTGCGACTGCTGATCAGACTCCAATTGGATCGCAATTAAGCGAGTAGGAATCCACTGCAAGTATAACAAAAGCTCTTCGATGCTCTTTTCAGATGCGGTCGCTCCGGTTAAACCGGCAGCTCCGTTTTTATCGTTGAAAGCGCCTTGCACCAATTGACCGGGAGCCAGGGTGGCGTTACCTTTCAGGTAGCCGGCAAACAATACAGCGATACGTGTAGCTGCGTTGGCGTTTACAAGCGAAATCACAAACTGCTTTTCAAGATGATTTAAAAGCTCACCCGAAAAATCAGGGCTGTCACCATTGAATTGCAAAAAATCGTCACCCTCACCTGTGTAGCGAGAAATTGAACGGCCTCCATTAAAGTGACTGAGCTTGTCAGCCTCCGCGCGAAGGTCTTTTAAAGACATTGGCACCAATCCAACGCTTGCAAATTGCATTCCGGCTGATACGGTATCCGTATCAAAACCCAAAAGGCTCAAGGGAGTGATGCCGCCCTCTGATAAGAAGGCTATTGCCGCCAATACTGCGATTGTCAGCAATCCAAATGTGTAATTGTACTTTTTCATGGCTTACTTAGTGGTAAGGTCTTTGATGGGTTGCACTTTGTTGATAACGATGGCAGCAATAATTCCACCGACTACTACAATCGCGAGCGTTACCGCGGCAGCAATCATTTTTTCTTTGCTCATGGCGTGTGTTTTTAAATTGAATCCAAACTTGGCAAGCCTGAAAACAAAGCAACCCCTTTAGGTCGTTTAAAGTAGGTTAAAGGATGAATTGGGTAGAAAACTGCTGAAAAGGTATGTTTACGAATTGTCTACCATAGACAAATAACCTTCAGGAACATATATCATTGTTAAGCCGGTGTCGCCTTTCATTTTATACCCCCAAACATATTCGTGCATTCGTCTGTGGTATGTTATTTTTATATCCAATATTTCCAATGGCTCTGTTTTACCGCCCCAATTAGCAACTATAGCCATTTGGCCTATTTTATATTTTGGTTGTGTATTCATAAGTAATCGGTGCGGGTTTTCTTCTTTCTGAATACGTAGAAATGAGTATGCCAACTGTGGGCCGCATAGCTCTCTTTGCGATCGCGTAGATTGCGCATTCTACTCTTTGGAAGATACAAGAAGTGATCAATAGGATTGAATCCTAACTTTATGGCTTTGTTTACGAAGTAGATTGACATAAAGAATTTTCTACGGTCATGGATGAAATCCTGACACTTGAAAATCAATAGTCCATCCTGACTTAATACACGGTACCCTTCACGAAGAAAACCGTTTACAAGGTCTTTCAATCCTTTCTTATTGGGTAGACATCCATAACGGTTCGCCATTTTGGAATTGTTGTCTCCAGCATGTATAAGCCAAGGCGGGTCTAATACCATGGACCGTACAGATTTATCTTCTAAGGGCAATGCATCGGCCGAAGCCTGTGTTACATCAGCGGACAAAGGCACCAAATCGAACTTTAAACGTGGTGGCTCTACATCCGGCATATACATCTTTCCAAGGTTATAACAAGGGTCTAAATCAATTGCCTTGCCTTCGTTATGCAACTGCACGATCGATGCTAAGATTTTACTTTGACTTTCGGATGTTGACTTGTGGATCATGCTTATAACCAAATTGTTTTACCAACAATACTGATATACCAGTTGCCATCTTTCTTGCCTGTCACATTGCAGTTGAAAATGTAAACATGATAACAACACTTGCACGACTCGTATTCTACCTTTATAATCATATCATTTCTTCTTTTTGTCGTATTCGGGAGAATATCCACTTAGTGATGATTGGGCTGACTGTATCCCCTGCCGCTGCCACCAATCCGTTATAAATTCCTCGTGGTAGCCCATTATCCATAGAATGAAACTTGGTGAGCATTTCAGGCCAAAATGTAGAACTGTATACTCGATTAGATCCAGTCCAAAACGAAAGCCTTTTGGGTTTAATAGATTCTTGTGCCGCTTTCTGTCTATATTTCGAATTGTTGCTTCTGTGCTGAATTTGTTTCTGATCCATTCGCTCTTTTTCGGAGTGGGTAGCAAGGAGGAAAAGGCGTTTTCGTAAGTGGGGCATTCCGAATTGCTTGCATGATATAACATCCCATTCCGCATTATACCCCGCCTCGGCAATTTGCGGCAGAATGACATCAAGTCCTTTTCGAATGAGGTCTGGACTGTTTTCAATGATGATGTATTTTGGTCTACAAGTGCGAATGATGCGCCAACCTTCATACCATAAACCGGACTTTTCCCCTTCAATACCTTTACCTCCTGGCTTTGCACGGCTAATGTCTTGGCACGGGAAGCCAAACGAGATGATGTCAACTTTTTTCGGGTTTTTGATTCTACGCATGTCTCCATAATGTCTCGCGTTAGGTATAAGGTATTTTATTACATCCTGACGAAGTGGGTCTATTTCAGATGTCCACAATGTTTTTATTCCGTTGGCTTCAGCTCCAATATCGAAGCCGCAAATGCCTGTAGATAGACTGCCGTGGGTCATAGGTCTTTATACCACTTCTTTAAATAATTGTCTTCAGTATCAGGAGTTACTACTACATCAAAAAAAAGGTTTACAGTAGCTATCCCTACAATTGCAAACCACATCCATACTCTTTGTATCATACCATTGGGGTTAATGTTTCTATATTCTTAGGGTTCTTTGAACAATGGCCCTTGTGGGCGTGTAGACTGCCGTAGGTTTCGAAAGGACTGTTGCAGTGTTTGCAAGTCAGTTCTTTTTCAATCTTGGCTTTAAACGCCTTTAGTGAACGAACTTCAACGAGGGCTGATTTACTCTCATTCAACTGTGAACGAAGTTCGTTCAGCTCTGATTCAACTTCATTCAACTTGGTTGGTAGGTCGTTGTTTTGGTTGAATTCCATCCATTTCTTGTAGAACAAATCGGCATAGATGTAGTTTACACTTGCAATCAGTATACTCACAAACCAACGCTGTGAGATGATCAGGAATGATTGTTGCCAATCGAATGCCTCTACAAAGTAAAGTAGGATTATGCCGCTACAGACAGCCATCAAAGCCGGTATACGTTCGTTTAGGTGGCGAACATTGCACGTGGTGACTAACACAGTCAGCTCCCAGCCGAAGGCCATAAACCACGCTGCCGCCATTTTCTCCCACGGAGCCATTGAAGAGGGTAGCGCCTGCGTAAACAAGGTGTGTGAGAAGAATACCATAGCACACACAACCATGAGCATAACGAATATAACAGCGCCTAGTGAGGTGATGGCGCGGCCTATGTTGGTGAAGTGGTTGTTCATATTAAAATTCAAGGTTTACCGAGCACATCATCCCTAAACAAAAAGTTTACTTGTGCAGCCGTCAACATCTTTTGCCTATGGACATACTTAAAACGTTTCAGGTCTTTTTGCCAGTGTGTCAACCATGTGTGGAATATCTTTGGCGAAACGTTATAAAGGCGGGCCAGCTCTGCTTTAGTGTAGGCTTTTACGGGCACCTCTTCCGCTGGATCAGTTGAGTTTAATTTTTTCGAAAGCATAGCGGTTACGGTTATTGGTTAACTTCTTTTCGGCAGCAAGTATCTTTTGCAGTTTAATTTCTACAATGTCTTTGGCGCGTTTCATTACAGTTTCATCACATTTATGGAGGTAAACCGTGTCGATCCACTTCAATAGCTTGGGCGGCACGTCTGTCCAAAAGTGAAACATGAGCACTAAATTCATTCTACGCTGTTTTGCGTTGATTATAATATCTCGCATGGTAGAATCCAGGCTATTATTATCCGGCATGAAGCGTGCGCTATCTTCTACCACAATCATGCATTCCTTTATATTTTGGTTGTACACGATATCCTTAATGGCGGTGCGCGTAAACTCTCCACCGTTTTCGTTTGCTTGGGGAAGTATACGCACCATGCCCCTGGTCACTTTCGCAAAACGTTCGCGTGTAAAGACCGGCACCGGTGTAAACACGAACTTTTGCAATAGTTTTTTACGCTCTACCGAATACTTTGGATCTTGTATACATTCAAACGAATTGTAGTTGTAATTATCCTCCAAATCGAATACACCAATTTTAAAGTTGCCTTTGCGGATGGCAATGTATTCCGGAACGATTTCGCGAATCAGTGTACCGGTTTTACCCGTTCCGCGATTTCCAATGATCATTGTAATATCGTAGGTCATTTCTGCTTTTTAATTTTTGACACCATGCCAATGATTGTGGCTACACAGAAAAGGATGGCTGAAAACAGTATAACATTAGCTGTCATTGCTTACCGGCAAATAGTTTACTAAGATCTGGCATTAGCGGAGTAACCCGCGGCAGCATAACAAAGGCAACGCTAATTACAAGCATCCACTCCGGACTGAGCTGTAGAGTTTTGTATTTTACAATTAATTCTTGTAGTGGCTCCGCAATGCTATCTATTTCGTCCTGATCGAGCGGAATACTTTCGCATGCCTTCATATACTTATCAAAACGATTGCTCACGTCATACATAGGGCTATCACTAGTGATGGCATCTTGCATTTGTTTCTCGCTTTCGCCTTTATGAGCTTTGACAAATTCGGCCATTGCCTGTTCGTCACCGGGCTTTAAAATTGACTTTCTATATGTCCATGAGAAAAAGACCTTCATGGCATTTGAGAAGGTTTTAACCCATCGTGTGGCCATTGTACGAGCCTTATCCGGAGATATATCTTTTACAACCTGATCAGGTGCCGATTTCTGTTCGGTTTTAACAGGCTCCTCTACTGTTTTTAATTCTTCTACTACAGGCGGAGCCGGTTGATTAGTTTCGCTTTGATTGTTGAGGTCTGCAATCATCTTTTCTACCTCTACTTCGGGTGTTTCCATTATTTACGACTTTAGATTTTTAAGTTCGGCCATTGTAGCCGGTGCATATTTTTCGCCAATTGCTTTGAGCCGATCCGGATCAATAATTTCTTTCAAATCCATTTTACCCATCACAAGCTTGCTGATTATCTTCATGGGGCTACCATTTACAGCTACACCGTAGAATGATTTTACAACCCATCCAATATCATTTTCCGCGTCATTCTTGAATGCACGGAGCTCGGTGATAGTGTCGAGCCATTTTTTGAGGTCGGCTTTTTTAACGGCTACCTCATCATCGTTTAACTCTGCCATTGCTTACTGATTTTTAAGTTTATGAATGAGTACACACATGATCAAAAACATAAAGACAACCAGTGCCAGCATGATATCAAGGTCGCGCTGTGATTGATTATAATACCGGTGCCAGAACAATTCGCGTTCTTTGAAAAATTCGATTTCTTTTTTGAATAAAATTTTCTTGATCCAATTCATATAACTAAGGGTTTAAAACATGCCTATACCTGATTGTGATTTTGTTGCCGGCTTGGTACCTGGATCTACCTTTTTTTGTAGTTCCAATATCTCTGCCCGAAGATCAGAAACGAGCTCTCGGTATTCGGTTGAGAGTTTCTCATTGTTAGCGTTTGCAACAAACAATAATTTTTGTGTATGCTTGAGTTGCTCACGTAGCTCATTTACTTTATCATCTACCGGTGTATTACCGCTATTCATTGCTAAGTCTACAACATGCTTCAAAGCCTCTGTCATGCTTCCTTTCTCTTTTAGCAACCCTTCTAGGAATATCAATTGTTCACCTCTCGGTTTAAAACTGTATATGCCACTTGATTTTTTTTCTGTCGTTGGATTAGTTTCCATCTTTATTGATTATAAGGTTTAACATTCCATTCATCAAATCCGGATTATACTTAGCATAACTGGCAATGTTTTCACCATACGTTCTACCAATTCGGCCATCATCATCCAGCACACGGAAAAGTTTTTGGCCATCCTTCACGAAGAATTCAACCCTCGGATTGATTTGCTTAAACATTTCGTATATCTCTTTTTTTATAGCTGTTATCCGGATATACTTCTTAAGCCGGTCGCACTGATCTTTGACTACATGCGCCCGTACATTTTCTGTCAGTTCATTAAACTGTAGCGTGGCTATGACTTGCTTCATTTTTTGGCTTTACTTCGTATAGGTGATCTTTCAAATAAACTTTCGGTGCAAAATCTTTTGGGTTATAATCTGCTAAATCCCAATGACGCGGAATCAAATTGGTTATTGCAACTGTTCTAATTCTGGTTGCAACTCCGAAGAGTAGTCGAGATATTTCCAGCATGGCAGTTATACCAGGCTCATCGGCATCAGGCCAACTGATTACATTACGGCCCTTTAGTACGCTCCAATTACTATGCTGATAAGCTCTTGCGCCTCCCATCCAGGACACGCAAACAAATTCAGGAAACAACTTTATTGCCGCATCGCATGTTTTTTCGCCTTCTACAATCAAAACTATCTTATCCGGATTGTTGATGAGTGCGTATTGATTATACAAGGGCCTTGGCTTATCAAAGCCCTTCCACATCCACTGATAATGTTTGCCATTGTAGCGAAGTGTATAGGGCAATACTTGTTTACCCTCCGGAAGATCAAACCGGCAAACAAAGCCAATTAAATTTCCGAAAAGATCAGTATAACGCCATACCTTACTTGGGGCTCCGTGTTGATAGTGCTTAATGTCAAAAGCCGGTTCGTCCGTTGGAATAGCTTGTTTCCATTCATCTACCTTTTTTTGAGGTAATGCACCTGGTGCATAGCTTCCTTGCAGCTCCGCTACAATCTCGGGTATACTACGGCCCTTCAAAGTGAGAAAATCAATCACATCTCCACCTTTGCCACACGCAAAACATTTGAAAACTTGTTTGTGTGGGTTGACCATCAAACTCGCTTTGTGATCGTTGTGGAAACAACACATAGCCACATACTCCGATCCCTTTTTTTGCAGGGATAGATATTTACCAATCACGTCTACAATATTGACGGTGGCTTTTAACTCGGATAGCTTTACTTCGCTCATACAAATAAGGCTAACTGTTTTTTCTTTTCGATTTTAGCTTTTGCTTCAGAGGGTATTTGCGGTTTGTGTACCGGCTTGTTAGGGTCTACATCTTGCTTGGGTTTTTCCTGAATGCTCACCTCCATACATTTTACCATTAGATTTCGCATTGGAGTTTCCCATTTCCATTCATCGTACAACATGCAGGCGTAGTCGGTCCGGGTCAGCATGTCTTCCTCATTATTTCCGCGCACCCAAATCCAATTACGAACGCCTGTAGCGTGTAAGCTTTCAATAGCTATGCGTACATTTTCGGCAGCGGTGGCTAATTGCTGTGATCCCGGCAAAAGAAATAGGTATTGATTCATCTTTCTTGCCAAAATTTTATATCAGAAAGGTCGCGATCAATTTTATCGATTTCTTTGTTTAGCTTTTCCCATTCCTTACGAGCTCGTACAAGCCAATAGATAAAGAATGGCAGCGCCATGCAGGTGATCGACCAAACTATCAGTATAAAAATGAATAAAGGTGTTAAAATGGGCATTCTTCGTCTGTTACTGTTTGAACCTGTTCTACTGTTGACCACTCACTGTTTACATGTTTCTTCCAGCCTGATTGAATTCCTTCTAATGGGATTTCTTCTACTGAAAGTCCTTTTACGCCTTTAAAGAACTTACCACTCGCGTATTGGGTAAACGCCTCTTTGATGGTTGTTCCCTGTTCGAAGAAAAGCACCGGTGACCGGGCTTTTAACCGCACCTGTGCCAAGCCGGTGATGGGGTCTTGGTACGGAATGATATTTTCTAAGCCGGTGAAGAATATGTTATACTCTTCGCTGCTGGCAATGGATTGAGTAAACGGATTTACTAAATTTTCTTGCGCGGCCATGGCATCACCTAAACACTCTTCGTCTATGTCCGCATCGGCTTTTTTACCATTCAGTGACAGACCAGGATGGTTGTGTAGCTTGCCAAATTTGCTCATGAATCGCTCACCCTTCGTGTTGTTCAACACTTCGATAATCAGGGGAATGTCAAAGCTCCGATCGGTTTTTTCTAATACACCCGGCTTGAAATGGTACTTAAGACATTCCATCACACCTTTGATCCACATCTCTTCGCTATCGCCTGGCTTGATGTAATACTTTTTGATCCCGGTCTTAAACTGCCAATCGCTACGCTCACTGGCCACCTCTTCAATTACCAACTTGCCATTTGCATCGCGTTCAGGTACGTAGAGTGATTCGTAGAAAGCTCCGTTATGGTCCGTAGTATTCCCCACAATGCCGCGCCATGCTTTGTTTATCTTAGCGCGGATGTGATTGATTGGATCCGGTATTTCCCGATTGCGAGAATCGTAGATCACCGGATTTTGAAAACACAACACGTGCAAGTGAATGTGATAACCATTCTCTTTGTTTTTCTTCACTTCCACGCAGTACAAACCACCGTGAATATATCGCTTCCACCAACGCTCGTGACGCAAATCGCGGAATGCCTTGATCAGCTCCGTGATGTAAATTTGTTTATCCTTCCAAACGCCATTTTTATGAGGAACGGTGAGAACTAAGTGAGTAGGTTGATAACGTTCGTGCCATTTTTCTTCCTTCAAAAACGTAGACATGATGCCGCGAAACTTCTTAGACTTCATGCTGTTCCAAACTGGATCCAGCCGGTGTTTGCTGTAGTACTGGCCCACCCGTTTGTTTACAATTTGAAAGCCACTGCCGTCCTTAAATTGGGCGATTCCAATTTTGTTGGTGAAGAGAAGATAGTAGTAGTTACATAGCTCATGCAAATGATCTTCTACGGCAGTATCGTAGGCAGTATGGTCAAAAATTTCTGCTTTGCGCATCTTGTAATCGCCATGCCACTTGGGTAAAACGATGTTATGCTCATCCCACAGGTAGGCACGAATATCCTTTTGGATAGCAACATTGTAATTGCCCTGATTGGCAAGCCTCCGGAGCTTCCGGAATTCGCTGCCAAGGCGAACGGGCATCGGTTGTGTTTGGGCTAGTGACATACCGTGAAGGTTAAAGGGAATGCGGCCAATGCACGATCCACGCTAATACACGGGCCCTGAACGAATACACGAGCTGCAAAAAGGGGCTGATTTAAGGGTGTTTTGGGCATAAAGTAAAATGTGCTAAGATGTTTCAGTCTTTATCGAGTAAGGATCGGACTCGAAAAATCAACTAATACAAACCATTACTTGTATTAGTTGATTTTCGCGTTCTCTATTTGGGAATTTTCAACTAATACGGAATGAATTGGCAGACACCATGAACTAAAAACAGTCCATTCTTCGCCCGTTTCATCCACCACTCGAAATATCCGTTCCGGTGCCTTGCTGCTACGCATGCTAGTCACCCGTAAGTCTTTTCCTTCGATATACTTTTTGAAATGAGCTTCCTCGCATCCGAACTTTTTGTGCCACATGTCCGGCTTCATACGAAGCGTTTGAGGCATCGATGTTTGACTCTGAACATTTCTGTTCGCTGTCTGTAATTGTCGTTTTGCTGTGATTGTGTACATAATCTAAAAGGGTTTGTCGTTTGATGATGATGGCCGCACCTGGACCGTCTTGTGAGTATTCGATTTTGCCCGACTTACATCGGGCATATAAGGTATCGTAGCCAATGCCGGTGAGCCTTGCGGCTTCGTCCAGGTTATAGGCAATGCGCTCTGGGTCTTTGTTTGCTTGTATAAGCAATTTGAGCCGCGCTTCAATGCCTTGCAGCTCCGCTTTGAGGTCGCCCGCCAATTTGTTGTAGAATTCATCGAACATGGCGGCTTATTTCTTCTAAGGATGGCGGTGGCGCTATGTTCAACTGATCCATTTCCTCCGGTGTCAGCTCCCGGTCACCGGTTGTGACGATGGTTTGCAAAAAAGAAATTTCGGCTTCGTCTTTTTTGCCGAGCTCTACCAACCAATCTGCCTCTTGCACGAGCTGATTTAAACGCCTTACACGGCTGTCAAATTCTGATTGGATGGATTTCAATACTTCGCTGGCTTTCATTATAGTCTACCGATTAATTGAAATGATAAATAGTCAGCAAAGTGCCATGCGATGCGCACTAGAAAAATCGGCAACCATATTGGAATTAAGACGATGAAAAATATTGAGATGAAAAGGTTTCGGAAGATTATCATAATTGCTTTAAGGGTTAATATGATTAACAACTCCGTTTTGATCAGGCTTTCCCCACTTACGAGATTTGTTGATGATAAATTTGCGGTCAATACAATTGACAATATCTGCGTAAGTCATACCGGCAGCGGCAGCGGCACCAAAAAGCAAAAAGAAACAATCGGCAAACTCTAAATCTTTTTGAGTTCCATCTATTGCTATTTCTACCAATAGCTCTTCCAACTCTTCTTTCAAATGCTCAATCTTTGAAGAGGCTGTAGCCTCACCAAATGTGGCTTTTTGCCATTCTGAAATTTCTTGGAATTGTTTGGGGGTCATTTATCTTACTACTTGGTGTGCTTAACAAATTCTGAGATTGCATTTCTGAAAGTAGGAGGTTGCGTTTTGTATTCCTCCGATGAAATGATTGAGTAAAGGCTAGCTGATAAACCTTTTTGAAGTTGGTCAGCTCTGTTATCCATTCGTGATAACGTTGACGCTATTGCTTCGAAAGCGTTTAGAATCTTGTCGTTTTTATCATTATGATTTCGCTTGCGAAACGGAGATGATATTTTTTTTGGAATGAAAGTATCTAATGACACATTCAGAAACTTGCATATTTTGATATATCCATCAAGATCAACACCATAGGCCTCTAAATTCTGATTTTCTAAATCAATTAATAAAGACCGTCTAATCCCTATCTTTTTAGCAAATGCCGGTTGCTTAGTTTTACCCCTCTTACTAATAAGATAGGCGGCTAATAATTCTGCATTGAAATCTTTATTCATATAATTAAAAATTTGTGTCCTCTAAAAACGAGCCGGCCACTAACCGGCCCGTTGCTACATGGGCTTGTAGCTCTACCCCAAGTGTATGTAGCGGGGACGGGACTCGAACCCGTGACCTGTAGCCTATGAAACTACCGAGCTACCAACTGCTCTACCCCGCAATTTTTCTGAAAGTGTTTCCGGCTCTTCGCTATTGTTGTGTTACTCTGTTTTCGGCAACGCAAAGAACCCCGCGGCACTTTCAGGAGGTTTGATTATAGGCCCTCAACCTATATGTGTTTTCGCAAAGGGCATCGGAATAGTTTCCCCTAAACCATGGCACCGCTGGCCCCTCGCGAAAATGTTTTTAAAAGAACGTTTTGCTCCAATGTGCAACTTGAATTCCTGCTATAATGAAACCCACAATCCAAGTCACAAGCCCGGTCACGGCCAGTGCATAGAAAAGCACAAGCCAGGGAATGTCGCGTTTATGATTTGGGTGAATGCTCATAATCCATCAAAGAGTTTAGGTAGGCGAGGGGTTACCGGTTTGCGCTCCACTAATGTTAGCTGTGAGTTGGTGGGGTGTACTCCGGTAACAAGCCACTCGGTTTCTTTCCACTCTTTTACAAGTCCCTTCTCATCATCGTACTGCTCGAGAAGGTATTGCCCTTTAATAATCTGATTGCCGTCAATGTCCGACACTCGCAAACCATCTTTACTCTTAAATACTAACCCGCGAACCTGATAGCCGCATTCGGTTTTAAATACCTTATTCAAATTGAGGAAACTAACCTTGGTCTTTCCTGCAATGATGCTTTCGTAAGATGATGAGCCTTGACCTGTCATACGAGTTTGCCGTTTTTGATATGACCATTACGCTCCAATCGATCAAGAATTTCATCGGCTTTTTTAGAAGCGGCAGCCGCAATGTTTCTTTCCTCTTTGTCCTTGCTACTTAACCTTTGAAAATTAAACTCTTCCCTAGAAAAGTATTGATCAAAGTTTGTATTCCTGTAAGCTCTTTTAAGATTCAATACACTGATAGAATTCTTTGCATCGCCTTCAGTAATACATACAATAGATACGGTTTCTCTTTTGAGAAACGGCTTCGATAAATATTTGAAGGTGGACTGATACCAACAGTTGGTTCTTTTATCCAAGCAAATCTCTATACCTATGGTGCCTTGCTTGCTCATACCAATACAGTTAATTCCTTTACCTGATCATTGAATTTGTTAAGGGTCTTGGAAATTTTTTGTAAGCCATCTTCGTACGGGTTGATCTGACCTGAAATAAGTTGGCTGAGAGAAATGCCTAATACCCGGCAAAGTTTTACAGAGTCTATTAAGTCAATACCACTATCAGGAGTGTATTTCATTCTTTGCAAAACTTTATAACTCACCCCAGAAACAGATGCTAATGAGGCAATTTTGATACGTTTAACTTTAGCTATCTCAAAAATTCGTTGGTTGATCTCTTGGTGTGTCATTCTTGGCACTGTTTTGGTTTAAAATGAAGAAGCCGCGGCTGTTACCTCGCGGACTTCTTTTTCCCACTTCTCAGGTCGGGTATCAATCGCAGACAACAAAAGCAATGACATGCTTAAGAGAGAAAGGTGAGGTCTAAAATTCTTTTTTCGTGTCATTGTTTGAGTATATCTGCTTGCAATTGATATGCAATTATACTCCCATTAGGCGATATACTCCAAATAAAGGATAAAATATTTTTTACAATTCTCCTTTTATTACTGATAATCAGTCTATTATGACATATACATTTGTGACTATGGATTGGGTACTTACTAAAATTAGAGAGTTTAGAAAGTCTAAAGGATATTCGCAGGAGCAATTAGCCGACCTGTTGAATATTGAACAAAAGACTTATTCCAACTGGGAGCGTGGACGTACCGACATGACTATTCAAAATCTTCAAAAAATTGCATTAGCTCTTAATATCGATGTAAAGGAACTTTGGGATGAATCGAAGTGGATTAGTAAGCCGGCTATAAAGCAATACGATCCACCGGTATCAAGTGAAAACGGTGTTAGTGAAGATTCTAATCCTTACTTGCTTTCTAGCAAAACAAATGTGGCTGAGCTGCAAAAGGAAATCATGATGCTGAAAGAACAAAATCTTGCTCTCACCCGAGCTTACAACGAACTGTTTGAAAAAAAAAGAGAAAGTAAATCCGTGAATGTATGAATAGAATAGCTGCTTGTTTTATTATCTGTTTTGTTTTGCTCACAACGTTGGCAATGCGAGGCAATTTTTACGATGTAAAGAAAGGAACTGCCGAAGTTGATCAATATCAAGGCGTTTATGTTTTTACAGATTCGAAGCCGGTCAGTGAATATGAATACCTAGGCACGGTTAAGCTCACGTTTCGTATAGGTAATTCAGGTCAATATCAAAGCGTTCGAGATGTAATGATTAAGAAGGCAAAAAAAGATTATCCCGAAGCAGACGGCATTATAATGATCTTCAAAGATGGCGGCACCGATCGTGCAGACGCCATCAAATTCAAATGATGTTTACGAATGGCTTGCAAAAGCCTGATTTTCAATAGTATTTATGGCCCCGTCCGGACCGCTGAAAATCAACTAATACAATCTGTTACTTGTATTAGTTGATTTTTGACTTAAAAAGGTGGGGTTTTTCAACTAATACAAACCATTACTTGTATTAGTTGAGAGTTTGGAACATAAAATGTTTACTAAACCAAAAACCCGTTTACGATGGCGATTACCGTCAACCTCTTTGCCAAAAAAGACTATGTCAGTCGCGATGGCACCGTTCCCGTTTATTTAAGGCTCACCATTCACCGTAGGGTATGCCCTCCATTTCTATTACTGCAGCGTGTAAAGCCTGCCGATTGGGACGAAGCAACCCGAACCGTCAAAGCCTCTAATCCACTGGCCGCAAAGATCAATTTACTATTGCAAAGGGAGCTGATCCGGGGGCAAGAAATTATCCTGGATCACGAAATCAAAGGCAGGCCCCTCACATATGAATCTTTTTACAATGATTATTGCGGATTTAATGCCTATGACTTCTTCAGCCTTGTAGATGATTATCTACATATCAACAAGGGCTCGTTTTCATTTTCCTACACCGAAAAGGTGCGCCATGTGACCAATAAGCTCCGCGCCTTTCGACCGGCTTTGGAAATACATAATATCGACTACGATTTTTTAAAGGCGTATCAATACCACATGGTGAACGTGCGCAAAAATGGAAAGAATACGATCTACAGCAACTTTCGAATTATCCGAAGGATT
>JBGAUU010000002.1:0-115317 GCA_044228465.1 Cyclobacteriaceae bacterium
GAAGAAAAGTTAGATTCCAATGCGGCACCACAGTTGAAGTCTGAAATGGTTACGCTTCACGCGGAAGGCGTTCGCAACATCATACTCGATTTGAGTGAAGTAAAATATACCGATTCATCCGGCTTGAGCGCCCTGCTAGTTGGCAATCGCATCTTACAGGAAGACGGTGGCATTTTCATCCTCGCCTGCTTGTCCGACCACACCACTAAGTTGATCAAGATCTCCCAACTCGATAGCGTACTCCACATCCTGCCCACCGTAGAAGAAGGTGTCGATGCCGTGTTCATGCACGAAATCGAAAAGGATATGAAGGAGGAAGATTAATCAATTTGAAAATTACTTAATTTGAAAATTTGAAGATTAGTTAATTTGAAGATTAGTTAATTTGAAGATTAGCTGATTTGAAAATTTGAAGATTGGCTAATTTGAAGATTACTTCGTAGTAGTTTCATTTTCAACCTCTCTCATTTTCAAATTGTCACATTTTCAAATTTTCAAATTGCACTGTTTTCAAATTGTATCATTTTCAAATTGGATTGTTTTCAAATTAAAGAGTGAGTAATTTAAGTCTGACGATCCTCGGTTCCAGTGCGGCTGTGCCGGCCAACGGGCGGTTTCCATCATCGCACTATGTGGTCATTCACAACAGGCATTTTCTGATCGACTGTGGTGAGGGCACGCAAATGCAGCTGACTCGTTTCAACATCCCCGTTCACAAAATCAACTACATTCTCATCAGTCATTTGCATGGCGATCATTACCTCGGATTGATGGGGCTTTTGTTTTCGATGCACCTGCCACATCCTGCCCACCGTAGAAGAAGGTGTCGATGCCGTGTTCATGCACGAAATCGAAAAGGATATGAAGGAGGAGGACTAATTAATTCGGTAATTCGGTAATGAGTTAATTCGTTAATGAAGTGGCTCGCAAGTAAATTAATTTGGCAATTCGATAATTCGTTAATGAGTTGATTTGCGATCACTGAATGATTTAAATCAACGCATGAGCTAATCACCGAATTAACAAATCAACGAATCATCGAATTAGCTAGCTCAACAAATCACTGAATTAACGAATCAACGAATTAACAAATCAACGAATTAGTTTGAGTAGTTTAAGACTTACCATCCTCGGTTCGAGTGCGGCTGTGCCGGCCAACGGGCGGTTTCCATCATCGCACTATGTGGTCATTCACAACAGGCATTTTCTGATCGACTGTGGCGAGGGCACGCAAATGCAGCTGACTCGTTTCAACATCCCCGTTCACAAAATCAACTACATTCTCATCAGTCATTTGCATGGCGATCATTACCTCGGATTGATGGGGCTTTTGTTTTCGATGCACCTGCAAAAGCGCCAGGCCGAATTGCATCTGTTTGGCCCACCCGGACTGAATGAAATTATCTTGTTGCAGTTGAAGCATTCTAAATCGGTACTCAATTATCCATTACACTTCCATGCAATTGATCCCACAACGCGCGAAGTGATTATGGAAGATGCCGCTGTTACGGTAGAAACCATTCCATTGATTCACAAACTTCCGTGTGCGGGATTTTTGCTGCGCGAAAAACCGAAGCCACGCAGAATCGACAAATCGCGTTTAAGCAGAGAAGTACTTCTTCAGCATATTGTTCAACTGAAGGCCGGCCACGATGTTATGAATGATGCCGGAGAACTGCTTTTCAAAAATGAAGAGTATACGCTTCCGCCCCATCGCTCGCTCAGCTATGCGTATTGCTCAGACACTGCGTATAATGAAAGCATGATCGAGCAACTACACGAAGTGAATTTACTTTATCATGAGGCCACTTTTATGGAGGCCGATGCTGATAAGGCGGTGGAAACAAAACACAGCACCGCTAAACAAGCCGCACTCATTGCCCGTGCGTGCAACG
The DNA here is from genome assembly GCA_044228465.1 of Cyclobacteriaceae bacterium. Taxonomy (GTDB): domain Bacteria; phylum Bacteroidota; class Bacteroidia; order Cytophagales; family Cyclobacteriaceae; genus ELB16-189. Next base: position 1,896 of record JBGAUU010000002.1, read on the forward strand.
CAGATCAGCTAGTGCTCGGCCACTTTTCCGCCCGTTACCGCGATTTGGATTTGCTCCTTGCCGAAGCCTCCGCTATCTTTCCGGCTACAACACTAGCGGTAGAAGGAGCTACCATTGTCGTCAGCGAATGAATCACACCACCGAAGAAAAAAAGAATCGCCTGTTCATTTTATTGGCGGCACTCTTTTTAACCAACGCCATCGTAGCTGAATTGATAGGCGTAAAGATATTTTCTGGCGAAAGTACATTGGGGCTCGAACCCGCCCACTTGAATATTCTCGGTTTTACAATGGACTTCAACCTGACAGCCGGTGCAGTGATCTGGCCGATTGTGTTCATTACTTCCGATTTAATCAATGAATACTTTGGCAAGCCCGGCATCAAGCGCATCAGCTACTTAGCGGCATTCTTCATCGCGTATTCGTTCATTGTTATCTTTATAACCATCAAGCTTCCGCCTGCACAGTTTTGGCTAGATGGAAATAGTAAGGATCCGGCCGGCAATTACTTTAATATGGATTTTGCCTTCAACAAAATATTGGGACAAGGGCAGCGCATCATCATCGGGTCATTGGCTGCATTCTTGATCGGGCAATTGGTAGATGTGTATGTCTTTCAGCGCTTGCGCCAACTCACCGGATCAAAAATGTTATGGCTCCGCGCAACGGGCTCTACCCTTATCTCGCAATTGATTGATAGCTTTGTAGTGCTTTATATTGCTTTCGCAGGAACATTCTCCAATCAGCAGATCATTGCAATCGGCATTACCAATTACATCTATAAATTTTTTGTGGCGATCTTGCTGACTCCGGTGATTTACATCGGTCATAACCTGATTGATCGTTATCTCGGAAAAGCAGAAGCCGATCGTCTGGCGGATGAAGCTGCCGGCAAGAGTGGTTCATTTCTGTGAGCGAAAAACATTATCAAGAATAATCGCGGTAGCAATAGACGCATTGAGCGATTCGGCACCGCCAATGCGCGGAATGGTAATGTGCTTTTGAATGAGGCTATGCACAGCCGCGGAGATGCCCTGCGCTTCGTTGCCAATCACAATAAAACCTTCCTTGCCGAAGTTTACATCATAAATGGTTTCGCCCGTAAGCGATGCACCGTAGAGTGGCCGGTCGGTGCCATACAAATAATCCGTTAAAGCAGTATAATAGACATGCACGCGGCAAAACGAACCCATCGTGGCGCTAATCACTTTCGGGTTGTAGCAGTCTGCGGTCTCCTCCGAGGCAATGATGTGTTTAATGCCATACCAATCGGCTGTGCGAATGATGGTGCCTAAGTTGCCGGGGTCGCGAATATCATCCAGCACCAAGGCAAACTCACTTTTCAAAATGGGTGCCACGTGGGGGCGCATGCGCGCGATGGCCAGTGCCGCATTGTTGGTAGCAAAAGTGCCCAATTCCGTCAACTCCTTCTCACCGGCCACAACTACCTCTGCCTTCTGGCGGCTGACGAGCGGGTGGTGCTGGTGCAAAAAAGCCTCGGTGCCTGCCAGCCATAGCACCTCCAGATCAGAGCTCATTAATTCTGCTACTCCTTTGGCTCCTTCCACTACAAAACATTGCTCCTCTTTTCGGTATTTCTTTAATTGCAATGATTTGATGAATTTGGCTTTTGCTTTGGAGATCATAAAGACTACTTTTTTTAAACGCGTTTCAAGCTATTTGTTGGCCGGTTGTGCCGCGCTCGCTTTAAATGGCTGCTATGGCACAAAGTACCTTCAAGAAAATCAAAAGTTGCTACACCGCCAAACCATTGAGGCACCAAAGACGGTGAATAAGAGCGCCCTCACGGATCTGTTTGTGCAAAAGCCGAACAAAAAACTGTTTGGGTTATTCAACAGTCAGGCATGGATGTATCATTTGGGTGAAACCCGTTATTCAAAACAGAAGTTCATCGACAAGAAGGCCAAAATCGAAACGAAGTTTACACGGAAAATTACCAAAGCGGGCAGCGCCAAGCGCAAAGACAACCTCCTCTTCCGCAAAAAGAAAAAGTTGGATGCCATGGATTATAAAATCGAGAATGGCAATCACTTTATGCAGTGGGGCGAAGCCGTGGCCGTGTTTGACAGCGTAAAGATGATGTTATCGGTGGAAAAGCTAACCAATGCGCTGTTGGTAAAGGGCTACTTCCGCGCGAAAGTGGCCGCCACATTTCGCGAGGTGAATCGAAAGATCTATGTAACGTATCATGTAATGCCCGGCCCACCTTACCTGCTGGATACTATTCTTTACGAAGTGCCCGATGAGCGCGTGCTGGCGATTGTGCACGAAAAGCCGGAGGTCAGTTTGATTCACATCAACGATCAATTTGATCAGGATAAGCTTACCAAGGAGCGCGAGCGCATCGACTATCTTTTGAAAGATAATGGCTTCTACGATTTCAGCCGCCAGTACATCGAGTTTCAGGTAGACACCGCCACCTTGAAAAATCAAAAGGTGATTTTGAAATTAGAAATTAGAAACCCTACTAAACTCAACCACCACCGGCAGTTTCGAATCGATTCAATTATTTTCACCACAGACGTAAACGTAAAGCCACAACAAAAAAGCAAGCGCGTAGCCGTGCCCTATGAACACATTACTTTCAATTACTACAAACCCGAATTCAGCAAGAAGATATTAGCGCAGCGCACGTTCATCAAATACGACAGCTTATACAGTCGCACGAAAACATTCGACACGCAGCGGCAAATGGCCAACCTGGACATGTTTAAGTTTGTGAATGTCAACTACGATACTTCGGACGGTCGCTTCATCGCGAATATCTTTGCCAGCCCGCTGGAAAAATATGCTTGGTCGAACGAGGCGGGTGTAACCGTGACGCAAGGTTTTCCCGGCCCGTATGTGAGCACCAACTTTAAGAAGCGCAACTTCTTGGGAGGCTTGGAAATATTGGAATTGAATGGACGGTTTGGATTTGAAGGCGTTGCCTCCGCAACTGAAACCGGTAACTTTTATAAAAGCACTGAAGCCAGCGGAAGTGTGGGCATTACATTTCCACAATTCCTTTTTCCGCTTAGCCACCGGGCTTCCTTTAAATATGCTAAATACAATCCGCGCACGCGCTTGCTGGCCAGCTATACGTATACCGATCGCCCGGAATACCAGCGGCAAATCACCACACTGTCCGCGTCATTCAACTGGGACATTAACCAGAAGTGGCAATTCTCCTTTACACCCACCAGCTTAAATATTATTCAATCCAACATAGAGCCGGGCTTTAAAACATTGCTCGAAAAACTAAAGACACAAAATGGCAACAACTTGATCAACGCATTCAATCCATCCTTTGTGGGCAGCATGATTTTTTCGGCTACATGGAACAACAACTATGGAAGTAGTCAGAAAAACTCAACGCTGTTGCGAACGACCCTTGAAAGTGGTGGAACATTGTTAAATCTTTACACACCGCAGATCATTATTAACCAAGGGTTGGAGCCCTACCAATACTTCCGCTTCAACATCGACTTCCGGAAAAACCGAATAATCAATCGCACCACTTCGTTGGCCTATCGCATCAATACCGGTTTTGGTTATGCGTACAGCAAAAACCGCGTGCTTCCGTACGAGAAGAACTTCTTTGCCGGAGGGAGCAACAGCGTGCGCGCGTGGCGTCCGCGCAGATTGGGCGTGGGCTCTGATACACCCGCACTGAATACAAATCCGGCACAAGATGGATATTACAATTACAGTTTTGAAAAGCCGGGCGAACTTCTGATTGAAGGAAGTGTGGAATGGCGTCAAAAAATATTCGGGTTTGTGAACTATGCCTTGTTTATTGATGCCGGCAACGTGTGGGCGGTGCGGTCAGAAACAGCTGCGCCCACGCAGTTTAGCTTAGATCGTTTTTACAAAGAGTTTGGTATCGGCACGGGCTTTGGTTTGCGTCTTGATTTCTCTTTCCTGATTTTACGTTTGGATGTTGGTATCAAAGCCTGGGATCCCGCAAAGCCTGAGGGCAGCCGCTTTGTTTTGGGCAACGCACGCTTTACCGGCCCTTATGGAATTGACCGCGAACCGGTAGTTTACAATATTGGTATTGGGTATCCTTTCTAATATTTATTGGAGAGCTAAGTTTTACCACTAAGGCACAAAGGCACTAAGTATAACTTCAGGAAATTTTACACACATGGTAACTAATCAATAGCTCATCAACTTAGTTAGTTCGACTTTCACCTTCTCAGCATTCGGTAGCATCATTTTCTCTAACTCAACGTTGAGCGCGATGGCCGATAAATTGGCAGCACCGTAGGTCCAAACGGGTGCATCGAGGTAACTAAAAAATTCTTTAGAGATTCTGCCGGCCAGCGATTCAGCAAAGGAATTGAGCAATGGCTCTTCTGTTAATATGAATGCGCGTCCGTGTTTCTTCACCGACTCACCGATCATTTGCCAATCGATTGGATTTAATGTTCGCAAGTCAATGATTTCAATTTGGTCTTCAAAGGTTTTGCTTGCCTCCTTCGCCCAATACACGCCCATGCCATAGGTGATCATCACCGCGCTCTCCCCTGCTGCTATTCGTGCATCGCTAGCTTGTTGTACGTATCGCGCTTTGCCCAATGGAATGATGTAGTCTTCATCAGGCTCGGTTGTTTTCGCTTCGAGTGTGCCGGGCACTTTGCTCCAATACAAACCTTTATGCTCCAACATCACCACCGGATTGGGATCATGAAAAGCAGCTTTCATCAACCCTTTCATATCAGCAGCATTGGATGGATAGACAATTTTAATTCCACGAATGGTCAGCAAGGTAGACTCCACACTTCCTGAATGATAAGGGCCACCTCCACCGTAGGCGCCAATGGGTACACGAATCAGCGCTTGCACCGGAAACTTTCCTTTAGACAAATAGCAACTCTTCGAAAGCTCTTCGACCAATTGATTCAATGCCGGCCAGATATAATCCGCAAATTGTATTTCGACAATCGGCTTTACCCCCACTGCGGACATGCCGGCAGTCGATCCAACAATATATGCTTCCTGAATAGGTGTATTGAACACGCGCGCATCGCCATACTTTTGCGCAAGCGTTGCTGCCTCTCTGAACACGCCCCCCAATCGTGCACCCACATCCTGGCCATAAAAAATTGCTTCAGGATATTTTTTGAGAATCTCATCGACTGCATGCAGGGCTGCATCTACCATAGTGATTTTATCTGCGCCACCTTGGCGATTGCCTTGCTCTGCATTAACCGTAGTTGGCGCAAACTCATGCGAATCAAAATCCAACGGGTCTGGATTTTCCGCAGCCAATGCCTGCTGATAATCTTCTTCAACGAGTTGAATCGCTGCCGCTTCAATCGCTGAAAGTGTTTCCTGCTTCACACCCTTCGCCAGCAACCGACCTCTCAACTTCACAATCGGATCATCCTTCTCTTGCAGTGCCAGATTCTCTCCACGATACCACTCCTTTCGCACGCCCGAAGTATGATGCCCGAGCAAAGGGCAAGTAGCATGAACTAATATGGGTGATCGATGGGTGCGAGCATATTCAACAGCTTCTCGCATGCCTGCAAAACTTGCTTCGAAGTCGGCACCATCTACGCGTATGCGATGAAGTCCTTTAAAACCGGCAGCATACTCATACGCATCCATGGCGCGCATTTCTTTGCCCGTAGCAGAAATACCCCACTCATTGTCTTGCACGAGGTAAATGATCGGAAGCTTTTTCAGCACAGCCATTTGCAGGGCTTCGGCCACCTCGCCTTCGGTGACAGATCCATCACCCAGCGAGCAAAGTACCAGCGGATTGGAATCCATCTTCAACAACCCTTGCGCCTCGAGGTAAGAAATGCCATGCGCCATTCCGGTGGCGGGTATAGCCTGCATGCCGGTGGCAGAACTCTGGTGAGGTATAATTGGAAAGCCGGAACGTTTTAAAGACGGATGGCCGTAGTACGTGCGCCCTCCGGAGAAAGGATCATCTTTCTTGGCCATTAATTGAAGCATCAACTCATAGGGCCGCAAACCCAAGCCTAATAAAATCGATTCATCACGGTAGTAGGGAGCCACAAAGTCATTTGGCGTAAGCTGAAAGGCGGCAGCCAACTGGATAGCTTCGTGCCCGCGTGAAGTACTGTGAACGTACTTAGCGCAAATCTCTTTGTGCTCATCATACAATTGAGCCATCGAGCGGGCCGTACACATGAGTTGGTAGGCTTTCAGCAGCGTATCGTTGGGGGCATTCAAGTCAGCAGATGGCATGTATCACAATCGATTTAAATAGCGAAATTCAAAGATACATCAAGCCCAAAGGGGAGCAAAAAAATTGAATTATTATTACAAGTAAATGCTATTTTAGCGGTAATGAAGTTGTTCGATAAAGCAGCCCATGTGGGCGTCCCCTATGTTTTAGAAAATGAAATTCATCGGTACATCATCATTACCAATAAGTTAAGTCTATTAATCTCAGCGCTTACGCTGATCATGTTTCTGGGCGGGCTTTCATTCTTTGGACCACTATTATCCGTTAAACTTTCCTTTTGCTTTGCACTTGTCTTTCTGATGCCGCTGGCGCTCAATCAGGCAGGGCACTACAACGCCAGTCGATGGATCGTGGCCATCATTATCAGCGTTTCTTCTGTTATCACTTCTGTATTCGATAAGTTTGAATTTACCCGATTAGAGGAGTTGCAGTATGTCATCTTTCGGGTGACACTCCTTTGCTCTTCGGTATTGCCATTTATCGTTTTCCGACTGGAAGAGCGAAAGTTCTGGCTTTCGGCTGTATTGGTCAACTTGACCATGCTAATCTTGTTTGACCCTATTCACAATTATTTTGAGGTGGGGTATTTTCAACTCGGGTTTACGGGACCGAATTATTATTTCCTGAATGTGATCTTCATTGCCTGCTTTACCATTTTAAACGGCAGCACTTATTTCTTAAAGATTAGTTTTGAAAACTCCGAAAACAAAAATCAAGATTTAATCAAAGCGCTATCGCTTCAACAAAATGAAGTATTAAAAGCTAATGCGCTGATCAACGAACAGCGCGCGTTGCTCGAAAAAGAAAATGTAAATCTGAATAACGAACTCATTGCCAAGAACAATCAGTTGGTGCAAACCAATGAAGAGTTGATTCAGCATAACAATGACTTGCAGCAATTTTCCTACACCGTATCGCATAACTTACGCGGGCCAGTTGCTAGCTTGTTGGGTCTGATGATTTTGGCCGACAAATCTACTCTTTCAGAACAAAACAAGACACTATTCGAGCATCTGCAAAAGTCTGTATTCACGTTAGATACAACCATCAAAGACCTGAGCAATATCATTGATATCCGAAATGCTATTTCAAAAATCAAGCAGCGAATTCATATTAAGGATGAACTGGACCAAATTCTCTTGCTGTTGCAGAAGAATGTAGAAGATAATCATGTGGAAGTGAAACTTGATTTAGAAGCAACCGAGATTTACTCAGTGCGCCCCATGATCAACAGTATTCTCTACAACCTGATCAGCAACGCCATCAAGTATCGTTCAGAAGAGCGCAAACCAGCTATTCAAATTTCTACCTCACGTTCGAGCGAAGGCATTCGCTTTCAAATTCAAGACAATGGTATAGGCATTGATTTGGTGCGCTACAAAGAAAAGATCTTTGGTCTTTATAAACGCTTTCACACGCACGTAGATGGAAAAGGGTTAGGGTTGTTTCTGGTAAAACTTCAAACCGAATCGTTGGGTGGTAGAGTGGAAATTGAAAGCACACCGGGTGTCGGATCTACCGTCAACATTGTAATTCCGGATGCTGCCAATCCGGATCATCAGATCATCATGGACAAAGAGTGGGGGAAATTGTATTACGATGCGTTTGTCAACACCACGTTTGTCATTTGGAAACGCGCATTGCATGTCAATGAATTTAAAGAATTCTTCCAACGATGTGTGGAGTTTAACAACTCACATCAATGTCCAAATTGGGTTGCAGAAATTAAAAAAGGCACCAAGGCTGACGATGACAATGAAGAATATAATCGCGCACGCATGGCCTTTGCCAATGAAATGAAGCGCACCGCTTTGAAGCGATTGGCGTATGTCATCAGCAAAGAAAATGAACCAGCTGATTTCGAGCTGTACCAAAAGCAACTGATTGATTTCTATCAGGGTCGCATTAAATTTTATAAGACTATTGACGAAGCGCTTCAATGGATTCTAACCGAATCCGCCAAAGAAAAAGCAGAACACGCAGCCTTAAAATGATTCTCGCAAATCGTACGCCTTATTGAGCCGGGTGATCAACCGCTTCGACTCATGGAAGTCCAGCGTCTGTTGTCCATCGCTTAAAGCCTCATCTGGTTTCTGATGCGTTTCGTAGATAATACCATCGGCTCCAGCCATCACTGCTGCTAAAGCCACAGGCTCTACAAAATCACGCACACCAATTCCATGTGAAGGATCGGCCACAACAGGTAAATGACTTTTCTCCTTTAAAATAGGGATCGCATTTACATCCATCGTATTGCGACTTGCCTTTTCATACGTGCGAATGCCGCGTTCGCAGAGAATTATCTTTTCATTGCCGGCAGCGAAAACATATTCAGCAGAATAAAGAAGTTCTTCGATCATTCCGGAAATACCACGTTTAATCATCACCGGCTTATCTACTCTACCCAATTCATCGAGCAAATTAAAGTTCTGCGTATTGCGGGCTCCTACCTGAAACACATCGATGTAATCATGCATCTCGGCAATCTGACTTACTTGCATCACTTCAGTGATAATTTTAATTCCTGCAGCGCGCGCTTTTGTATACCACATTTTCAAACCATCAATACCCAATCCGCGAAAAGCATAAGGTGAGCTGCGTGGCTTAAAAACACCACCTCGCATAATGCGTACTCCATTCTCAAGCAAGTGGGCAATAGTTAAATCTACTTGTTTCTCCGATTCAATCGAACAAGGTCCGGCCATGATGGCGAGCGACCCCTCTCCAATGAAAACCAATATCAAACTCCTTTTTGCCAATGCCGATCAGGTAAGTAGCGGCCTGTGTTTTCACTTCATTGACTTTATAACCTAATTGCGCTACGCGTTCTGTTATTGCTTTGCGCTGATCCGGCTGTGTGTTGGATGCTAATTGAATAATCATATTATTTCAATTGAGAGATAAATGTGTTAATATCTTGCTGATGTTTGGCGCTTGATTGAAGTAATTTGATGAACGCACTTCCGATAATCGCACCATGGGCATATTCACAAACTGTTTGATACGTTTCGCGATTGGAAACTCCAAAACCAATCAAATAGGGATTTGATAATTTCAAAGATTGAAGGCGCTTGAAATAAGCTACTTGCTCTTCGTCAAAGCCTGCGCGTGTACCCGTAGTACTACTGGAAGAAACCGCATAAATAAATCCTTTCGTGGCAGCGTCTATTTTGCGAATACGTTCTTCGGAAGTTGTAGGTGAAATCAAAAACGTTGTCACCAAACCGTGTTGCTCCACCAGCGACTGCCATGAATCTAAATATTCATCCAAAGGCAAATCGGGTAAGATAAAACCATCGGCTCCGGCTGCGGCTGCATCTTTCACAAATCGTTCGATACCATATTGCAACACCGGATTGAGATAACCCATCAGCAAAATTGGAATCGAAACAGTCTTGCGGATTTCCTTGAGTTGATCCAGTAACAAAGACACGGTCATGCCATTGTCCAAAGCGATTTTGTTACTTGCTTGAATGGTCGGTCCATCGGCCACCGGATCAGAAAACGGAATCCCTAACTCAATCATATCCACTCCACCTTGTTGCAATGCCTCTGCTATTTCCTGCGTAGCAGAAAATGATAGAATGCTCCGGCTGCATTGCTACCACCACCTACACATGCAATGACATAATCAGGAAAGGGATTACCCAACTCATGAATCAATTGATTCTTGATCTCTTCACTGATCACTGACTGAAAGCGTGCCACCATATCCGGATAAGGATGCGGCCCCACTACCGAACCAATGATGTAATGTGTATCAGTTGGATGATTGATCCAATGGCGCATGGCTTCATTGGTTGCATCTTTCAACGTCATGTTACCGCTGGTAGCGGGCACTACCTTCGCACCTAAAATGCGCATGCGCTCTACGTTTGGACGCTGACGTTCGATGTCCAACTGCCCCATGTACACAATGCACTCCATACCCATCAGTGCGCACACCGTAGCTGTGGCTACGCCATGTTGCCCCGCTCCTGTTTCTGCAATAATCTTTTGCTTGCCGAGTTTTTTCGCGACCAGTATTTGCCCAATGGTATTATTGATTTTATGCGCTCCTGTGTGACATAAATCTTCGCGCTTTAAATAAATCATGGCTTTGTATTTTTCAGAGAGCCGCTTGGCAAAAAACAAAGGCGTTGGTCGGCCAACATAATCCTTCAACAACTGATCAAACTCAGTCTGAAATGACGGTTCATTAATGATTTGCAAATACTGAAGGCGTAGCTCTTCAATATTGGGATAAAGCATTTCCGGAATGTAGGCACCACCAAACTGTCCGTAGAAGCCTTTCTCGTTTACCTGGTATTTCATTCGTGCGTTACTATTTAATGATACTGTTTATTTTAGAAATCACTGCTGCTATTTTATCAATGCTCTTCTTTCCCGGCTCCACTTCCACACCACTGTTTAAGTCAATGGCGAACAAGTTCAAATCTTTCAATTGAGAAATCTCTGCCACATTCGACTCGTTTAAGCCACCACTTAAAAAGAAAGGAACTCGTTGCTGGTACTTGCGTAACACATTCCAGTCAAAAGTGACTCCATTGCCCCCGTAATTTTTACCCTTGGTGTCAAATAAAAAATAATTGACAAAAGGCTCGAATGGAACTGTTGTTGAAAAATCAAATTTATCATCAACTGAAAATGCCTTGATAGCCGGAACATGTAATCGAAATAATTCATCACACTGCGCTGCTGATTCATTACCATGCAATTGAACAAAGTCTAACTCATATTGTTGGACACGGCTCAAAATGATTTCGGTACGCTCGTTCACAAACACACCTACCTTCCTCACAGCATCCGGCAAGTTTGTCGGCAGCACAAAGTGATCACCTACAAAACGTGGTGATTGCGCATAAAAAATAAATCCCAAAAAATCCACAGGCAATTGAGCTACCGCCCGAATGTTTTCAGGTTCCCGCATTCCGCATACTTTCACCGCGAGCTCTTTCATTTCTGTTTTAAGCTAGTGCTGCTTTGTTGAGTTCTTTGATAAACTCACGTGCCGCCAAATCAGGTCGGTTGTTTTGCATGAAATTCTGTCCCATCAAGAAACCCTCAAAACCATGCGTACGCAAATCCAAAATTGCTTGCACCGAATCAATACCGCTCTCCGAAACTTTTACCTTGTCGTTAGGTATGAAAGGAGCCAATGTTTTGGAGATTTCCAGTGAAACATCAAATGTTTTTAGGTTTCGATTGTTCACTCCTATCAAATCAACGGGAGCATCTAAATTAGATTGCAACTCTTCTTTGGTATGAACTTCCATCAGCACTTCTAAGCCTAAACCTTTCGCCACTTTAGCGAGTTCGCTCAGGCGTGCCGGTGTGAGCGCAGCAGCAATTAAAAGAATGGCATCTGCTCCGATCGATTTGGCTTCGATGATTTGATATTCGTTAACCACAAAATCTTTTCGCAAGATGGGGCAGAAATTAAACTTACGTGCCGTAGTAAGATCATCACTTGTTCCACCAAAAAATTCTTTATCTGTAATGATGGAAAGAGCCGAAGCACCCGCTTGCATGTAGCCGATGGAAGTTCGTTCTACCGAAGCCGCGCTATTGATCACTCCCTTCGAAGGAGACTTGCGTTTAAACTCAGCAATGATCCCCGACTTATCTTTTCGCTGCACATACTTTTTTAACGAAACCACGGGCGAAGCAAAGAAGATACTTTGTTCGAGTAACTTTACCGGATACAAACTCTTCCGCTCTTCTACCTCGCGGTACTTGTGGGCAACAATTTTTTCTAAAATATCCATCGCTATTTTTTATCTATCAATTTTTTAAAACTCATCAACGCACGTCCCGATTCCAATGCTTCTTTTGCTTTGGCCAATGCGGTATCTAATCCATCTTTCTGATGTCCGCAATACAACGCCATACCTGCGTTCGCAATCACGACTGCGTTTTGTGCCTCAGTGCCTTTGCCTTCTAGGATAGTCATGAAAATTTTTGCAGACTCCTCCACCGTGCTTCCTCCTTGCAATTGCGCAGCCATCAGCTTTGGAAATTTTAAGTCATGTGGTTGCGCCAACACCTCTCCCCCATTATAGAAATATTTAAATGCACTCGTCAGCGATACTTCATCATATCCATCCAGCGAATGAAGAATCACATAATCCTTGTTGGTTTGCTGATAGAGATATCCGTACTGACGGGCTAATTCTAAATTAAACACACCTACCAATTGACGAGTGGGGAACGCAGGGTTCACCATAGGGCCTAGCATATTAAAAAATGTTTTTACCCCTAACTCTCTTCGGATAGGCGCAACATTTTTCATAGCCGGATGAAAAAGCGGTGCGTGCATGAAACAAATATTCGCACGGTCGATGCTTCGTTTCAACTCGTCCACATCGTTGGTAAATTGATAACCAAAATATTCCAAGACATTGGATGAACCCGAAACAGACGACACCCCGTAGTTGCCATGCTTTGCTACCGGCTGCCCTGCAGCAGCAACTACAAAAGAACTCAGCGTAGAAATATTGAACGTATTCTTGCTATCGCCACCGGTGCCACACACATCCATGACAGGAGCATCGATGCGCACGGGAATACACAACTCTAACATCGCATCGCGAAAGCCTTGCAATTCGTCAATGGTAATTCCGCGCATCATATACACCGTCATGAATGAGGCGGTCTGACTCGGATTGTATTTGCCCGATGCCAGATCGATCAATACTTGACGAGCCGTATCTTTCGATAGCGAGCGGTGTTCAATCAATTCGGTCAATACATGCTTCATGTCTCCTTCATTAATTTGCTAACCAATTTTTCATCATCGTCATGCCATGTTCTGTCATAATTGATTCAGGATGAAACTGCACACCCCGCACATCCAACGACTGATGTCTCAGAGCCATAATCAATCCATCGTTGTTGGTAGCAGTCACTTTCAATTCCGCTGGCAAATTCTCTTCACTCACTGCCCATGAATGGTAATGACAAACCCGAAATCCATCCGGCACCGACCGGAAAAGGATTTCATCTTGATCAACAATATTGGCTTGTGATGTAACACCATGCAAGACATTGGGAATATTGAAAAGCGTTCCTCCGAATACTTCCGCAATGGCTTGATGTCCTAAACAAACTCCGAATATACTCTTCGATTTTCCATAGTGCGCGATCAATGGTTTTAAGATGCCCGCCTCATCGGGAATGCCTGGCCCCGGAGACAACAAAATCTTGTCATACGCTGCCACAGCCTCGAGTGCAATCTCATCATTTCTGAAAATGGCCGGAGCATGACCCAACTCGCGCAACATGTGCACCAGATTATAAGTAAACGAATCGTAATTATCTAAAACTAAAATCTCCATATCTATTTTATAATTGAGCCGCCATTTGAATGGCTTTGCGTAAAGCCGCTACTTTGTTATTCACTTCCTGCAATTCGCTGGCCGGAACAGATTTCGCCACCACACCCGCACCTGCTTGAAAAATCAATTGATTTCCTTTACTTAAAAAAGTACGAATCATGATCGCCTGATTAACCGTTCCATCGAATCCTACGAAACCAATGGCACCGCCATAAAAACTTCGACTGATGTTTTCATACTTGTTGATCAAACTCATGGCCATGGGCTTTGGCGCACCCGATAATGTGCCGGCCGGAAACGTATCTGCCGAAAGTTGTAAAGGAGAAATCCCTTCACGTAAGTGACCGGATACTTTTGAAACTAAATGAATGACGTGTGAGTAGTATTGGATTTCTTTAAACACTTCCACTTTCACTTGTTCGGCACTGCGACTTAAATCATTGCGTGCGAGATCGACCAACATCACATGCTCGGAATTCTCTTTCTCGTCTTGCGACAAGCGCTCGGCAAGTGCAGCATCTTCCTGATCGTTGCCCGTGCGTTTGAATGTACCGGCAATGGGATAGATATTGGCTTTGCCTTCCTTGATTTGAATTTGTGCTTCGGGCGAAGAGCCAAAAATTTTGTAACTACCGTAGTCAAAATAAAAAAGATAAGGCGATGGGTTGATGGAGCGCAGCGCCCGATACACATTAAACTCATCTCCCTTAAACTGAGTGGCAAATCTGCGTGACAATACAATTTGAAACACATCGCCCCGATGGCAATGGCGAATTCCTTCTTCCACCACTTTCATAAAAGCCGTATCCGTCAGATTGCTTTGCTCCTCTCCTTCCTGCTGAAATTGAAAAGTAGAAAAGCGATTGCTGTAAATGATCTTCTCTAATTTTTCCAAACCCGACACGCGCTCTGTTTCGCCAATCCAGTTCGTTTCAAACAAACTGAGTCGGTTGCTGAAATGGTCAATCACAATCACATAGCGATACACTTGATAAACCATATCCGGTATACCTTCTTTCGAAGGTTGAATATCTACCTTCTCAAAATAGCGAACCGAATCGTAGGTCATGTAACCAAACATTCCAGTGAAGGGATATTTGGAATCTAAAGCAGGAGCCGAAAATGATTGACGGAATGCTTCAAACTGTTGCAATACTTCTGCGCCTTGAGTGATGGGCAATGTTTTTTCATTTCCATCAGGAAATCGAGAATAAATCTGTTCATCCTTCACCACAAAAGAAGCAATCGGATCGCAACAGATAAATGACAGGCTGTTTTCGTTACCGTGATAGTCCGAACTCTCCAACAAAATACTACCGGCATACACATCGCGCAGCTTGAGATAGATATTCACTGGCGTGAGGGTATCTGCCAGCATATTTTTAGTTGAAGTCTGTAACTGATAAATCATAGTTGCTAAGTGCTTTAAAAACAAAAAACCCGCCCCGATGGATCGGAGCGGGCTTATATTATTAATTATTCAAAAAATTATAACATAGTCGAGCAACGATCCGATTCAGAACCGTGCCACCACCACATCATATTATTTGAATGTAGATTCATTATTCAGCGCTTTCTTTCTTTTTAACTACGCGTTTTGCTTTTGGCTTTTCGTCAGCACCGGCTACAGCCGATTTCTTTACACTGGCCACACGCTTTAAACGTGCTTTGATTTTCTTTCTGCTTCTGGTGTTACCGAACGATCCGATCGTTCTTTTACCTTTTGCTGATTTTTTATCTCCTCTACCCATTGGTTTTTCTAATTATGGGGCAATAATACACTGTTTGTGACAAATAAAAAAAGAGCACCGATAAAATTCTTTGGAAAGATTAGCCTAACAAGCCTGCAAAGAGAGCTATAATGGTAGTTTATACAACACACAATCTTTGGGTTCATTGCCTTGATTGACAAAACGGAACCACTTCAATAAAACAGCCTCCTCCTCTAAACCGCACTTCTTCAATACGTTCGATGAGGCCACATTATCCATATCCACAAAGGTATTGATGCGATATACTTCCGGAATAGTCTTCAATAAAGCTAAGAGTTTTCGGCACACCTCGGTAGCGTAGCCTTGTCCCCAATAATTGGGGCCTAACACATATCCGAACTGAATTTTGCCATTGTCATTAATCACTCCACAACTTCCGATTAATCGGTTGGAGCTTTTGAGTCGTATGCTCCATGAAAAATCAACCCCCGCACGCCAGCCATTGACAGCATACTTCAAAAATGCACGAGTGTCTTTCAGGCTTTGATGCGTAGGCCAGCTCATATAACGGGTGCACTCGATCTTGCTGGCGTAGGTATAGAAAATCTCCGGCTCATCTTCGTACCTTAGCCGCTGTAAAATCAGGCGCTCCGTTTCAACTCTTTCCGGTAAAGTCATATGGCTAAAAGCAACAACATCGTGCACCAATATTTCAAAAAAGAACTGGAAGGAGCAAAAATTATCGTGAAAGTCAATCCGATCCACATGATCGGCAGTGAGTTAACCGTAACAGCCGCTGGGGCGGAATTACGCAACATCGAGTTGGACAGTCAAATCTTCGATGACTTGAAGGAAGATGGTTTTGTGGAAGTAAATGCGATAGAGTTTAATCTTTATTTGGCGGGGTTGCTTTGAATATCCTATCTTTGTAACGGCAAACTGGCACGACCAGCTCCTGCTGAACTCCCCCAGGACCGGAAGGTAGCAAGGGTAGGCGGTTGTAGCGGTGCGATGTTCGGTTTGCCATTTTTTATGCCTTTTAGTGTCGGCATCAATCACCAGCCGACTTCGGAATACCCACAATTCTATTTCCTTCGCAGCATTCATTCTATTAGCTTTGCAGGCAACCACTAAATCTAACAATCCATGAAATTCTTTATCGATACCGCCAATCTCAACGAAATCAAAGAAGCCTACGACTTAGGCGTTTTGGATGGCGTAACTACCAATCCCTCATTGATGGCTAAAGAAGGCATTGCCGGCAAAGAAAAGGTAATGGCGCACTACAAAGCCATCTGCAATATTGTGGATAACAATGTGAGCGCGGAGGTAATAGCAACCGATTTTGAAGGCATCATTAAAGAAGGAAAAGAACTGGCTAAGATTGATGATAAAATTGTGGTGAAAGTACCCATGATTAAAGATGGTGTAAAGGCCATTAAGAAGTTCACCAGCGAGGGCATCCGTACCAACTGCACGTTGGTTTTTTCACCGGGTCAGGCTTTGCTTACCGCGAAAGCCGGAGCAAGTTATGTATCACCATTCATTGGACGTTTGGACGATATTTCGCAAGACGGTCTTGACCTGATTGCTCAGATTCGATTGATCTACAACAACTACGGTTATGAAACCGAAATCTTAGCGGCCAGCATTCGTCACACCATTCACTTAATTAAATGCGCTGAGATCGGTGCCGATGTGGCTACTTGTCCGCTCAACGTGATTATGGCTTTACTAAAACATCCATTGACTGACAGTGGCTTGGAGAAATTCCTGGCAGATCATAAGAAAGCCAACGGATAATTAAATAAGCCAAGGCCACTATGTTTTCTACCGACCCTGTTTTGCGCGTAAAAGAAGCCAGTATTTTTCAAGATCAGAATACGGTTTTGAATGACATCAGCTTTGAAATGGATAAAGGCGAATTTGTCTTCATCATCGGCCGCACGGGTTCGGGTAAATCTTCTCTTCTCAAAACATTGTATGCCGACTTACCTTTGCGTCAGGGAGATATCAGTATTGCCGGATTTACCATTCGTGGTATTAAAAGCAATCAAGTGCCCATGCTGCGTAGAAAGGTTGGGATCATCTTTCAGGACTTTCAACTGCTGGCCGATCGAACCGTAGGAGAAAATTTACTTTTCGTGATGAAGGCCACCGGCTGGAAGGACAATGCGCGCATGAAAAACCGATTGGCGGAAGTGTTGATGAATGTGGGATTGGGTGCTGTCGAGAAAAAATATCCTCATCAACTTTCGGGCGGTGAGCAACAACGCGTGGTGATTGCCCGAGCGCTTATCAACGAGCCCGTAATTCTGGTGGCGGATGAACCAACCGGTAATCTGGACCCGGAAGTATCTCATGGTATCATGAAGATCTTTCAGCAAATCAATAAAAGCGGAACTGCCATTTTGATGGCTACGCATAGCTACGGATTGATTAAGAAATTCCCGGCAAGGGTGTTGAAATGCGAAGAGGGAAAACTCTACGATTCCGCTAAAGAATCCTTTGAATTGTATTCGGAATACTAAATACTTGAGGGCTTCTTCTCGGAAGAAGAATCTGCCTGATCCAGTTTATTCAATTGTTGATTTAACAGATCAATTCGCACTAATAAATTCAAAACAAGTGCGTCTTTTACGTCTTGCGATGGTCGTTTTTCCATTTCATCTTTCAGTACCAGATACATCGCTTCAAGTTTTTGAATGTTTTGCGTCACCTCATCTTCTGTAAGCCCTGTCTCTAACTGATATTGGTTCACTAGTTCTTTCTTTTGAACAATCTGGTCACTGTAAAAAACTTCGAGGTCTTTGAAATCGCCTTTAATTCGAGCTGTTTCTTTCTTAGCCGGATTAATATTTTCCTTAACCGCCAGAAAAGCCGTGAGTCCTAACAATACAATAGCTGCTGAGCGCCACAGTGAAACAGAATTCCACAGCGAATTCGGATTGGCCGGCAAACGCGATTCGATTTTATACCACGCTGAACGTTTGGGGGATGCCTCATCAAACGCATCTCGGTTTTGATCAATAAAATCTTTAAGTGAATCTTTCATTGTCTCGATTCAGTTATTTGCTTGATACTTTACCTTCTAGTAGCTCCTTCAATTTCTTCTTCGAACGATTAAACTGCGATTTTGAAGTGGATTCGGTTATACCCATAATCTCTGCAATTTCGCTATGGTCATATCCTTCTAACAAGTAGAGCGAAAGTACGCTGCGATAACCGTCCGGCAAATCATAAATCGCTTTGCGCACTTTTTCAACCGTAAAGGGAAACCCCTCGAAAATATCTATGGCCTCTTCTTCCTTTACATCCCACCGTTCATCTTCCGGCAAACGTTCCATTTTTCGTTTGCCAAGATAGGTGATGGCTTTATTGATAACAATGCGTTTGAGCCATGCACCAAACGCTGAGTCTCCCCGATACGTATTCAAATTTTCGAAAGCACTGATAAATGCTTCTTGCATCACATCTTGGGCTGCCTCCTCTTCGCGCGTAAAGCGCAAAGCCGTATTGTACATACTGCGGTTATACAGTTTGTACACTTCATAATAGGCTCTTCGATCATGCTGACGGCAGCGATCAATTAGCTCTTGATGAACATGTAATACCGGTTGCTCCAAGTAAATGCTATTCAGTTACAAAGACCTTCTGTACCGGAAAAGGTTGCACTTTCCCAGTTGAGAAAGTGCATTTTTTAGTCAAAAATTACTTTGTTGCCGGTTTCGTCTTCGCCAAATTCTCCTTTGCAATGGTGAAATCAGGCGCAATTGCCAATACTTGCTCGAATAGTTTCTTTGCACCTACCTTATCACCTTGATCTAATGCTATCATACCTTTTAGGTTTAGCACTGCCACTTTGATAGGATATTCTTTTGGTTTATTGTCAGCACCCGTGTAAGAAGCCTTTAAGGTTTCTACTTCTTTGCTAGCAAGGATAATATCTGCGGAAGTTGCACTCTCCGTGTAGCGCTTTAGGCGATATTGCAAGAATGACATCTTGTAAAGTGTGCTGATGTTGTTAGTCAGTAAGTAAAGGCTCTCATAACTTTGAAGCGCTTTGTCTAATACACCGAGCGCCTCATAACCTCCGGCTGCTATTTCAAGTGCTCCTAGGTTTTTAGGGTTTCGGGCAAGAAGTTCATTAGATACCAATACCGCGGATGCCGATTTCTGATTTTGATAATAGAAAAGAGCCAGATCAAAAATCAAAGAGTCATTTTGTGGGTTTTCGATGATCAGGTCATAGAGAGCATCTTTGGCTACTTCGTAATCGTTCCATTGAATAGCGGTTGCATACTTTCTGGCAAAGTGCTGCGTAAGCTGGCTTACCTTTGGGAGTGTATCTTTTACCACTGGTTCTGCCTTCTTCACTTCAGGCGCAGGAGTTGCTGCCGGCACCGCTTCCATAGCGCGTGGCTCTTCTTTCTTTTTCTTCTTTTGAGCAAACCCCGTGGTGACCACCAAAGCGCATACTATAAACATTAAACTACGGATCTTCATAAATGGGAAATTGGTTATTTGGTTACTTTTTGTTTTAATCCTTTTTCATTGGCCAATCGCAGCATCAATTCAAATGCCTGTTCACGGTTATTCTGAATTGAGCCCTCTAAAATAGCCTCTTTTATTTGATCTTTAATATCTCCAATCACTCTTCCGGGAGGAATATCAAAAATGGCCATGATCTCATCTCCGGTAACGGGCGGCTGAAAATTCCGAATCTGATCTTTGGCCTCCACTTCAATCATTTTCTGCTGAACCTTTTCAAAGTTCTTCAGGTACTTCACCACCTTTTCACTGTTCTTGGAGGTAATGTCAGCGCGGCAAAGCATCATCAACGCATCGGAGTCGTTCCCTGCTTCAAAAAGCAATCTGCGAATAGCAGAGTCAGTTACTTCTTTTACCAAAGCGATCGGGCGAAGATGCAATCGTACCAACTTCTGAACAAAGTCCATCTTCTCGTTCATGGGCAGTTTCATCCTTCGAAATATTCCCGGCACCATTCGAGCACCTTTATCTTCATGCCCATGGAAAGTCCAGCCTACTTCCTTATCAAACCGCTTGGTGGCAGGCTTGGCAATATCATGCAAAATAGCAGCCCACCGAAGCCATAAATCATTCGAAACTTTAGAAACATTATCTAACACTTGAAGTGTGTGGTAGAAGTTGTCTTTATGTGCTTTGTTATCCTGATATTCTACCCCATGCAAAGCCACCATTTCCGGAAAGAACTCTTTCAATAGTCCGCTCTGAAAGAGCAGTTTGAATCCATAGGACGGAATAGGCGATAGAATGATTTTATTTAATTCATCTGAAATGCGTTCCATTGATACAATCTTTAGTCGATGCTTATTGCGAGCTATCGCTTCGAATGTATCTGCTTCGATATCAAAATTAAGTTGAGATGCAAACCGAATGGCGCGCATCATTCGCAAGGGGTCATCTGAAAAAGTAATATCCGGACCGAGTGGTGTTTTTATCAACTTCTCCTTCAGGTGTTGTACTCCGCCAAACGGATCGATTAACTCTCCATAGCTCGCCTCATTGACGCTTATGGCGAGGGCATTGATGGTGAAATCTCTTCGTAGTTGATCATCCTCCAGGGTTCCATCTTCTACAATAGGCTTGCGTGATTCGCTGCGATAGGATTCTTTGCGGGCACCCACAAATTCCAATTCCAAATCGTGGTGTTTGATATTAGCCGTGCCAAAATTTTTAAAAACGGTTACTTGCTTTTCACGTAAAGACACACCTACCTCTTGTGCCAAAGCGATACCGCTGCCTACACAAACAAAATCCACATCCTTACAGGGGCGCTGAAGAATCAGATCGCGTACAAACCCACCCACTACAAATGTTTGAACATTTAATCGATCAGCCGCCTTGGATACCGAACGGATCGCCTTAATCTGATCAAGCTGAGCTGCAAAATTCACAATAGAGTGGTCTTTAAGGATCATTAAACCCTCAAAGTTAATCAGGATTGAGCAATAACCGCGTTTTAGGCCTACTTTACTCGCGGTAGGTGTGGTAAGTAGGGCATCCCAGATTTTTGTGAGCTGAGGTAATTTTTGCCCTGTAGTTGATCATAATCTCTTGCGTACCACTCGAGAATGGTGCTAATCCGGAAGAAGTAAAGTCAAACGAGTAGTTGAAGTATAATTTTTCTGAAAGCTTGAGGCTTACCATTGATATGATGGCATCGCCACTGCGGTAAGAAACACCAGCACTGAACACATCATAAAAAATGAATGAATTATTCAAATCCGTAGAAATGGGCTGCCCTTCCTGAAAGCGTACCAAAATGGAGGGATTGGCTTTGATATTTCCATTTCGGGTTAACTTAAAAATCGCACCCGAACGCAAAAAGTAATTTCTGAATTGCTCCAATCCGGTACCTGAAGTTTGCAAGCCGGAAGAAGTAAATTTACTATTGATCAAATAGGGTGCTGAGAATCCGGCAAAGAAATTTTTGCGATGATAATACAAGCCAGCGCCTACGTTGGGCACAATTTCGTTGTAGGGCACAAACTCCGGATCTCCCGTGCTTTTTAATTTCAACGAACTAAAGTCTGCATTGATCATATAAAGCATACCCTGTATACCAAATGATAATGTAGCTTTTGGGAATTTGATTTTGTAAGCATAACTCATGGTGATGTCCTGATTGGCGTAGCTTCCTATTCTATCTTCGTTTACCATTAAACCAAGCCCAACCTTACCTTTAAAAAAAGAACTGTGCGCTGTAAATGAAAGCGTCTTTGGAGCGCCCGGGAAGTTAATCCATTGATTTCGATAGGTGGCGGTAGCGCTGAACTGCACGTGCGCGCCTGCAAAGGCCGGATTAATCATCAATTCATTAAAATAGTATTGTGAAAATACCGGATACAATTGCGCCTTCGCTCCTATTGCCAAGCAACTGCATAAAATGATCGCTACAATTCGAAATTTCATTACTGATAACTTTAATACGTCAGTGCCCTTTTCCAGGCACTGACTTTTTTATTAATCAATCTACTAATTCAAGATAACCCGCTAATCGATTTGAACCATCGCCTTTCGAAATTATATAATAATAAGTTCCTGCCGGCAAGTTCGTTCCCATGATACTTATACCCTGATTGGACTTGCCTTCAAAAATCACATCGAGGTTATTATAACCATTAGCTTCATACACTTTGGTGCCTGCCCGGTTATAAACCTCCACATGGTTATTGGGGAAATTCTCAATACAATCAATCACAAAGAAATCATTCTTTCCATCATTGGTGCGAGATACCCCATTGAATGGTTGAATGTCAGCTGGTAAGAATACATCTTGAATAACTTCACAACCCTCAGTGGTGATAATCGACACCTGATAAGTGCCTGAAAGTGCATTTTGTAAGTTAGGACCTACAGCTACAACAGCACCGTTCTGCAACCAAGTCACGCTATCAATTGGCAGATCATCCTGCACCAAGATGGTGATAAATCCATTCGCATCTGTACATGATGCATTCTGAATCAAGAAATCGATTTTAGGGAATATCTGATCTTTTTTAATCGATTCAGTTTTTGGCTTGGAAACACAACCTGTAATTCTACTCGTAGCAATTACGGTATATTTTCCAACGCTCAAATTCTTATAAATTTCGCCTGTAAAATCAATTGGAGGAGGAGCGCTGGCACCATTTGCCCAATCAAAAATATAATCCTTGGTCACTCCATTTACTGATACTGATAACTCACCGTTGTCCTTCTTACAACTGGTAATATCTGATACTTTCAGAATGGTAGGATCGGGAACAATCGCAAAGTTCTCCTTTACTTTTACTGTAGCCGATGCGGAACATCCGGTGGTATTCTCTTTCGCTAACACCGCATAATCCGTGGCAGCAAGTCGAGATACTTCAGAACCGGTATAGAATGAAACACCTGTGGTAGTTGTTCCTGTAAACCAATCGAATGTATAATGAATGACATCTCCGGCTACATCGGCACTCGCTACGCCATCCGCTTTTGCAGGATCGCACATAGTCAAATCTTGCAATACTCGGGCTGACACCACGGGTATGATTTGTTCGTTCGTTACTACCACTGATACCGATTGACTAATACATGTATTATCCAGTTTATCAACAGCCACTACGGTGTAAGTACCAGCAGCTAAACCCAGATAATCATTTCCGGTAAAATCAGGTACAGGCTTCACCACCGCGCCATTGCTCCAGAAATAATCATAGTCAAATTTGTTATCATTTGCGATCGTTGCAAATGCTTCTCCATTATTCGAACTACAGAAGGTCAATGGGCTTGTCGAAGCACTCAAAATAACAGGATTCACAATTACAGGTACAGTATAGGCATCAACAGCCCAACAATTGTTGCTATTGTTAATAGCTTTCACAGTAAATGTAACATTGGTTAATGGAGGCGCTACTACAATATTTGCAAGCGTGGCCGCATTTCCTACAGGCGCACCGGCAGGCGCAGGACGCTGGTCGCCCGCAAACCATTCATACGAGTAGGTGGCACCTGTTCCACTTGCCAAAGCAGTTAACGATCCATCTTTCGGGCTCACACATCGCTCGGGTTGAACAAATGTTGCCAGAGTAACTGTTGTGGTGCCGATTGTTTTATCATCCACTTTAAATTCAAAGTCTGCAACACAGTTTGAAACTGCATTAGTTGCAGTTACAAAATAGGAACCCGGAGACAGGTTATTTAAAACTGTTGCGTTGCTGTTTTGCAAAAGAGTTCCGGCAGCATTTGTCCAGACAAAATTGTAATTGCCCGGCACCGCTTGAGCCACATTGTTTTCCAGAATAGATGTAATGGTAGCGGATCCGTTCACCGGAATTCCTGTAGCTAAATTACACGTTGTAATTGCTGGCACTGTAAATCCAGCTGAATTGAATGAAACAACTGTTGGATTATTCTGAATGGTATAACGCTCGATCGATACGCAATTACTTGCATTATCTCTTACCTGAACGGTGTATTTACCTTCCTGAAGTGCCTGCGCAATTTCACCATTTACACCTGCTGTTGTTAATACCGGTGCACCGGAAGTATCATCTCCAACAAACCATGAATATGTAAAATTCATGGGGGTTGGCTCATTGATCTGAATGGTTCCTGCCCCTGCTCCACCCGCGCAATTCACATCCGGATTAATGGTAGCGGCAGCAATAGCCGGGTTAACATGCAAATCATCTATATCAACACGCACGGGTGCTGAGATACATCCTGAACCTTTTGAAATACCTGCTACACGTTTGGCTGTTACAAAATAAATACCTTTTCCGATGGTCGGGAATTTGACTTTATTCAAAAGATCGTCATTCGTTCCACTCAGAATAGTTGGATTGGTAGTTGCTGTTTGATACCAATCAAAGGTGAAATTATTGTGATTTGCATCGATAGATCCATTTACAGCAACATCGTTTACCGTGATCTGTCCGTCTGGATTACAAATAAGTTGATCTACCTTCGTAGTCTTTACGATTTCAATCAAGCCGGGATCTGATAACTCATCAAATGAGGCATCCATGAAACATTGATTCGTCAAATTGGTAACACGAATGGAATATGTACCTGCTCCAATTTTATCACCTGCCAATGTTGTATAAGGGCTTGCTTGGTTTAATCCATCAGTTACCACCACTCCGCCTCCAGGATTAGCCGTCCAAACAAAATCATAATTTGAATTGGCAACTGCTGGCTGACTTGATGATGTTGTTGCTAATACAGTGATCTGCCCATCGAAATTGGTATCGCATGAGGTGCTTGGTAATGATGTAAAATTGATTACCGGTATGATTTCTTGATTTAACACCTTCACCGTTACAGGTGCACTCGAACATCCAAAGGCAGTGCGGCTTGTCGCGATGCTGTTCTTCGTTACTGTAACTATGTAATCGCCTACATCTAAATTGCCTGGATTCGATACCACATAAGGTCCGCCTGTGCCTGTCCAATTGTAACTGAACTCGCCCGCAACGGCTGCCGAGCCCCCTACCGTTATGCCCGTGACACTCGCTGAGCCATCTGGAACAACACAATGGGTCCGTGGCAACGCTGTCGCTGTAACTGCTATCGGAATGGTATTCTGGGTAACCGTAACCGTAGCATCGGTCGTACAGCCATTCGTCTGATTCAATACTCGAACTACATAATCGCCCGCTCCGATCTGATCGCTGCCAGGTGTATTATAGGTAGACAATGACAACAAGGAAGGTGCCACCGGTGCTACACTTGCCTGATTCGTGCCATTCGTAACTACGATACCGGCTACCGGAGGAATTGCCGTGCTCGGATCGCTCTGCCATGTGAAATTGTACAACGTGCCCGCTCCAAATCCTGTCGTGCCTGCCTTCACCGTGATTGATCCATCCCAGTTCGGTGCTATACATGCATCGTTCGGGGTAGAACTTACTATCACCTGTGGATTCGTGCGATTATCCAACACCTTCACCGTTACCGGTGCACTCGAACATCCAAAGGCAGTGCGGCTTGTCGCGATGCTGTTCTTCGTTACTGTAACTATGTAATCGCCTACATCCAAATTGCCTGGATTCGATACCACATAAGGTCCGCCTGTGCCTGTCCAGTTGTAACTGAACTCGCCCGCAACGGCTGCCGAGCCCCCTACCGTTATGCCCGTGACACTCGCTGAGCCATCCGGAACAACACAATGGGTCCGTGGCAACGCTGTCGCTGTAACTGCTACCGGAATGGTATTCTGGGTAACCGTAACCGTAGCATCGGTCGTACAGCCATTCGTCTGATTCAATACCCGAACTACATAATCGCCTGCTCCGATCTGATCGCTGCCTGGTGTATTATAGGTAGACAATGACAACAAGGAAGGTGCCACTGGTGCTACACTTGCCTGATTCGTGCCATTCGTAACTACGATACCGGCTACCGGAGGAATTGCCGTGCTCGGATCGCTCTGCCACGTGAAGTTGTACAACGTGCCCGCTCCAAATCCTGTCGTGCCTGCCTTCACCGTGATTGATCCATCCCAGTTCGGTGCTATACATGCATCGTTCGGGGTAGAACTTACAGTAACCTGAGGCAATACCTTATCATCTAAAATATCTTTTCGCAAAGGTGCTGATTCGCAACCAATGCCGGCACCGCCCGATTTACGAACAGCTTTTACAAAATATTTATCTACTGCTATGGCAGGATACGTTGTAAGTGTCAATTGATCATCAACTGGCACTACTACATTTTGACCATCCAATACTTTTGATGCCGGTAATAAGTCAGATTTAAACCACACATAATCAAAATCAGTAACTATACCGGGAAGCCCATCTACAAATACTTGTATCCCATCAATCTTTCCATTGAATGGGAATCCGGGGCTAACGCAATTGGTGAGGTTAGTTGGTGTAGCGTCTACTGTAAACACCGGAGGTGTTATCTTTACCAAAGTAGTTGCCAGTGTAGCGGTACATCCGGTTGCTTGATTCAATGCAGTCAATGTATAAAGGCCTTCATTGAGGTTGCTTAATACATTCGCAATTCCAGAATTTCCAACCGAATTAGCGGGCTGACCTGCACCTCCGTTTGGAGCCCACGAATAATCATATAACATGCCGGCTCCCGGGCCAGACGCTGTTGTTACATCAACCGTGATATTCCCTTGAAAAACAGCAGGGTCACATGAAGGGTCTCCGGCCGGAGTAAGAACAATCTGAGGATTAATTTTATTTGCATCGATTTGGAAATTGAGTGGAGGGCTGGCGCAACCTATACCGCCCGTTCCGCTTAAATCTGTCCTTTTAGTAACCACTACCCAATAATCTTGGTTAGTCACTTTTTGAGTTGGTAATGGAGCACCTACATTCGACAATTCTTCTCCTCCTTTTGTTGCGGTGTTATCACCAATGGCTGATAAAATATTTGTGGTGAGCGTTGAATTGGTAAACCAATCGAATTGATAATCATTTATATTTTCAGCTCCACCGCCAATTAGCTTGATTTGATTTACAACTGCTTTGGCTTTTGTTTCTAGATTTGAATCACAAAACTCAGCATCTGCAATTGTGAGATCAGGCAAACTCAATTCAGATTTAACCGGACTGTCAATAACAGTAAAGGATTTGGTTGCAGTGCAACCTGTAGAAGCTAACGCTGTTACCGTATAAGTTTGCGGTGTTAAATTAAAGGCTGAATAATTTCCAGCCGGTTGTGCTGCGATCGGAAATGCAGCATTTGGATCCGGAGCAAAATCAATCGTATACGTAGTTCCAACTGTAACATCTTTCGGATCTTTATCAACATTGATATCAATTCTTCCATCTGCACCCGCGACCGTACAAGCTGTATTCGGTATGATTGGTCCGGTAAGAGAAATGACAGGTGTGAGCGCATCAGAATCAATAATAACATCCTGGGCAATAATACAATCGAAGGTAGAGTACGTTTCCTTTACTTCCACCACGTATGAGCCAGGTGCAAGGGTGCCGTTAGCAACAAAGAATGGAGCAAATCCAACCGGGCCTGTAAATGTGGGCACTGTAACCGCCACACCTTTCTTCAATGTAATTTGATAATCACTTTCATCTGTTCCCGGAGGAGCGGATGCAGGGCTCTCAATTTGAATTTCAATAGAACCATTGCCGGTAGCAAATGCAGGAGTACAGATTGTTGAATTGGTCTTTGTGATTTTCAACACCGCGTGAGAACCAATGAATGGCAAAGTTTGTGAATGGAAATTCTTACAGCCGGTAGCAGGATCCGTCACCTGAACCGTATATAAGCCAGTCGCTAAACCGGAGATATTTGAAGTTGATGAAAGTGCAGCTGCTGTATAAACCGGAGGGTTTGTAAAGTAGTTAATGGAACCTAATGCAGGATTTGTTGGCGATGGCACTCCCGCGAACCACTGATAATTATAACCCGATGTGATAAAGTCACCTATTGTTCCATTACCATTTGATGTGAAAGTAATAACAGCTCCACCTGATGTAAGTGAAAGCTCCACAGAATTACCTGCGATGGTCTTAATGAAATAGACGTTATTTTCTGAAAGAGGTATAGGCAGTGATAATGCGACATCTCTACTTATTAAAACTCTCGCATTGACTCCTAAGCCTAAAGGAGAAGTAGTGTTTAGTATCGTTGATCCTGCCAAAGCAGAAAATTTGGTGTTAATGGATTGAACCGCTCCATCCATCACGCCTCCAAACGCATTACAATCGGCAGGTAATGTTGTATTCTGGGCTACTGCATTAATTTTAGGAGAATTATCCGTCACGGTTTTAATCACCTGTGATGATTTACATTTAGTGGTCGTATTCTGAACCACTACCGTGTAATCTCCCGGAACCAGATTTGAATAGGTTGCTGTTGTTGCTAATGGGTTAGCTCCAGCAATGACAGCATTCTCATCCAACGCATCACTGCCATTGTACCAGAAGAAGCTATAGGTAGCAGCCGGGCTAGGAGTTGCCACCAATTGACCGTTTGCAGGAACGCAAGTAGTTAGATTTGTAACAGCAACAGTTACGGTTGGTGTCGACAATGTCTCTTTAAGGAAAATGGTTTGCGTGTTTGAGCAACCAGTAGCAGTACGAGTTGCGGTGATTGTATAATTTTGGTTACCCTTCAAGCTTGAAAAAGTTGCCGTATTAACGGAAGCAGGCTTAATCAAATCATCCCACTTGAATGAATACCCAGCCGTTACGCCAGCGCCACCACCGATCGCAGCTTCGTCAATAGTTGCTGATACTGAACCGTTCGGTGTTAAGGGATCACATGAAGTCTGATCCACTGTTGCCACATCGATCTTAGGGATAAATAAATTATCTTTAATCGTAACGCTCACGGGGTTAGAAGTACACTTGGAGCTATTGTTTTGAGCTGTCAATGTATATGTTCCGGCAGCAAGCGCTGTGTAAGTTTGTGGTGGACCTTGTGTTCCACCGGCTGACCAAACAAAAGTATAGTCTGGGTAATTAGCCGGAAGAACAGCAGCGCCCCTGTATGTTAATGTACCAACTGTAGCTGATCCATTTTTAGGTGTTATACAGATGGTATTATCAGTTGGAACCAATGCTCCTAAAACGGGAACCTGGCTATCATCGTCTACTCCAATGATCTCTGTATTGGAACAACCCGATTCCAAAACAGTTACTTCAACTGTATACTGAAACAAAGATGTGCCATTCAGGCCGCCTTGAATACCCGAATAACTGTCGGTCGTTGCGGTTGTATTTGTGATTTGTCTTTTTGGAGCTCCCGCTACTACGTTACCATCGTACCAATTATATGTATAATGTTTTCCATTAGGAACAACATTTGTGACCTGGGCTACCCCATCCGCTAAGCCACCTGCACAATTGGTCGAACCTTGTTGATCCGTAATAATTGTAGGTAATGTTTTGGCAGTTGTTACCTGCGCTGTATAAACAGTCGATTTACATTTTGTTACAATGTGCTCTACAAACACCGAATAAGTGCCAACATCTTTATTGGTAAGTAGTCTTTTTCCTACCACTGCCGGATCTGCATCCCAGGTATATTCAAAATCCGCAGCAACACTCGTAGCATAGTTTCCAACCGTCACAATATCTGCGGCAACCTGTCCGTCAAATGCACCTCCTGTAGCTTTTAAAGGATCACATATTGTATTGGGTTGTGCGGTGAGTGTTAAAGTTGGCAACTCCTTATTGTCATTCAAAGTGCTGGTCAATGTGTTGGTACAACCACTTACATTGTTGTACACGCTCACCGTGTAGTTGGCTCCGCCCGCTAACTGAATCGCGGTATTCGTGTTACCATTGTTGGGAACATTCGGAACTTCACTACCAACTGTAACTGTGTTGCCTGAATACCATTGGAACGCAAACGTCTCGCCTACTAATCCATTCGTAACGTTCGAAGCAATCTGTCCATTCGCTGCGCCTCCGGCACAATTCGTAGATGCCGTCAATGCATTCGTGATCGCTGGCAACACTTGATTATTCTTGATCTCTACTGTCTCCGGATTTGAAGTACACTTTAACCGATTATTGGTTACTGTAGCTGTGTAGAAGCCTCCATTCCGATTCGCTAATGTCGAACTCGTCTGGCCAGCAATAATCGAACCCATCGTGTTGCCCGTACTCCAGGCATACGTATATGTGTCACCGCCTACCGCATTTGCATCCGTCAACACATCTTGCAATGCACTTCCGTTAAAACCTTTCGCTACATCGCAAATTGAGTTAGGCGTGCTCTTCAACGTGAGAACCGGTAATACTTTTGAATCCGTTAAAGTACTAGTCAATGTGTTGGTACAACCACTTACATTGTTGTACACACTCACCGTGTAGTTGGCTCCGCCTGCTAATTGAATCGCAGTATTCGTGTTACCATTGTTGGGAACATTCGGAACTTCACTGCCAACTGTAGCTGTGTTGCCTGAATACCATTGGAACGCAAACGTCTCCCCTACTAATCCATTCGTAACGCTCGAAGCAATCTGTCCATTCGCTGCGCCTCCGGCACAATTCGTAGAGGCCGTCAATGCATTCGTGATCGCTGGCAACACTTGATTATTCTTGATCTCTACTGTCTCCGGATTTGAAGTACACTTTAACCGATTATTGGTTACTGTAGCTGTGTAGAAGCCTCCATTCCGATTCGCTAATGTCGAACTCGTCTGGCCAGCAATAATCGAACCCATCGTGTTGCCCGTACTCCAGGCATACGTATATGTGTCACCGCCTATCGCATTTGCATCCGTCAACACATCTTGCAATGCACTTCCGTTAAAACCTTTCGCCACATCGCAAATTGAGTTCGGAGTGCTCTTCAACGTGAGAACCGGTAATACTTTTGAATCCGTTAAAGTGCTGGTCAATGTGTTGGTACAACCACTTACATTGTTGTACACACTCACCGTGTAGTTGGCTCCGCCCGCTAATTGAATCGCGGTATTCGTGTTACCATTGTTGGGGACATTCGGAACTTCACTACCCACTGTAGCTGTGTTGCCTGCATACCATTGGAACGCAAACGTCTCCCCTACTAATCCATTCGTAACGCTCGAAGCAATTTGTCCATTCGCTGCGCCTCCGGCACAATTCGTAGAGGCCGTCAATGCATTCGTGATCGCTGGCAACACTTGATTATTCTTGATCTCTACTGTCTCCGGATTTGAAGTACACTTTAACCGATTATTGGTTACTGTAGCTGTGTAGAAGCCTCCATTCCGATTCGTTAATGTCGAACTCGTCTGGCCAGCAATAATCGAACCCATCGTGTTGCCCGTACTCCAGGCATACGTATATGTGTCGCCTCCTACCGCATTTGCATCCGTCAACACATCTTGCAATGCACTTCCGTTAAAACCTTTCGCCACATCGCAAATCGAGTTAGGCGTGCTCTTCAACGTGAGAACCGGTAATACTTTTGATTCACCGACTAATACAGTAGCTGTGTTTTGACATCCCGTTGTTTTGTCAGTAACCAATACTGTGAAGTTACTGCTAACACCACCTTTCAAGTTTTGAAGTTTAGGATTTGTTTGTCCTGCAATCACCGTGGCCGTTCCAATTCCAGTATGCCACTGATAATTAAAATTAGTGGTTGCCCCAACATTGATTGTATTTACTTTCGTCACTTCAGCCGATCCATCACCAGTAAGTCCTGCATCGCAATTATGCGATGGCGATTGTGCTGTAATCAAAGCTGGTAGGGTTGGTGTATTTGTGACTAACGCAGTAACAGGAGCCGAAGCGCAATTCTCGTTTGTTCTGGTAACCACTAAAGTGTAATTTCCTCCATTAAGTTGTGTAATCGTTTTTGTTGTCGCACCTGCGATAACCGGATCAGTAGCAAGTGCTCCATTATGCCATACTAATTGATAAGGCGTAAAATCAGTTACGGTTGAACCATTATAAGTAACAGTGGCAGTTACAGAACCTGTAAAAGCACTTGTACCTTTTGATGGGTCACAAACTGCGTTGGGCGATGGTGTAAGTGTTACAACCGGATTGATTAAATTTTGAGTAATGGTTGTTTCTGCAGTGGCAGTACATCCAGAAGCCACGTTAGTAGCTTTTACCGTATAAATTCCGGCAGCTAAATTAGTAGGGCCTGCAACCGCATCAGCAAGTGCTGTACTTTGCCCTTTGAACCAACTGAATGTAAAGCCAACCGTAACGCCCCCTACATCCGCAGTAGCGGAACCATTAGGTGTAGCCGGATTACAACTTGTTTGTTGTGTGAGTTGTGCTGCAGAAACGGTAAATGGCGGAGGAGTATTCACATTAACTGTTACTGGAGCCGATTTACAGCCCGATGCTGTTTCCGTGGCAACCACTGTATAAGAACCTGCTGGAATAGAATTGTAGGTAGCACCTGTGAAATCGGCAGTTGGTTTAGACGCAGCGCCATTGTACCAACTGAAAGTATAACCAATAGTAACGCCTCCGACTGTTGCAGAAGCACTACCAGAATTTGCCGGAACACAAATTGCACTTGTTGTGGAAGCGGATGCGACTGGTGTTACCGTTATGTCAGGAACGGCTAAAGAAGATACCACCTGACAACCTGAAAAATTATCTGTAACTAGTACGGTATAGGTCTTTCCACCTTTCAGATTGGAGGCGATACTTCCTGTTGCGATTTCAGGTGATGTAAAAATATCATTACCCTCATACCACTTAAATGTATAGTTGATTTCCGGGTCTCCCCCATTCACAACTGCATGGAATTGCCCATTTGGAATTCCGCAACTACTATTGGCTTTATCAACTACAATAGCGACTGTCAATGGGGCTTTATCCACTCGGTTAATGACCACCGTAGCCGTATCTGAATTACAACCTAGAATTTTATTCTTAGCGAACACCTTATAAGTTCCCGCTGCTAATGCAGTATATGCTGTGCCTGTAAATTTTGGAGCCCCGGAAACTGTACCATTAAACCAGAAGAAGTCATAGTCAACTGTGTTTTCAACCCCACCTATAAGAACAAAAGCTCTAGCGGCTCCATTATCGGGCACTGTGGCACCTAAACATTTAATGTTATCGGCTACTTTCAGCGCTGTAACCTTAACTGATTTAGGAGCTATATCTGCATCGATAACATTATCATAGCTACACTCAATTATTGAAGTATTTGGCAATACTATAGGAGTTGGCACTGATGTACCCGCATCATTTAATGAAATAAACAACTTAAATGAGCCTCCGGTACCCGTGACGTTAAGATTGGTGAATGTTTGAGTTTGACCTTTTGCGAGATTGACATTGACGTTTACTGTATTGAGTTTTAATGCGCCTGCTAATCGAGGATCTCCTTTGTAAAAGGTAACGGGCACAGCGCCAATCATGGTTACATCTCCAATATTTTGAACGCCTATTGTTACTGTAAAATCCTTATCCGGGCAAGTTGGCTGGTTTACCTTAAATAATGCTTTAACATTTATTAAATCGGGAGACGCATATGTGGGGCAACCACGCGTATCGAGAAATGGGGTTTGATTTAAAAAAGTATTTAGCGGACGATTGGGCCCTTGCGTACATGTTCCGTTCGACCAAACCAAATGATGCTTTTGGACAATCTTTGGAATGGTCAAATCGTCATTCACGTTCACATTAAAGTAAGCATGCTGATTCCATAACTTACGGGATGGCACCCAAGGCAACGAGGCTGATTCAAATACTCGGACATGTGAATTTACCGAGTATGAAAGGTTACAAAAATTACTCCACGCTAACTTATCATCAAACCCGCATGTAACACACAATTCAGTAGACCCATCGCCATTGATATCCGCTACAATGGGATACTCCACATTTGTCCGTGCAATACATTGTTGCTGGGTATTTATCGATCCATCTTTTCCATTGATGATATATAAAAATTGTTCATCCCGATAAACCACCTCAGCGGCACCATCACCATTAAAGTCATAAACTGTAGATCCTGTGTAACCTGAAGTTTCCTCATTTACAACTACTCGCCACTTTAAATTCCAATTTTCATCCAGCGCATACAAATATTTGCCTGATACGTAAGACGCATTTAGCTTACCGTCATCATCTATATCGGCAATATTTACACGACCCGTTCCATTCTGCCAACCATTTTTGTAATACGTACCGGAAGTATTGGAACAACCCGCAATAAACACGGTGCTGGCAATCTTATCGATATATTTTTTAACAACATTATTTTTTACATCCCAGAAAAACAAAGTTGTATTTGCATCTGGAGCCCCATCCGATCCGGAAGCAATTATATCCAAACTACCATCTAAGTTATAATCTGCAACACTTGTGGATGTATGGATTTGCCGAATAAAAAAGCTAGGCACATTTTTTTGAAGGGTAAGGCTTCCAGAGTTTAGTGTTCGGGTACCAAGGTTGACGGAGTAAATATTACAACCAGATATCAATTCAAGTTTATTGTCGTTATTCAAAATATCTACTGCTACCGGTTGTCCGGCTGCATTTGAAGAATTGACTCCCTTTACTATTCGGATACCTGTCTGTGCATCCAATATTTCATCTCGGCAGTAAATCTCTGCTTTACCATCTCCATCAAAATCTGCAATACCGAATTGAGCAGGAGCTGCATTTAAAGTTGTGCTCTTCCACAAAAGATTCAGGTTACAATCGTACGCGTAAATATTATTTCCGCCAGAGACAAAAATCTGTCCGCAGTTCGTATTATTAATGTTAGCAATCGCTATTTCGCGGTCTAATGAAAAACCTGTCTTCAGCGATTTTTTGGTGGTACCCGTTTTTCCATCTAAAACATAAATAAAGTCGTTCTCCACTTCTGTTACTACTACTTCCGGAATACCATCTCTGTTCAAATCACCAACCGAAGCTCGGTTTAAGTGGTTGGTTGTTTTATTGGCTGATCCCCATAACAGCTTCATGGAAAATTTTGGAAATGCGGTGGGTTTTGCCTGGCAGAAAATATCATTACCAAAATAGTTACCATCGCATAATGAATTCGCGGAACAGTCGCTATCAAAACAATCGATAAAACCATCATTATCATCGTCTTTACCATTGTTACAAATCTCTTGAGCCATGACAGAAGCGAATCCCATCATTAGCAAGAATAAAAGCAACAGGGGTTTTCTAAGGCAATTTGAATTGGGGCTATTCATTTCTTGTGTTTTCTACTAGTTTATCGAATTAAATTTACACTACCAGCTACATAGTCTCCCGAGGAATCATCGCATCGAAGAATGTAATAATACACTCCGGCTGGTAATAATTTACCGCTCGTGGTTGTACCTTTCCAATCATTCAGATACGGTTTTGCCTCGTACACTTTAAAGCCATGTTCATCATAGATTGTAACACCACATTGCGGAAGGCTTTCCGCATTTTTTACAACCCACGTATCGTTCTGCGTATCGACTAAATCCGGAGAGAGAATATTAGATGCAACTAGTGAGTTGAGTGCGTTGTCTTGAATAACTACCAATTGAATAGTTCCTTCTCCCACACATCCATTCGTATCTTTTCCCTTCACTTTATAAGTGGTTGATAACAGAGGAGAAGCAACCGGATTTGATATCAACGCATTGGTTAAGTCAGTAGCAGGTGTCCATGTATAATCCACCAGACCCGATGCGGTGAATTGAGAAGTTTCTCCCGGCTTGATCGAAGCAGGATCTGCTGTAGCAACAACTGTTGGCGAACTAAATTTCACGATCGGCTTAGTGGCTTTGATTTTGCACGTGCCAAACATCACCTCAATGGATGCATCTCCACCTGTCTTGTAATATGAAAAGGTGGTGGTTTTACCATTGCTCCAAGCGTAAGAATCAAAAGCTCCTGCCACTTCCAGTTTCAAACTATCTGTAGGGCAAAAACTGTAGATATTGCTTGCATTGGTGATTGCCAATGCTGGTGCAGCCTGCACGGCCACTCCTTTCTGCTTAGATGCTTGACATCCTACTGAATTGTAAAGTACAGTGAGTTTAGGATTAAACGTTTGTGCTGTTGCATATGAGTGTGAAGCATTTTTAGTAGACGCTGTAGCGGCATCACCAAAATCCCAAGCATACTGAATATCTAAACCAGTAGGATCTGGATCAACCGTTGATTGATCAGCAAAATCTAAAGCCTGACCAATACATGCTGTTGATGGAACCGTAAAATCAACAACAGGATTCTTTGCTATGCGCACTTTTTTAGCTGTGGTTTGTACTGCAGCACAAGTTGGATTGATAATTGATTTCAGTTTGACTAAATAACTTCCCGTTGTTGTGGCTACATAAGTAGCGCCTGTCGCTCCGGTAATATCACCGGTGGTCTGCTCGGCCCATTGGTAGGTGTATCCTGAAGGGGAAGGAGAAATGGAATATTGCTTCGTTTGGCCTTCGCAAATAATTTCAGATCCAATGAAGGATACATTCACATCCGGTATAACAACAGCATCAACTATAACAGAAGCTGTCTGCGTTTTACAAGTTCCTACCATGATATCAACAGAATACTTACCGGCTTGGGAGGCTTGGAAATTTGCGCTACTTACGGTTCTGCCTTGCATATTAAACGCATTCGGGCCGGTCCAAATGTAATTGGTTGCTCCTACATCATTTACAGATAAGTTTAAGGTGCCGCCAATACAAACTGGTGTCACCGGATTAGGCGTTGCAGTTCCGAGAGGGGCTGCCACTACCACCGTGATGGAAACAGGCGAAGATGTCTTACTGCAAGCTCCATTTGTAAGAGTGACCGTATACTGACCGGTAGTAGTAACATCGATAAATGTATTCGCACCCGGAGCTCCCAAAGAGTTACCATCTTTAAACCACTCATAAGTTGAGCTGATACTGGTGGAAGCAGTAATTCGTTGAGTTACTCCGCTACAAACCGTTATCGGTCCGGCTGGAGTAATGGTGGGTAAAACACAATTCAGGTTTTTGAAAACTGATATTTTGGAAGCAGGAATACCCAAATTATTATCATCGATACTCGTAAAAGAAATATCCGGTCTTCCATCTACATCGGCATCGGCAATGCGAACGTGTCTATTAATAAAAGTTGTGTTAATGGTTTGCGTGAGAAATGAGACATTTCCTGCGGTACTTTGGTTGTTTAAAACAGTAACTGCCTTTTGTGTAATGGAGGCGACCACCATATCCAGTTTACCATCTCCATCCAAATCACCAAAATCAATACCCCAAGGCCTGGAGTTGGCACTGAC
The DNA here is from genome assembly GCA_044228465.1 of Cyclobacteriaceae bacterium. Lineage (GTDB taxonomy): Bacteria > Bacteroidota > Bacteroidia > Cytophagales > Cyclobacteriaceae > ELB16-189. The sequence continues at coordinate 39,349 of JBGAUU010000002.1, forward strand.
TGAAGCAGGTGCCGCAAACTGAATGGCAGACGAAGTACTTTGATTCAAGAATACAAAAACGCTTGATGCCAGTAAACCTGTTGCTGCCAAATCCGGCTTAGCGTCTCCATCTAAATCTCCGATTTTTAGATTTGAAATAGTTGTTGATGCTGCAATTTCAAGAGATGCGGTGAGCTTAATGGTGCCGGGTGTGCTCTGGTTTTTAAGAACAAATATTTTACCTGATGGACTTAAAAACTCGCTGGTGATTACTTCCGGTAAGGCATCGCCATCCAAATCACCAATAGCTATTCCATCCGTAACTGAGGTGCTGGCTACTGTAATTATTGCCGGAGTGCCCCATTGTATAGAAGCTATGGTGCTTTGATTTGGAACGACAAAGATTCTATTGAACGCGTGATCTGTCACAACCAAATCCGGTTTACCATCCAGATCAAGATCTCGGATTCCGATCGTACTTAGTTTGCCACCTGTTAGCGTAAGAGAAACCGGAGCTGAAAATGACAAAGATCCAACTGTACTGTTATTTCTGAATACGAAAACACGCGGCCCATTCAATTCAGAAACTAAAATCTCCGGTTTGGAGTCACCGTTCAAATCAGCTGCTGATACATGTAAAGTTTTAACAGCAGGAGTCAATGTAGATTTTGTATATGATACCGTTCCTGAAGCACTTGTATTCAGAAAAACAGCAATATTGGTGGAATTATCATTGGCAGTAGCCACATCTTGCTTGCCATCCCCATCAAAATCGGCCAAGGCTATATCATACAAACCACTTTCTGAATTAAAATCTGATTGAGCCGATAGTTGGCTGGATACAAACGGATTAGCCCCTCCAAAACTTATAAAAAACGGCTTTTTGGCGTACCCGGAAAGCCCATTGCTGGTATTGAGAACGGCCACATTATCAAAGGCGGCTCCGGCCGGAACGGGAACTTCTAATAACTGATCTGAAATAGTAGTGGGACTGACAGAAACATTACCAAAACTAACCTTAATAGCTGCCGAATTCGTGCCAAAGTTAATTCCTTGAATAGTAATGGTTTCCTGGGCACGAGCCGAGTTTTTATCAACGGTATTCACATAAGGAGCTTGACCCAACACGAGACTGGATATACTGATCAATCCCACCAGAAAGAAACACCTCATTATCTGTATTTTCACAATTCGTTGCTCTTTAATCATTATTCTTGAACTGTCAGTAACCAAACATCCTTAAATATCTTGTTTTTCTGTAGCGTATCGCGCTCCTCACGAGCTACCGGAATCTCGGTTTCTTCTGCCACAAACACATACCATAGATTTCGAGCCGATAAATGGCCAAAATCAGCTTGATAGCCTAAAGCTTTTAGCTTAGCTACATAATGCTCTGCATTTGCTCGGCTTTGGAATGCACCCGCAATCACATAGGTAGCCACTTCTAATTCTTCGTGATGTGTTCCCTTTTTAACAAAATCATGGCGTTGGTTTACCGGATGTTCATGGGTATCATCATGCTTTCCATCCGTATGCTCGTCCAAATGCTGATCCAACTGCTTGCGCTCTTCTGCATGCACCTCGGCTGACACGGGTGGCGTAGTCGCAGTAGGGGTGGTTGTTGAAGGTGTGGTAGTAGCAGGTGATGTAGCCGGAGGCGTTGTACCAGGCTTCGTTACTGCCGGTGCTGGCGTAGGCGTCTGTTTCGCTGGTTCAGTATTAATTTTAGCAGGTTCCTTTTTAAATCTTGCCTGATGATTGGCTGAAGTATCAATTTTCTGGGTAGGTTTTTTAGCTACTACTTTTACAGGATTGGTGCGGATTTTACTCAACGGAGGTGCCGGCTTTTGGTCTCTAAACTTCTTCTCCTTGCCAAATTGTAATGAAAGCATGATTTCATGGGTTTTTAAAGGCAAATCTCCCCCCAAACCAGTTTCATAGAAGTAGCCAAAAGAAAGATCTTTGGTGTGCACCCCAATTCCGGGAATAATTCCAGCATATTGTCTGTAAGTGCCTGAAAGCCAAATATTGGCATTGAAATTATACTTTCCAGTGGCCTCAAATAATCCGCCAATAGATGAGTATCGGTAAATGGCGTAAGCCTCAAATGGCAGATTGGTCTTTTTCTTCTTTTTAACAAATAGTTTCTCCTGACCCTTTTTAATCACTTTGGGATTGGGATCCCATCTGCTGAAGGAGGCAGTTACAATGACGTTGTCCAGGTAAGAAAAAGCAAAGCTGGCATCCAGATTTGTATTGCTGATTAATTTGGGTAGTACCAAGCCAAGGTTAAGTCCATTCGTGTTTTTGTAATACATTCCAAATGATGCGCTTGGCGTAAATGAATTGGCAACATTTGCCAAGGCCGGGTCGGTAGATGAGATGTCTTTAGTATTGATGGAATTCGACAAAAAGCCTCCTGAAATACCGAAATAAAGCCGAGATGTCTTATCCAAAGGCACTCCGTAGGCGTAGGCCAGCGAAACTTCTGATGAACTTAAAAATCCACGATTGAAAGAGCTTGCTTTAAAGCCAATGCCAGCCCTGCGTTCATTTAGCAAGGTTGAAACAGAAAGATTGATGATTGTTGGCGCTCCCGGTATCTCCACCCATTGTCTTCGATATGCTGCATTGGCTTGAATGCGCTCCGTTGCAGCTGCCGCAGGGTTGTATGAAAAAGGGTTTAGAAAATAGCCGTTATAAATAGGATAGTTCTGTGCTTTCAGCCCAAACGATGAAAGCAAGATTGCCACGAAAAACAACTGTTTATTGAGACTCACGAATTATCTAGGTTTGGGTACAATTTCAATCTCGCAACTTAATAATTCTCAATTAAAGTTTCACAAAGATTTCGACAGAGGGTAGTTAATAATTATTAAATAAATTAGCATTTTCAGGGTTACCTTTGCGCACCCAATTTAAAATCAGAGCAACTGATCTTTTTTGTTGTCACATTTTTTTCGGTTATCATTGTTGATTGATCTCTTAATAGAAATGAAGCATTTGTCAATTTCCCTCTTGTTCGGACTTTTCATTTCCTGGAGTAGCTCTGCTCAATTACTGGTAGGGCCGGTTGTGGGTGGTAGCGTTTCTAAAGTCTTTTTCTTCGATGACCAATTCAGGTATGAATCCTCTCCTACCATTGGATATGACTTAGGTATAATGGCCTCTATGCGTGTTCATAAAAATTTCGTTTTGAATGGTCAACTATTATATTCTCAGAGAGGCCGGCATGTAAAAGGAATTGACGACCCTCGCTCCGACAGCAAGTTTGATTTATATTCTTCTATGCAATACATCGAGCTTCCGTTATTTTACGTGCTCGAATTCAAAAAAAATACCGGAGCCTTTACTGGTCAGGGTGGGCAAACAAAAACTTATAATTGGTTTATTGGCGGAGGCCCGGTAGTAAGTTATTGGCTTAGTAATAGCGGTACCATTAAGAGCAGTTATCTATTAGAGAATAATATCGAATCGTTGGATTATACGACTGTGTTTGGCAAAACGCGTGAATCATCTGATCCTGTGGCCGATGCACGAATCGAAGGAATTACTGATGCTAATCGTTTTCAATTTGGTTTAAATCTCACAGGAGGTTTAGCTTTTCAACCAATTGGTGCAAACAAGATCGTTACTTCTGTACATGTTTATTTTGCGCAAACATTTTTAAGTGACAAGGGAGATGGATTTTTTCCGGTCAGCTTTGTAGATGTTGACCTTTTGAAAGTAAAAAATCACACGATCCGATTTTCTGTTGCTTATCTTTTCGACACCAAAATCGAAACTCGCCTAAAAGGAAAGAGTACACAAAAAGCGAGTACGCGCAAACGAAGAAGGTAATCTTACTCCTTGCGATTGAATGTCGGGCAAGGAATAAAGCGCTCCTTCTTTTTTGTTTTCTCTTTTATATTAATTGGCAACCGATACTTCAAAGCTAATTCATGGGTCCCTCCAGAAATAGGACCGAGTGACGATATTGTAAAGTCGTAACTATACGTCAACTCAATGTGCTCCATTTGAAAACCCAGAATTAATACAGCTGCATCCTGACTGATATTTCCTTGAACATCTTTTGTTAGTGGAACGCCTCTATACCAAACACCCAGAATAATTGGACTGTAAAGCAAATAAGCACCCAAATCCAACTGTTCAAAATTGCCTTGCCTCTTGTAAACGAAGGACGGAGAAAGCACCGGAATGCTCGCGCGCTTAAATGCACCACGATACAAAGGAATGCGCACACCACCATGCACTGTATATTTTAATGGAACAAAGGCAGCATCATTTGTAAGCGATCGATTCGGTTCATTAATGTGGCTTGCTGCAAATCCTAACCAAAAATTTTTGTTATAAGCTAATGCGCCAGCCTTAAAATCAAAATAACTGGCCATGCCTAAATTAGATGCGGAAGGATCATCGCTTGGCACATTGCCGCTGGCATCAAACTGTAACTGATCTCCGAAAAGTAGTTTGTTAAAATCAAGGCTTCGCATAGCGTAACCAAAATTCAACCCGGAGGAGATTACCCACTTATTCGAGATATTCCATTTATACGAATAGATAAAATTAAATTGCGATGAACGCATACCGGCTGTTCCGGCCTGATCAACCGTTGCTAAAAACCCAACGCCACTATTGAAATTATACAAATTGTAATCGTACGAGAAGGCGTATGTTACATATCCGCGTGCAATGTTTGGCCATTGGTTTCGGTAGTTCATCATCAAACGATGATCGGAAGTAGTACCCGCAAACGCAGGGTTTAAATACAATGGTGCTGAATAGTATTGCGAAAATTCAGGATCTTGTGCAAAAAGTACGAATGATTGAAAACACATGCCAAGGCATAGCATTACCTGAAGGCTTCGTGTCCGATAAAAGTGTAAGTAGATCGTAAGCATTTATCCTACCGTATCAAATTAATATCCCCTACCCGCACTACACTTTCACCATTTTCAAATCGTGCTGTTAGCTTGTACATGTAAACATCTTGCTGGCAAAGTTTTCCATTATATGATCCATCCCAACCTCGGGTTGCATCGCGACTCTCGAATAACAATTCGCCCCATCGGTTAAAAATGAGTAATTCAAAATCAGTGACACCACGCATCAGAGGAAGAAAAACATCATTCTTTCCATCACCACTACCACTGCCGTTACCTGCATTACCAAAACCACTTGGTGAAAAAGCATTCGGAACCAACACCTGCCCACCCTTCTTTACACGCACCACATCGACCAATTTTGCAGAATCCGCACAATCAAATTGATTGAATGCTTTGAGCTTAATCGTATACAATCCTTCTTCCTTGTATTGATGCTCAGGCTCCGTTGAAGTAGAGATGGTGCCATCACCAAAATCCCACACAAAACGCGTTGCATCAAAACTAAGGTTACTGGTATAAAGTGTTCCACCGGGGATATAGATGAGTCTAGGCTTTACATCTAATCCAGCGGTAGGGCGAGTGTAAACTTGAATAATATTGGTCTTGGTAGATGTTATTTTTTGTCCGGTAACATTTGATGCAGATAGAGAAACAGTATAAGTATCTGCACGGCTATACACATGCACCGGATTTTTTTCTTGCGAGGTAGATCCATCACCAAAATCCCACGCATACGTTTTATCGTCTGCAAATTTTGTCAGATTGGTAAACGTAACTTGTAATGGAACACATCCGGATGGCGGATCGAACGCAAAATCAACTTGTGGCGGAATCGCATTAATAACAATTGTTTGAACAAATTTCTCTTCGCAAAATTTACTGTTTACCTTAAGTGAAATCTCGTAGGTTCCGTAGGTTGAATAGGTATGTGAGGCAATAGTTGAATTTGTGGAAGTTGATTGGTCACCAAAATCCCATTGATAAGTCCACGGGCCAATATTGGTTGTATTGGTAATATTAACTGTAGAGGCAGGTAGCGTTTGATTAAGAGGAGTTACGCTGAAAGAAGTATTTATATTATCTTTTTGGGGAACATCAAACAAACGGTTCGTGACGTTACTCACACAATTGGCAAAATTTTCCGTATCAAGTGAAACTGATACCGGGCTATTACCAGCGAGTAAGCGATTAAAAGAAAACTCAGTCACATCTTGAGTGGATCTTGTGTCTACTACTGTAATTCCATTTTCGCTAATCTTCCAGTGATAAGATGATAAGCCTTTTTGAACAGCAGTAGCTCGAATGCGCATAACATCGCAGTCCAATTGCAAAGTATCTAAAATAAAAAGTGAAATAGGAACCGGGCTGATGCGAATCGTACGAGTGGAGTCTCCTTTGCAACCGGCAGGAAGGCTGGTGGTAAGTGTGACTTTAAAATCTCTAAATGATGTAGTCGGATTTGTAAACAAAAAATTAAAGTTTGGATTAACTCCCGAACTTTGTTGTGTAAGAACACCGGAAGGGTCACTTACCGTCCATAAATAATCGATTGGATTGAGCGACTGCGTTTGTGCATCTACTTTAAACGAAACAGTTTGAGGTGAACAATTTGCATTGAAAGGAGAATAATTTATTTCGCTAAAACCTGAAGCTGTTCCGGGAAAAGCGATAATTACTTGCGTAGATGAAATTTGTTCACACCCATTAACCGTTAAAACTCGCAAACGAACATCATACAATTTATTGGTGATCGTTAAATTCGGAAATACATAATTAAAGGTAGTTGAGAAATTAATATCCGTGGGGCGTTGCACCGCTACGGTTTGAAATCCTAAACCCGTCCGATCATCTACTTCCCAAATAAATTGATCGATTACATCCGGCTGTAGTAGTACTGAGTTATTGGTAAATGTTACTGACAATGGCCCACACCCCGAACTTATATTGGGTGTGAAATTGGCAATTGGAAGCGGATCAACCTGAACAGGCAAAACAAAAATAGCCGAGCAAGAATTTTGATCTGTTGTAACGCGAAGTGCCACCTGAAAAGTGCCGGCTATCGGAAAAGTCCTCACAAAATTGGTTTGATTTGTAATTGCTGCATCCGGATTAAAAACTCCTGAGTAATTAAAGTCCCATTCGCGGAGTGAAATCGATTCACCTCGAATGGATGTAAGCGTAGATGCATCTTTGAAAGAAATCGATTTACCTTCGCAGGCTCGTGAAGCTGTGAATAAAGGAATCGGCTTGATGTAAATTCGTACTTCCGCATCATCTATCGATTCACAAGAAGTGACATTATCGCGCACACGCAAGCGAACACGATAAACGCCCGGTGTCGAAAAAACCTGATCAATGTTTCCCAAAGGCACAGCAGAAAATCCTGCTGCCGGTTCTTGTCGAATTAAGTTATTAGATTGGTCATATACTTCCCAGCGCCATTGTGTAGTAGGTGTAACTACTCCAACGGAGGCATCATTAAAACGAGCCGTAAAGTTGGTAGGCACTCCCGATGATTCCTGACAGAAAAATGGTGTGATTGAATTATTCAGCAAATCAGTAACCTGAATCTTTGCCACGAGAGAAGGAGAAATAGTAATGACACGATCAAAACTATTTACACAATTACCGGCCGCATTGGCATCGCGAACATACACACGAATTAATTTTTGTCCGGAGAGTTGGTACGCAAAAGTTGGGTTTGAGGAATTGGAAGTTGCTAAGGGAACTCCCGTGCCGGTGGCATTATCGTAAAACTCCCAGGTGTATTGAAACGATGCTCCGCCTATGCCCGGAGTTTGATCATCGAAGAATATCGCATCACCTATACAAAAAACAGATTGGATTGCGCCCGAAGCATTTGCCAATCTGGTAACAAAAGTTGGCTGAGGCGCTGGGACTATAACGATGCGACCGGTTATTACTTGCGCATTGTTGTCACCATTCAATACATCGCCATTTACCGGATTAAATGCATTTCCATCTAACACATTGTTATCATACGCATTACATTGATTCCAATTTTTTAACGTGACAATAAATTCCTTTCCGATGTCCGCAGGCAAGGTTGCAGGAACAGCAACTGGTAGACTCACTTGACCCGGAGCTAGTACGGGATGTATCGGATTACGAAATGGAGCCGGATCAAAATAGGGAAAGCCCGCAGGAAGTTGATTGTTTACCTTCACACCTCCTACCTGATTGGCCAACGGTCCTGTGCCGTAAATCCATTGAATCCAGCGCGCTTCATTATTCTCACGCGTTAAGCGCGGAAAACAATTCCACTGACTATTATCGGTAAATTGAAGGTTGGTAGCAAAACCTTGACAAACGCGAAACTCCTGCGGATTAATTGAGATCACATCGTTCGTCCAAACAATCACTTGCGTATTGATGGGCACCACACTACCACGCGGATTACAAGCATTGGACGCATCGATCACCAAATCATATCCACAATTAACTGAGGCATTGGGGTAATTGTGTGATATCGTAACCCCCGAAGCATTGAGTTGAGTAATTTGTTGCTCGGGTGAACCATCGCCCCAATCAATGTAATAAACTGTGCCAGGCACAGAAGAAAGGTAAAACGTTTCGAGATTTACAGTGAAGGGTGCGCAGCCTCTGCTGCTGGTAAGGAATTTAAAACCGGGTTCTAATATACCGCCACACTGCGCCTGCAGTTGGTTGGTATAAGCCGAACAAAAAACAATCAGTAGAGATAAGTAATAGCGCAGGTTCATTTCTTTAGTCAACAACGACTAAAGCAAGCTGTAGACTCGATTGTATGAACCCGTGAAGCAAAAGGAAACCGACCGTTAAAGTCAGTTTGTTGAATTAGTCGATGAACGAAACCTATTGGCGATGAGAGCGCATAAAGAGAGTTTAAATTAATTCCAAAAACCGTCTTTGCTATTAAAGCTTGGACAAGGAATCAATCGGTTTCTCTTCTTCACACCTCGATGAAGTGGCTTAGCAGCAAATTCATACACAAGCGAAACTTCATGTGCCCCACCCGTAGCGGTTGATAAACCGGATAAGCTAAAGTCATAGCTATAACCAACCGTAAGATTTTTGAGGTAAAGTCCCATGGTAAACACCAACGCATCTTGTTGAATGGAATTTTTTACCGTTGTTTCCCAAGGCTTACCACGATACCACACACCTAAAGACACCGGATCTACATGGTAATTTAAACCTACGTCAAATTGAGAAATAAGCCCTTGAACTCGATAAACAAATGAAGGCGTGAGGTAAGATGGTTTGGCAACGGTACGAATACCTCCATTCAGTGTTATACGTCCTCCGCCATGAAAAACCATTTTCATGGGCAAACGGGTTTCTGTACTTAGTATCGATAAGTTAGGTGTATTGATGTGTGAGAAGGCTGCTCCAAAAAACAAATCCTTGTTATACAAAACGAAACCTGCACTAAAATCAAAATATTGTGTGTTGCCCAAGCGCTGCAACTGAGGATCAAGTGACACACCATTGAACTCGAGGCCATCCCCCATCTGAAGTTTGGTGCGATCCAATCCATTGGTACCATATCCAAAACTTAATCCCGGAGAGAATACCAGCTTATCTGTAATTCTAACTTTGTAACTATAATTTAGTGCTACAGTTGTTGTTCTCCACCCGGCAGATCCCATCTTATCAGTTGTAGCAATGATTCCAAAACCACTTCGCAATTCATCAACCCAAATATCATAACTGGCCGCAAAAGTGGAGAACGTTTGTGGTAAGTTGGGCCATTGCAATCGATGCACCAGTGTAAATCGCTGTTGTTTCGTAATACCGGTAAAACCGGGATTCAAGTATAAGGGTGATTGATAGTATTGCGAGAACTGAGGATCTTGTGCCTGAGCTCCTACCGAAATCATTATGAGCCATACCACCAGCAATGACTTCATTGGTTTAAATAGAATGCTTTTCATTTCTTAATAAATCATTGTTATGTCACCCACCTGTGTCGTTCGCTGCGAATCGGAAAAGCGTACCGTCAGTTTATACACATAAACCCCTGCAGGCATCAGCTTACCATTCTGATTATAACCATCCCAACCTTTTGATGAGCTGTTACTTTCAAAAATCAAATTACCCCATCGATCAAAGATTTGTAAGTTGTAGGCATCTGAATCAGATGGAACACCTTTTACGATTGGCAAGAAAACGTCATTGAAAGTTCCGCTCGTTCCTCCGGCACTGGTGCTTGGTCCATTGGTATTCGGTGTAAATGCATTCGGTATTTTCGATTGACCTCCTTGTTTGGCAATCACTTGTCTCACCAAAGTATCACGACAAACCACGCCACCTCCATGATCATTTTCGGCAATGAGAGTAACATCGTATTTTCCTTCAATCGGATATTTATACTTGGGCTCTTCATCTGTTACAAAATCAGGCGTATCACCAAAGTTCCAACGATATTGATTAGCACCATCTGAGAAGTTGAAAGTCTCTAATTCTGTATCCGGAACAAATACCACATCCGGACGTAAGTCAAAGGATGCCATTGGCACATCAAATACTTCCACCTCAAGTGGAGGGTCGGTAGTTGGCGGATAAATCTTCACCTGTCCTGTTTGGGGAATAGAAGTCTTATAGCGCAATAGGTAAGTACCAGGTTCCGCGATTTTAATTTCACCCGGATTCGCAACACTATATGTTGATGATACACCTGTCTTCTTATTGGTTACAAACCATTCATGAACAAAACCTGTGCCTATCACATTAATCAATTTGATATTACCAGGGAAGCAGAACTTCTTCGGATCTACATCAAAGCTTGCATCAAGCGGAGGTAAAATAATGGTGATTGACTTAAACGCATCCGAACGACATGCAAGCCCAGCTGTTTCCGCGACTGTATTAATCACTCCAAGTGAAATATCCTTTGTACCAGGAGAAGAGTAAGTCACCGGAATTCCACCAGTTGCAGTTTGTGTTAGTGTTGGAGGGTTGGCATCACCCGTAATTCCAAACGACCATTCATGACGGAACTGAGTAAAGTTGATCGGTGCAGGTGTAGTAGTATTGGTAAATGTTACAGTAGACGATCCACTATTAAAGAAAGGCACAGCTCCGTTACTGAACGATGCTGTTGGTTTTGTGTAAACTCGAATAGTTTGCACTGAATCCTTAGCCGGACAATTTCCTGCATTATTAGCTCTATACACCACATCAAAATCTTCATATCCAAGAGCGGATGAATTGCTGGTAAACACATAATCAACTGACGAGGTGGTTTTAATATCATTCTCGGTACCAACACTTCCAGCGGGTCTCCAGAACCACTTATGAGAAGTAACACCTAAGCTTTGATTTCGGAAGAATACTGTTTCACCGCTACATACATCTTGAACTTCGGGTACATTCACGATGATAATCGACTTGATCGTTACTTTCTTAGTAGTGAATTTAAAACAACCCGGGAATGGTGCTGGTAACTCCACACGCAGGGTCACATTATAATCCTGATTTTTGTTCGGGTTCAAGTTTTTGAAAGTATGAGGAACAATTTGATTAGCTACATCGGTGGTCGCCACATATGTGCTATCACTCGATCCATCTTGCCATTGCCAAGTATATTGTGTGCCTGCTTTCTGATTATACTGGAAGTGATATTGGAAAGGGCTACATTGAGAAGGTGCTTCCACTACGCTGAATGTTGGATCTGTATCTCCTACTGTAATTGTCACAGCCTGACCGGTAATATTTAAAGGGCAATTGAACGCGTCTTTGATCGACTTGATGGTGTAAGTTGTAGTCACCGTTGGATTTACTTGAATCACTTTGAAATTACCGGCACCACTTATCACTTTATCAACACTCGTTAATCCATTATCCTCATTGTATGTGAATGTGAAAGGAGCCTGTCCATCAATCGACACAATCAAGAACTCTGATGAACCCTTACATATCGATGAGGAGGTATTCTGGAACGAAGCATTCATTTCAGGTGCAACCGTCACAATTACAATTTTCTGATCTCCTTCACAATCATTTGGATTAGCTCCGGGGCCAAATGCCTTTATGGTATACGTAAGACTTGCTTGTACTCCGGTTGTATTGAGGAGCAACTGAGTGATGTCAGTAGCAGAGACAGGTGTTGCCTGTTCCACTATTCCAGGTAAGCCGCTCAAGTTCTCTACAGTCCACGTGTATTGAGTTCCGATAACATTACTAGATAATGGAATAACCAATGAGTTATTATGACAAATTTTATAAGTACTCGCGGGTCCGTTGATTTTAGGTTTAGGATTAACTACTACAGGAATAATTACGTCAGACCCGGCACATCCATTCAATTTTGGAGTAACGGTGTACGTTACGGTCACAGGTCCATCGCTGTTAGCAACTGTTGGAGTGGTCGAATTATAAAACAGCGTTTGAAAAATCACATTACCTGCGCCATTCGTTTCGCCAGTTATTTTTCCAGATGGGTCGCTTGCCGTATACGTGCTAATGAATCCATCATAATTAGGGTCAGTTGCCGATAAGGTAATATTTACAAAATCTGAACTACAGATTGTAGCATTGGCAGGTGTAGCGGCAATTACTGGTCTTGGGTTAACCGTCAATACCGCAATCAGATCTTCGCTGGTACAACCTAATCCCGATCCACCAATGATTTTGGCTCTGAATGTATAGGTAACGGTTTGAGGTGTCGTAGTTGGGTTATCCCAAATATCGGTGACTGACTCATTGTTAACATACGAAGTTTTAGGAACTGATAACAAAGCAAGAGCCGGATCTGATTTGACAGAAGAAATCAAATCAAATTGAATTGTGCCGCCACCACTTGGCAATGAAGTGCTTGTGAGTTTCATCGCAGCCGGAACTCCTTCGCACACAGTTTGTGTCGATGGCGTAATTGACAATTTTGGTTTCGGTTCTACTGTAATTACCACTTGCGTGGTTACAGGTGCAGTACAACCCAGACCTCCTTTTGCGCTGGCTGCTACCGGTGTGATGGTATAAGTAACAGTTGCAGGACTGTTCGTTGAGTTTACCAACTTATCAGCAATTACAGTAAGCTCCGTCAAACCAGTTAAAGGAACAGGCGTAAATCCCGTGACAGCTCCTACCGGATTTGAAGTTGCGAAGTAGTTGAATGTGATTACGCCAGAAGATGGAGTAGTATTAGAATCCAATAATATATTCGTAGTGCTTGGAGAATTAGGAGTGTCACTACATATGGTTGCGTTCGGAGGCGCAATCATTGTTACTGTTGGCTCAACTGTAAGAATCACATCCACCTGAGGACCTTTACATCCAGCTGCTGAAACCGGTTCTACTTTATAGGTAACTTTCAGAATGCCGTTTGTTAAATTTTGGAACTTATCTCCTACTATTTCATTAGCGGCTACACCCACGCGAGCTCCTGTATTGCCAGCTGTTTGTGTTAAGCCCGGCTGAATGGTTACGCTGATTATGTTATAGTTTGCAGCAGCAACACTGGAGCTTTCAGAACCAAGAGTGATGCCACTTGCCTCGGTTGAACAAACGGTAGTCGATAAGTTAGTCAGCAGCGCTGGTGATGGATTAATCGTGAGTGTTACGGTCGCCTCTGCACCCAAACATCCGGCTGCCGAAACAGGCACAATTTTGTAGACAGCAAATTGCTGAACACTCGTTGTATTAACATACACATCATTAAAGATCGCGTTCACTAATTTTCCGGAGCCAATACCAACGTTGCTTGGTCCGGCCGTCAAATTAACCGAAGTAATCGAGTTGATGTTGTAAGAAACTGCAGCGACCGATCCGGGGCCTACCCCTAGTGTTACGCCAGATGCTACTCCACTACAAACTGGCACAGGATTCAAAGCCGGGTCTAATACAGGTTTAGGGTTAATTGTCAAATTCACCAATTGAACCTGACCTTCACAACCGGCATTACTGGTTCCCTGAATAGAATATACTACAACCACCGGAGCGTTGGTAGTGTTGGTGTATTTATCGTTACGGATAAGGTTGATTCCACCAATTGAATTAACCGATACGTTTGCCGGATTAGCAGTTATTGTACCCGGTACATTCACCGCGACAAGTTTGTAAGAGGCCGCATTAGCAGAAGTTCCATTGGTACTTAAAATAATATTAGATGCCTCATCACTGCAAACTGTATTATCCAATGTCGGGCTAATAACTGGTTCAGGGTTAACAGCAATCGTAATTGTAAATGCATCTCCATAACATCCGGCAGCCGAGCGAGGAATAATCTGATAAGTCACTTTGAGCGGAACGGCTGTAACGTTTTCGTAGGTATCATTAAAGATTGCGGCCGCTGCAAGGCCTGTTCCAACAGTTGGCGTACCTGTTAATCCAAAATCTTTAGAAATCAGTGTGATGTCATAAGTGGCAGCTGCAACAGAAGCCCCATTCGTTCCCAAGTTTTTATTTACAATTGCCCGGCTACAAATAGTAATATTTGACAGCGAAGGATCCATTACGGGTTGCGGATCAATTGTAAGTGTAACAATCAGCGGATCACCCAAGCAATTATCAGCACTTACAGGCACCACTGTATAGCGAACAAAAAGTGGTGCATTTGTAGTGTTGATAAATTTATCATTCGCCAAATAATTTGCTGCAACTCCATTGGCGATAGCCACATTGCCTGCATCCGGTGTTAGTCCTCCATCAGCAGAAATTGAAGTTACATTATATGTGGAAGCAACAACTGAAGTACCATTGGTATTTAAAACAATGCCCGATACTAAACCGCTGCAAACAGTTCGATCTAGAGTACCCGCCACCACAGGTTCCGGATTGATCGTAACGACTACTAACTTAGGATCGCCTTCGCATGACGAAACACTTACAGGCACTATTGTATAAGTAACAGTTAATGGGGTTGACCCAGGATTTGTGTATTTGTCATTGAAAAGGTGTGTAGCCGGAACCAAGCTTGCGGAAATCACTGCATTCGTTCCTGCAGCAGTTAAGCCTGGAGCAATACTTACATTTGTTACCTTATAGTTCGCAGCACTTACCGAAGTGCCGTTCGTATTTAATGTCAAAGAAATAAATTCATCACTACAAGCTGATTTGTTGAGTGACCCTACCACAGGCTCCGGACGGATTGTTTGTTTCACAATTAAAGGTGCGCCCTGACAGCCATCGGCACTTACCGGAACAACTGTGTAAGCCACATCTAAAGCTAAACTTCCCGTATTTGTGTAGATGTCATTGCTCAAATAATTTGCTGCTACCGCAGTAGCTGGTACAGCAGCCACACTTGCTGCCGTTACTCCTGCCGGAATAGTTACGGATGTGATATTATAAGATGCAGCAGCTACTGATGTACCGTTTGTATTAAGTAGAATACCTCCCGGTAAATCACTACAAACTGTTTTATTCAGTCCACTTGCAACAACTGGCTCTGGATTGATTGTAATTGTGATTGACTGTTGGTCTCCCACGCATCCAGAACCACTGATAGGTTCAACGGTGTATACAACAGTCGCAGCGGCATTCGTAGTATTTGTAAACTTATCGTTAGCCAAATAGTTTGCCGCTACTGCGGAAGCCGGAACAGCAACATTACTTCCGTTGGCCGTTAAGGTTGGTGCCACTACCCTGTTCACAATATTATATTGAGTAGCTGCCACAGAAGTGCCATTTGTATTTAAGGTCAATCCAATGTTGGTGTTGCTACAAACTGTACTGTTTAATAATGTCGAAACAACTGGTTGAGGATCGATAGTAATGGTTATGATCTGAAGATCGCCTAAGCAACCATCGGCACTCACAGGAACAACCGAATACGTTACGGCCAATGGCAAGGAGCCTGTATTGATAAACTTATCTGCCGATAAGTAGGTCGCGATTTGTGCGTTATTAACTGTAGCATTGCCACCATCTGCTATTAATCCCGGAGCAACTGCAATAGCAGTAATGTTGTAGCTGGCAGCAGCCACACTCGATCCGTTTGTAGACAAGGTTAAATTCGTAGGTTGTCCGCTACAAACGGTAGCATTTAAATTGGTAGCAACTACCGGTTCAGGTTTAATTGAAACCACAATCGATTTTGGATCACCTAAACATCCATCAGCACTTACAGGAACAACTACGTAGGTTACGGTTAGGGTTCCGGCTGTAGTATTTGTGAATTGATCGTTAGACAAATAATTGTCAGTCACACCCACTGCCGGTACTGTTGCATTTAAGCCATTTGCAATGAGCCCGCCTGCAATGGTACGAGAAACAATATTATAATTCGCAGCCGCTATAGAGGTCCCGTTCGTTGTTAGAACTAATCCTGTATTTGTATCGCTGCAAATACTTGTATTCAAATTGGTGGCAACTACCGGTTCTGGCTTAACCGACATCGTAATTGTCTTCATGTCTCCTTCGCACCCCGCACCGCTAATTGGAATGAGTGTGTAAACAACAGTCAGAGTCGAGTTGCCTGTATTGGTAAACTTATCTCCTGCTAAATAATTAGCAGCAACTCCATTGGCAGGAACGGCCACATTTGATCCCGCAGCAACCAAGCCGGGCGCTACTGTGCGAGTCAAGATATTGTAAGTAGCCGCTGCAATAGATACACCATTTGTGTTAAGCGTAAGCGCGATGGAGTTATCGCTACAAACGGAAGCATCCAAACCATTCGCCACCACAGGTTCCGGATCGATTGTAATGGTTACGATTTTAGGATCTCCTTTACAACCCGCAGCACTGGTTGGCACAATGGTGTAAGCAACAGATAGTGAGCCACCGGTGGTGTTCGTAAATTTATCATTCGCCAAATAGCCGTCTGATACTCCACCCACTGAAGGAATAACCGCATTGCTTGCAGCCGGTGTTATTCCTACCGGAATAGAAATAGTTGTAACGTCATAGTTAACAGCAGCTACAGAGAGTCCATTTGTATTTAAGGTAAGTGCAGTCACTAAGTCGCTGCAAACTGTTTTATCCAACGTAGTTGAAACCACCGGCTCCGGCTGAACTGTAACTGTAATATTCATCGGATCGCCCAGACAGCCATCAGCACTAACGGGAACCACCGTGTATACAACCGTCTGATTGACAGAACCCGTATTCGTAAACTTATCGGCAGCTAAATAAGAATCGGCAACTCCCGTAATGGGAACTATTGCGTTAGTGGCTGAGGGTGTTAATCCGGCCGCAATAACTCTGTTGGTGATGTTGTAATTTGCAGCGCCAATCGATGTTCCATTGGTTGCGAGAACCAGACCAGTTGCCACATCGCTGCATTGGGTTAAGTTAAGAGATCCGGATACAACTGGCTCCGGATTGATAGTGATCGTGATCGTTTGATTATCACCAACGCAATTCGTTCCGCTCACACCTGCTACGGTATATACTACGGTAAGTGGTGCTGCGCCTGTATTTGTAAACTTATCGGCACTCAAATAACCGGCTACTACCCCATTTGCTGGAACTGCAACATTCGAAATTGATGGTGTTAATCCAGGCGCTGCGACACGAGAAATGATATTATATGTTGAAGCTGCAACAGAGGAACCATTCGTATTTAGATTCAAACCAATATTCGAATCGCTGCAAACCGTTGTATTTAATAGTGTAGAAATCACCGGTTCAGGATTAATCGTAATTGTAATCGCACGAGAATCACCCAAACATCCCGCAGCGCTGGTGCCCGCTACAGTATAAACGACTGTCAATGGAAGGCTGCCAGTGTTGGTATACTTGTCCGCACTTAAATAACCTGCCACCTGAGCACTGGCTGGCACGGTTGCATTCGAAGGATTGGCGACAAGACCTGCTGCAACAGCTACAGAAATGTATTCATAGTTTGCGGCACTTACAGAAGTACCGTTTGTATTCAGTGTAAGCCCGATTGCCTGATCGCTACAAGTGGTAGCATTTAAAGTTGTAGCCACCACAGGTTCGGGGCGTATGGTAACGGTTACTTGTACCGGATTACCTAAACATCCGGATGCACTTACGGGCACAACTTCATACACTACAGTCAAATCTCCCGCAGTTGTATTGGTGAATCGATCATTGGCTAAATAATTTGCATTTACACCGCTTGCCGGCAAAGTGCCATTAGTTGCTGAAGCCGTCAGGCCAGCTGCCAATGAAACTAGACTTATATTATAATTCTGAGCAGCTACGGAGGTTGCAACTGTCGATAACGAAAGCCCGGTTGCTACATCACTGCATTGCGACAAATTTAACGTGCTTGATAAAACGGGCTCAGGGTTAATGGTTATTACTATACTCCGGGTGGCTCCTAAGCATCCGCTTGCACTCACCGGTACTACAGTGTAAGTGACGGTGAGAGGAAGCAACCCCACATTATTATATTTATCGTTCAAGAGATAATTTGCAGCAACACCCGTAGCAGGAACGCTTACATTAGTGCCTGCTGATATCAATCCACCATCAACAGATTTTCCTGTAATGTTATAATTGGAAGCAGCTACTGAACTTCCATTTGTATTCAATGTCAAGTTAATTGCTGCATCGCTACATACTGTTGCATTTAACAGAGTGGATACAACCGGTTCGGGTTGAATGGTCATTGTAATCACCACCGGATCACCCGCACAACCACCCGCGCTCACCGGAACAACTGTATATGTAACCGTTGAATTCGCAGCTGTTGTATTGGTATACTTATCCAAATTCAAATAATTAGAAGCCACTCCGTTTGCCGGAACAACTGCATTCGAACCAGATGCGGTAAGCCCTGCACCGATGGAAATAGCAGTCACATTATAAGAAGCTGCAGCTACCGAAACTCCGCTTGTGTTAAGAGTCAATCCAATGGATAGGCCACTACACACCGTGGCGTTTAGTGTCGAAAGCACAATTGGTTCCGGGTTGATTGTAAGTGTAATCACCTTAGCAGAACCCACGCAGCCCGAAGCACTCACCGGCACTACAGTATAAGTAACTGTCAATGGCACTGAAGTTGTGTTCGTAAATACATCTGCCGCCAGATAATTGGCTGCTACACTTGTAGCCGGCACAGTTGCATTCGCAACACCGGCACCCAACCCCGCTTGAATGGTGCGTGAGGTAATATTATAATTTGCTGCCGCTACTGATCCTCCCGCGGTAGCTAAATTTAAACCAGTAACCACATCGCTACAAACAGAAGCATTCAAAGTAGATGAAACTACCGGTTCAGGGTTAATTGTGATCAATATGGATTTGGATGGACCCGGGCAGCCTGCTGCACTCACCGGCACCACTGTATACGTTACGACCAAGGCGCCTGCCGTGGTATTTGTGAATTTGTCGTTCGATAAATAATTGGATGCAACCGCATTTGCCACTACTGCATTCGAACCATTGGCAACCAATCCGCCCGGCACACTGATGGAGAGAATATTGTAACTCGCAGCCCCTACCGAAGTACCATTGGTGTTCAAGGTTAATCCGACTGCATTGTTACTACATACCGTTGCATTCAAAGAACCGGACATGATCGGTTCAGGGTTAACAGTCATGGTAATTACTTTTGAATCACCCAAACATCCGGCAGCACTTACCGGAACTACGGTATAAGTCACCGTCAAAGGCAATGCGCCCGAATTTGAAAACACATCGTTAGCAATATAATTAGCTGCAACACCATTATTAGGTATCACTGCATTACCACCACCCTGAGTTAAACCTGGAAAACTGATTGATGTAATGTTGTAGGATGCAGCAGCGACTGAAACTCCATTGGTAGCTAGATTGACTCCAATCGCTAATGAACTACAAACAGATGAATTCAGGGAACTGGAAACAACCGGCTCCGGATTGACTGTGAGTGTAATAATTTTAGATGCTCCTAAACATCCTGAAGTGCTAACGGGAACTACTGTGTATGAAACAGTGAGAGGGAGTGCTGTTGTATTATTAAAAACATCTGCCGCTAAAAAATTGGCAGCAACACCTGATGCTGGAACAGCCGCATTGGCTACACTTGGAACTAAGCCCCCTGAAATACTTCTGGCCGTAATATTATAACTCGCTGCTCCAATGGAAGATCCGTTTGTATTAAGAACTAAACCGGAAGCTATGTCGCTGCACACTGTTGAATTCAGTGTGGTTGCCATCACCGGTTCAGGATTAACAGTAATTGTAATCACAGTAGCATCTCCTAAACAGTTTACTGCGCTTTTAGGAACGACTGTATATCTTACTGTCAATGTAGAATTCGTAGTATTCGTGTAAACATCATTAGTTAAATAAGTAGATGTAACATTCGATGCAGGAACTACTGCGTTAGAAGCTGCTGCTACCAAGCCGGGATCTATTGCGATGGCTGTGATTGAGTAACTTGCTGCGGCTACTGAAATCCCATTCGTATTTAAGGTTAACCCTGTGACGATTCCACTACACACAGAAGTATTTAAACTGGAAGAAACGACAGGCTCCGGCAAAATAGTAAGGGTAACGGACTTGGGCGGATCACCTGCACAACCCAGTGAACTGACAGGCACCACTTGATACACAACCGTAAGTGGTGCATTTGTGGTATTTGTATACGTGTCGTTGACAATATAATTGCTCGCAACTCCAAATGCACCGGCACCAATCACAGCATTTGAACCTCCCTGAATCAATCCGGGGGCTACTGTCTTTCCAACGATGTTGTAATTAACCGCTGCCACCGATGCTCCTGTTGTATTTAGCGATATTCCGGAAATAGCATCACTACAAACGGTCGCATCTAGGCTTGCCGACAAGGAAGGCTCGGGATTGATCGTGATGGTAATTATCTTGGAAGCACCACTACATCCTGAAGCGGTCACAGGCACTACCGTATAGGTAACAGTACCCGGAAGGTTGGTCGTATTCGTAAAATTATCATTGGAAATATAAGTAGACGAAACTCCCGTGGCCGGAATTACTGCATTGCCTGCCGATGGAGTTAGGGCTCCCGAAACACTAATGGCTGTAATATTCCAGTTGTTGGCTGCCACCGATCCTGGAGCAGTTGTCAAAGTAGTTCCAATTGCTACATCACTGCAAAGTGTGTTGTTTAATGTTGTAGAAACTGTTGGCTCCGGGTTAATCGTAATAACGACTGTTCTGGGCGTACCTGTACAACCGGATCCACTTACTGGCGTGATCGTATAAGTTGCCGTAATAGCGGATGCAGAAGTATTTGTGAGGACATCTAAGATATGAGGAGTTCCCGCAACACCAGCAGCAACGTTACCGGTTGTGCCTTGCGTTGATGCGTCTGACATAACCGGTGCAGGCCATGTAAAGGTTGTACCGGATGGCAGATTCAACGGTGATGTTAATATTTCATAGTTTACTGCCTGACCACTACAAATTGTTTTTGTTTGCGCAGCCACCAGGCTTGGCTCCGGATTTACGGTAAGAACTACGGCTTGTGTCGTTCCAACGCAACCAGAAACAGAAGCAGTTGGTGTTACATTGAAAGTTACTGAACCTACCGCTCCCGAAGTATTTCGTAATGCGCCTGCTCCCGTAAATGTGGCAGAAAGATCACCACTACCCGTTTGCCCCACAGTAGCTCCGCTGATGGAACCCGTTATACCTCCCGGAGGAATTACCCACGAATAATTACTAGCAATACTAGAGGTAAACACCAGACTTGGCGCTACACCACTACAGATTGTACTAGTAGAACTAGAGGTCATACTAGGTCTTGAATTGACAATTACATTTTTGGTAGCGGCTGAGCCCACACAACCAGAAGCACTGGTTTCTGTAACTTGAATTGTAACAGGGCTGATCGCCCCAAAGTCAACGTTTAGTGACGGGCCAGCAGTGCTGGCAATGGTAGCACCAGAAACTGTCCATGTATAAGTTGATGTTACGTTAGGCGAAGCAACTTGAAAATTAACAGCTGTTTGACCCGAACATACCTGAGATACACCATTGATCGTATTTGCAGCAGGCGCTGAGTTCACATTTACGGTAAGGTGATTGGTAACACCTGTGCAACCATTCAATGTTTCAAACACATCAATATCAACAGTACCTGTTGCCGAAGGGAATTTCAATAACACGAAGAAGTTGGCTGAATTGGTTCCACCTCCACCAAACACTTGCACGGCAGCAGCAGGAGTTCCGGTCACAGTCCAACTGTAAGTAGAACCGGGATTCAGGGATGGATCGAGTTGATAAAGAATTACTGTATTTCCTGTACAAACAGAGGCATTACCTTGAATAGCATTTGGTGCTGGTCTTGACTTAGTTGTTAATGCAACTGTGGCAACATTTGTACAACCGGTGACCGTGTTGGTTACTCGTGCAAACAAGGTGGTGGTTCCGGTAAGTGTATAAGCGGAAGGTGTTGGCACGGCAGCAGTTAAGCCGGCATCTGAGAACCATGCAACGGTTCGATTAACTAACGAACCATTGGCAATAGCTAAATTATTAGTAGTTAAATCGAAAGGTCCGTGCACATTCGTCCCTTGTACATCTTCGCAGAAAGAAAGGTTTTGATTAACAACAGTGGGCAACGAGTTAATGGTAAATACAATCGTTCCATCCGTCACGCAGCCTGTACTAACCGTGGTCACTCTTGTAAAGTAAGTCTTGCCGTTCGTAATGGTTTGAGGTGTGGCGGTTACATTCGTAGTACGTCCAGCATCTGAAAAATAGGCCACCGTGCGATCCGTTGATCCAACAATCCCGGTAACTCCATCATTATGATCGGTTAGCAATTTTCCAGTGATAGATCCACCTCCGGCAATTGCCTCACAAAATGCAGGAGCAGGATTGAGAGCGGCAGGTAATGGATTAACAGTTAATGTTGCTGCATTACTGTTAATTGAACAAGAGCCTGTGGTGGTTAATCGAACTCGATATTGGTTATTATTTAAGCCTGCGGTTACTCCGGTAATATTTAAGGTCGCAGTAGTGACATTACTGTAGGGAGCTACATTGGTTAAGTCTGTAAATGTAGCACCTCCATTGGTACTCACCTGCCATTGCCTTGTGATACCGGGTCCTGATGAAGCAATTGTAAATGACGTATTGAGTCCAACGCATTGGATCGCATTGGAAGGTTGTGTGGTTATCGTAGCAAAAGCATTTACAGTCAGTGTAGCAGCACTACTGGTAACCGGACAAGTTGGGGTAGAACTAGGTGGATTGTAACCTGTAACAATGACTCGATATTGATTAGAACTCATTGCAACAGGTGCACCTGTAAGAGTTAAAGTGGCTGTGGATGAACCGGAATATACGCCACCATCGGTGATGTTAGCGAACGCTCCCGCTCCCACTTTCTCTTGCCATTGATAACTCAAATCTGTACCTGTGGCTGTAACCGAAAATGAAGCATTCGTTAAACTACAAATCGAAGCATTAGCTGGTTGAACACTAATCGTAGGTAAAGCTCTTACCGTAAAGGTGAGCGGAGTGTTGAATGTAGTAATACATCCAGTCGGTGTTAGGATAGATACGATAGTGATTGTGTGGGTTGCTACTGAATTGAGAGCTGCTTCGGTAAACGTGATTGCCGAACTAGGGTCACCATTACCCACATTTACTGAAAAAGTTTTAGTCTGATTACTTCCTCCATTTACTTTATAAGTAAGCGTATAATTACCTGCGCTGGTTGACAAGGGTGTCAAGCTGAAATTCAATGATGGATCGGTTGTTGAAGCGCCAGCATCGCAGGTAGTTGAAGGAGACAATGATAACGGAGTATCAAATGCAGGTGCATTTCCACCAATCGTAACGGAAGCAGTCGTTCCCATTGAAGTAGCAACACATCCTTTAGAATCAGTTAAAGAAGTTATCTGATAGGTGGTACTTACACCGGGCGTAGGAGAAGAAATTGTGAAAGTGGTGGAAGGCCAACCACTGACTACAACCGGTCCACCGGGTGTCTGCGTGTAGGTCACATCAAAAGGAGGTGTTCCTGTTAAAGTCCAGTTGATGTCTGGAGCAGGGTTCCCTCCGCAAACCGCTCCACCGCCTGTCGGATTCGCGGCAGTAGGCAGGGGGTTTACAGTTACCTCAATCACATTTGAATCTACAGATGAACAAACACCTGAACTTGTGTTTCGAATATACCAGGTAGTTTGTGTTAATACCGGTGGATCATACGTCTGTGTATTATTGGTTCCGGATGCATTTGAAAATGGACCGCTATTACTAGTTGTTGATTGCTTCCACAAATAGGTATAGGTTGTGCCATTACCACCTGAAGCGACTGAAGCCGTTAGTGCAGCCGGATCTTGACCCGCACAGATGGTTTGGGGGTTACCGATGATTCCGGGGTTTACCACATTGTTGACCGTGACAGTAACCACATTTGAATAGGCTACATTATCTGGAATGCCATCTGTATTTGCATCTGATGAACATACACCACTTGTTACACGCCTTCTATAATATGTAGTTTGAATGACGCCCGCTGGCGGGTCATACGATGATGACGTTGCTCCGGCAACATCTGTAAATGGTCCGGTCGAGGCTGTAGTAGAAGATTGCCATTGATAGGTATAAGTACCGGCATTACTACCACCAGTAGGTAAGGTGGCATTGGTGATGTTGGCAGGATCTCCGGGAGTCTCGCAAATCGTTGGCACTGAATTGATGGCACCTCCTGTTACAGGTGTATCAACTCTGAATTCTATGGTATTAGAGTTAACAGTAGCACAGGCTCCAGAGGAAGCTGTTCGTCTGATAAAAATATTGGAAGAAATAGCAGACGGATCAAACACATTACTATTCGCTCCAATATTTGTTAATCCGGCAGTAAATGCCGCATTCGTGGCGGATTGCCATTGATAGGTAACCGTTGCTCCGGGGCCTCCACCTGTAGCATCTGTGGTGCTGGTAAAAGCGGCTGGGTCTGTTCCGCTACAAAAGGTAATTGGTGTGGCCCCTAGCGGATGGGCAATTGTTCCAGGCGTATTTGTATCGTCAATTCGAATTGTAACCGTGGCTGGCGGGCTTGTACAATTATTACTTCCTTGCGTAACCGTTACATACCTGTTAAATGTTGTACTTGCTGCTACCGCTTTAGTGATGCGATCTGGCGCTGGCCCCTCAGTAACTGGATTAAAAGTATTATCTGCACTAATTGCCTGAAGCGTGGTGGTTAAAGCCGCATCTTTATACCAAGTATAAGTAAGTGCACCAGATCCTGTTCCGGTGGCAGTCACATTAAATGATGCATCCGATGCTGTTTCGCAAAAAGGTGACGAAACAGTTATTACCGGAGCATTCGGGCTACCGATTATCTCCACAAATGCAGAGACTGATCTTCGAAGGTTGCCTACATCACCTGCACCATCATAGGCGTTACAAGTATTCCAATAATCTAATCTGACCCAAAATCGTTGACCAACCACCTGGCCTACAGTGGATGTGGTAATAATTTGTTCTAATATACCTCTTGGCGTGTTAACAGGCTCAGCTACTTGAACTACACCAAAAGCATCCGGTGAGCCAAAAGTGGTAGTCGCGGGTGATACCGGAAAATAGCCACCCGGAAAAAGCAAATTACCGGAGGCATCAGTTACGTTGGTACTTCCAACCCGAATATTTGGAATGTTAGAAGTAGCGGTATTTCCACCACCTAAGTCAGTAGAACCATATACAACCCTTACCCATCTTGTTTTATCATTAACAGGGGCCGGAGCTACGGCAGGGTTACAGTTTAGATCGGTGTTATCCGAGAACGTCATGTTCACATTTGTACCCAAACAGACTTTATCAGAATTGGCAACTGTTGGAGGCATTAATACAGCAGCGCCAACTCCTGTCGCATCATTATTATAGGAAGCATAAGATTGTGTTTGTGCCGCGGAGGTAAGGGGGCAGTTACCCGTAAAACCTTGTCCGGCCGCATAGACTAATCGCACATTCCAATTGGATGAGTAACCGCAAACCGGATCTGCTGCAGGGTAAGTATATTTACCAGCCGGATTTGAACCTGCAGTAAAGTCATTTGTGCTAAATGCTAGATAATAAGTATTTGCAGTGACTACACCTCCCAAGTTTGTTTCTTTGGCGGTCATTACAGTAAATGGCACAGTACCTGCAGCTGAATAATTAATCCATTGTGTCCTGCCTGTTGCAGAACTCAGACTCCATCGCTGTGAGTTTCTTGCACCGGCTTTTACACTATAAACCATTTGGCTATTGGGGGTCACGGGGGCACACGACAAACTGGCGTCAACAAAGGCTGCAAAAGCAAAATCAGAACAAATAATCGGGCGAGCATTATAAGATTGTCGGTTGGTGAAGTTATTAAGTCCACCACCACCCGAATAACTGACTAGCACCGTCTGACCAATTCCGACCGCTGGTGTGAATAAGATGGTCACTGAATTTGCTCCAATCGCTCCACCAACAGCTGTAATTGTTGCGGGTACGCCACCAATCGTTACTGTCCAGTTAGGGCATGCACCCGCACAGCTAACTGCAGCTGTCAATGGAGAACTTAGCGGAACTAATATCTGATTTTGATTATCCGTTTCATGCCTTATATATTGAACAGCATACGTTCCATCATAACTGGCTGGAGGAACATTGCCTGCAGGAACTACGGTGCCTTGAGCAAATAAATTGGCCTGAAAAGAAGCCAGTACCAGAATGATAGAAACCGAAATAGATATTAAAAACTTATAAGAGGATTGGGGAATAGTGCGGCTCATGTAGACAGTGGGGGAATGTCTTTAGTTCAAAAGTTAAATACTACATATGACTTGATTGTAACCCTGATACGTTTTTACACGTAGCGTTCAAAAATAGTCATAAAAAGGTCAAAATCGAAATAATTTTAAAAACATAGGGTTAGGGATACCCACCAAATCCGCTACCTTTGCGCCCGAAATTTCAAGGGTTCATGTCTTCTACAACTAAGTACATTTTCGTCACCGGTGGAGTAACTTCTTCTTTAGGAAAAGGGATTATCTCTGCCTCATTGGGTAAACTCCTTCAATCCAGAGGATTTAGTGTCACTATCCAGAAATTTGACCCTTATATTAATATAGACCCGGGCACGCTTAATCCCTATGAGCATGGCGAGTGCTATGTTACTGACGATGGAGGCGAAACAGACTTGGATCTTGGTCACTATGAGCGCTTTCTAAATGTGCGCACCACCAAAGCCAACAATATTACGACCGGACGTATCTATAATAATGTGATCACCAAAGAACGCCATGGCGAATATTTAGGCAAAACCGTTCAGGTGGTACCTCACATTACTGATGAAATTAAAAGAAACATCTTCCAATTGGGAGAAACCGGTCAGTATGATTTCATTATTACTGAGATTGGAGGATCTGTTGGTGATATCGAATCACTTCCTTTCGTGGAAGCGGTGCGCCAGGTGCGGTGGGATTTAGGTGCCAACAATGCAATGGTTATTCACCTTACCCTTATCCCCTACCTCAAGGCAGCCAAAGAATTAAAAACTAAGCCAACCCAGCATTCTGTTAAAGAACTCCTCTCTTACGGTATTCAACCGGATATCCTGGTTTGTCGCACTGAGCACCCACTTTCAATGGAGATTCGGAAGAAGTTGGCGTTATTCTGCAATGTCAACCTCAACTCGGTAATCGAAGCGATGGATGCCGATACGATTTATGATGTTCCGCTCTTAATGAAAAAAGAGAAGTTGGATGAGCGGGTGCTGGCTAAATTAAAAGTTACCACCAAACATGAACCTGATCTGGAACAGTGGAAGGGTTTCCTCGGCAAACTTAAAAACCCAACCAGCGAGGTAAGCATAGGTTTAGTTGGAAAATACGTTTCGTTACCGGATGCCTATAAATCGATTGCCGAAGCATTCATTCATGCGGGAGCCCAAAATGATTGCAAAGTTCACTTGAAGTGGATTTCTTCCGAGGAAATTTCGAAAGAGACAGTAGCGAATGTTTTAGGTCAACTAGACGCAGTTTTGGTTGCGCCTGGTTTTGGTGAACGTGGCCTCGAAGGAAAGATTGAAGCGATTAAATACGTTCGCGAAAACAAAATACCATTCTTGGGTATTTGTTTGGGAATGCAATGTGCGGTTGTAGAATTTGCTCGTAACGTGCTGGGATTAGACGCAAGTTCAACTGAACTCAACCCGAAGTCGAAGCACCCCGTGATTGATATGATGGAAGAACAGAAGAAAATCACAACCAAAGGCGGAACCATGCGCCTAGGTTCATATGCATGTAAATTAAAAAAGGGATCGAAAGCGAATCATATTTATGGTGACACCCTTATTCACGAACGTCATCGTCACCGCTATGAATTTAACAACAAGTATTTAGAACAAATTGAAGAGGCTGGTTTGAAAGCCGTTGGTATTAATCCCGATTCAAACTTGGTAGAGGTAGTTGAGCTAAAGGATCACCCCTGGTTTATTGGGGTGCAATATCATCCTGAGCTAAGAAGCACCGTACTCAACCCACATCCACTGTTTGTCAAATTTGTTGCCGCTGCATTAGAGCATAAATCAAACTAAACAATAAAGAATCAATTGGTTCGTCACTCATTAAGAATTATACTTTTTATTATCTGATACATTATGGATAGGAACTCGGCCATTGGAATGACATTGATTGCGGTGCTGTTGATGGTTTACTTTTATTTTTTCTCATCGCCAACGGTTCCACCCCCAACCAAAAAAGCAGATTCTGTTGCTGCTGTACTCAATAAAAAAGAAACAGCCACTCAAAGCGAGCAAGTAGCGGCCATTGATAGTGCAACCATTAAAGCATACGGAAGCCTGGGTAGTTTATTACAAGGAACAGAAGATACGATTCAAGTTGAAAACGCTGATCTAAAAATCAGTTTTTCTTCCAAAGGTTTTATCAATCAGCTCGAACTAAAGAAATTCAAAACCTATTCGCAAAAGCCGCTGTTCCTAATCAAAGATGGCAACAATCAATTTCATTTAAACACGCAATTCGAAGGTAAAAATATTGACTTATACCAACTTCATTACCAAACCAGCAAGAGCCAGAAGAACGACACAACGATTGTTACTTTTACGGCAGCTATTTCCGCAAGTGCATCCATAAAACATGTCTACTCGATCCCGGCAAACGGGTATAAAATTGGTTATCGATTAGAATCTAACAATATAGCCTTGGGTGGTAAAACCATCGCTTTCCAATGGACTGACAACATTCCTCTACAGGAAAAAGATATTGAAGACAGCCGAAACAAAACTACGGTAAACTATTACCTGACTGACGGGAATTTTAATGGACTGGGTGAAACGGGTACAGACATAAAAGAGGAATCACTAACTACACCTGTAAAATGGGTTTCTATCCGTCAAAAGTTTTTTATCAGTTCAATTATCGCAGATCAATCTTTCGCAAGCGGATCTGTAAAAACAATTCCCAACACACTTGATTCAACTTATGTAAAACGAGCGGAATTGGAAATGCAAATTCCAACCGAACAGGTGAGTAAGTCGCAAGCCTCTTTCAGTTATTATTTCGGGCCAAACGATTACAAAATCATCAGTGATGTAACCGAAGGCTTTAACGAAAACCTTTCTCTGGGTTGGCCTCCCATGTCATGGATCAATCGCTTCGTAATCATTCCTATTTTCAAATTCTTGGAAGGTGTGATTGGCAATTATGGATTGATCATCGTGTTGTTGGTTCTTTTCGTAAAACTAATTTTGCTTCCCCTCTCCTACAGTTCGTATTTGGGGATGGCTAAAATGAAGTTGCTGAAGCCTGAAATTGATGTGATCAAAGAAAAGAATGGCGACAACATGGCGCAGACCCAACAAGACACCATGAAGTTGTATCGTCAGGCGGGTGTCAATCCATTCAGCGGTTGCATACCCTTGTTGCTTCAGATGCCAATTCTGTTTGCGATGTTTTATTTCTTCCCTATCTCCATTGAACTTCGTCAGAAGTCGTTCTTATGGGCAGAAGATTTATCTACCTATGATTCGATCTTAAATTTGCCGTTCACCATTCCATTCTATGGAGCCCATGTGAGTTTGTTTGTGTTACTAATGACGGCATCCACCCTCATCTACACGTGGCAAAATAATCAGATCAGTTCTGTTACCGGTCCAATGAAATCCATGTCGTACATTATGCCGGTTATCTTTTTATTCGTGCTCAATCGATTTGCAGCGGGTCTAAGTTTCTATTATTTCGTTTCCAACCTGATCACTTTCACCCAACAAGCCATCATCAAACGATTTGTGGATGAAGACAAAATCATGGCCATCATGGAGGAAAACAAAAAGAAGGCCGCTACCGGCACGGGTAAAAAATCCAAGTTCATGACCAAGCTGGAAGAAGCAATGAAAGCCAGCGAAGAAGCTCGTAAGCAAGCCGAAGCCCGCAAAAAGAAAAAATAAGCTATTCAGGTAATCCCTTGATTCCATGCAGATTAGTGCGTGTTTCAAGGGGTTATTAACTTTCAATGTGCATTACCTTGTTGATAGTACGTGGATAAGTACTGTTCCACGAACGTTCCACGATTAGCCTATTGACCTATATTTGCCAAAACTAATTCGATGATTCGCTCATTCGGTGATTTGTTAATTTGGCTTGGCTGATTACGCTAAGCAAAATTTCTGTTATCGAATCTGAACATTGTCGAATCAACGAATCAACTAATTATCGAATCAATTCATGGGTAAAATCATTGCCATAGCAAATCAAAAAGGGGGTGTAGGAAAAACAACTACTGCCATCAATCTGGCAGCAAGTTTGGCCGTACTAGAGTTCAAAACTCTATTGGTAGATGCCGATCCACAGGCCAACTCAACTTCCGGATTGGGAATGAACCCAAAGGAAATTAAGAAAAGCATTTATGAGTGCATGGTAGATGGCATTCCTCCCAGCGATGCAATCGTAAAAAATGAGCTTAAATTTTTGGATATTCTACCTTCGCACATTGACTTAGTTGGTGCAGAAGTAGAAATGGTGAATATTGAACATCGTGAAGAAAAGATGCGCGATGCGCTCGGGCAGATTAAAAGTCAATACGATTTTATTATTATCGACTGCTCTCCTTCGTTGGGCTTGATTACCATCAACTCATTAACCGCTGCCGACTCGGTACTCATTCCGGTGCAATGCGAATACTTTGCGTTGGAAGGATTAGGTAAGTTGTTGAACACCATCAAAATCATTCAAACTCGTTTAAATCCGAAATTAGAAATAGAAGGCATTCTATTAACCCTTTACGACTCCCGTACTTCCCTCGGCAATCAAGTGGTGGAAGAAGTAAAAACACACTTTAAAAACATCGCATTCAATACGATCATTCCTCGCAATGTAAAGCTGAGTGAATCGCCCAGCTTTGGTTTGCCGGCCATTGTGCACGATGCAGAAAGCAAAGGCGCGATCAGCTACCTGAATCTCGCACACGAAATCTTAAATAAAAACGGTTTATCCAAATGAGTAAAAAGAAAGCCCTAGGCCGTGGTTTGAGTGCTTTATTAAGCGACACCCCATCGGAGGATAAATTGGAAGTAGAAGTAGTTGCTCCTGTTGCCTTGCCTGCCGGAAATGGCTCCATCAATGAAATTGCCATCGAAGAAATTGAAACTAATCCGTTTCAGCCACGCCAGCATTTCGATCAGGAAGCCCTGAAAGAACTTTCAGAATCTATTCAAGTGCATGGAATCATTCAGCCCATCACGGTTCGTAAACTAGCACGAAATCAATATCAATTAATTTCCGGAGAAAGGAGATTTCAGGCATCGAAATTAGCCGGACTCACTACCATACCGGCATATGTGCGCTCGGCTGATGATCAGCAGATGCTGGAGATGGCGCTCATTGAAAACATTCAGCGCGAGAATCTCAATCCAATCGAAATTTCGCTGAGCTACCAGCGCCTGATTACCGAGTGTAATTTGAAGCAGGAAGAGTTGGGTGAGCGGGTTGGTAAAAACCGCTCCACAGTTACCAATTACTTGCGTCTTTTAAAGTTGCCACCCGATATTCAAATCGCTTTGCGCGATAACAAAATTTCGATGGGGCATGCCCGGGCTATCATCAATGTAGATAATCCCGATTCACAGCTTTTCATCTTCAAGAAAATCCTTTCAGAAGACTTGTCTGTTCGTAAAGTGGAGGAACTGGCCCGCGAACTTTTGACTAAGAAAACCGCTGCCGAACCGGCCAAAACAGAAGCCAATGGAGTTCCCAAAGAAATAAATAACTTGCAATCGCGTTTATCTTCGCACTTTGGCACGAAAGTTAGTGTAAAGAGTGATGGTAAAAGAGGCGATATCCGTATTCCTTTTTTATCGATCGAAGATTTAAATCGAATTTTGGATATTTTAAAAGTTTAGATGAACTACCGATTACTCAGCCTGCTTCTCTTATTCCCCCTACTCTCCTACGCGCAAGATTTAAGAAAAGACACGGTTGTTTTATCTGCCGATTCCATTCGGTTGCGATCCGGAAAAGTAGTTCCCATTGAAACCTACGCGCGTAGATTCAATCCACGCAAAGCACTCTTATACTCTGCCGTGTTGCCGGGCATGGGACAAGTTTACAATAAGAAATATTGGAAAGTGCCGTTGGTGTATGGCGGGCTAGTGGGCTTAATCCTAGTAGTTGATTTTTACAACCAAAAGGGAAATCAATTCAGAAATGACCTTTTCGAATTACTCAATAGCCCCACCGGAACAACGCTAAGCCCGAATGGATTTACCGAAGCGCAATTACGAAACGGTATCGAAGTTGCCCGAAGGCAACGTGACTATTTCATGATCTTTACCGGCTTTATGTATCTACTTCAGTTGATCGATGCGCATGTAGATGCACACTTAAAAGAATTTGATCTGAACCCCAAATTAAAGGTGAGTATAGTGCCGATGATGGACAGTAATTACTACACGGGCACCAACACAGGCGTAAGTATTAAATTCCGATTTTAAGCGCTAATCATGAATGTATTATTGATAGGTTACGGCAAAATGGGCAAAACCATTGAGGCTATTGCGAAAGAGCGAGGACACAACATTACCGGAATTGCAGATAACCAAAATGAATTAGCAAGTTTTTCCGGTAAGGCCGATGTTGCCATCGAATTCTCGCAGCCGGAAGCAGCCATAAGCAATCTAAAATTTTGCTTCGACAAGAATATTCCTGTAGTGTGTGGCACCACAGGATGGCTAGATCACAAACATGAAATAGAATCGTATTGCCTCCAAAAAAATGGAGGGTTCTTTTACGCATCCAATTTTAGTTTAGGTGTAAATCTGTTTTTCAAATTGAATGAGCGACTCGCTCAACTCATGCGCCCCTATCCATCCTACCGTATCAGTTTGGATGAAACACATCATACCCAAAAGAAAGATGCACCCAGTGGCACCGCCATCACGTTGGCGGAAGGCATTATCAAAAATCAACCGCTCGTCAAAGAGTGGCACTTAGGTGAAACCAACAACCCTGAAGCCATCGTTATTCGCGCACATCGGATAGATCCGGTGCCTGGCACTCATACAGTCACGTATCACTCCGAGATTGACGATATTGAGATTAAGCACACGGCACACTCACGCAAAGGTTTTGCACAAGGGGCTGTTTTGGTGGCGGAGTGGATGGTAAACCGGCAAGGCATTTACTCAATGGATGATTTTTTAAATTTGTAGCCCGATACTATCTCAAAAATACCTTTCTTTGCGAGATTATAATGACACAATAATATACTGACATCATGAATTGGAAGTTCTGGGAAAAGAAAAAAGAAGAAGAAAAACAGGTTAAAAAATCCGCTGTGCGCGAATGGTGGGATGCCATACTTTTTGCGGTTGTAGCTGCTACCTTAATCCGTTGGTTGATTATGGAAGCATATACAATCCCCACTCCTTCCATGGAAAACTCCTTATTAGTAGGCGATTTTCTGTTTGTAAGCAAGTTCCATTACGGAACACGCACCCCGCGCACGCCACTACAAATTCCATTAACTCATCAAAAAATCTGGTTTACGAATATTCCATCTTATTTGGATTGGGTTGAACTACCTTCTTACCGTTTACCCGGTATTACTTCCGTTAAAAATAATGATGTGGTAGTATTTAATGTACCAAGGGTGCAAGAGAATAACTATGGAAATTATGATAGTTCAACTTGGGAATACTATCCGGTAGACCTAAAAACAAATTATATCAAGCGATGCGTTGCCATTGGTGGCGATGTCCTTGAGATTAAAGACAGACAACTTTTTATCAATGGAAATCAAACTGAAAACGCCAGCGAAATGCGTTTTAAGTACACCGTAATTGCCAATGATGAAATCAATCAAAGGAACATTGAAGCGTTAGGGTTAGATCAAGATGATTATGGAAAAGCAGGGAGAATCGATTCTAAAAATCCATCTCATTTTTATTATTCCATGTTTCTTACGA
Source organism: Cyclobacteriaceae bacterium (assembly GCA_044228465.1). GTDB lineage: Bacteria > Bacteroidota > Bacteroidia > Cytophagales > Cyclobacteriaceae > ELB16-189. The sequence goes on from JBGAUU010000002.1 coordinate 73,507, forward strand.
ATGGGACTTTGCAAAAGGTAAAAAGTTTGCCTTACGTAGTTTCCGTTCAACATGAGGAAAGTATGGAATCTGATCGCTTCCCATTTTCAAAGTACACCTCTAAGTGGACAGGAAGTAATTATGGTCCACTTACAGTGCCAAAAGAAGGAATGAAAATTACGATTAACGATTCTACCCTTTCTATTTACGGTTCAACCATCACCAGCTATGAAAATTTGAAAAATGCTAAGATCGTCAGCAACAAATTAGTGATTGATGGAAAAGAAGTAACTGAGTATACATTCAATCAAAACTATTATTTCATGATGGGAGATAATCGTGACAACTCACTCGATTCGCGCTATTGGGGCTTTGTACCCGAAGACCACATAGTAGGTAAAGGATTCTTTATTTGGTTATCGTTAGATAAGCATGGTAAGTTTCTTAATAAAATCAGATGGAGTCGTTTCTTTAATTTGATTCGATAACAGTGTAAAAACAGGAAAGCATTTAGCAGGCTGAAATCGGCCTGCTATTTTTTTACCACTCAATCTCCTTCAACCCTTTACCTTTCAAATATTCATTTGTTTTGCTAAACGGTTTTGATCCAAAAAAACCGCGATCAGCTGAAAAAGGCGAAGGATGCGGAGAGGCAATCACAAAATGCTTACTACGATCAATCACCTCCCCTTTCTTTTGCGCGTAAGCGCCCCAAAGTATAAACACCACATTTTGCTTCTCTTCTGAAATCAATTTTACAACTGCATCGGTAAAGGTTTCCCAACCCTTGTTTTGATGCGACCCCGGTGATGAAGCACGAACAGTAAGCGTAGCATTGAGCAACAAAACACCTTGTCGGGCCCAGCGCTCCAAATTTCCGGATGTCGGAATAGCGATACCCACGTCTTGCTTAATCTCTTTGAAAATATTGACGAGTGAAGGAGGTGGTTTCACACCATCATTCACCGAAAAGCAAAGCCCATTAGCCTGCCCCTCCCCATGGTATGGATCTTGACCCAAAATAACCACCCGGGTATCGTCAAAAGCACAATTATCAAAGGCGCTAAATATTTGTTTCGCCTTCGGATAAACGGTTCCGGCCGCATATTCTGCCTTCACAAATGCGGTCAGCTGCTCAAAATAAGGCTTATAAAACTCGCCCGACAGCCTTTCTTTCCACGATTGGGCAATTTTTACCTCCATACACTAAATTGAAATATAAAATACATGAACCCTTGAAAGTTGGAAATTAGAAAAAATTGATATTTTTGACTGTATGGTAACAGAAATAACTGACGGTGTAAAGGTAATTGTAGAAACGGAGTATCAACCTTCGTACTCAAGCCCTAGTCAGTATCACTACGTTTTTACCTACAAAATCACCATCGAAAACCAAAGTGAGTTTACCATTCAACTAAAACGCAGGCATTGGCATATTCATGATGCCGGATTTACGCCACGCGAAGTTGAAGGCGAAGGCGTAGTCGGGTTGCAACCTTTACTAGAACCGGGAGAATCGCATCAATATGTATCCGGGTGCAACTTAAAATCAGGTATCGGTAAAATGGTCGGCACTTACCAAATGGAACGTATCGTAGATGGCACTCAGTTTACGGTTAACATTCCGGAGTTTGTTATGGTCGCTCCTTTGCGGATGAACTAGGCGATTTTTAAAACGCACATCCATTGACTCTCTTTCATTTGCAATCTTACTTAAGCCATTGGCTCAATGCGGTCGATGAACATTCTATTCATTCTCCTTTTTTCTTTGATTTTTATACCAAGGTAATCAAGCAAACGAGAGAAGAACTTGCGTTTCCTGTTATTGAACGCATTCGGCAAAAGTTGCTGGATAATAACAGCGAATTAGTCATGAATGATTTAGGTGCTCCCTCACCGCATTTCAAAAGTAACAATCGAAAAATTTCTCAACTGGCAGCTACCAGTTTATCGCCTGAAAAATTTTGCCGGTTCTATTTTAGAATGATTCAGTATTTCGGAGCGAAGAACATCGTTGAATTGGGAACAAGCTTAGGTATTAGTGCGCTTTACCTCGCGCAATCCAAATTAGCTAAGGTGACCACCTTTGAAGGGAATACCGCAGTAGCGGATATTGCCCTGACTAATTTTGAATCTACAGAAACTGGAAACATCAAAATCATAGAGGGTAACATTGACGAAACCTTACCAGAATTTTTACAAACTCCCCAAAAGATTGATTTTGTTTTGATGGATGCCAATCACCGTTACCAACCAACCCTTAATTATTTCGAATGGCTGAGTAAGCGAATGGCCGACAAAGGAGTAATCGTTTTAGACGACATTCATTATTCTCCTGAAATGGAAAAAGCGTGGCTCAAGTTAAAGAACAACGAGTTGGTATACGGAAGCATCGACTTATTTCGTTGTGGTATTTTATTCTTCGATCCGGCTTTGAACAAACAACATTTTATCTGCCAACTGTAAGTAAGCCGATAAAGTCTATTTTTGCATCGTAAACTTTCTTTTTAGTGTATGGAATCCAATACAATCAGCGAACCTAAAAAATCAAATCGTTCCACCATCATCATCATTGTTCTGTTGATCATCAACATTGTTCAGGGTGTGAAAATTTATTTGGATAGCGGAGAAAAAGCCCAACTCACGACCGAGAAGATTAACACCGAACAAGATTTGGCAACTACCATGCAGCGGCTGAACGATGTGAAGGCGGAGTTGGATCAGAAAATTGCTGACATTCAAAAACTAGGCGGAAACATAGCTGACTTGGAGAAAGCCAAAGCCGAAGTAGAGAAAGAACTCAGACGCAGTACACAACGCAGCGCCAAAGCCGTAAAAGAATTAAAGGACCGGTTGGACGGCTACGAACAATTATTAAAACTGAAAGACGAAGAAATCGAAAAACTAAAATCAGTTAACAAAGAGCTTTATACCGAAAACAAAACGCTCAAGAACAAGCAAAACAAACTGAGCGATTCCATCAACGTACTTTCAAAAAATAAAGAAGAACTGGCCGGCAAAGTAGCCATCGCCTCGCAATTGAAAGCTGAAAACATTTCTGTAAAGGCAGTCAACTCCAAAGGGAAAGAGCGCGAGTCGCCATTCAAAAACCGTCAACTTCAAAAGATCAAAGTTGAATTCAACTTGGCTGAAAACAAAGTAGCTCCTATTGAAGGAAAGAAAATTCTGATTCGCGTAATCGATGAAAATGGTCAGGTCATTTTTGATGTAGCAAAAGGTTCGGGAACGTTTTTACTGAATGGCAAAGAAGAGTTTTACACAGCAGCTCAGGAAATACTGTTCGACAACACCAAGCAGAAGCTGATTTTCTTCTATGAAAAAGGCACTGAATACGCGGAAGGAAATTACACCGTAGAAATTTTCACCGATAGCTATAAAATGGGAAGTGCCTCTTTTGCCGTGAAGTAAAATGAAACACCGGATAGTCAGTCTATTCTTTGTTTTCCAACTGATTTCAGCGAACGCCCAGCAACCTGCCAACCTGCACGAAATTTTTAATCGACTTTTGCAGAAAAATGTAGCTACGGACAGCCGTGTGAATTACCGCGCATTCCTCCGCGATTCGGCAGAATTAAATCGCTACCTAAAGCTGATCAGTAAAAATCCACCAGACGCAAAAAAGTGGACATCGAATGAACAACAGGCGTACTGGATCAATGCGTACAATGCATTCACCATTCAACTTATTCTGAAACACTATCCGATCAAAAGCATCAAAGACATTGGCAGCCTCATCCAAATTCCCTTTGTCAATACACCTTGGGCACTCAAGTTCTTTTGGATTGGGTCCGAGAAGATGAGTTTAGATCAAATCGAACACAGCATTCTGCGAAAGCAGTTTAAAGATCCTCGTATCCATATGGCCTTGGTTTGCGCCAGTAAATCGTGCCCCAAACTGCTCAACGAAGCCTACGAAGCAAAGAGACTCAACGAGCAATTGGATAGTCAGGCGAAAGCCTTTCTAACCGACCCGAATCGCAATAAAATAAACCCCGATAAGGCCGAAATCAGCAAAATTTTCAGTTGGTACAGTGGCGATTTTGAAGAAAATGGAGGCTCGGTAAAGAGTTTTATTGAGCGCCATTCCGGCAAAAAACTGAAACCGAAGGCCAAAATCAGCTATTTGGACTATGATTGGAGCCTAAATGAGTGATTTTACCAGTTCTCACTGGATGGATTATTGCAATCCGTTTGCCGGATTACGAACCTTTTCCTACCTTCGCGCCTCATTTTAAAACAATTGTTAAACCCATGAAAAACTACGAGACGGTATTCATTTTAAATCCCGTTTTGTCTGAAGACCAGGCAAAGGATACTGTCGAGAAATTCGTGAAGTTGTTGACCAAGGCAAAAGCTAACGTCATCAACGTAGAAAAATGGGGACTGAAGAAGATGGCGTATGCAATCCAAAACAAGTCTACCGGTTTCTACAACCTGATCGAATTCGCGACAACGGACAACACACTCATCAACACACTCGAAACCGAGTACAGACGCGATGAGTCGGTAATGCGATTTATGACAATCGTATTAGACAAACACTCTATCTTGTACAACGAGAGAAGACGCAAAGGAGAATTTAACAGAACTAAAAAACAAGCACCACGCAAGGAGGCGGCCGAAGTATGACATTAGTAAATGAACCTGTAAAGCGTGCCGAGGTAAAACCTAAATATTGCCGCTTTAAGAAAAACGGAATCAAGTACATCGATTATAAAGATCCTGATTTCTTGTTGAAGTTTATCAATGAGCAAGGTAAAATCCTTCCTCGGAGATTGACTGGAAACAGCTGGAAATATCAAAATAAGATTGCTCAGGCTGTGAAGCGTGCCCGTCATGTGGCTATTCTTCCTTATTTGGCTGACCAAATGAAATAACCCAACCTGTAACAACTATGGAAATAATTTTGAAACAAGACGTAACAGGACTCGGTTACAAAAACGATACAGTAAAAGTAAAGCCCGGATACGGTAGAAATTACCTTATTCCAAATGGAGTAGCTCTGATTGCCAACGAGTCGAACAAAAGAATGGTAGCAGAGAACATCCGTCAGGCTGCACACAAGGCTGCTAAAATAAAGCAAGATGCTGAGGCATTGGCTGCTAAAATTGGTGAGTTGACTATTGAATTAGGAACTAAAGCCGGAGAAAGCGGCAGAATTTTCGGAGCTGTTACGGCAGTTCAGGTTTCTGATGCGTTGAAGGCAAAAGGATTTGATGTAGATCGTAAGAAGATCAGCTTCAAAGATCAACCTAAACAATTGGGCACCTACACTGCATACTTGGATTTACACAAAGAGGTGAAACACACCGTGACTGTAAATGTAGTAGCTGAATAAGCTAAAAATTTATTTTACCAAAAGCCTCTGAGAAATCAGGGGCTTTTTTGTTACCATCCTTTTCTCAACCTGATCAAAGTCATTCTTTTAGTCGGTCATTGCGCGCATCTTCCGCTCGATTTAAATAGTGAGCAATGAATAAACAAGTGCGAATCTGGATCAAGCTGCTTCGAATCAGTCTGGGCGTAATCTATTTGTGGTTTGGTGTGTTGAAGTTTTTCGCAGGAGTAAGTCCCGCAGAAGCACTAGCGCAAAATACTATCGAATTACTTACTTTTCATTGGATCGATAACAACACTTCCCTCCTCTTATTAGCGATTTGGGAGAGTCTGGTGGGTATTCTTTTGATTGCAGGTGTTTTTCAACGTGTTGTAATTAAAGCAGCGTTTGTGCATCTGATTTTTACCTTTACCCCATTGATCCTTTTGCCCGCCACATCGTTTACGGCAGCACCCTTTTCACTGACGCTGGTAGGTCAATACATTATCAAAAATCTGGTATTAATTAGCTCGCTCGGATTACTTCATTCAGTGAGTACACCCACTGATAAGAAAATGATCGAATCTAAAAGCTAAGATTTGGTTTCCACTTTCTCCACCAACTCCTGATACCATCCTTCTCCGTATTTGCGGATGAGCGGGTCTTTCAGAAATTTATACAATGGAACTTGCAACGATTTGCCGTAAGAACAGGCGGCTGAACAAATGCTCCACTTGTGGTAATTGACCGCTTCAAAACCCTTTTTATTTTTGGTGATTCGGATCGGATACAAGTGACAAGAAATAGGTTTGCGGTAGCTGATCTTTCCATCAAGGTAAGCTTGCTCAATACCACACTTCAAAATGCCTTCCGCATTGTAATGAGCATAGGCACATTCTCTTCCGGCAATAGTAGGAGTTGAGTAATCGCCATCTTCATCTAAGATATAAGCACCCTGTTCTTCAATCGACTTGAGTCCATCCGGTGTGAGGTAAGGCTTTACTTGCTCCTGAATTTCTTTCATGATAGGCAGCTCGTCTTCATCCAAGGGAGCACCCAAATCACCTTCCACACAGCAAGCTCCCTTGCACTTTTCAAGATGACAAACAAATTCTACATCACGGATGTCGTCTGAAACTAAAACCTCTCCTACTTTAATCATTTCTATCAGCTATTTATTGGATTAATTTTATAAACTCATCAATTGAAACTACATTCAGAGAGGGGAAGGGAATTCCTCTCAAAACATCGAAGTGTCGATCTTCGGTGACGATAAATGACGATTGACTAGCAATTGCACAATCGCAATACTTATTATCATCTTGATCCATTTGTATCAAATTCCATTTATAATGGGGGTGAATTAGTACAACATTAGGCAATTCTAATAACAATGAAATAAGAGAACTTGAAGTTGTTGTGTTATACTTCAGTTGCACAATTTCTTCATATTCAAGTAGGATATCAGAAGTTACAGCAAGCGTAAATTTGCTACTAATTAGTGACTTATAAATCGAATGATATGGGGAGTAGGATGATAGGCACCTGACAAATATGTTGCAGTCAATTACAACTGTCATATTATTCCTTTTTCCTGAAGTGATCGTCCTTCCACGACTCAAATGTTGCGGATGTGTATTTTCTATCCGTGCTGACCTTATCGGCTTCGCTCACTACTTTATTGGAAAGGTATGATATCAATAACGCTTTGATTTCCTGAAGTTCCTCCTCGGATTGTTCGCTTCTAAACAATTTCAATATTTCCAACTGAGTACTATTCAACGCGGCTGGCATATGGTTCATTTTTTTGTAAAGATAAGCATTTACCCACTTCAATTGTTTACCCCTCTAAATTCCAATTTGGCACGTTGGCTGTCGCCCTTCTTTTTTTGATAGTGCGCTTTATCAGCAATGTAACACACGCGCTCAATTTCTGCATGAACGATGCCCTTTTTATCCTTCCATTGGATCACAAATGAGCGGGTAACTTCGTTTTTCTCCTTTACCTCTTGCCGGATAGCCTCCAAGTCTTCTGATGAGATGAAATAACGGGTATACAACGTCTCACGGGCCGGCTTCTTAAACCGGATGTTGGCCGATTTATCCCATACCACGTAGTTGCTGCCCAGCGCTTTGAAGAGCATGAGCATGTAAAATGGATCAGAGGCTGCAAACATACTTCCACCAAAGATGGTGCCTACATAATTGTAGGTCCAAGGGTTAAGTCGCAGGCGCAGGTGTACCTCCAAAAAATCGGCTGACCAAAACAAAATCTTGCCTCCGGTTCCGAAATACATCGGATACCAATTCATGAGGGTTCGGAATTTCCAGGTGGAAAACGACTCTCGTTTGGTGGTGGTTAAAAAATCGGGTTTCATACACTATTCTTCTTCAATTCAATCCTCTCTTTGAATCCGTTAATTCATCTATTTTCTCCAACAAAAGCTTAAAATTAAACTCATTTTCTTACTCATTGCTGTGTGTCGATATTAACTTGCAGGATAAATTATGGATAGTTATTTAGATGGCCTGAATGAGCCACAATTAGAGGCTGTATTAAACACCGATGGCCCTTGTATGCTGATAGCGGGTGCCGGATCGGGCAAGACACGGGTTCTCACCTTTCGCATTGCCAATTTGATCAAAGATCATCAGGTAGATCCTTTCAACATCATGGCGCTTACCTTTACCAATAAGGCAGCTCGTGAAATGCGTGAGCGAATTGAAAAGGTAGTCGGAGCTGATGCCCGGAATTTGTGGATGGGAACATTCCACTCCGTTTTTGCGCGTATCCTTCGAGCCGAAGCCCATCATTTGGGCTATCCCAACAACTTCACGATCTACGATACCGATGACTCGAAATCCTTGCTTCGCTCCATCGTGAAGGAACTCGGTCTTGATGAAGCGCAATACAAAGTGAATACGGTGTACAACCGAATTTCGTCTGCTAAAAATAAATTGATCTCCTGGCAGGAATACATTGCCAATCCCATTTTGATGGCCGATGATGTCGAAAATATGCGACCGGAAATCGGTAACATTTACAAAGCCTACGCCCTGCGCTGTTTCAAATCGGGGGCGATGGATTTTGATGATTTGCTGTTCAATACCGATAAGCTTTTCAAAGAACATCTGGACGTGCTGAACAAATACCAGCAACGTATTCATTATATATTAGTCGATGAGTTTCAGGATACCAACTTGTGTCAGTATTTCATCGTGCGGAAGCTGGCTGCCGTACGCCAAAATGTGTGTGTGGTGGGCGATGATGCGCAGAGCATCTATGCTTTCCGAGGTGCGGACATCAGCAATATTCTGAATTTTGAAAAAGACTATCCTGATTTACGAATCATCAAACTAGAGCAAAACTATCGCTCTACCAAAACCATTGTAGAAGCCGCTAACTCCGTAATCGCCAAGAATAAAGCACAGCTTCCTAAAAATGTATGGACGGCCAACGAAGAAGGCACTCCAATTGAATTGATTAAGTCAGTCTCTGATAATGAAGAAGGTAAATTAGTAGCTTCTTCCATTTTTGAGGAGAAGATGCAACACCAATACAAGTTCAGTGATTTTGTGGTGCTGTATCGTACCAATAGCCAGTCGCGCGCCATTGAAGAATCGCTGAGGCGAATGAACATTAAGTACAAAGTGGTGGGTGGACTCTCGTTCTATCAACGTAAGGAAATCAAAGATTTACTCGCCTACCTTCGTTTTTCGCTCAATCAGCAAGACGAAGCGTCTTTTCGGAGAATCATCAATTTGCCCAAGCGAGGAATCGGTGATACCACCATCGATAAGATCATTATTGCAGCCAACGATCACGCGATTTCCATTTGGGAAGTAGTTCAAAATGCGGCCTCATTTGTCGGTAGCCGTGCAGCCGGACCAATCGATGATTTTGTGACGAAGATCAAACGCTTCGCCATTGAAATTCAAAACAAAGATGCGTATGAATCGGCAGCAGAGATCGCGAAATCATCCGGCTTATTGAAAGAATTGTATGAGGACAAAACTGCAGAAGGTTTAAGTCGCTATGAAAACGTGCAGGAATTGCTCAACGCGATTAAAGAATATGTAGACGATCCTGAAAAAGAAGATAAAAGCCTGGGTGCCTTTTTGCAAGAAGTCTCTCTTGTAACTGGGCAGGACGAAAACAAAGACAACGATCCCGATAAGATCACGTTGATGACTATTCACATGGCGAAGGGATTGGAGTTTAAGAATGTGTACATCGTAGGCATGGAGGAAGATTTGTTTCCTTCGCAAATGATGTTGAGCAGTCGGGCAGAATTGGAAGAAGAGCGCAGACTCTTTTACGTGGGAATCACGCGTGCTGAGCGAAAGCTGTTTCTTTCGTACGCCCTTACACGCTACCGCTTTGGGCGTTTAAAGAATTGCGAGCCCAGTCGCTTCTTGGATGATATCGATAAGCGATTCATCAAAGTGAGTACGAAGTTTGTGAACTCGGAGCCAAGTGCACCGAATCCCAACTACGCCAAGAGTTTTGTGAGCGGCATGAAGAAGTCGGTAAGTTCACAGCCAGTAGCAAAACCTACGGCTTACAAACCGGCAGCTGATTTTGCGCCCAGCGATACTCGTGGACTGACCGTGGGGATGAAGGTAGAACATCCGAAATTTGGTTTTGGCACCGTAGTAAACATGGAAGAACAGGGTGCCGAGCGCAAAGCGAAGATCCAGTTTGCTGATTTTGGGGAGAAGACTTTATTACTTAGCTTTGCTAAGCTGAAAATACATCAAAATTGATGAGTGCCCAACCGAGTAAAAGACAGACCCTTTTCAAGTCCACGTCTTCAGCATTCGAAAGCACATTCCCAAAAAGCAGAAAGTAAGTTTTCAAAATAAGATTGAGTTATCAAACCAATAGTCGATGAAATCTAATTCCTCAGTGATAGGAGAATACAACACGCAGCGCGAAGGCATCATTCTGAAAGAATATGGTCGCAACGTGCAAAAACTGGTCAACTATATTCGCACCATTCCCGATAAGGAGAAAAGAACGAAAATGGCCACCACTTTGATCGAGCTTATCAAGCAGTTGGCTCCGGTGGTGAAAGAAGCACACGAAAACCCACAACGCATGTGGGACGACCTTTACATCATTGCGGATTTTAACTTAGACATTGACAATCCATTTACTACACCGGATCGTACCATTCTTTTCAAGAAACCGAGAAAGATGGAATATCCACAAAGCGATGTTCGCTTCAAGCATTATGGAAAAAATGTGGAACGCCTGATCAAAGAGGCGATTAAAAAAGAAGATCCGGTAGAGCGTGAAGAAGCAACCATCTACCTCGGGAAGTTGATGAAAACATTCTACAGCAACTGGAACAAAGAGACGTTGGATGATTCGGTGATCGTCAAAGATCTTCAGATCATGTCGCAAGGAAAGTTGACACTGAATCTGGATAAAGTACGCGAAGACAATTTGTTTGAAAAACTTTACCGCGAACGAAAAAAGAGACAATCGGAATCGCAACCAACGATTCAACAAAAACAGAAGAGGCAATAACCCACATCGTAGAAGAGATCAATGAGTTCCTTCAAAATCAAAGGAGGGCAAAAACTAAAAGGAGAGATTACCCCTCAAGGCGCCAAAAACGAAGCACTACAAGTTATCTGTGTTCCACTTCTTACCGGAGAACCGGTAACCATTCATAACATTCCGGACATTGTCGATGTAAACAAGCTGATTGAGTTGGTTGGCGATCTCGGCTGTAAGGTAGAAAAGCTAGGTGTTGGATCGTTTCGATTCACAGCCGCGAACGTAAACACTGACTATTTAAAAACGGATAGCTATCGCAAGAAAGCAGCCGCTTTGCGCGGATCGGTGATGCTACTCGGGCCGATATTAGCTCGTTATGGTCAGGCTAATATACCGAAACCCGGTGGCGACAAAATTGGCAGACGCAGATTGGATACGCACTTTATTGGCTTTCAAAATCTGGGTGCGAAATTTAACTACAACGCGAACGAAAATTTGTATAACATCGATGCATCGCAATTGAAAGGATGCTACATGTTATTAGATGAAGCTTCCGTTACAGGCACAGCTAACATTGTGATGGCTGCCGTACTCGCGAAAGGGATTACAACCATTTACAATGCCGCGTGCGAACCTTACTTGCAACAACTTTGCTCAATGCTCAACCGAATGGGCGCAAAGATCAGCGGCATTGGTTCTAATTTATTGACAATTGAAGGCGTAGACAAACTACACGGTACGGAGCACACCCTCCTACCCGATATGATTGAGATTGGTAGTTTCATCGGCATGGCTGCGATGACTCAGTCAGAAGTGACGATTAAAAATTGTCGCATCGATATGTTGGGAATCATTCCTGAAATCTTTCGTAGATTGGGAATTAAAATGGAATTCAGAGGTGATGATATTCATATTCCAGCGCAGGAACGATACGAAATCGAAACGTTCATTGATGGTTCCATCCTCACCATTGCAGATGCACCTTGGCCCGGATTTACACCGGACTTATTGAGTATTGTATTGGTTGTAGCCACGCAAGCCAAAGGCAATGTGCTCATTCATCAAAAAATGTTTGAAAGCCGATTGTTCTTTGTTGACAAGTTAATTGACATGGGAGCGCAAATTATCCTTTGCGATCCGCATCGCGCCAGCATTATGGGCTTAGATCGAAAGCAATCACTACGCGGCATCAAAATGTCTTCACCTGACATTCGTGCCGGAGTTGCTTTGCTCATCGCAGCGCTTTCCGCTTCCGGTGAAAGCGAAATTTCAAACGTAGAGCAGATTGATCGCGGGTATCAGGATATTGAAGGTCGCTTGAAAAAGTTAGGCGCGCAGATTGAGCGGGTAGCATAAACGCAATGGATGAATATGAGAAGATAGTAAGCTACTATCTCGAAAGAATCAATCGAGGCGAGATTGAATTCGATCAGATTCGTAAAGAACTGGAAGGAAGAAATCTTGCTGATCATTCGATTACCGCTGTCATTCGTAAAGTAGATGAAGAACTACTGCATCAAGTATCCCATCAACATCGCTTAGCCAATTTGAAAAGATTGGCCATCTTCGGAGCTGCACTTATGCTATTCGGCTTTATCTTCACGATAAGCTCCTTTCTCGGGCTATTTCAAACTGATCGACACCAAATCATTGTTTTCGCATACGGTCCACTCTTTAGTGGGTTGTTTATTCTTATGGCTGCGATGCGCAGAAAGAATCTAAAGGGAAACTTATTCTCAGCGAACAAATCTTTTTTTAATCGAGGAAAAATAAATCAAGATTAAATCTCAATCTTCAATCCCACCGGGCAATGATCCGAGCCGTGGTATTCGTTGTAGATGAGGGCATCTTTCACTAAAGGCAATAACTTAGGCGGTGTTAAAAAATGGTCAATGCGCCAGCCAATGTTTTTCTCACGACCAAAAATCACCTGATTCCAATATGAAAATTTCACCGTGTCGGGATAGAGATGGCGGAAAGTGTCGGTAAAGCCAGCATCCAATAATTTCGAAAAACCATCAATCTCTTGCTGCATGTAGCCTGCAGATTTATTGTAGTTCTCTTTGGGACGTGATAAGTCAATCGGTTGGTGAGCCACATTAAAATCTCCACACACAATCACCGGCTTGCGTCTGTTCAGCCACAACAAATATTCGCGAAACGCATCGTCCCACGTTTGTCGGTAATCCAAACGTGCTAGCTCCGAGCCGGAGTTCGGAGTATAAACCGTCACCACAAAGTAAGTGCTAAACTCCGCAGCAATCACACGCCCTTCCTGATCAAACTCTTCAATGCCCATGTCATACGTTACGTGCAGCGGATCTTCCTTCGAAAGGATCGCTGTTCCTGAATATCCCTTACGCGCTTTCGATGAATTAGCATACGATTTATATTCGGGTAAGAGTTCCAGTGCCGATAAGGTTTCTTCTTTAGCCGCTTTGGTTTCTTGTAGACACAGCACATCAGGCTGCATAGCACGCACACTTTCGATAAAACCCTTCTTTACAATCGCGCGAATGCCATTCACATTCCAGGAAACCAAATGCTTCATTACTTTGAATTAAAATTTATATCTCACAAACGCTTCCATCGCCTCATATTCTGCCAAGCCTAGTTCGTTGTATCCCTGCGCGGTAGCATGATTCCGATCTTCTGCTCGTACCCAAAACTCACGTTTGTCATTGCCTGGAAACACCGCACTGTCTTTCTGCGATTGATGCTTGAAGATCGCTCTGCGCTTGCGCATCAATTCATCCGGACTTAACGGCACTGCCATTTCAATCTGATCAATATCCCACTCCTGCCACGCACCACGGTAGAGCCAGAGGTAACAATCCTTCATCCATGCTTTATTCTTCAATCGATCAACGGCTTGAAAAATAGCTGCTAAACATACGCGGTGTGTTCCATGCGGATCGGATAAATCACCAGCCGCATAAATCTGATGCGGTTTGATTTTCTCTATCAAGTCAACGATGATCTGAATGTCTTCTTCTCCTAAAGGTTTCTTTTTCACTGCACCTGTTTCATAAAAAGGCATATCTAAAAAGTGCGCCTTCGAATCGGGAATACCAGTGTAGCGACAGCCTGCTTTTGCTTCTCCCCTGCGTATCAATCCTTTGATCTTCATCACTTCCGGGCTATCTACATCGCCCGGTTTTTTCTCTTTGATAGCCTTTACCACTTTCTTGTAGAACTGCTCTCCCTCCTCTTTGTCCAAACCGAATGAAACATCAAAGTCGCGGACAAAATCCGCAAAGCGAATCGCATCATCATCAAACACTGCAATGTTACCGGATGTTTGATAGGCCACATGTACTTCATGGCCTTGATCAACTAATCGAATAAAGGTTCCTCCCATTGAAATCACATCATCATCCGGGTGCGGACTGAAGATGATCACTCGTTTCGGAAATGGTGTTGCCCGTTCTGGTCTGTGAGAGTCATCTGCATTGGGCTTTCCTCCGGGCCAACCGGTGATAGTATGTTGCAGCTGATTGAACACTTTAATATTCACCTGATAGGCTGATCCAAACTCGTTGAGAATATCGCCCATACCATGTTCCATATAATCATGGTTGGTCAATTTCAAAATCGGTTTCTTCACTTGTTGACACAACCAAACAATTGCCTTGCGAATCAGCTTGTCATCCCACACACAACTATCCACCAACCAAGGTGTTTTCACTGCTGTGAGATTAGACGAAGCGGCTTCATCTAAAATTACCAATGTATTAGGATGTCGTTGTAAAAATGTAGAAGGAATCTGATCCGTAATCGGACCTTCCACAGCCTTTTTAACAATCGCACTTTTGCCTTCTCCCCACGCCATCATAATGATGCGCTTCGATTTCATGATCGTACCAACCCCCATGGTAATGGCTTTGGTTGGCACATTTTCTTCACCAAAAAAATCGCTGGCCGCATCAATACGAGTCACCTGATCAAGTGTAATCATGCGTGTGGTGGTGCGCTCAGAAGAGCCAGGCTCGTTGAAGCCAATATGCCCGGTTCTTCCGACACCTAATATCTGAAGATCGATGCCACCTAGTGCTTCAATCTGGGCATCGTAGTTCTTACAAAACTCGGCTACTTTTTCTTTCGGCAATGTACCATCGGGAATATGAATGTTCTCTTTCGGAATATCCAATTCATTGAACAAATGTTCATTCATAAAACGAACATAGCTCTGCAATGAATTCGGGAGCATTGGATAATACTCATCGAGGTTGAAGGTAATCACGTTTTTGAAACTTAATCCCTTTTTGTGAAGCGCGATCAACTCGGCATACACTCGTGTTGGAGTTGAGCCAGTAGCAAGGCCCAAAACACAAGGTTTGCCTTCGGCTTGTTTGGATTTGATCAAAGCGGCAATTTCATTGGCCACAAAAACAGAGGCTGCCTCAGAAGTTTGAAATACACGGGTTGGAATTTTTTCGATTTCTGCTTGTGATAACATAGAAGTGGAATAACGGTAATCAGAAGCTTAAAAATAGATACTTTTGATTGGATATTAGTTGACTCGAACGAAAAAACTAACCGGATGAATTCTTGGAAAACAGACCTCGTTGTAACGCCTGCCACTCCAATTCAATTACCTGATTCGGTAGCTACCTTCGGGTCTTGTTTTGCGGATGTGATTGGCAACTATCTGACCACCAATAAATTTAATACACTAGCGAATCCGTTTGGTACGATTTACAATCCCATTTCTATTCACCGAACCTTACAAATGATCTGCCGAAAAGAAGTGCCCGATGAAATGGATTTCGTGGAAAGTCAGGGAGCCTGGTTTCACTACCAGTTTCATTCGAGCTTTTATGGTAGCTCACGCGAAGCGCTCCGCGAAAGAATAGAGGAACAAATCAAAATAACTCACGAGCATTTAAAGAGTTGCCGGGTGTTGATTCTGACATATGGAACAGCCTTTGCCTATCGTAGGAAAGACAATCGAGCAATTGTAGCTAATTGCCACAAGATGCCTTCGTCACTTTTCTCCAAAGAGTTGCTTAGCGCAGAAACAATACTGAACTCAACACAAGAAACCATCACGCTGTTAAAGGAATTAAATTCGAACATTCGAATCATTACCACGGTTAGTCCAGTACGCCACACGAAAGATTCGTTGCAACTGAACTCTGTCAGCAAATCAATCTTACGGTTGTGCACACACGAATTACAGAAGTTGGGGGTGGATTATTTTCCGGCTTATGAAATCATGATGGATGATTTACGTGACTATCGGTTTTATAAACCCGATCGGATTCATCCTACGGAAGAAGCGGAAACATATATCATTGAGAAGTTTAGCGACCAATATTTTGACACGGCTACTAAAAACTTGTTGACGGAATGGAACAGCATTCGGTTGGCGTTGCTTCACAAACCCTTTCAGCCGAGCTCCTCCGTGCATCAAAGTTTTTTAAGAAAAACGCTTGAACGACTCGAACGCATTCGCCAAACGCTACCCGTTGAAAGTGAAATTACTGCAATAAAATCGCAATTGGTATGAACGGCTTTTCTATTCAAACAAAAGACAGAATCTACTCTTCTGCCGAATTACCGGAAGGGAGTAATGACTCGTTTGAAGGCAGAGCCTTTCAGTTTTGCCGAATGTGGCTGGGTGGGCAAAAATCCTTTTCACTGACGACTTCAGGTTCAACCGGAACTCCCAAAACAATTCAGGCAACGCGTGAACAAATGCGGAAAAGTGCATTGGCCACTGCCCGGGCGATCGGACTCAAAGCAGGGCAAACATCGCTGGTATGCCTCGACCCGAACTATATTGCAGGGAGAATGATGTTGGTTCGGAGTATGGAACTTGGAATGAATATGGTGCTGTCCGAGCCCAGCGCAAATCCCTTTACGAATTTACCCATCCAATCATCGATCGATTTTGTAGCACTTGTTCCCTATCAGGTTCAAAGCATTTTACAATCCGATGAAAAAAGATTCTTCCATTCCATCCGCTCTATTCTAATTGGCGGTGCGCCACTTGATCTAAAAACAGAAAATGAGTTGCAGACATTTCGCTGTCAATTCTATGAAACCTATGGAATGACGGAAACACTCTCGCACATAGCGTTGCGAAAAGTAAATGGAGCAGAAAGAAGTAAATTCTTTCAAACTCTGTCGGGCGTTCGTATCCGTCAGGATGCACGCCAATGTTTATGCAACAAAGTTCCTTTTTTGGAAACCGAAATCATCACCAACGATGTAGTTGAACTGCGGGATGAAAATTCATTTCAATGGCTAGGCCGTTGGGATCATGTTATCAATAGTGGAGGTATTAAATTACATCCCGAAGAAATCGAAAAGAAGATTGCATTGATTTTTGATTTATTGGGATTAACAAATCGGTTTTTTATTGCCGGCCTGCCTGATGAGCAGTTAGGCACATCCGTTCATTTGATCTTGGAAGGTGAACGATTGGTAGAAATCCAAAATCAGATAATTCAGCATTGTAAATCCACCTTAAGCAAATATGAAAATCCCAAGTCAATCCGATGGGTAAGAAACTTTGCTGAAACAGCTACGCAAAAAGTAGATCGTAAGAAAACAATCCGTTTACTAGAATAAACCCTCACTGCTCCCGTGGCCAATGAAATTCAAAGGCCATCGGAAAACAGGTTTTGGCAACCGCTAAGTTATTTATCTTTATCCTTCTCAGTCTTCAACTGAAAAATCTCCTTTTGTAAATCCAATACCACACTTGCCAACTCTTCAATTGACACATCATTCTTCGAATCGATGTCCGGGAACTGTACACTGATGTACGCCTTGGCTGCCCACACTTCCATCACTTCATTTCCATCCAATTGATACGGGGAATAATGGCGATTATCAGAAACTAAAAACAGCTTGCCGCTTTCTTCGAGGTAATTGAACACTCTTTTATAAACGACTCCCTCGCGCTGTGAAATAACGATGTAGGTCTTTCCGCTCTTTATCTTTCGAATGTCCTCTACATATTCCCCAATCACAATGGTGCCCGGCAAAATGGGTAACATCGAATCGCCACTGATTTCAAAAGCACGATAAGTACCTTGCTTTAAAATCGGGAGTTGAAACTTCGGGAGTTCCTTCACAAATTCTGCATCGGCATACCCATTCAAATAACCCGCAGCAGCTTTTAAAGGCACTAATTCAATATTGTCTTTACCACTCAAATCGGATGTTACCACCAACACTTCTTTTCCTTTAGATAAAGACATAGTTGAAGCGGGAGCTCCTTCATCTAAATCCTTTCCAATCAGGTCGTCCACTGAAACATTGAAGACCGCTGCGATCTTTTGTAGCAATTCGAGTTTAGGCTCGGCCCGGCCTTCTTCATAGGCACCAAGAAGCGAGCGCTTAATATCCAGTTTGGCTGCAAATTGATCTTGTGTCAATTTGAGTTGTTTGCGCAGCTTGCGCATGTTTTCATTTAGCTTTACCATACTATTTTTTGAAAATGAGTATTCTTCCTGAATTGACCTGACGCTTTCCCAGCGAAAAGAGGTTACGCTGTAAATACTGTGGGCGATTGTTCATTGAGTCAATATGACGATTGATTTTGGCGATCACTTCATGAACCGGAGTAAAAGGCTCCGCTAATAGATAGCCATAAAAGTTTTCACAACTTCCTTCCGTTGAGAAATTCACCTGAAATTTTCCTGAATTTAACTTCTTACTGGACAGTTTTAGTTTCGCCTCCATAACTAATATTTTTAGCGAAATAAAGCGTTCAGAAGATTCGATGCAAGAAATTTAGCTAAAATATTTAGTTATTCATCTAGATAAAGGCTTTCGCGGGGGAACAAATGCCTTAAATCCCACTCCAAACGCGGATTATAGCTCAAAGCGGCATTCTTGACTTCTAAGGGTGAAGGGAAGTTATTGGTATAAATCGTACCCGTACCGAGCCCTTGCGGCAAGTTAATTCGGTAAGTTGAAGCAAACTGAGCGATCGCGTTCAAGCCTATAGACGACTCCAGTGATGAGGTTAACCACCAGCCTACATTACATTCTTCCGCTACTTCTATCCATTCATGGGTGCCGTAGAGCCCACCATGTAAACTTGGCTTAATGATGATGTAATTAGGCTTTACGCGTTGGAGCAGGTTTCGCTTGTCGTTCACCGTATCGACTCCAAGCAGCTCTTCATCTAATGCGATTGGAATGGGAGACTTGGCACAAAGTTCTTCCATGAAAGGGTTGCCCGGTTTAATCGGTTGCTCAATAGAATGAATCGTAAACCGCGCCAACAAATTCAGTTTATATAAAGCGTCTTCTGGTTTGAACGCCCCGTTGGCATCGAGCCGCACTTCAATGTTATCCCGAAAGTATTTTCTTCGAACGTATTGAAGGATATCGCACTCTTTTTCAAAATCGTGGCCACCCACTTTCAATTTAATGCAACGAAATCCATCCCTGATCTTGATATCAATTTGCTGGAGCATTCGATCGAGACCTCCCATCCATATCAAACCATTGATGGCGATGGCATTTCCTTCAACAAAATTGGTTTTAAACAACGTACGCTTACCTCCATAAAACAAATCCAAAATAGCGGACTCGATTGCCATGCGATTGGCAGAGTGCTTCACGCCCCATGTTGTATTGATAAAATGGTTGAGGTCATCCATCGTCTCCAAACTTTCCGGCAGGGAGGAACTCATCGCATTCACTTTTTTCATGAGAGCGGCCAGTTCCGTTTCCACATCTTCCAATGATTCTTTACTCAGGCCCGGCAAAGGTGCCGACTCGCCTAACCCAAACACATCGGGGTTGGATTCCTCCCATAATTTCACAAACCACGACACGCGTTCTTTCATGGCTCCGCGTGATGTGCGTGCATCAAAGTTGAATTCCAGCACATGCTTGTGAAAACTGAGTCGAAGCGGCATGATTGAAAGTTTGAAAATCAAAACTAACAAAAAATATCCGCCCGCTGCACATAGCCGACCTGTTGACTCATCTATTACCTTTGCTGAAATGACATCTCCCATAATCGATATTAATCAATACAAATACGGGCTTCCGACCGAACGTATTGCCTTGCATCCGCTGGCGGAACGCGATCAATCCAATTTGCTGGTTTATCAGGATGGAGCGATCGAGCATGCTCGCTTTCTGCAACTCTCCAATTATCTTCCGGAAAACAGCATCCTTTTCTTTAACAATACGAAGGTTATTCCTGCCCGACTTCACTTTGTGAAAGACACCGGAGCCATTATTGAAATATTTCTGCTTCACCCAACGAAGCCCTCTCCCATTGTAGCCGTGGCGATGGAAGCAATGGAACAAGCCCATTGGCAGGTGGTGATTGGCAACGCAAAACGATGGAATGGACAAACGCTTTCACGCAAGAGCGGCACGACCAAACTGAATGTAAATCTGATCGATCGGGAGCAATCCATTGTATCGTTTGACTGGGAACCGCGAGAAAAAACTTTTGCCGAGGTGATCTCTTCATTAGGCGTTACGCCATTACCTCCTTATTTAAAGCGCGAAGTAGAAGCCAGCGACCGAGAGCGCTACCAAACCATTTACTCAAAGCATGATGGAGCCGTGGCTGCACCGACTGCGGGGTTGCATTTCACCGACCGGGTGTTTAATAATTTAAGTGAAAAGAAAATTCAAACTGATTTTGTAACACTGCATGTAAGTGCTGGGACCTTTCAGCCGGTGAAGGTCGAAAACGCCTGGGAACATGTGATGCACGAAGAGCAAATTCATATTACCAAAGCCAATGTTTTAAATCTACTTCAACGCGACCGTAAAGTTGTGGCTGTAGGAACTACATCACTCCGCACCTTGGAAAGCTTGTATTGGTATGGCGTTAAATTAGAAACAAATCCGTCTGCCGAATTTGTTATCGGGCAACGTGATCCTTATTCTGATTTGAAACACATAGATCGCGAAAAGGCTTTTGAAAATGTGTGGAAGAAAATGGAGCGTGATGGCGTAGATGCCATTCAAGGTGAGACAGCTATTTATCTGATACCCGGTTATCAATTTCAAACTGCGGATGCGTTGATCACTAACTTTCATCAGCCGGGTTCCACCTTGATGTTGCTGATTGCAGCTTTTATTGGTGAAGATTGGCGAAAAGTTTATCAGCAGGCATTGGACAACAATTATCGCTTTTTAAGCTATGGCGATAGTTCCTTGCTCTATCGTTCAAACCTAAACTCTCCTAAATAAAAAATCCTTCCCACGAAAGTGAGAAGGATTTCATTTTGTTTTAGGTCAGTTTACTTCAATTCTACCACTCGTACTTCCACTCTTCTTCCCTCCTCTTTGCTGGCTTTTTGATCCTTAGTGGCACCGTAACCTTTAGCCACAATTCGTCTCCTCACAATACCTTGATGATTGAAATAATCCAAAATAGCAATGGCACGCTTGTTCGACAATTCGCGGTTGGCTTCTTCGGTTCCTTCGGAAGACGCAAAGCCGGAAATCTCAACACCTAAGTCCGGATATTGTTGGAGGGTTTTCAGAATACCTTCCAATTCTGGATTGTATTGGGCTTTTACATCACTCTTGCCCTGATCGAAGAATACTTTTACGAACTTCGCTAATGCAGCTTTGTCGAAGTCAGCTTTTTTCACTTCGGTTTTTTTGTTCTTAATCTCCTCAGTAATGTTCATAGTAGGCAACGAGAAAATAGTCTTTCCATCTACCTTCTTTTGCTCGAACTTGCTCTCATCGCTTTCATCAAAATAATAAGTGCGGGTGGCCACTTCTATTTTCGAGTTTTGCTTTTCATCAAAATTGATTCCATCAATTGGATCGGTGTGTTCTATCAACCCCACCAAATAATCCAATCCTTCTTTGTCGGAAGATGCCATCAAGTCAATCATCATGTCATACACATCTACTTTACCGGTTTGCACCAACTTGGCTTCATTGGACTTGCGGATTTCCGTTTTCACATCACTATCGGTATCGTAAAAGGCATTCTTCACCACCACCTCTTGACCTACCACAACATCAAATTGCTTAATGGTTTTCAAACTCACTTGTTGATACAATTCGTAGAAGTAGGTTTGATTAGGAATGTTCACGTTTAAGGTATAAGGCAAAAATCCTTCTGACTCAATAACGATATCGTAATTCTTTGAAGGAGGTAAAATGATCAGGTACTCACCTGTTTTAGGATCGGGATCATAGACAAACTCCAATTCCTTTTTGGTTTCATTATCCACCACATACATTTTGGTAGGCATGGGTTTGCCGGTTTCACTATTGATTACGCGGCCTTTGATCATCGTTAATGGAATGGTCATCGCATTCTCTGGCATATCCAGGTAGTAAATATCCTGCGCACCTTGTCCGCCTTTGCGATCGGAAGAGAAATATGCGCGCTTGCCATCCGCTAATAAAGTAAAGTAGTTGTCGTTAGAAGTTGTGTTCACCGGGTAACCCATGTTCTCAGGGCTAGTCCATTTACCATTTACTAAGCTGGTTTTGAAAATATCTCTTCCCCCCATGGAGTTGTGTCCATCGGAAGTAAAGAACAGTGTCTTTTGATCGGGATGAATAAAAGGCGCATCTTCATTGTCCTTGGTGTTGATTTCAGGACCTAGATTAATAGGCAAGCTCCACTTGCCATCGGCTTTCATTTCAATCTTCCAAATATCGAGTCCACCTTTTCCGCCCTGACGATCGCTGGCAAAGTAGATTACCTTTCCATCGGGTGTCAAACTGGATGTGGATTCCAGTCCCTGTGAATTGATAGTAGGTGCCAGAATGGTAGTCTTCGACCACTCTTCGCCTGATTTTGTTACCTGAAATAAATTGCCGGGGTCAGTAGCTCCACCCATAAAGACCACCATCTTCTGACCGTCTGCTGAAATACCCGCTGTGCCTACATTGTATTCTGAAGATATCGGTACCACTTTCGCTTCGCTCCAACTGCCTGCCTTATTGTATGAAACCAAAATTTCCTCAATGAATTTGTCGCCCGAGCGTGTGCGTCCGGTATTGGGGCGTAACGCAGTAAAGGCCATTACACTTTCATCGGCAGAAACCACGGGGTTGTATTCAGTATACTTGGTATTCACCGATCCCGGAAAGCTATGCACAGTAAAATTTCGGGGCACCGACATAAAAGCGATTGCATTTTGTGCAGCCGACAATCCTTTTTCGGCCTGCGCAGATGCTTTCTTGTCAGCCTTTACTTTATCCCGATAGGCTGAAAAAGTTTCCAAAGCTTTCTGCAATTGCTCATTCTTCAGATAAAGATTGCCAAGGTCATAATAAAAAGCAGGTTGGTCTGACTTCAGCGCAATAGCCTGTTCCAGATATGGAATTGCTTTTACCTGATCATCGGTACTTTGCGAATGCATATAACATTGTGCTGCCTGATGAAACGCAACGGCATCTTTTACACCCGCTTGAAACGCCTCTAAAAATTTAGGCAGCGCCTGATCGTAATTTTTTAAGTTGAAAAAACGCTGGGCTTCTGTTAAACTTTTGGGTGCCTGTGCGCAAGCCAATCCAAAGGCTGCAAAAAGTAGGGAGGTGAATAATATTCGCTTCATGCAAACTTCATTAAAAATTTTTACAAGTCTAAAGTATTTTCAGGACAGCGCCTATTCTAAATCGGTTCAGAATCTTACAAGAGCATTCTTTTTTAATTGATAATCAATTGATCAACCGGAAGTAAAGTTGGTAAATGAACGGGTTTTCGATAGACGGTAAAGCTTAAAGTTAGTAATTATTCATAACCTTCTGTTAATCAGAAACAGTAACCAATCCAACATCAACAGTTAATTATTAGGAATTTTCGACAAAATATTTGAATTTTAGAAGTTAAACGACTTCCCCTTATGCTAAAACGACTCTGGAATTTGCTGGATGTTGAGCCCGAAGAGACTGGGCCGGTTAGTTTACTTCTAGCAATCAGTTTTCTCTTGGGTGTTTTTCTGGCTACGGTAGCCGTGGCATCTCAAACCTTATTTCTCACTTCTTTTAACGAGGGGAAAGACTTACCGGAAGCGATCTTTTTCTCGGGTATCGCAGGTATCGGTATTACCATGCTCTACAATTTCTTGCAAGGCAGAATCTCCTTCAAGAATCTGGCCATCATCAACCTCGTATTAATTATCGGACTTACTGCGTTCATTGAATTCGGTGAAGCTTTTGTAGAGAATAAAAAGGAACTGTATCGTTTTGGCTTTATTCTCATTCTTCCATTCACATTCATAACGCAGTTAATTTTCTGGGGTGCTTTCGGCCGTATGTTCAACGTCCGAGTGGCCAAGCGAATCATTGGAAGTGTGGACTTGGGTACGAGTATTGCCTCCATTATTGCATTTTTCTCCATTCCGATCGCACTTGCCTCCGGAGTAGAAGTAGATGCGCTCTTTTCGATAGGCCTCGTCAGCATCATCGGTTATCTGCTTCTGTTTATTGTGTTAGCCAACAAGTACATCACTAGCGAAAAATCTGCTGTCAAGGCCGAATCAGAAATCAAGAAACTTTCTTTGTTTGGGTTTCTGGGCAACAAGTACATCGTTTCTCTATCAGCATTTGTCATTATTTCTACGGTTGCTCTGCGTTTTGTGGACTATTCATTCTTCAATATTTCAACTGTACAATTTGACAATGATTCACTTCCTTATTTTCTAAGTTTCTTTGAAGCAACGGTGGTTATCTTCGCTTTCTTGTTTACCACGTTTGCCACCGATCGAATCAATCAAGATTATGGTCTCCGTGTTTCACTGATTATCAATCCGATCCTTCTCATTCTGTTTACTGGCGCAGCGTTGGCGCTTGGTTCATTCATGGGATATGATCCAACCATTTCCGGAAAAGGCTCCGTGATCTATTTCTTTATCGCGGTAGCCATGAGTAAGCTATTTGTAAACTCACTGAAAGATGCGCTGGATAACCCAACCTTCAAATTTTATTACGTACCCATCGACAAAGACCTAAAAATTGATACTCAAACAAAAATTGAAGGAACGGTTATGGCGGTAGCCAGCACAGTGGCCGGGGGAGCGATCGTAATCATTAACACCTTTGATATTTTCAACTTATTAACCATCACTCTCTTTACTATTCCTATCCTGATTCTCTGGTATTGGCTCACCAACCGAATGTACTCGGGATACCGGGAAACACTGCAATCTTCCCTCGTTAAAAATAAAGCAGCGGTTGAAAAAGATGTGGTGCGGGAGTATACCATGGACAGTGTTCTTGGAAAGGAAATTCAAAGCACAGCCGAAGAAAAGGTAATCTACGGCTTAAAGCTAATGGAGAAGCTGGAGCCCGCACTCTTCGAATCGTCTCTCATTGAACTGAGTGAAAGCAAAATCAAAAAAGTGCGTCAATTCGCTGTCGATAAGATGAAGGAACTTGGACTGCAACCTTCGGAAGGACAAGAAATAAAAGGCCTGGCCTCACTTGCTGCCGGAGCGGCAGAGGACAGCGATATGCTTTCTATCTCTCCGGATAAGCTGATGAAGATTAGTAAATCCGTCAAGCAAGCGGACCGGATGTTGGCAGCTAAATTGTTGCGCAAGCTCACGAACCAAAAGACCATCTTTATTTTATTGGAACTACTTCGCGATGCTGATCAGAAGGTACGCAACGAAGCATTGCTAACCGCTCGAAAAGTGAAGAAGCCGGAAACCTGGGGCGTACTAATCGAACTATTATCGTCTCCGCTCTACTCGCATCAGGCTGCTTCTGCCTTGAAAGAAGCCGGAGAACCTGTTTTACCTTACCTCGAAACTGCTTTCCATAAATCGGGACAAAATGAGTTGGTGATGGTGAAGTTGATCCAAATCATTGGCCACATTGGCGGCAAAGAAGGCATGCCACTTTTGTGGAAAAAGATTGACTACCCCGATAAGCGCATCGTACGTCAAATCTTGTACTCGCTACGACTCATTAATTATAGAGCCACCGGCAAGGAGGCCCTGGCAGTAAAGGAATTGCTGGATGTAGAGATGAATAAAACGCTATGGAATCTAGCAGCGCTCGATGAATTAGCTGAAGGAGATCATTTCAAATATGTACGTGAGGCGCTTCGCGAGGAGATTCGTGAAAACTACGAACATCTTACGTTGCTACTCTCTTTATTATATGAACCGGAATCGGTTCAATTGGTAAAAACCAATGTGGAGCTAGGAACGCCTGACAGTATTCAATATGCGCTTGAGCTTTTGGATCTGTTTGTTGAACAAGACCTGAAGCCCAAACTAATTCCTCTGTTGGATGATAGTTCCACTTCCGATAAGTTAGAGAAACTGCAAACTTTCTTCCCACGAGAAAGCTATACGCCCATACAGACTTTAAATTACATTCTGAACCGCGACTTTAATTATAACAACCGCTGGACTAAGGTATGCGCGGTACACTCGACAGCCTACATCGCAGACTTCAGAGTAAGCCGTGGATTGATCAGCCAAATGTTCAACCGCGATAAGCTCTTACAAGAGACCACCGCTTGGGTAATTTATAATAAAGATAAAGAGGCCTATCAGGTAGTAGCCGATCGCCTTCCATTCAAGGATAAAAAATTCCTTGACTCATCGATTGAAAATAACCAATTACTTGATGGATTAGATGATGGATTCTTTTTAGCGATCGAAATGGTAATGTTAATCAAGAGCCTACCGGCTTTTGCGGGTATCTCCGGAAAGGTTTTGAGCGATCTGGCCGATAAGATCATGCCGATTACCTTGAACCCGCGCGAAAAATTAACCATCCCCGCAGGCGAAAGCCCGATATTAATTCAGGCCGCTGGTGATGTAGTATTAAAAAATAATTCCGAGATTGTGCTGCCTTTAAATCAAGGCGAAGTCTTCGGTGATCTTTTCCAGGAGGGCCCCACACCTCTCATTACTGAAGCAGAAGCAGTTAATCGCGCGGTAATATTTAAAATTAATATCGCTGATTTTTATTTTGTGATGGCCAGCCACCATGATTTGGCACAAGGCCTCATTTATAATGTAACTGAACGAAAAAATGAAGTAGCCAACCAAACGATTTAAACCATGGCATTTGAAATTGATGTACTTGTTACCTATGCGGAAAAAGATAACGAAGTAGCTAAAAAAAGTGAACAAGGCTGGGTAACACAATTCAAAAAATTCCTTGAACTCATGCTCCTCCAAGTATTGGGCACCAAACCCAATATTGTGATTAAGAGTGAGTTTGATACTGCGACTGCACCTGCCCTCGACAACGCGGCCATTCTGGTTACGATATTAACAAAAGAGTTTGCTGAGTCAGGACGCTGTTTGGATTTGGTTGAGGCGTTCTATAAGTCAGCTTCAAAAACAAAAACCAATCGGGTATTTAAAGTTTTAAAGTCTCCCCTCAATTTGCATGAGCAACCTCCTCGCCTCCGCGATTCTATCGGCTACGAAATGTATCAGCTGGATGACGAAACCGGAAGTATGAAAGAATACTCTGACTTCTTCAGCCCGGAAGCAGAAAAGCAGTATTGGATGAAAATGGTTGACTTGGCTTATGATATCCATGAAGCATTGGTAGTATTTAAAGATGGCGATATCAAATCAGAAGTAAAGAATATCTACAAGCGCAAGTCGATTTACCTCGCAGAAACAGGCCATGATCTTTCTGTACAAAGAAATATTATTAAGCGTGAGCTACTGCGCCATGGATACGTAGTACTCCCCAATCAAACTTTACCAACCAATTTAAATGAAGTAGAAAGATCGATCCGCAAAGATTTGGAAGAGTGCTCGCTCTCTATTCACTTGATCGGAAGCGCGTACGGTGAAATCCCCGAAGGAGCTGACCGTTCTATCGTTGATTTACAAAACAAACTGGCGGCTGAATGTGCCTTGGCAAAAAAGCAATCGAAAAAAGAGTTTTCACGACTAATCTGGATTGCGCAAAACCTGAAAAACGCCAGCGATAAACAAAAAGCTTTCATTGAAACACTGAAGCGTGACACCGAAGCACAAGAAGGTGCCGAAATCATGCAGAATCCCCTCGAAGATTTTAAAAATATTGTACGTGAAGAATTACTTGATTCGCAAGACCGTATTGGTTTAGATGAGTCAACCGGAAAATCCATCTACCTCGTGCATGATCGTGTCGATTCTTCGGAGGTAAAACCCTTTCAAGAAGTGATTGAAAAATCAGGATTCAAAGTATTGTATCCCGCTTTCGAGGGCGACCTGCTGGATGTGCGTAAGCGACATATCGAAAACCTGAAGAACTTCGATGCGGCCATCATCTTCAAAGGAAAAGTAAACGATCAATGGGTGCGCATGAAAGTACTTGACCTATTGAAGGCTCCCGGCTTCGGAAGAAAAAAACCAATCCAAGGCAAAGCTATTGTTGGCAGCGGAAACTTGGACAGTTATAAAAATCAAAACCTCACATTGATCTCTGCCGACAGCACGCGATCCATCGAGACATTAAAGAACTTTTTAAGCGAGTTTGGAAGCTAATCCCCACATTAATCTCAAACAACTATGAGCCAAATCGTAGACGAAACCCCCGGAACCACCGCAGCAGTCGGAACGGAAAACCCCTTCCCCGGGCTACGGCCATTTAAGATCGAAGAAAGTCACCTTTTCTTTGGCCGCGAAGGTCAAAGCGATGAAGTGCTTCTCAAACTTTCCAAGAGCCGATTTGTTGGCGTAATCGGTCCATCCGGTTCCGGTAAGTCTTCATTTATCTATTGTGGTGTGCTGCCGATTTTATACGGTGGCTTCCTAACCGATGCAAGCCCCAACTGGGAAGTAATTGTTACACGTCCGGGTTCAGGCCCAATTGATAACCTAGCAGAATCGCTGCTGAAGACTGCCAAAGATTATAATCTGGCAGATACCGAAGACAAGAAAATCAAGAGAACCATTGTATCAACCTTGTTGCGCAGTAGTTCATTGGGTTTGGTGGAAGCCATTCAGCAATCCAGACGATCAGCTGACATTAACTACTTGGTGTTAGTCGATCAGTTTGAGGAATTATTCCGATTCAAAGACAGCACCGACCCTAATTCAGTCAACGAGTCATTGGCATTCATCAACCTTTTGATGGAAGCCGTGAACTACGAGGACTCTCCAATTTATGTGGCCATCACCATGCGTTCCGACTTTATCGGTGATTGCGCACAGTTCCCTGAATTGACCCGCAAGATCAACGATAGCCATTACCTGATTCCTCAGATGACGCGCGAGCAAAAGCGCAGAGCCATTGAAGGACCTGTAGCGGTAGGCAACGCGAACATTGCACCACGTTTAGTTCAACAATTGCTGAACGACTTGGGCGATAACCCTGATCAATTGCCGATTCTACAACACGCACTCATGCGTACGTGGAGCTACTGGAGCCGTTACAAAGACTATGAAGATGAACTGGTTGATCTGAAGCATTACGAGGCCATCGGCACCATGTCCGAGGCGTTGTCGATGCACGCCAATGAAGCATTTGATGAATTGGATGAAGATCAACAACGGATTTGCGAAATCATGTTCAAAGCCATTACCGAAAAACGCGGTGAGAACTTTGGTATTCGCAGACCTACCCGATTAAATGAAATTGCATCCATTGCCGATGTATCAGAAAATGATGTCATCGCAGTAATCGAAAAATTCCGTGAACCCGGAAGGTCGTTGTTAACACCTTCTTACGGAACACCTCTCCACAGCCGATCCATGGTGGACATATCGCACGAAAGTTTGATGCGCATTTGGGTGCGGTTGAAAAACTGGGTGGACGATGAAGCGGATGCCGTGCAAATGTATTTGCGCTTAGCAGAGGCCGCTGCCATGTATCAGGTAGGCAAGGCCGGTCTTTGGAGACCACCCGATTTGCAATTGGCACTGAATTGGCAAGCGAAACACAAACCCACTTTGGTTTGGGGTCAACGCTACAACCCGGCCTTCGAGCGCACGATCATTTTCCTTGAGTATTCGAAAAAGGAATTTGAAACCGAACAACGGATTAAAGAACTCGAGCAGAAGAGAAAACTGGAGCGTGCCCGCACCACGGCCATCGTGTTTGGTATATTGATGGTGATTGCGTTAATGTTCTTGATCTACGCTTTCATTCAACGAGGTATTGCCTTGGAAAAAGAAAAGGAGGCAAAGGAATTTGCCGCCAAAGCAGAAGCTAACCGTCTAACTGCAGAAACAGAAAGTAAAAGAGCAACGGAGGCAGCTAGAATCGCTGAACAGGAGAGAATAAAAGCGGAGGCTGCTAAAAAAGATGCCGAAGCAGCTCGTGATGAGGCCGTAATTGCCAAAGCCCAAGCCTTAGAAAATTTGGATAAAGCAACTAAAGCGGAACGTGCAGCTAACATAGCTAAAGCAGACGCTATTAAAGCAAAAGATGCTGCCGTTGCTAGTGAGAAGCGAGCCATTGAAGCAAAAAGGGATGCAGACAGAAGACGCTATTTGTCAATTGCAAAAAGTATCGCACTAAAATCACGCCAATTGAATGATACTGTACAGCAATCATTATTAGCACAACAGGGATATAACTTTAACAAAAAGTACGATGGCTATCTTTATGATGATGACATTTACAACGGTCTCCATGCAGCACTAGATAAAAATAGTCATCCACTTACCCGAAGCCTAGAGGGGCACACCAAAGCGGCTCGTGCTATTGTTACCAGCGTAAAAACAAATTCTTTATTTTCAGGTGGTAGCGATGGAAAAATCTTCCAGTGGAAACAACAAGGAGGAATTTGGACTGGCAAGTTATTGAAAGAATTCTTCATGCCTGTGCCTAGCACTCTTGGTATCTACTATCAGATTTATTCGATGGATGTAAGCCCTGATGGAAACCTGTTAGCGGTGGGGGGACTTTATTCTGAAAACCGTGATGCTAACTACGCCATGATTATTGATCTTGCTAACTCTGGTGCTGAACCTAAGAAGATCAGCGGGTTCAAATCAGATATTGAAAATATCAATTTTGCACCGGATGGCAAAGGCTTCTTTGCACGAAGTAATTCAGGGCACAGCATTATGTATTCTGATCTTTCCACAGCGAAGGAGGTGATTAATTCGAAAGAAAAAATCACTTCCATTGATCTGAGCACTGATGGCACCAAACTGGCCGGTGTTGGCGAAGATGGAAACTTATACATCTGGGACGTGAAGAAAAATTTTACTGCTACAAAGTATAATATTTTGAAAGGCCAGTTTAACGATGTGCTAGCAGTAGCCTTTACTCCAAACGGAAGCGAGGTCATTGTGGGAGATCAAAAAGGGGAAGTTCGCATTATAAACAATGGTATCGTAAGACGCACACTTTCAGGTCACACTTCACAAATAGAGCAAATTAAGTTCAATCATGCTGGCACCTTCATGGCTACGGCCAGCAAAGACAAGACACTTCGCTTGTGGAACATGAAAGAACTCAAAGAACAGCCCATGGTTTTAAGTAACAATGATTGGGTTTGGAGTATGGCCTTTTCTCCGGACGATGAACAAATCATGGCGGGTATGCATAGTATTACAACCGGTATCCGAAAAACAGATACAGACTATACCATACATGCTTGGCCTACTCAAATTACCACTATGGCTGGAGAACTTTGCGGTATTTTAAAGAGAAACTTAACACAAGAGGAATGGGAAATATTTGTAGCTGAAGACTTAACAAGAGAAGCAACCTGCTCGAATCTTCCCCTAAAATAAAGAAGCATGAAGAGAATTTTAGTTATCGTATTTCTTATCTGTCCGTTACTTCAAAGTTTGGCACAAGATGCCTCAACCAATTGTGCCCAAACTTTACGCTTGGCCCGATCCACATATGATCAAGGCCGACTACATGAATTGAAAGGACTTTTGGAAAAATGTCTTAAAGACGGCTTCACCAAGCAAGAAAAGGTAGAAGCACTAAAACTTCTCACCATGTCGTACCTCTATTTGGAAGAGCCCGAAAGAGCCGATAGTAGTATGCTGCTTTTGTTAAAGACTGACCCCTTCTTTGAATACAACGAAGATGTTGATCCCCAGGAATTCATTGGACTTTACAACACATTTAGAACCAAACCCATTTTTAATGTAGGACTGAAGCTTGGTGTAAACACCACATTCAATAATGTAACGGCTAATTATTATGTATCGGGAAACTCAAAAGGTAAGTTAGAGTATTCTCCTCAAGTAGCGTTTCAATTAGGATTGTCGTTCGAAAGGGCAATCTTCCAAAATTCAAAAATGGGATTTTTGAAGCGGCTTACATTAGCTCCAGAAATTCTGTATGTGCCCCGCACCTATGGAATCAATAATGTACAGCCCCTCTTAGGCGACAATGGCGCATCGATCTCCACGCTGGAAGGTTCTGTCAATCAAAACTGGCTTGATTTGGATGTATTACTTCAATACAAACTTTTCAAAGACAGAAAAGGGAAAAAATCTACTTTCAATCCTTACGTTACCTTGGGCCCCGGAGTGAGCTATTTATTGGGCTCTACCCTTCAGGCTGTGCACACCTTCAAATCTGGAAACGTCACTTCCGGTCCGGATCTTGATGTAACTAATACGGTTAATTCCTTGGTAGTTTCTGTCGTAGCCGGGGCAGGCGTAAAAATTAAAGTGGGAGGCATTTATTTGACCGGTGATGTTCGGTACCAATACGGCTTATCTAATATTACCAATCCCGCAAAGCGCACCAATCTCGAATCGGCATTTGATTATGGCTATGTGCCCGACAACTATACGATTAACAATGTCTCCATCATGATTGGTGGATCGTATCCCGTATTCAGACCTAAGAAAAAAACGCACCGCAAATAATTGTTCGATGAAGAAAATTGTTTTTGCCCTTTTGGTATTGGCCGCATGCGCCAAAGAAGATTCGGTTGGCCCTGCCCCTGCCACCACGTTCGTCCGCTATTTCAATGGGGGCAATAGTGATGAGGCCAAGGCAATTGTAGAAACTGCTGATAAGGGACTTTTGATTTTAGCCACTACTCAGGTAACAGTGGAGGGTGCGCCAAACCCAGTTTATAAAATAAAACTGATCAAAACAGATGTTTATGGAAATTTAGTTTGGCAAAAACTGTATCCTGAAATAAACAATACAACTGATAGCTACAAGGGAAACGGATTTACTGTAGACCCCGCTGGTGGTTACGTAATTGTGGGCGAAGATATTAAAAGTCAAAAATCTCAATTACTCATTTTATCTATATCGGAAGATGGGACACTCAAAAACTTGCCAAAAACGATGAACAGCACATATGAGGCAAAAGGATTGGGTGTAACTGTGATTACATCTCCAACCAATTCAGCTATTGGCAACGTGCGTGTACTTACATCGGTTTCGGATCCTGTTAAAGATAATATGCTATTAGCAGAATTTACAGGGGCAGTAATTAATGGTAACACAGCAACAATTACTCCCGTTTGGACACGCCTTTATGGCGCGGGGGAATCCGTAAACTTGTCCAATAAACTTTTTCAGGACGCAGACAATAACTCTTATTGGAGTGGAACAGTAATCAAGAGCGGCAATCCGGCAAACATTCGATTAGTAAAAACTCCTACTAACTCGCTTACAACATTCTATGATTATACACCGAGCAGCACATTCACCGAAACTATGAATGATGTCAGCATAGCACCCGCTAATGCTTTCGTGCTAATCGGTAAAAGTAATGTCACAACACCCTCAACTAACGGTGTATTTAACATCTCATTCAAACGGTATTTTGGCACCACTCAGGTATTCTCTATTTATTATCCCTTTCCAAATCAGGATGGAGATGCCAACGGGAATAGCGTAGCTCCAACGAAAGATGGAGGTTTTATTTTACTAGGTACAGCCAAGCTTTCCGGTGCTGCCGGCCGCGGTGAAACAGACTATTGCCTAATTAAAGTCGATGATTCAGGTAACAAAATTTGGACTAAAAGCTATGGAAGTAAGTATGAAGATACAGGCGTGTGTATCATCACTACTTCAGATGGAGGCCATGTGATTTTGGGAACTACCAACTTGGCGAATACCAAAAGTATATTATTAATGAAAACAGACAGGAACGGCAATATTGAATAATAAATACACGAAAGCTGAATCTCAGTACGTCTTATCGCTACTCTGACGAAAGCTTGAGTTTTCTGAATTAGCATTTTTTGAATTTTTAATACTCTACCACTATGAAGAGAATTTACGCTCTTTTAATTTCTTTACTTGTACTAACAACTTCTGCTTCTTGGGCGCAAACGCAAGCAACCGGTATCATTTTTGAACCTGTGCCAAGTACTCCTACCTCGCTCAAAATTAATTGGACAGAAGGCACAACAACTGCCGGTAGAATAGTTGTAATAAAAGATGCCCTCGGCTCATTCAAACCCGCTAATGGAACCGATATAACTACGCTTGGTTCGAATAACAACTATACTTCAGCAACTGATAAAGATCCAGGTACTGGAATAGTAAAAATTGTTGCTGCTATCGCTGGTAGCGGATCAAGTGTTATCGTTTCAAATTTGCCTTCCAATACTCCTTTGTTTGTTCAGGTTTATGAGTTTACAGGAGCTGCTGCAACACCTACCTATCTGTTAACTACAAATACTACAAATCCAAAAGGCTTTACGTATTATTCTTCGAGCAGCACCTTCAACGCCCCCAACGATGTTACCGCAATAACAGTTCAGGCATGGGGTGGTGGTGGCGGTGGTGGTGGCGCAACTAACTCCACCAATGGTAGAGCCGGTGGTGGTGGCGGTGGTGCTGCCTATAAGACTGGAGTGGCCACTGTTACAGCTGGTGCATCAGGTCTTGCTGTCACAGTAGGCGCTGGTGGAACCGGAGGTGACGGGACTCCAGGTACATTTTCAAACGGACAAAACGGGGGAAGTTCAACCTTTGGTTCTGTAACTGCTGTTGGAGGAAATGGCGGAGAATCGATCGCAGGAAGCGCCTCTGACAGAACGGGTAACGGAGGTGCGGCTACTACAACCGGGACGTTTAATGGTGGTGCCGGTGGAGAAGGTACACCAAATGGAAATGCAACTGGTTCAGCCGATGGTAGTGGCGGTGGTGGCGGAAGCCCTGGTATTTCAGGAAATGGCGCGAACGGTGTTGCTGCCTCGAATACTGGCGGAGCTGGTGGTACAGGTGGTGGTGCTGCAGGTGCCAACGGAGCAAATGCTGGTAATGGTTCAAATGGAACAATTGGAAATTTCCCGGGTTCAGGTGGAAGTGGTGGTTGGGACAAAGCAAACACTGCAGATAGAACAGGAGGAAATGGTGGTGGTGGTTTGGTGATTTTATCATTTAACGACAATACCGCTCCTATTGTAACAAGCATCAATCGTCAAACACCGGCTAGTTCTCCGGCTAATGCCACGACCGTTACATTTCAGGTAACATTTAATGAGCCTGTTACCAATGTTACATTTGACGACTTTGCCAATGGCGGCACTGCCGGAGTAGGAACTATATCTGTAACTCCGGTTTCATCTACTGTTTACAATGTTCAAATCTCCGGATTATCCAGCGGTACAGTCGATCTTAACTTCGGCACCAATGACATTGTAGATTTATCAAACAATGCTTTTGGAGGAACGGTCAATAGTGAGCAGACTTATACATTGGATAATGTCGCTCCAACAATCGCTACAGCAGTAGCGTCTCCCTCAACCGGACTATTAAAAATTGGAGATCAGGTCGTGATTACGCTCACAGCCGGTGGCGCAGAAACCGGACTGGTTGCTGGCGCTGCTTCAACGATCAACGGCCAAGCAGCCACATTCAATGAAGTGGGTGGTGGCACTTATACTTTCACCTATACAATTGCATCTACCAATGCCAACTGGGCTGCCGGTGCTTTACTCTTCAATTTAGTGTTAAACGATGGCGTTAATAACTCATCTGCACAGACCGCATTTACCACAGCCAATACCATGGCAGGTGATGCCAATGCTCCCACGAATCAAAATACAATTTTCCCTGCCAACCGGGCAGCAACTCCGAGCGGAACTGTGACGATTGTTGCGGGCAATGCTGCCGATTTTAATTTCCTCGCTCCTACCGGTACGACCAATTTTGTCGCCAATGGCACAACGATCACTTCTGCTGCCGGAAATGCAACTTCTATAACAGCCCCTTCCTCAGAAGGCGACTACCAACTTTTTGTGGTGGATGCAGCCGGCAACTATTCAGCAGCTTCAACGGCTACATTAAGTGTTTTTACGCAGGCAAGTAATTTAGTCTTTGGTGCAGCCGCTACTCCTACCACTCAAATCAACTTAAATTGGACCGGTGGTTCCGGAGATGGACGTGTAGTTGTAATTAAAACTTCCACAGCAATTAATGGTGGAAACTACCCACTTGTTACCGGTTTTGATCCCGCACCTGCTGCTATCAGTTTAGCCTTGGGTGCTAATAATAGTGCAACCGATCTAAATGCAGGGGCAGCTGGTGTAGCTCAAGTAGTTTTTGAAGGGAATACAGCCGGACCAATTACGGTGACTGGGCTTACCGCTAATACAATTTATACTTTTGAAGTTTATGAATATAAAAATAATGGTGCTTCCAGAGTTTATTTAAACCCTGCTATCACCTCAAATAGATCTACTGCTAATGGAACTGATCCTACGGCACCTGCAACGGCCATGACTTTTACCAGCATTGGCGCAAATACGATCACTGTTCAATTCACTCAAAGTGCAGCAAACACCGGAAGTTCCAGTGTATTAGTTGCACGTGCGGGCTCTCCGGTGTCGTTTATTCCAACAGATGGTGTTTCTTATCCCTCTGGTTTAGATTATGGGGCCGGAACAGAAGTGGGTACCCCTACTCAGGGTAATAAAGTAATCGCTTATAGAACGGATGGCGTACCTGCTGCAACACCTATCACAATCATCGGGCTCTCTCCGGATGTAGTCTATCACTTTGCCGTTTATGGAATGAACGGAACTGCAGGCGATGGTTCTGAAAACTATTCTAATGGAGGCGCAGCGGCTCTTTTTGGCAACCGCAATACCCAACCTTCTACACTTGCAACGCCAACTGCCTTTACAGGTGTGGGTGAAACTACCATGACACTGAACTGGACCAATACCGGAGACGGTGACAAAAGACTCGTTGTCATTCGACCTAATAATGCAATTACCGCATCCGAATATCCAACGAACTATACCACTTACACGGCCAGCAGCAACTTTAATTTTGGTTCTCCTAGTGGTACAGCTATCGGAGCGGGCTATGTAGTGTATGATGGCACCGGTACGAGTGTTGCCATTACCAATTTACTACCCGGCACTACATACCATTATGCCATTTTTGAGTACAACAACACAACTTCACAAGGAGCACCCAATCAAGCTTTCTTAACACCCGGGGCAACAACATCGCAAGCAACCAATGCGGATGCTACGGCACCAACAAATGCACTTACAGTTGGTGCATTAACCCCGATTGGTGGACGTGTTGTTAAAAACGGATCTACTACAACCTACTGGAACTCTACAAATACACAACTTAGTGTGGTAGTACCTCTAACCGCAGCAGACGGTACACTCGATGGAGGAACTGTTCAAGTCAAATTACGAATGACGGGAGGAGCTTTTGCCAATATTCCTAACTCTGGACTTTCTACAATTACTACAGGTGAGCGAGCTGCTGGAACTAAGACAATAACGATTGATCAAGCTGATTTAGAAAATGGGGTAACCGGCTTCACAGAAAGTAATGTTTCGGGTTTATTCTCCAGCGAGAATAAGTACATGCAGATAACCGCTGAGGTAAGTGATTTAACTGGTAATCCTTCCGGTAACTATACCACCAGCACAACGCAGATAGACGTTGATCAAACACCACCCGCTATTTCAGGTTCAGTTAAAGTGAGCCCTCAGGCAGGTGGAGGTAACAAAGATGCCATTCTCTTTCAAATGAATGAGATTCTGAGCGATCACGCAACTACACCGGTTGAACGCATTAATAATTTTGCTTTTATTTCTGCATCCAATAATTATGGCAGTCCCGGTATTTCGGTAGACGATGGCAATACAAATGATGTTAAATACCTGAACGATGGTGCTGTAAACTCTATTGACGGGTCATTTACAAATACCCGCCTGATTCGAATTATTAGCGAAAACAATGCTGCTACATGGGACGTAGCCAATGCGACCAACGTTCAATACGTTCAATTGGGGACGGGAAGTAACGTTGCGGCAGTTATGCGCGACCCTGCAGGTAACGAATTTGGAGCTATAACGGTGCCTGTAGTGGCGGGTTCCCAAACTACTTTAACTGCTGCCACAGCAGTTGCTGGTCCTAATCTAAATAATAGTTCTAGCCAACAAACAATATTTGCCTTTGCCTTAACGCCAACTGCCAATGTCACTCTATCAGCATTAAGCATCATTTCTACGGTTGACCCTACAAACAAATTGAAGAACTTTCAATTGTTCTTCAATAACAGTAACAATTTTGGAACTGCATCCCCAGTAGTTGGAAGCCCTACTGTGGTTAATATTGCTCCATTTGGTGTAAACTTTAATAGCATATCTGTTAACCTGACCGCTGCTACTACCACTTATTTCTTTCTGAAGGCGGATGTAGAAGATTACTTCTTATCATTAAATCCGACTATTGCTTTTTCAATGGCGGCCAATACGCTACCCAATGCGGCCGGTGGCTTTACTGTTTCCGCTGGCGGTATAACCGGAAGTAATCAAACCGGTACTACCTATACGTTAAAAGATTTAACAGCTCCCACAATATCCAGTATCACCAATACCATCAACCCCATTTTTGAAGGAGCACTCACTCAAACGGTAACGGTAGTTTACAGTGAGCCAATGAATACTGCCACCAACCCGGCCATTACCGCCTCGGGTGCTAATTGGGGTGCCTCTACTCCAAGCGGTGGAACCAACGGCTGGTTTACAACCACTTTAACAAACGATTCTTATAAAGCAACAATTGTTCATAACGGAACCCAAGAATTGAACGCCACTGCTACTACTTCCGTAGCTGCACTGGCTAATGGAACAGACTGGGGTGGTAATAAAAATGCGGCAGGAGCTTCTTCTGCTTCCTCCTTTGTGCTCGACACACAAAAGCCAACTGCTACTTTAACAGCTACTACAACGGCCACATCTAACAAGTTAGTCAATTCAACTAATCTGGCATTGACTGTGCAAGTTACGTATGGTGAAGCCATGAATCCAGGCTTCCCTCCTACCATTACACTAACACCAGCCAACGCGAATTTCACACCAGCCGCAGGTGTTTGGAGTGGCGGTAATACGATCTATACCATTGTTTACACCCACAATGGCACAGCAGAAGAAATTCCTTCCACGGTGGTAAGTGCTAATGGCGGCAAAGATGCCAACGGCAATACTCAAACAGTACCTGCAGCTACCTCCGCAGCTACGAATATTGTGATAGACACCCAACGGCCCATCGTTTCCAGCATTACTCGCAACAACCCACAATTCACCAATGGCCCAACCGTGAGTTACACTGTAGTGTTCAATGAAGTGGTTTCAGGAGTTAATGAAACTGATTTCACTCCGGTAGCAATCAATGGTACCGTTTCTACCGGAACCATTTTCCCTGGCGGAGTCTCTAACCCGTCTGCTGACAACAAAACATTTGTAGTGGTAGTGCAAGGACTAACAGGCGATGGGGATACACGATTGGATGTGGTAAGCGGAACGGCTACGATTGTAGATGCTAATGGCAATGCATTTAACACTACGTTTAATTCCGGTCAGGTTTACTCCATTGATAATACACAACCCACAGTTACCTCAATTGTTGTTGACCCAGCCATCGTCAATGGCTATGCCTCTTCAGTGAATGGTGTAACTCCTTCACTGCATGCCAATACTATACGCTATCTCATAAATTTTAGTGAACCCGTAGATGGGTTGGATGTCAATGGCTTAGACTTAAACGGTAAGAATTTCCCTAACCTGATCAACAATGTGAAATTTGCCGGAGGTCCATCAGTATCTCCTGTAGGGCCTGCGCCATCAGCACAATGGCAAGTTACAGGCACTTATGTTTCAGGAGCAGGAACCGTTGCTATTGACTTCTCTCCCGGAGCCAATATGGTTCTCCAAAATGGTAGTGGATCTATTACTGTCAACAACGGAAGCACCACCATGAATGGCACCGGAGGAAACAATTTCTTTGAGATGACTCCAGGTGATAATGTATACGATAACAATGGTAACTATTTAGGCACAGTACAAAACGTTGGTACACCAACTAAACTAACTTTTACCAATCCGGCACAGACAACCCGATTAAGCATTCCATTTAAATACGCCAATGCCACGGTTACATCAGGCACCGGCACTATCAACAGCACATTTGGCAGCACTGTTATTACGGGCTTAGGAACGTTGTTCTTATCAGAAATTGCCGCCAACGATGTATTACTGGATCAATTTGGAAACTTTATCGGTCAGGTTTTACAGGTGAATAACACCAATACATCGATAGAATTACGAGGTGCCTCCCCTACTACACATACAGGAAGCTTCCAGATCAGCCACGCTACATCATATACCAGTTTGATTGTAGACCAAGCCGGAAATAGCATTTCCACTAAATTTAAAGATGGCGGCTATGCCAATATTTCATTGGATGAGCCTGCTCAAGCCCCAGCACTCGGCAGTTCCGCAACACCGACATCTATTAATGGCACTTGGACAGATGTAAGTGGAGCAACGGGTTATTTGGTCATGTTGAGAGACAACGTAAGCGGTCCGGCTTTCCCGGTTGTCGCAGATGGAACTTACATTAATGATGTAACTAATTTCACATCAAGCGGGGTTGTGCTCGTTAAAAATGTAGCACAAGGAATAGGAAGCGCTACTTTTGATGGCTTACCTTCTGAATTGACATCGGGCAAAGTTTATCAGGTAACTATCTATCCTTATTCACTTGATCCCAACACAATCATTGGAACAGATAAGCATGCCATCAATTATAACACAACTGTTGTACCTGCCGCAACCATTACACCAAGCACAACGGTAGGAAGTACTACTACCATTACTTCGGTTGCAGTTCTCGGTGCTTCCCCTCTCAGTTCCACGGTTGATGACGCTCCTGCGGGGCAGTCGCAAAATGTGTTTGCCTTTAGGATAACAGACGATGGTAGTGGAAATAATGATAATGCTCCCACAAAATTCTCTCAAATTGTAATTAGACAATCAGGTGGCAGCATTTCAGATTGGACGCAAGCGTTAGGCACTAATCAAGCCGAATTGGTTGCATCTTCAGGGGGGCCAGCAATTACAGGTACTGTAGCAAATATTAGCCCAGGCGTAAATACGATTACATTCAATATTCCGAACCGATCCAATCCCGGAGATTTTGGATTTATTCCCGATGGCAGTAACACAACTTACACCTTACGTATTTGGTTAAAGACAGCTTTGGGTGGCACACTACCGATTACGATTGATGGTGCTACTTTTGGATTCTCTATAACAGCTGCCGATATCGCATTAGATAATACTACGAATAATCAGCAAAGTAGTAAGTTTCTCACGTTGCCTGTTCAAACTGTCAACTCTCCTTTGATTACCGTTGCTGTTTCCGCGACAGTTATGACTTTTAATACCAATTTACCAGCAACCATTGGGGTGAAAGCGACCTTCCCTACCCCACCGGTGGTTGAAGCCAAAGATGCCAACGGTAACCGCGACACTAACGGATACGTTGGCGCTACTGCTTACACAATTACATTAGGAGGAACACTTTCTGCTTACAGCGGAACCGACAATTGGGCCGCTGGTATTCTTACTTTAAACAATTTTAATTTCACAAGCCCTGGCACGGGCAATATTACCATATCCGCTCCAGGCATTACTACGCCAGCCATCAGCGACAGCAATAGTGGCTTAGGTGGAAACCAAACTACCCAAGCAGTAATAACCGGATTAAGTCAAGTATCGGCAGTTGCTTCCAGTGAGCCGGCTACGATTTCTTCACTGGGTACAGTAGACCCGGCATTGGCGGCTTCTGCACCTCAAACGATTGGCGTTCAAAACTGGAGTTTCAGTATTAC
>JBGAUU010000066.1:0-24193 GCA_044228465.1 Cyclobacteriaceae bacterium
ATCAAAATTTGGCTAGAAAAATTTGAGATTAAAGACTGGTGGCATAAAAAAGTAGAAGACCTTAGTAAGGGAATGGCGCAAAAGGTGCAATTCATCAGCACCGTATTGCACGAACCCAAGTTGATTATTTTAGATGAGCCGTTCTCCGGATTTGATCCGGTGAATGCACAGTTAATCACGGAGAAAATTCTGGAGCTAAAAGAAAACGGAAGTACGATTATCTTTTCCACCCACAGGATGGAAACGGTAGAATCGTTGTGCGATCACATTGCGCTGATCAATAAATCCAAAAAGATTTTGGAAGGACCTAAGAAGCAAGTAAAAGAGCAATATCGCTCGAATACGTTTTTAATCGAACATCGTGGAAACCATTTTACGCTGCCTTCCGAAAAGTATGAAGTAAAAAGTCAGACGCGCATAGAAGATGATCTATTCTCAACAACACTCAAAGCCGCGGATGGTATTAAGGGCAATCAGGTAATCAAAGATTTGATTGACATTACAGAAGTCTACAGCTTTCAGGAAAAGCTGCCTTCGATGGCCGACATCTTTATTGGCTTGGTAAAAGCCGATGGCGATGATGCTTTGCGCAAACATTTACAAGAAGTTTAATCCACACCCAGACATAACATTGTATGAATAAAATTTGGTTAATCATCCAGCGAGAGTTTTTGACTCGTGTTCAAAAAAAATCCTTTCTTATTACGACAATATTGGTGCCGTTGATATTTCCTGCAATTATTAGTGTGTTGGTATATCTAATGAAAAAAGAGGAAGATTCAGCAAAAGCAGATACGGTGCAGGTGGTAGATGAAAGCGGCAAGTTCATATTTGAAAATAATAAGCGTTATAATTTTGTGCCGCTTTCGATAACCATCGATAAAGCAAAAGATGCCTACAAGCAAACAAAAGATTTTGCATTGCTATACATTCCCCCATTCGACATCAACAAACCAGAAGGAATGGTTATTTACACGAAAGAAAATCCAAGTATTGAAAAAGTAGGAGGATTGGAATCTATACTTCAAGATCGGATCAGAGATTTGAAATTAGAAGCTTACAAAATTGATAAAGAGACTTTGAAGAGCCTTAAAGTTAGTGTAAATCTAAAGCAAATTAACATCTCCGAAACGGGCGAAGAAAAATCGAGCAATTCAAAAATCTTGTATATATTAGGATTTGCCCTTGGAATTCTAATCTACATGTTTGTTTTGATCTATGGAATTCAAATCATGCAAGGCGTAATAGATGAGAAGACTTCTAAGATTGTAGAAGTTATCGTTTCCTCCGTAAAGCCGTTTCAATTGATGCTAGGGAAAATTATTGGCATAGCATCTGTAGGTCTTTTACAATTCATTATATGGATCATTTTAATAACGACTCTTTCTACAAGTGTTTTGGCCTATTTTGGCTTAAAGATGCCTCAACAACAAGCAATGGAAGAAGTAGTTAAAAAAATGGACAACGAAGAAATAAAAATAGCTGTTGAACAACAACAATCTGAATTTACAGAGATGTTTAATAACTTCTTCCAATTGCCTCTTGGAAGAATTGCATTTGTTTTCGTTTTCTATTTTCTCGGAGGTTACCTGCTATACGGAGCCCTATTCGCAGCAGTAGGTTCAGCGGTTGAGTCAATGCAGGAATCGCAACAGTTTCAATTCCCAATTACACTTCCTCTTCTTATTGGGTATTTTGGCCTTTTCATGTTCATTCTAAGAGATCCTCACGGAACAGTAAGTTTTTGGTTATCTGTAATACCATTCACATCACCTGTCGCAATGGTGGGCAGAATTGGGTCTGGAGTACCCGATTGGGAGCTCGCGCTTTCAATGCTTCTTCTGGTGGCCGGTTTTATTTTCACCACCTGGATTGCTGGTCGCATTTACCGTGTAGGTATTTTAATGACCGGAACAAAAGTAAGCTGGAAGGTTCTTGCAAAGTGGTTCTTTATGAAATCATAAATCTGCTCACCTTCAGGAATAAAAAAATCCGGATATCACCTATCCGGATTTTTTTATTTAACTTCATGCTATATGCCTAGCCATTCGCCTTCTCCGGCTTCCATGGAGTTTTACAAAGACAACACCAATCTGAAATGGATCATTTTGGCTGTGTCGCTTTTCATCAGCGTGGGCACGATTCTCTTTACCAATATTCTGGTCGATCAGCTCAAAGAACGGGAGAAAAATCAAGTTAAGCTTTTTGCCAAAGCGCTTGAATACACCATCAATGACAATGGAAATGAAATCTTATTTATTACAGAAGAAATCATTTTCAAAAACAACTCGATTCCTACCATTTTAGTGGATGAAAAAGGACGCATCATTTCACATCATAAT
Organism: Cyclobacteriaceae bacterium; assembly: GCA_044228465.1. GTDB lineage: Bacteria > Bacteroidota > Bacteroidia > Cytophagales > Cyclobacteriaceae > ELB16-189. Next base: position 2,343 of record JBGAUU010000066.1, read on the forward strand.
ATTGATATCAATCCAAAATGGAGTAAAGAAAAAAAAGAGGAGGTGCTTCAGGATATCTTAGCTGAAATGAAAGAAACGTACCCTGCCATTGACATCATTCTTAAAGGTTCGGGTAATGAAGGCACATTTGCTGTTCAAAAAGTGTATTATAAAAATTCATTTCTTCTGGCGGAACTTATCGTGTTTCCTTATGTTGAAACTTCCATCTTAGCCATTTTCGGTTTCATTTCTTACCTCGCTTTTAACTATTCTAAAACAGCGGAACAGAATCGGGTGTGGGTAGGATTAGCAAAAGAAACCGCTCATCAGATAGGAACACCGCTTTCTTCACTAATGGCCTGGGTAGAAGTTCTTCGCGATGACCCTGACTTAAGTAATCGGGGATTTGTAGAAGAACTCGACAAAGACGTACGAAAGTTGCGTATGGTGACAGAGCGTTTCTCCAGTATCGGATCAACGCCTACGCTGAAAGAAGAAAACATCTTTCAATTGGTAAATAATGTAGTTGGCTATTTACAACCGCGCTTGTCATCGAAAGTAAAAATAGAAGTTTACACGCTTTCTGAAACGATACAGGCACAGGTACATGCGCCACTCTTTGAATGGGTGATCGAAAATCTTTGTAAAAATGCGGTGGATGCGATGGAAAATACCGGCACGATTGCCATCAAAATATTACGCGGCAGCGATAGCAAAGTGTTGATTGATATTTCTGATACAGGAAAGGGAATTCCGAAAAAAATTATTCCGAATGTTTTTAAGCCCGGTTTCACTACCAAAAAAAGAGGTTGGGGTTTAGGACTTGCCTTGGCAAAGCGCATCATCGAGTTATATCATCAGGGAAAAATATTTGTGAAGTCATCGGATGAAAATCAAGGCACTACTTTTCGTATTGAGTTAAAAAGCGCCTAGAGGCTTTTCCAAAGATAAAGCGTGGCATACGCTTCCCATCCTTTGTATTTTTTGAAAACTCTTCTCACTTGATCGAGAGTTGGCTTTGTCTTCATTCTTTTTAAATTCTTGATGGCATTGTGTACACCTGCATCTTCTAATGGAAATGCGTTGGGATACCGAAATGTTTTCATTAATGCATAATTGGCCGTCCAATTGCCTACGCCTTTAATGGACATCAGCTTTTGCTTTGCTTCTTCAAACGGTAGTTTCCCAATGGACTCCTTCGAGACTTCTTGCGATACAAATGCCTTAGCAATCTCTACAACATATTTACTTTTTTGTTTCGAAAACTGTAATGGCAATAAATCTGCATCGCATAACTTCGCCACCTCTTCAGGTTTAGGAAACAAATAAAAGGTTTTGTTCTGAGCTATCTCTCGATATCCAAACGATTCGACAAAACGTTGTTTAAGTGTATAAGCAAATGAAAGATTGATCTGCTGTCCAATTACCGCCCACACCAATGATTCAAATAAATCGGGTTGGCCTACAATTCGATATCCATAATACTTCTCCACCAACGGGGCTAGTAACTTATCATCCTTCGCCATTGCATAAAATGGTTTTAAGTCAGTATACAAATCAAACCATTGACTGATGTAATCTTCGACCAGAATTTGATCCTTAAATTTTGGCCCGGCATTTAATACCGACACTTTCAATTGATGATGAACAAAACTTATCTCTGTCAAAGCAACAAAATCGGTAAGTGAAATTGCTTTGTACACTTTCCCGTCTTCCAGAGAATGCAATATCTCTTTAGGTGATCGCAATAAAAATTCGATGCAGCGATCGTAGCTGAATTCAACAGGAACCGGAATGGAAAACTGATACATATTGCAATAGTATCAAAATTATGAAAACTAACACTAAAAATAATCAGCAAGAAACGGGTGGCTCATGTCAAGTAGTTACTACAAATTAGCTGCATGAAATCGATCAATCTAGCTGAAATAGCTACCCCATTGCAACTGAATGGTTATGCCGTTTTACCCAATTTTCTTTCAAAAGAAGCGTGCATGGCTTTGGTAAAAGACTATGATCGAGCTGATCTTTATCGGAGTACAATCAACATGGAGCGCTATCGATTTGGCAAGGGACAATACAAATATTTTTCCTATCCCTTACCGGAATTTATTCAATGTATTCGTGAACAAGTTTATCCTCAACTGGTTCAAGTAGCTAATATCTGGATGAACCATCTAGCCATTGATAAGCAGTTTCCGGCTTTGCATTCCGATTTAATTGAGCAATGCCGTGAAAAAAATCAATTGCGACCAACACCTTTAATTCTGAAATATGAAATGGACGGGTATAACACCCTCCATCAAGACTTATACGGAGAAGTTTTCTTCCCGTTTCAAATGGTGATTGTGTTGAGTCAATCCGGTGAGGATTTTACCGGTGGCGAATTTGTATTAGTAGAACAAGTGCCACGCGCGCAATCTAAAGCGGAAGTCATTCATCTGAACCGTGGAGATACACTTATTTTTACTACTAGCTTTAAACCAATAAAAGGAAGCAAAGGGTTTTATAAAGCAAATGTAAAACATGGAATCAGTAGAATACAATCTGGCAATCGTTATGCCTTGGGGATTATTTTTCATGATGCTATCTAGGAATATAAATTTATGATTCGTCATGCTTCCTTCAGTCCCGCAGAAATAAGAAAGAAAATACGGAAGTTAGAAATTCTTTTGGGGGGATATATGCCGCATAAGATTTATGGAACACTGCAATGTGCATCCGGAAAACGAATGAAAATCCAAAATCGCGTGTTCTTTGAGTCGGTTAGGGAAGCTGAAGCAAATGGTTTTCGACCTTGCAGAAACTGCATGCCTGTGCACTATTTCGATTGGAAAAAGCGCAACAAACGGGTTGAGTGAACCTTGAAACTATTGCTCTTTGCATTCATAAATTAATTTAACTTTATCATTATGAATAAAGATGAAAACACATTTAACTATCAACGCATTGAGCAAGCGATTCTTTATCTTGAAAAAAATTTCCAGCACCAGCCAGAACTTGATGATGTAGCTGAAAAAGTTCATTTAAGTCCGTTTCATTTTCAACGTTTGTTTACTGAATGGGCCGGTATTAGCCCGAAGCGTTTTCTTCAATTTCTAACGGTTGGTTTCTTAAAGCGTAAACTCGAAAGTTCAAAAAGTATTTTGGATGCTGCCACCGATGCGGGGCTTTCTAGTCAATCGCGAGTTTATGATTTGTTCACTACGCTGGAAGGAGTCACTCCTCAGGAGTACAAACTTCACGGCTCGGGCATTCACATCGATTACGGATTTCATCAAACTCCTTTTGGTAATGCCTTGATAGGCGTAACAGAACGCGGAATCTGTTGGCTTTCATTCCTATCCATTGATGAAGATGCAGGTTATGCTTTAGAAAGTATGAAAGAGCATTGGCACAATTCCATTTTTCATCAACGCCAAGAAGCCACACAAGGATATATCGATTCCATTTTTCACTCGATGAATCGGGGAAAGAAACTGCATGTATTTGTGAAGGGCACAAACTTTCAAATAAAAGTTTGGGAAGCATTGCTGCGATTGCCACTTGGTGAAGTGACAACTTATCAAAACATTGCACAGCAAATTAATAGCCCCAAGGCCATGCAGGCGGTTGGCTCTGCGGTTGGCTCAAACCATATTGCTTATTTGATTCCATGCCATCGGGTAATTCGAAAGGATGGAATCTTGGGAGAATATCGATGGGATGCAACGCGTAAAAAAAGCATCATCGGTTGGGAAATGGCTAAGACCGAAATAAGCAAGGTGATTTAAGCGTAATTAACCTTACAACCTGAAGGATACTCCAATAAAATCGACTAACTCTTAAATTCGAAAATTCAATTCTGATTTTAACTGAATTTCAAGCATAAAAAAAGTGGGCTCAACACCCACTTTTTTGTTATCTCGAAAAATTATTGACCTAGTTGTTAATAACCAATCGCTTGGTTACACGCTGAAACCCTTGCACTACCTCCACAATATAAATTCCTGACTTCAACTCACTTGACTTCAGTGAAATTACTGACTCGAGATTTTCGGAGTTGATCTGAGAATTCACCAGAACCTTGCCCGTCATATCAAATATTCGCACCTGTACATCTTGTGCTGTTGCATTCACTAATTCAATATTGATATTTTGAGTTGTTGTTGGGTTTGGATATAAGAAAGCTATTAGCGGAGTAGAACCATCATAATCTACGCTAACCACTTTGCTATACGCAACTTTGCCATCAAAATCAGTTTGGCGCAAGCGGTAATAGTTTATACCCTTTGTAAGGTTTCTATCTTCAAAATAATACGCAGACTTTTGGTTGGTCGTTCCTTTTCCATTTACTCTTCCAACAGAAGTAAACTCCAACCCATCCAGCGAGTGTTGTACTTCGAAATAGTCATTGTTCAATTCTGATGCTGTTTCCCAATACAAGTCTGCAATCGATCCGTTAATGCTGGCTTCAAACTTGATTAAGTTAACAGGCAACGCATTTGCCACTTCGGTTGAGCCGAGTGTAACAATATTTTCGCTGAATGAAAGTGTTGCTGTTGATTCAAATGTACCACGTGATTGAGTGTGTGTGCCGCCTGGCTGGAAGTTAGTGCCTCCATTATTAGTCCAGTTGGTACCATTCCAACTCATTACTTTCATAGCTTCCCGCTGAGCTAAGTTGGTAGAAACATCACTTTCTATACCCCAGCTTAGACCTACACGTGCCGTGCGACCACTTGATGCTGCAGATCCATCCGATACCTTCCAGTATTCTGCGGCTGACAATCGCAACACGAGTGGATCAGATGACGCGAAGTTGTTAATTGGATTGCTTCTAGGAGAAGGTGCTGCAGCTACTACTCCAGTAGAAGGTCCGCTGAAGTATTCCATATCCCATGTCACACCGTTGGATGATACTGATAAAACGGCACCACTTCTCCAGCGTGTTGCTTTACCAATTGGAAATGTGAATGAGCCACCACCCGCAGCAATCGTTTTATACAGTTTACCATTTACGAATGAAGAAGCACTTCCCGCTGTCGGTGATGCGGTAGCGTTACTGCTCATCAAGAAGCGGTTACTTCCGGGGGTAATCAAACCGTTTGTCAATAATAGCTGACTTGCCAAAGTTACATCTCCGGCAAAAGTCAATCCTGCACTATTATTTATTTCTAATCGGTTGAAGGCTCTGCTGCCGGTGAAATCTCCTGTCAACAATTGAGCAGATGTACCACCAAAGGTAAAGCGCTGTCCTGTGGCTCCACCTGAACCAGTAGTAATGGTGGCAGCGGCATCTACCGTCATGTTTCCGTTTACACGAATAATGTTGGCACTACCTGATCCGGGAGTAAATATTCCTCCATTTACAGTTAGGTTTCTTCCAATCGTTTTCGTACCGCCAGTACCACCATCAAATGTGCCACTTGCTTGGGTTAAATCGCGAGTGATTGTCAGCGTACCAGCTGAGTTACTGAATGATCCTGCATTAAGCAATACATCATTTTGCACTGTGATAATTCGGTTAGATGAGTTGAAGAAGCCACCATCATTAATAGTTAAATCATTACAAATGGTTATGTTATTATTTGACAATGATTTATCGCCCGAACCATTTAAGGTTAAGTTTCTCAAGGTGGTAATGCCTCCCAAAATTTCATAGCTACCAGTACCTCCGAAAATAAGACCACCACCAGCACAAGAGAAGAATGAATCGTAGATAGCGGCCGGCATAACTGCACTTACATCATCGCTCAGGATTTCAAGATTTCCGGTACCGGACAAGCTACCAAGGCTATGACCAATTGAACCGCTCGGTATGCTTACCGTTGCACCTGCATTGATTACGGTCTGATACAAAATCACAGATCCTGTGTTGAATGTAACTGTATGCCCCGGAGATACGACAACTCTTGACCCAGTAGGAATACCTCCGAACACTGCATTGTCATAGATATTGTCGCCCACATTTCCTGACATCACCGTGGTGTAGGTAGGAACATTATTCGGTATGGCTACATCTACGCCTGCAAAGTAATCACCGGTAATACTACGTTCATCTACTACACTACTAAAGTTGAATGTAATTGTATTGGTTGCTTCATTCACCTCAGCAGTCGACAATTTGGTGATGTTTAAAGTTGGATTCACAGAAGGGTCTGTGAGAATACGGGCCGCGATGTAATCCGTTTCCGCGTATGTAGGCGAAGCTACCGCAACTAATGGTTGCGTGTACTGCAATGCCATACTAGATTTAAATGTGTTTGATACACCGGATGCACTGATGATCCAATAATATTGCAAGGCATTGTTCAAGTCGTTGAAGGTGACAGGGTCAGGAAGCTCGCCTGCTCCGTCATCATTCACAATCACCGGATGCACCCGATTCGAAGGTCTTACTGTGATCGTAGGTGTTCCTGAACTACCGGTTGTGTTGCCACCACTAAATGTAAAGGTGATTGGTGTATAGTAAGCTTGTCCAACCGGAAACACAAAATCTGTGGTGTAATTAGTTGGGAATTGCTTACGAACGCCCTTATCTGTAAACGAACTGTTCGTTTGAATTAGGTTGGCGGCTGAGAATGGATTTACCGGTGTGATAATAGCTGATGTGCCCAGTGTAAGCAAGCTACCTCCGATATCAAAAATTCCGGACTGCAATCGCAAATTAGAAGTGATATTAAAATCATAACCATTTCCATCCGGAATAATTACGCCATTAGAGTTGTTGATCGTAACAATCCCCATCGTACCTGTTCCACTGCTGGCGCGTGTTAATTGTTGTTGTGTGGTAGTGCTCGCAAAAATTAAACCGCTACCGCTGGTGCTGGTAATCGTTGCATTGATTTCAGCATGACGCAACAAATTGATGGCAAATGTAGAAGTTGCTATTGTACCTGCATTTGAATCTAAATCTCTGTTGATTGTAATGTCTCTGGCTAAGGTTAAAGTGCCGGCACCTGACTTTGTTAAATTATAGAATGATAAAGTGGATACGGCACCTCCAATGGTAGCAGAGCCTCCATTATTAAATGTGGTGGTGTTATTTCCCGAAGTGTAAGTACCATTTACGGTAAAGTTTCCGCCAATAGTAAGATCACGACTTTGTGCATTCAATGTGTTGCTGGCCGCAACTGTAATATCGCCTGCGACTGTCAGCGGAGTAACATATAAACTAACTTGAGGTGTGCTTGCCGCTAATCCGGCAATACTCAGGTTATTTAAAGTAGCCAATGACTTGATCCCAATTGTTCCGGCTGGAGTGCTAGCATTACCGATTGTAATGGTCGAGCCTGAAGTGATGTTGGTTGAGCCCGGTTCCAACCAAAGTGATGGAACAGAAGCGCTACCATTACCTCTTACAATCGTGAATGAACCACCTGAATGGTTAAACTGGCTTCCAGGGTTAATCACTTCAAACACACCTCTGATGGCTGTAGAAGTACCTTCGTTGGCAATCAAAACGGTACCTGCTGATTGCGTATATTTCAAAATACCTGTGGTGCTCGTCAAGTCCCTGCGTACTTGACCAGCTACTGTTAATGTACCACCTGTTACTTCAATGGCCGCATTGCCTGAATTTGAATATTGAATATAATTGGTGTCTGTTGCACTGCCGCCATCAATTGTAACTGTTCCTCCACTTACACGAAGCAAACCATCCAAAATTATATTGGCATTGGTGCTAGTAGTGGTGGTGCGAACTGTTCCGGCTTTTACTTCCAAGCCTGCTGTGGCAGGAATTGTAAAGTCACCGCCTCCGGAAGTTAAAACGATGTTAGCTGCAGAATTAACAATGAACAAGCCATTTGTAAGTGTCAGTGACTTCGTTGCATTGCCGGTAGGCCCATCAATCGTAAACAATGAATTGAAGGAAGCTGTGGTTGCAATTGATGTTCCCTTATTAACCGTTAATGAATAGAATTGTGGAGCATCGCCACCTGCATTTGTCAATGTCATCGAATTTGATCCGAGCAAATTCATGTGGATGCGATCTTCTGTTGCTACAGCACCACCTTTAAATCCATTACCACCAGTAGTCTGCTGCGTAAAGTTTCCGTAGAGATTAATAGTATGCGTAACGGGTGTTGTACCCGGAGTCAATACTCGAATGATCGCTGCATAGCCATTACCAATTAAAAGATTACCTAAAATATTTATGGTTCGTCCGGTACCCGTGTTTCCAAATCGAAGTTCCCCTCCTCCACCGCTGTCGTTACCATTCGCATTTGACCGGAAGAATCTGAAATTACGTTTTACGGTAATATCTCCGGTAGCTCCCGTATTCAAAACCAAGTTGATGTTTCCTAAAAGTTCAAAATCACCATTTACTGTTATGGTGTTTGGAATCGTAGTGTCATGATTTTGATTTCCCCAACCGTTGGTTGCCATCATCAGGTTAGGGAACGCTGAAGGCATATTGGCATACACCGATCCGTTGGTTGCATTTTCATACACCACATAAGATGAATCTTGCAGATTAAATGAACCCAAATCAGTTCCGGCAAATGAAGGATCAGATAATGGATTGCCTACTGAAGTACGAATCCAGAACATTCCTTCCCCAGATATTTTAGCGTTGATCAATTGACCTTGTGTTCCATAATTATTGATCACAACTGTTGGCCTGAACTGAAAGTTGTATGCGTAATTCCGTGCAGTCGGGTTACCCGAAACATCTTTCATTTGCTCAAAGCGTAGTTCTGCGATATCGATTGTTTGCGCATTATTAATAGCAATACCATGCGGCTTACCCAAGTTTGCAGCAGGCAACACATCTGTAAATGGTACCCAACCAATTACTGCAATGTCTCCCGCTTTTGGATAATCCGGAGCTGCCGGTTGTCTTGAATCATGTTTACCAAACGCTCCATTTGTGCCTAGCGTCCAGTTGTTGGCATTCGTCCAAGGAATATTATTTCCATCGCCAAATACGCGTGTGTAATACACTTCGGGTAAACCGGTAAATCGTGTTGCTCCACCGGCTGTATAGTTAGCCGCTTCTAAAGTAAAGCCGGCACCAGAACCATTGAAGGTGATAACTTTTGTAGTCGTATTTACTTTCGTAGATGGTGTTTCGCTAGAACGTGTGAACGGTGAAACGTCTAACACTTTACCCGGCACATAGTTGGATTCAGTTCCGCCTACATCTCCTGCTACATATTGGAATGTATAGCTTACAGTTGGTAAAGTAGTAAATCCTGAATTGCCTACTCTCCAGTAGTACGCCAATATGTCTGCACCACCGGATAGGTTGGTTGTTTGAAGTACCCCATTTACCGGAGCAACTTTTACAAAACCATCATCACTGAATGAAGTAAAGGTAGCCGTAACAGGTGTGTATTTACCTGCAACACCAATTGGATACGTCAGTGTTTCGTTTGCATCTAAATACAATTCTAAACCGCCATCCGATGCGTTGGCCGCAGTTTGAATCATTTTAGTAGAACTAAACGAAGAACCTGCAATAGCAGCTGAAGCTCCACTTAAGGTTAGTTTGAGCGTACCGATATTAAAATTACCTGCCGTTAAGGTTAGTGTTTTTAGTATAGTAAGATTGCCAGTGGCTAATGATACATTGTTGGTGTTGTTGATTTCTAAATTGTGAATAGTAGAGGTGGATGAGTTTAAAGTTTGTGCTGCACCGCCATCCATTACCAACTTACCCGTGCTGGCTGCTTTACCAACCGTAGCCGTTGAGCTCAGCGTAACCGTACTTTTAGCCGACACATTAAATGATCCATAGTTTAGGATACCATTCGAAATAGTCAGGGTTCCGTTTACTTGCATAGCCGCATTAGGGCTAGGTCTTCCTGATGTGATTGCTACTTCATCTGTTGCGCTGGTTTTGTTTATAATTAGATTGTTGAACGTTTGTGTAGCAGCTGTATTTCCAAACACAAGTGAACCTACGCCTGCACCATTGATTGTCGTAGTATTTGTTCCGAATGTATAGGTAGCGCCATTCTTAATTTCGAAATCACCACCTACCGTTACATCGGCATTGTTGGTGTTAAAGGTAACGGGGCTTTCGATGGTAAGGTCATTCAAAACAACCAATGGTTGAATTGTCAATGTTTGTAAATCGGGGAATGCACCGGTACCGGAAGTTGTTCCTAATAATTGGATCGTTGAATTGGTTCCTCCTGTTTTGCGGAATATCACATTCCAAAAAGGAACTCGTGATGTAATTCGATAGGCGTTGTTGTTGCTGATTTCAAAAACCACTGTTCCACCCGTTACACTAAAGTTACCCGGATCCGAATTAACAAACATGGCGGCTCTATCGGTAGTATTGTGAACGCCCCGAATTGTAAGAGTTCCACCACTCATATTGAAAACATTTCCAGTGTAGGTAAGGCTGAATGCAGCGTATGCTGTTTGAATAGCACCAGTTGTGATACCTGTTATATTAACCGAACCTCCAGATTGAATATAACTTCCAACTGCCGAAGATCCCAGTACAGAGGTTCGAATACAACGCGTGTTAAGCGTACCTCCTTCTACTTGTACTGATCCGCTTTCGCGAATGGTGAGGCCACTTCCGCAATCTGCTGTTAATGTTCCAAGCGTAACTCGTACTTTTCCATAAGGAACAATCGCTCCACCTGCTCCTGCATCACCTGTTTTAGTTACGGTTCCTCCGTTGATCCACAATTGAGCTCCCTGATAAACGGAGAAATTAATTGGTCCGGCATTTAATTGTGGTATCACCACATTCGCTCCAATTTCTATCGTACCGTAAATAAGTCCAATGGCGTTGTCGTTAGTGGCGTTCTGATTACCATTGATATCATAGTCTGCTTTACCAAACAAACTAAAGAAAGAAGGATCAGCAGCTGTGATGGTTGCTTTGTAAGTATCATCCGATCCTTTGTTTATTTCGATGCGATAGAATCGTGTGTCACCATTACAAGTTATTGCCTGATCACGGCTTGCACTGCGCATGTTCACATCTACAATTCCATTTGTCGCTTCAGCGCCAGTATAATCAGCAACAACTCTGTTGGTAAAGTAGGCAGTACCATTATTTGTAAAGTCGCCAGACAAATTAAATTCATGGCGCAAGTTGGCATTGGCCGTACTAATTCCGCCTGTGGTTGCTATTGTAACATGACCACTGATTGTCATCGTGCGAATGGCAGGCGCGGTAAGATCTTCAAACTGGAAAATACCATTGTTGATGGTGAAGTCTCCGTTCAAAGTAAAGTTACTTTTCAATACGGCCGCATCGGTAGCTCCAGTCATATTAACAATCATGTTGTTGAATGTTCGAGCAGTTGACAACAACATGCCTGTGCCATTAATTTCGAGTGTACCGCCCACAGCATTGTCTGCAAAGTTCGTTGACGTTCCGGCAGGGAAGTTATCAGTCGCACCTGCTATTTTTATTTTTCCTGAACCATTGATAGTGGTAAAATTGTGTCCGGTTGTTGCAGCCACATCCAGCGTACCGATTACATTAATGCTATTGATCGTTACGTTATTCAAATCCATAGTAACCGTGTTACCCGATTTGATCACCACATTGTCAGCCAACCCGGGAATCGAATTGGTAGGATTTACATACAATGGGAATGAGCTACCATCGGATGTCCATGTCAGAGGATTACTCCAGTCGCCTGTTTGATAGCTATACCATGTTTGTCCGTAAGCTCCGGGTGTTCCAATGGTGAAATAATAGGTGTCGTTGCTCAGTGGTTGGGCGGAGGTTGGACCTGTGAAAAACGAAAGTGTTGGCGCTGTGTTCACTGTACCTGGGGCAGTGCCAGTCACTTTTACCCAAATTCCGGTTGATTCTTTTTGATACCAGAAGCTTGTATAGCTGGCGATTGGCTCTGCACCAGAAACATCTGCGGTATTCACATAGTTGAAACGGCCATTTGTAAACGTGGTGGAGATTCCATTTCCGGTTACTTTCAATCGGAATGTTCGCTTCAGTTTTCCAGGTTCATCTACACCTAAAACGATTTTCGCAGCGAGTTTGCTATTCACCGTTGGGGCGTTGGTGATCGTTGCCGCACTTAAGTCAAGTGGTGTATATCCATTGGTTGCCGTTCCGATCGGGAACAAAAATTGCCATGATGCGCTCAGTCCGCTGCTGAGTCTAACTACTTGGCTGTTCGTTGAAGAAGTTCCATTTACCTGAATGTATCGGGTTGAAGTAGGTGAAGTAACGGCTGCTGCGCTTCCAAAAGTTAGATCGAAAGCTCCCAAAATCAAAAGTCCATCGGCAGTCCAACTAAGCGTACCGTTGATTCGTGTATTGATATTTACGTTTACTACCGCACTGCCTGTGGTACTCATCACTACATTCTGGAATGTGGTTGTAGATCCTGCTCCACTTATTGTTTTGGCGCCTGCGCCTGTAAAGATGATACGATGTGCTGTTGCCGAATTCGAAGTGAAATCAATTGTTCCATCGTTTTGCAAACTTCCCGTAAGGTTGATCGTATGAACTCCAGCTACCGTAGATCCTGAGAAAAAGGAACCACCTGTAATGGTAAGGTTATCTAAGATATTAATGGTTCTTGCTGTATTATTTGATCCAAACAATACCGTTCCGGATGTAATTACTAAGTCATAGAAGCTCGCCACCGTTGCAGCCGTACCCGTAATTGTTTTAGTACCTGAACCTCCAAATGTAACGGTGTTAGTTCCTGCGGTAAACGTGCCTCCATTGTTAATGAAGTCGCCATCCAAATTTGTGTTTGTGCTGGCGGTGAAAGTACCGGCAGTTAGTGTAAGTGCTCCAGTGGCATAAAACGTGGTAGGTGCAGTAAAATTTCCGGCTGTTAATGTAAAAGCGGCTACATTGAGTGTAGTCGTGCTACCACCAACAGATAAAGCAGAACCTCCACTCTTATTAACTACAATAGAACCCAAAGTTTGAGTTACTAACGTTCCATTGATTGCTTGTGCAGCAGCTGAACTGAACGTCATGATATTAGACCCGGGAACAAACGTTGCTCCGTTATTCGTAAAGTTTCCTCCGGTGATGTTGATCGCTGCTCCGGCTGTGTGGGTTCCGGCTGTTAATGTAATTCCCGATGAAACAGATAATGTAGCTGTTCCTCCTGAGAAATCTCCAAGGGTTTGTGTAAATGTTGTGGCCGTGATGGTTGTAACACCTCCGCTAACAGTTACTGCACCGCTTGGTTTATTGATCACAATCGTGGCAAACGGTTGAGTAGCCAACGAACCATTAATCGCCTGGGCACCAGATCCATTGAATGTAACTGTATTGGCACCTGGTGCAAATGTTCCTCCGTTATTGGTAAAATCACCACCGATGTTCGTGTTAGCTCCAGCCGTGTAGGTTCCGGCCGTAAGAGTTATTGTGCCAGACACGTTTACAGTTGCAGGCGCGGTGAAAGTACCAGCTGTGCGTGTGATGTTAGCAACATTCAATGTGGTAGTGCTTCCACCCACCGTTAATGAATTGCCCGACTTATTAATTACTAAATTGTTGAACGTTTGCGTAGCTGGTGTTCCATTAATTTGTTGTGCTGCACCACCTGTGAATGTTACTGTGCCTGATCCGGGTACAAATGTGGCTCCGTTGTTCGTGAAACTAGCTCCACCGATATTCAAGTTAGCTCCGGCTGTATATGTTCCAGCCGTTAAAGTAACAATGCCTGTAGTTGTAATTGTTGCTGGAGCATTGAAATCACCCAGCGTTTGTGTAAGTGCTGCTACGTTCAAGGTCGTTGTGCTTCCGCTAACAGACAAAGCACCACTCGCTTTGTTGACGATTAAGTTATTGAATGTTTGAGTTGCGGCAGTGCCATTAATCGCTTGGGCTCCAGTGCCGTTAAACGTAACCGTGTTTGCACCTGGCGTGAATGTTCCTCCGTTATTTGTAAAGTCTCCACCAACATTTAAGTTAGCTCCCGCAGCCAAAGTTCCTCCATTATTAATGATTGATCCAGAGACGTTGGTAGTGGCTCCTGCTGTATAAGTTCCAGCGGTGAGGGTCATTGTTCCACTCACGTTTACAGTAGCCGGAGCAGTAAAGTTACCCAAGGTTCGAGTGAGATTTACTACATTTAACGTAGTTGTACTTCCACCAACCGATAATGTATTGCCTGATTTATTAATGACTAAGTTATTGAAACTTTGAGTTACCGCTGTGCCATTGATTGCTTGCGCTGCACCGCTGGTAAATGTAACGGTGCCCCCATTCGGAACAAAAGTGCCACCATTATTAATGAAGTTAGCTCCCCCAATATTCAAATTAGCTCCGGCTGTAAAAGTTCCAGCGGTAAGCGTAACTGTATTGGTAGTGGTCATCGTGGCAGGAGCATTAAAATCGCCTAGTGTTTGTGTAAATACTCCCACGTTTAAAGTGGTCGTACTTCCACTTACCGATAATGCACCGCCAGATTTATTAACAATGATAGTATTGAATGTCTGAGTTGCAGCTGTTCCATTAATAGCTTGAGCACTCGCTCCGGTAAAGGTAATTGTACCGGTGCTCGGTGTAAACGTACCGCCATTATTTGTGAAATTACCTGAAATTGTCAATGTGTTATTCCCTCCAGCGAAGGTACCGGTGGCAGAGATGACCAAATTTCCGATACTTTGTGCAGGGTTTACGTTGAGCGTAACACTGTGCCCTGCAAGAACGGTAACTGTGCCTGCTATTCCCGAAGCGTTTTGGCCCGGATAGCCTTCTCCTGGGTTACTTACCCAACTAGTTCCATTCCATCGCTGCCAATTGGCAGTAACAGTCCAGTTAAATGGACCTGTGTTATTGGTTTGGTAATCACCAGTAGTTTGCGAAAATGCGACTTGTGATAAAAACGAGGTAAGAAAGATGCTGAGGATCAGGGAAATCCGCACAGATTTTTTCATTTTATTTGAAATATTAGTTCTCATTGTTAATAATATCTTGATTATGATCAGGGGCACTTTTTAAAAGCTCATCAAAGAGCTTTTTCATAAAACCGGTTGTGTTATGCCTTTAAAGGATTGAGTACAAACCGGTAAGATGGCCGGGTAAAAGAAAACCCAGATAGGTTATCATTAGAATTTATCAAAAGTGGAAATGATCCAACTCTTTGTAAAATGCGAAATAGTCTAGAATGGAGCGTCCAATTCGTGTTTCGACCGATTCGGATGCTTGAGCAAGCTGCTTTGCCGCAAAGGCTAATAAACGGAATGATTTGCAATACGGGGGAGTATTGATACATATTGGGGGAATTTAGAACTACAAAAATAATCGAATTTTTCTTGTTTAAGCAGTTAAGTTTATGCGCTAAGAAAATATTAGTCGAAATTTAAAGTTGCAAATACGTTTTGTTTAATCTTGTGTCTATTCCTTCAATGCAAAGCCTAGCAAAATGTTTTGTCTTCTCCATTTTACCTAACGCCTATTAGTCATATAATCTTCTTCATTTTCCACTTAAACCTATGTCTGCCAATCCAAGTGCTTCATTCCTGAAAAGAATATTACTTCCCGGTATTATTCTTCAATCTGTTTTAATCGGTGGCGGATATGCGACTGGCCGGGAAATTGTTGAGTATGGTGGAAAATTTGGCGCTGGTGGCTGGATTAGCGGTTTGGCCATTTTTGTTGGCTTCTCTTTTATTTCTATTCTATCGATTGAAGCATGTAGAAAATGGAATGTTTACGATTATAAATCGCTGTTAAAAAAAATGATTGGCCCTGGCTGGATCATTTATGAGATCGTTTATTTAATGCTAGCCATTCTGATTATTGCCGTAATGGCCGCAGCCGCTGGAGAAATTCTTTATGAAACTGTTGGCTTCAACAAGTGGATTGGCGTGTTGTTGATTGTTTCTTTAGTAGGATTACTCAACTACAAGGGCGATGAAGTAATTGCCAAACTGGAGACCATCGGCACAATTGCCCTATTTGCCGCTTATATTTTATTTGCTGTACTGGTTTTTAGCACCCGTGGCGATTCCATCTTAGCTGTATTCTCTCGTTGGGATACAAGTTACCTTCCCGAAGCTCCATCTATTGGCTTACTAATTTGGACGGGAATTCTTTACGTGGGATATAATTTGGCCGTTTATCCTGCCTCGTTCTTCACGTACAGCGGAATTAAAACTAAACGCGAAAGCATCATTGCCGGAATCATCTCCGGGTTACTCATGACCATTCCATGGTTTCTTACCTATTTTGCGGTGCTCGCCTACTATCCTGATAAGAATGTCTTAGCCGGAACGGTGCCGTGGTTGACAATGTTGGCTCCTTTTCATCCAATCATGATTGTAATTTTCGGAATCGTGGTAGGTTGGACACTTGTAGAAACTGCAACGGGTATGATTCACGCATTCATTCATCGCATTGAAAAGGAAGTGACTGCACGAAGTGGACAACCCATGAAGAAAATATCAAAAGCATACATTTCTGTAGCTGCGCTGGCTGCATCACTCTTGTTAGCACAAGTGGGCATTATCGATTTAGTAGCTAAAGGCTATGAGATAATGGCCTATGCCATGATTGCCGTCTACGGCATTCCGCTGCTTTTCTTCTCCCGAAAACTTTTAGCCAAGGATTAGCGAGCCCCACGAGGATTCAATGCAGGTTTTGCCACTGTATAATACATACAAAATAAGAATTTATAACTATTTTACATACATTTACGTAATTAATACTGAATACTTATGAAAGGAACGAATCTTGGTGAGTTTGAAGAATTGGTTTTGTTAACGATTGCAGCAATGGTGGACGAAGCATACAGTGTTGCTATTTGTGATGACCTGGAAAAAAAGACTAAGCGTGCGGTGAAGTTAGGTGTAGTACATGCAGTGCTCAATCGGTTGGAAGAAAAAGGATTAGCCAAAAGTAAACTGGGCGAAGCAACCAACACGCGCGGTGGAAAAAGAAAAAGATATTACACCGTCACCAATGCAGGCAAAGCTGCACTGCTAAAATCGAAAGAACTCCGCGACCAATATTGGAGCTTAATTCCAGAATTGACACTAAAAAGAATTTAGCGTGGAGGAATCAAAAAAAATAGCACCACCGGTCTGGGCAACCAAATTACTAACCTGGTATTGCAAGCCTGAAATGCTCGAAGATTTACAAGGTGATTTGAATGAATATTTCGATAGAAATGTAAAAGCTAAAGGTGTTCGCAAAGCCCGGCTTATCTACACGATTGATGTCTTAAAATTTTTTCGTCTTTATACAATTCGCAAACCAGAATTTCTCAACCTTTTAATCAGTTGGATTATGATTGGCAGTTACATCAAAACATCGGGTCGCAGTATTGTGCGCAACAAGTTATTCTCTGCCATTAACATTATTGGCTTGGCCGTGAGTATGTCGGTAGGTTTAGTGTTAATAGCTATTTTATCGGATGTACTTTCATATGATAAGTTTCACACGAATTACGATCGCATTCATCGTGTCATTAGCCGGTATGAATATTTAGGCGACAAGGGAAATAATTTTATGGCTACCACTTCTATGAAAGCCGGGCGCTTGATCAAAGAAGAGTTTACCGGCATAGAAGAAGTGGCTATTCTTCAACGGGGATTTGGAGGTGATATCAAATTGAATGACAAGATTATTCCACTCAATGGTTTCTGGGCAAACGATTCGTTCTTCAAAGTTTTTTCTTTCGAACTGATCAAAGGGAATCCGGCTACTGCTTTGAAGGAGCCTTACTCAATCGTTATGACGGAAACGGCTGCCAAGAAATTATTCGGCAATGAGGATGCCATTGGTAAAGCAGTTGTATTTAATAACGACAAATCGTATACCATAACCGGTATCGTGAAGGACCCTCCCTTCTTTTCGCATATTCATTTTGAAATGCTGGGCTCGCTCAGCACAAAAGAGTTGAACAAAGAAACATTTGAAAATGAAATGGCGTGGGATAGTGTGTGGGATACTTGGGTGTATCTAGTACTTCCTGCAACAACAGATATTCCTTCAGTCAAATCAAATCTGGCCAAACTAAGCAAGCGAGAAGATCCGTCAGTAAAAAACACACATATTGAATTAGAGCTTCAGCCTTTGTCAAACA
Organism: Cyclobacteriaceae bacterium; assembly: GCA_044228465.1. Classification (GTDB taxonomy): domain Bacteria; phylum Bacteroidota; class Bacteroidia; order Cytophagales; family Cyclobacteriaceae; genus ELB16-189. Next base: position 20,312 of record JBGAUU010000066.1, read on the forward strand.
TCATGTTTGGTGATAGCCTGGGAAATCAAATTGGACCAGTGCTGGGTAGTACACTTCTCTGGGTATTCGGAGGATTATGCTTTGTGGTCATTTTATCTGCCTGTTTTAACTACACGAATTTATCCATTGCACGTTCATTAAAGCGAACCCGAGAAGTGGGCATTCGAAAAGTAATAGGTGCCTTGAAAAGTAACGTGACTACTCAGTTTATGGTAGAGGCTGTCATCATATCCCTCAGCGCATTGTTTATCGCACTTCTGTTATTCTTTCTGCTGCGTCCACATTTTCTGAGTATCGAACCAGACATTCAAAAAATGTTTACGTTGCATCTATCTCCGGTCACCATTCTATACTTTGTTGGCTTTGCCATTTTTGTGGGAATTGCTGCAGGAATTTTTCCCTCGCTCTTCTTTTCCAACATCAATGCTATTCAAGTATTAAAAAGCGCAACGTCTTTCCGAGGAATGAACCGGGTTACCGGAAGGAAAATACTAATTGTGATTCAGTATTGTATTTCAATCATTCTGGTCTCGGCCAGTATTGGAGTGTATCGTCAATACCAACATTATATTTCATTCGACCTTGGTTTCAACACGGAAAATGTTTTGAATATCTCCTTACAGGGAAACAAAGTCGATTTGCTCAAGAAAGAATTAAGTGAATTGCCGGAAGTAAAAAATATTTCTCAGTCGCTCTTGGTTACCAGCGTGGGCGACTATTGGGGAACAAATATGAAATATCATGGAAACCCGCTTGACTCCTGCGGTGTCAGTTTTAATTCTATTGATGAAAACTATATTCCGTTGATGGGGCACCAACTCTTGGCAGGATACAACTTTACTGCAAAAGCCGATAGCGTAGAAGAATCAGAAGTGATTGTGAATACGCAAGTGTTGAAGCGCTTTAACATTGCGAATCAAGATCCGCAAAAAGCAATAGGTGATGTACTGAAAGTGGATGGCAAAAATCTAACCATCATTGGAGTCATGAAAGATTTTCAATACGGTCGCTCAAACAATAAAACTTCAAAAGAAACGGTGTTCCGTTACTTGCGTGAAAATCCTCGCTTCACGAATGTAAAAATTCAATCGAGTGATTTAATTGGCACACATGATAAAATTGCGGCCATTTGGAAGAAGATTGATCCGGTGCATCCTTTCGAAGCCAAGTTCTATAATCAACAAATTGAAGAAGCCTTTGCCGGTTTGCGCGCCACATTAAAGTTAGCCGGGTTCCTCGCTTTTCTGGCTATCTCTATTGCATCGCTGGGTCTGTTGGGTATGGTAGTGTTCACTACTGAAATTCGTTTAAAAGAAGTGAGCATACGAAAGGTGATGGGTGCCAGCGAGGGCAAGTTGCTTTTCTTACTAGGCAAAGGATTTGTGTTACTGCTGCTGATTTCAACTGCAATCAGTTTACCTATTGTGATCTTATTTTTTCAAAACGTGGTATTCCCCAACACAGCCAACCACGCACCACTCAATATCCTCGAGATGCTATTAGGCGTTTTAGTCATACTTTGCTTAGCGCTGCTCATGATTGGTACGCAAACTTTGAAAGTGGCAAGAGCAAATCCAGCAGAAGTTTTGAAAAACGAATAGCAAAAAACTTTACTAACTTTCTTGAATGAAAGTGACGCCAGTTAAACTGCACGTATCCGAAAGTATCGGTGATGTATCCGGAGAAATCATTGAAGGAGAAAAAACAGAAGTAGTTCTTACGCTTGCGCACGGAGCAGGTGCAGGGATGAATCATTCCTTTATGATTGCACTGGCTGAGGCGCTCGCACATCACAACATCACTACGTTGCGCTTCAATTTTCCATTTATGGAAAAGAAAAAAGGCCGGCCTGATGTTCCCGCGGTAGCTCATCGCACAATTGAGTCGGCTATAGCTTTGGCTCATTCTAGCTTTCCGAGCAAACCGCTTTTTGTTAGTGGCAAATCATTTGGAGGACGAATGTCTTCGCAGCATTTAGCAAAATCGCAAGATGCTCATGCTAAAGGAATTATTTTTTTCGGATTTCCATTGCACCCTTCCGGAAAACCTTCTGTTGAACGAGCCGATCATCTCAAAGAAATTTCGCTGCCCATGCTTTTTTTACAAGGCACACGCGATGAATTGGCACAATGGGATTTGATCAGTAGTTTAACCAACTCACTTTCTCATGCCACCTTACAAAAGTTAGAAGGAGCCGACCACGCATTCAAAGCTGGGAAAAAAAATCTAATTCCCGATCTCGCACAGTTCACCAAAGAATGGATCGCAATTACGATTTAAGATGATACGCTTTTGGTTTTGTAAATGCCCGCAAACCTGCATGCGACAACGTTGCTCCAAAACCGGAATGCTGCCGGCCACTCCATGGCAATGCGGCACTCACCCGATCACAACAATTCCAGTAACCCGTTCCTGAGTCGATCTTTTGTAAAATTGCTTCTGCTCGTTGTTGACTGCTGCTATAAACGGAGGCTGTTAGTCCATAAGCAGTATCTTGCATTAAGCGAATCGCCTCCTCATCATTTTTCACTTTCATAATACCGATGATGGGACCAAAGGATTCCTCACGCATCACTGTCATTTGATGCGTAGCATTTATGATGACGGTCGGTTCAAAATAATAACCATTCCGCTTCATTCGGTTACCTCCGGTTTCGATCTTCGCTCCCTTTTGTTTGGAGTCTGTCACTTGCTCTTCTAAAAAAGCAACCTGTTCTTTTCGACTCAATGGCCCGATATACACTCCGTCTTCTGTTGGAGAACCTATCTTCCAGGATTTTACTTCCCTCACAAACTCGTCAACATACTGGTCATAAACTTTTTCGTGCACATAAATTCGTTCGACAGCACAGCAGCTTTGGCCGTTATTATAAAAGGCTCCATCTGCTGTGCCTGCTGCCACTGATTTAATATCTGCAATATCATCTGCTACATATAATGGATCTTTGCCACCTAGCTCCAGTTGACAAGGAACCATTTTCGAAGCTACTTTTTCATAAATATATTTTCCGGTTTTGTAAGAGCCGGTGAAAAAATATCCATTGAACGGCAATTCCAGCAACAACTCTCCTACTACTCTTGCGCCAATCGCTACATGAAAAACATTTTGTGGAACACCTGCTTCTTTGAGTAAGCGCTCAATCTCTAAACCCGTAAGCGTTGCATACTCCGATGGTTTGTACATCACGGCATTCCCCGCTAATAAAGCAGGTACGAACACATTGACTCCCACCAGATAAGGATAATTCCATGCGGAAATATTGCAAACAACACCGAGCGGCTCGTATGAAATTTTCTCGGTTAGATTGCCCTCTTGCGTCATCACTTCCTCTTTCAAGTAAGTCTCCGCATTTTTAGTTAACCACTGAATGCGCGCCCGTGCTCCATTCACTTCGTTGCGAGCTTGTTGCAGTGGCTTGCCTACTTCAGAAGTCAACACGGAAGCCAAGGTTTCAATATCACGCGCTAACAAATCTGAAAATTTTTGTACTATTTGAATTCGATCTTTCAAAGCAACTTGATGCCAACTGAGTTGAGCAGTTTTCAATTGCTCATATTTTAGGTTTACAGATGCGCTTGTGTCTTCTGGTAGATCTTTAATGATTTCTTCCGTTGCAGGGTTAACTATTTTCATAAATGATTTCTTTACTTAACTAATCTGTTGAATAGCTTTAATAAATGACGCTTTGATATTCTTGGTAAATGCACTTGCCTGATCGCGCATGCGTTCCGGATGCCATTGTACTAAACTCAGATACGGTTGATCCGCAGGATTCACTCGCTCCAAACCTTCAATCACTCCATCTGGTGAAAAAGAATTTGCGACTAAACTAGTTCCTACTCTTTCGGTACTTTGATGGTGAGCACTGTTAATTTCTCCAG
>JBGAUU010000067.1:0-23888 GCA_044228465.1 Cyclobacteriaceae bacterium
AAGGGTTATGCTTATAGGTAGTCACCTGAAAACCTGCTAATGATGTACGGAGTGTTGTCTCGTATGTAGACGGGTTATTTAATGCTGATAAATGTGCAGAACTAAGCTGATCTTTATCTACACCTATTGCATGCACGATTGGTACAGAATTATTGTAACCCCAAACAAAAGAGTGAAGAATTTGATTGTTACTCTTAAATTCCAAAATTTTCCCACTCAACGGGTCATAGGTATAGTCTGCTTTCTTTTCATAAGGTGCAATAAAACTTTCTCCCGATGATGCACTAAATGATCCTAAAGATTTATTGTATTCGTATGTAGAAGTCAAATCCACTCTATTTGCATTCTGCGATAAGCTGTAGAGGTTACCGGTTGCTGATATGACCTGACCGTTTTTACTCACAATTTGCTCTATTACTGGTTCAACAATATTATTCGTTTTCATAAAACCTAGAGGTCCCGTGTTCACTGCATAATCTGATGGCCGAGAGCTTAGAGTGACGATGGTTTCCCCTTTACTGCTAGTCATTGTTTCACTTTGTAATAAGAAATTTGAATTAAATGTCAGGCTCTTAGTAGTTTCTATCAAAGTACCAGAAATAATATTTCCCTGTGTATCTTCCACTAAACCGCTCGGAGTGGTAGCCGTAGTAGTTTTAATCATATACGGTGTTTTGAATATTCTCTCAACAGGCTGAAAGGTGTAAAAGATAAAATATGGGTTTACACCGGGTTGATCTTGTCGATACTGATTCACAAATGCTATGGACTTAACGTATTCTACTACATGCTCATAGTCTGAATTCAAAACGCGTTGCACCACCTTACCATTGTTATCATAATTTTTAGATTCAATTAACTGCCCGTTTAAATTTGGCTTTCCTGAAACCCCCAGATTCCAATTAGAAACCTTATTCGAGGTATTTTCAAATCGATATGTATTCCTGTAACTGTCAGTCAACCCAGACACTATTTCATGAACTTTTGAGTATCCAATTACTTTTCCTTCTGCTGAATTATTGCCCGGAATGGAAGTGTTTGTTGCGTAATAAAACACACAAGTATTAATTGGTAAATTGGGGTCTCCATACTGATGCTGATAATTTATATAGCGGTTATAAAGAGGCGTCATTAGCAAGCCTGTAGTAGCACTAAAATTATCAAGGTAATTATCTGTATAAAAATATGTTTTAGTGGTTACTGGAGTTAACCCATTTTTAAAATCATAATCCTTAATAGCTCTAATTCTAGCGCCTCCCGCCAAATGCTCGCCCACTTCTCTAAATTTTAAAGTAGCGTCTGCCTGATACTTATGTGATTCATATTCAAACGTGGTCCATCCTCTGGTTGGATAAACCACTTTATTCAAAGTTCCTGCGATACCATAGGTAATATCTACCCTCCTATCGTACAGTTGTGTATAATTCACTTGGGTCGTTGTATCATTCAAATTGCAGTCTTGATTTTGGGGGGTAGGTGGAAGTAATTTCGTAATCTGATCTTGACCATTGTAAAACCCAAAGTGATCTATACCAGTTGTCAATTTATTTGGCAAACCCTTTTGCCCTTTTTCATAAAAAAATTGGTATTCCTGATCGTCAATAGTAAGCTTGTCTAACCTGCTGCGCAACCATTGACGTTCTCTTTCAGTTTCTTCGATTACGTTTTGGTATTGTTGATTAAAATATCCTTGCTTGAAAATTATTTTCTTATTCAATGTAGATGAATCAAGCATACCTTTAATGGTAATTTCTTTATAGCGTTTCAGGTTTTCACTTCTGTGAAACATCCTTCGTACATTGCTGTCCGGAGCAAGAATGTAGTTTCTTCGCATATCTTCTCGATCTTCCATGATGAAATCAACTTTAACCTCATCACTGACAATACTCTTTAAATAGACATGCTCTTGCACCGTCTGCAAACAAGTCTCCGGAGAACCAATATTTTCGAATTCGGCAAAAGCTCTGTTATTAGAAATATAAGGGCTATAAATACTACCAACCGGGTATGGAGGGTCATAAACTATATTATCATTTGAGGCTGTTCGCATATCATAATTGACGAGAATTTGTTGTCCTCTTGGGCTCGTAATTTTGGTTAAATACCAAGCGGTAGTTGTGCGTACTCTTCCCTCACTATTGAGAAGCATCGCATCAATGTCGATATTGGCTTGATTGCAACACATCATCCTATTTGTTGGATTTCCAGCTGAGGAAGAAAATGAAGTAGACTTCTCCTTAATGGTAAACTCACCTTTATATCCATTGGGCGTTGTCACTGTAAAAATCTCCGCGTCTTTATCAAACTCAATCTTACAGGCATCTTGGGTAATTTTTTTTACCAAAACAGGTGCATTAGGATCTAGGTTAGCGGCCTTCTGCGTTAATACAAACGAGCCACTGTAGCCAAAAAAATTATAATTAAATATATCAGGTTGTGTATCAGGATTTTGAGTAGCCAAATGAAAATAATAACTGGTTGTACTTGGAAAACCTAGCGACTGAGGATTAAATCCCAAATCGTAAGTTACCTCCATTTCATTGTAAACATATCCTTTCTTTCCAAGCGATCCTCCCTTGTAGAGGTCATCTCTTCCCTTAATAACTCTGGATATGACACCCGTAGCACTTAACGCCCACCCTAATCCCACTTCACTTGCTTCCTCATTCGGTCTTATGCCTGTCGCATTATAGGAAAGAGTTAATGGCAAACTCCATCCATCAAAATCAATGGTATGCAATGGAATATTTACACTTGCAGTACCCGTATACATATTCGGCTTTTGCGCATGAAACTCAGTCATTTTCATGGCATTGGGAGTGGGCGGTACAATCTTCTCTACTTGCGCATGAGTCTCAACTTGAATGATCAAGAAAATGCTAACTAACCAATTGAAAAACAAAACAACTCCTATCTTCATAAGTCTTTTAACTTTTATTTCAAGAAAAAACGCGGGTAGAGAAAAATGAAATTTATTGATCTACTTTGTTTGGCTAAATTTCGTAAATCCAAATTTCCTTCAATAATCGATAAATTTCCTTTAAGAACCTCGCTATTATTGGCTTCGTGTAAGTAAAGTTGCGTTTATGGTGATTTTGCACATACCCCCAATACCCAACTTATTGGGTATTGACTTCATCAAAAAAATTACAGGTACCCCCTTTTCAAAAAAGTTATCCACATTTTGAGTGAAATTAATTTTGTGTGAAGTGGGAAAAAGCATGTAAGTTTTGGGGTGGTTTTGGTCGTTTTTTGGTGAGAAGTAATGAGATGTGTGATCTGAGATGTGAGATTTGAGACATGAGACGTGAGATGAAGTGGGTTGTGAGGCTCTTAGAGGTAAGAATACCAGATGGCGTGAAAATGAGTTTAATTGCAATCGATTCGGCTAGTAATGGGTATTTTAAAAAACACTCACCAAGGCCGAATCGGCCCTTTACACAGTTACTTAGTCGCTACCTCCAGCAGAGCCGATGTCCGCTTAGCTCAACAGAACAAATTTTATCAAATGACACAGTTCGTTGAACAGACCCCCTCCTCCCGTTTATGAACTTGCATCAGTCGTGGCAAAGTAGACTCCTCCCGTTTATAAACTCGTGTCAGTCGCGGCAAAGTAGCTCCCTCCCGTTTATAAACTCGCGTCAGTCGCGGCAAAGTAGACTCCTCCCGTTTATAAACTCGCATCAGTCGCGGCAAAGTAGCTTCCTCTCGTTTATAAACTCGCATCAGTCGCGGCAAAGTAGACTCCTCCCGTTTATAAACTCGCATCAGTCGCGGCAAAGTAGCTTCCTCTCGTTTATAAACTCGCATCAGTCGCGGCAAAGTAGCTTCCGTTTAGAATTCGCACCAGTCGTGGTGAGATAGCTCCGTTTTGGTATTCACTCCACTTAAGTATTCCTTATAAAAGATGTGCCAATTGAGGCTTGGAATGCGCTTATGCTTACAGGTGCCAACTGTTTTGGGTAAAATCTATCTCTTGTAAAGCAGGAAGCCCTTTTAGTTTGTTTGCAAGCAAGGATCAAGCCCTCTAACAATAAGTTGATGCGTGTGGTGAATTGGTTTTGTCACTTTTGCCTCCAAATAGCTCTTTCAGATATGCCTGATTTGGCACCTTACATTGCCGAAGCCGCATCCTTCGCTTCGTATTGAATATCGAATACAAAAACAATGTTATTGGTATTTCCATTGTTGGAGAGAACATTCATATTGATAGCCTTCGGTAATATACCGTGCAAGTAGACATAGGTATATTGGGTAGTCTCTGAAATATTGCTTACACTTTTGGTGCTCGTGCTCAGGTTGTTTTGTGAAAAATAACGGGCGATGGCATCGGGCTGCAAGGTGGCATTAAATCCATTAATGCGCATAAATGGATCGAGCCAATAAACATTTTGCAAGGGGTTGGTGACGGCATCGTATGAGTTGGTCATTTGCACAGCCCCAATTCCTCTTTTCATATTCGTTAAATTACCATTCGTTACCGTCAATTGATAAATGGCATTTTTGTTCACCATGCCTATGGGCTTATTTCCTGAATAGGTAAACCGCACCGAATCGCTGTACCATGTATTTAAAAACTTCCACCTTACTTTCACTTTCGTCAGCAAGCTGCCTGTAAATGCCAATTGTGTAAACTGGTAGGTATTTCCCTCTCCGTTTGTATGACGGATGGAAGTGGAATCGGTGTAGTACGTATACGTCAACGTACTCAAGTCTGTGCCGGTAATTGTTTTGATTTTTCCTTGATCATACGAAAAGCTGTATTCTTCATACGAGCTTAATAAAATAGTCTTTACCCGATACTTTTGAGGAGTGAGGTCCGGACCGCAGGCAGCAACCGCCAGTAGCGAGCTTAATAAAATGAGAAGTCGCGAATTCATGAGTCGTTAACACATCAAATATAAGGCCAATTGCCCGATAAATGCGAAACGGTGAATAAAGGTGATCAAGCGATTAAACCTTGGTTAAGTACAATTGTCTAAATTGCGAATTCTAAAATAATACCTTTTGGACGATAAAGAGTTGCTACTAAAAATCCGCCATGCGGATACCCGTAGTTACGGCTTCAATCTATTGGTGCGCCAGTACCAGCAAAGGGTTTATTGGCATGTGCGCAAAATGGTGATCGACCACGATGATGCCGATGATTTAACGCAGGAGATCTTTATCAAAATCCACAAATACATCGACAACTTTCGGGAAGATGCGCAGCTCTTCACTTGGATTTACCGCATTGCCACCAATGAATGTCTGAGCTTTCTCAACAAAAAGAAAAGGCGCTTCTTCCTGCCCATTGAAGACGTAGGCCAACAACTGGAGGCCAAGATCGATTCTTCACCGGACATGGATGGCGATGCCATTCAGAAAAAGCTGCAAAAAGCCATCCTGAAGCTGCCCGATAAACAGCGGTTGGTTTTTAACATGAAGTATTTTGATGATATGCCCTACGAAACCATTTCGGAAATTACGGACACCAGCGTGGGCGCACTCAAAGCGAGTTATCACCATGCTGTAAAAAAAATAGAAGAATTTTTAGAAGACTGATTAAACTTTAGCCATAAAAACTGATCTTAGAACCAGAACCAACTAATGTGAAAAAACTGGAAGACATACCGAAAGCACAACCCTTTAAAGTACCCGACCAGTACTTTGAAGATTTGCCGATGCGGATTCAAGCCCGGATACAAAAGCCGGAGCATAAATCAGTATGGGCAGGCGAATGGAGCTTAGCACTCAAGCTGGCGATCCCTGTGTTGGTGATTGGCATCGGAGCGTTGGTTTTCTGGCCCAGTGTAAAGATTGATTCTGATCCGATTGCTAATTTGGATTCAGTGCCCACCAGTGAGCTGCTGGCGTTTCTTGAATCCGATGAAATCACGGTTGAAGAGATCATTGAAAACGGAACATTTACAGATGCTTCTTTGGATCATTTGTATGGGCAAGATGATATCGATTCGAAAGACCTGAATGAAGTACTAGAACAATATGATTTTAACTTTTAAGCTTATGAAAAAGCTATTGATCCCGATTCTGTTTTTTATGTGCGCCCTGAATGGCGTAGCACAAGATAATCCTCCGCAAGAAAAGCAGGATCCTAAAAACCAAGAGAAAATCCATTTGGCCAGAATTGCATTGATATCCGAAAAGCTAAAGCTCACACCGGAGCAGGCTGAGAAATTCTGGCCTATCTACCGCGAATTTACCGAACATCGGATGGAACTGCGCAAGCAATTGCGCGATGCCGAACGCACGCAAGATCCTTCAAAGCCCAAGCCCGAGCGCGATCAGGAGTTGATCAAGCTGGCCTTGCAGTTAAAGCAGCAAAACGTAGACTTAGAGAAAAACTACTCCGAGCGCCTCCTCAAAGTAATTTCTGCCCAGCAGTTGCTTACCTTGCCCAAGGCCGAAGAAGAATTCAGGCGCATGCTGCTGCATCGCTTGCAAGAGCGGGAAGACTTAAAAGAAATGCGCAGAGAGAATCGTGAAAACATTCGACAGAAACTAGAACAACGATCCAGGGAAAAGAATAATTAATGCGTTTTCTTCAAAAACTTTGCATCGTCATCCTGTGGCTCGGGATGGCGATGCCTTTTTTCGTAACCGCCCAAGATAAAGGAGGTGCTGCTCCGGTTATTCCATCGGATACTACCTTTACCATTGATAAGCTCGATTCCATCTTCAGCTATTCTGATTCGCTGTCTATTTTTAACATGATCGATAGCCTGTTGAATTCACAACCGGATGTGAGTTCATCCTTGGTATTGCGAGCCGGGTTTAACAGCAACATTGTTTCGGCAGGCCGATCCATCGGAGTAAGTCAATATGGAGCGACAGTCGGGGGTTCTTATTACCATAAATCGGGATTATTTGCAGATGCAAGTATGTATTGGAGCGAGGCGTATAATCCCAGTCTTTACCTCACTACCCTTTCAGCCGGTTATCTCAAAACATTTTCTAAAGTTTACACCGCCATGATCTCGTACGATCGGCTGATTTACAACAATACCGACATCAATGTAGAAAACCCGCTAACGAATATGTTGGGTGCCTCCAACTTTGTGGATATCAAACCGGTTACGCTTCGCTTGGATTATTCATTTTACTTCGGGCAACAAACCGCACATCGTATCACTCCGGGTATCTCCATCAGCTTGCGCAAATACAAGTTTCTGGGGCTCGATCGGATTGCCTTCACTCCTACTTATCAACTGCTCTTTGGCAACGCCACCATTACCAGCATTCAACTTGCTCAACGCAACAGCGTATTGTTAGGCCGCAGACTTCCCATTATTCAGCAAACCGATTCGAATGAATTTGGGTTGATGAACCATGCGCTCTCGTTGCCCTTGCGCATCACTAAAAAGAATTGGTCTTTTACATTCTCGTATTCGTATAACTGGCCGGTAGCGCTTCCCAAAGAGGAAAGCACCCTACCTCAAAACAGCTATACTTCGCTCACACTTTCCAAGATGATCAATTTTAAGCCCCACTGATCACGAGTTGCTTGGTCTGTCGGCATCTTTTCAATACTTTGCCTCGCTTCCGGCTCTCGCCCGATTTCGATTGAGTAGAAGTCGAAGCCATTTCATTTAAACCTGATCGCATGAAGAACTTCTCTTTTCTTTTATTGACTTTTATAAGCTTCACTTCATTCGCCCAACGCGAATATTGGCAACAGCGGGTAGAATATGCCATGGACATCAAATTCAATGCTGCCAATCACCGATTCAGTGGCAATCAAAAACTAGTTTACACAAACAACTCTCCGGATACATTAACCAAAGTTTATTACCATCTGTATTTCAATGCTTTTCAGCCGGGAAGTATGATGGATGTGCGCTCCAGAAACTTACCCGATCCGGACAGACGCGTAATGGATCGGATTTCGAAATTGAAAGAAGATGAAATTGGATTTCAGCATGTTACCTCGCTCAAACAAGATGGTAAAGCATTGACTTACAAAGTGAACGGCACCATTCTGGAAGTGCAACTGGCGAAGCCACTCTTGCCCAAAAGCAAAACTACTTTCGACCTTCAGTTTGAAGCGCAGGTGCCCGTACAAATTCGCAGAAGCGGCCGCAACAATCGCGAGGGTATCTCCTACTCCATGACACAGTGGTATCCAAAGTTGGCCGAATATGATTTCCAAGGATGGCACGCTTACCAATATGTGGCGCGCGAGTTTCATGGCGTATGGGGCGATTTTGATGTGAAAATTACTATTGACCCTAAGTTTGTGATTGGAGGAACCGGAGCGTTGCAAAATCCCGATCAGATTGGTCATGGCTACGAATCCAATCCGGCCAACGTAAAGCGCCCCGAGGGTGATCTCACATGGCATTTCAAAGCGAAAGATGTGATTGATTTTGCGTGGGCTGCTGATCCGGAATACACCCATGACAAAGCCAAAGTACCCAATGGCCCAGAGCTGCACTTCTTCTATCAAAAGAATGAAAAGACAGCCGAAACCTGGAAGAAGATGGAAGAATATGCGGTGAAGGTGTTTGAATACCTGAATGAGCATTTCGGCAAATACCCATTCGACCGTTATTCGATCATTCAAGGGGGCGATGGCGGCATGGAATATCCCATGTGTACTTTGATTCTCGGAGAAGGCTCTTTAGCAGGCGTTAGCGGCACGATGGCGCACGAGGTGGCCCACAGCTGGTACCAAATGACGCTCGCGTCTAATGAAGGTTTGCACGCCTGGATGGACGAAGGGTTTACCGACTTTGCGAGCGATGAAGCCATGAATTCTATTCTTGGCAATGCCTCTACCCACCAGGGCAGCTATGCCAGTTATTTTAGTCTGGTGAATAGTGGATTGCAGGAACCGGCCAACCAACATTCTGATCACTTTACCACTAACCGGGCTTACAGCACCATGGCCTATAGTATGGGAGCTGTTTTTCTGGAGCAATTGAAATACCTGATTGGTGAAAAGAACTTTTACGCAGGCATGAAACGCTACTACAACACCTGGAAGATGAAACATCCGGAACCTAATGACTTTATCCGGATAATGGAAAAAGTATCAGGCTTGCAATTACATTGGTACCTTCGCTATTGGATCAATACCACCAAGCGCATCGATTATTCGATTGGAAGTATCGTGGGCAATGAAAATGAAACAATGGTAGAATTGAGTCGCGTGGGCGAATTTCCTATGCCCATCGATCTGATGGTAACTTATAAAGACGGCTCCAAAGAACTTATCTATATTCCTTTGAATGAATTGCTTGGCAATAAGCCGAGCGAAAACCCATCGGTAACATTTACGATAGCAGAAGCGTGGCCTTGGGTCAATCCAACCTACACTGCCAAGATTAGCCGAAAGGCAAGTGAAATTGAGAGCATTGAAATCGATCCGAGCTTGCGCCTGGCCGATGTCAACCGTAAGAATAACAAAGTAGTGTTGGCCGATTTGAAGCCCTATACAAACCCGACCAAATAATCGGACTTGTCAACTATTTTATTTAAACTTGAATTATGGAAAAGAAAGCCGAAATACAAAAAACCATTTACGACAACGCAAAGTCGCACTTCCTTGGAAATTTCCCCGACTCACTCCCCATTGAACAAGCGTACGTTCATATTGGAATGTATTTGGGCTGGATCATAGATTCTGATTTATACTCTGAATACTTTGAAGATGAGGCTTCCGGCCAAATCTTCCGTTTCAAAAGACGCGAAATCTCTTGCACCATTTTGAGTGAGATATGGGATGGCTACCTAGGCTTTGAATTGTTTAGCCGTGTAGGAAATATGTTTACCTACTACTATTATGGTGGAGGTTTGTATCATGCAGATTACAACGAACTTCTGGTGAAAGCTTTGCCGAGCATCTATCACGTTTCCGATAGTTGGGATAACTACGAAAAAATGAAAGCTCGCATGACGATGCGCTTTCAGGATTGGCAAAAACTCACCGGAAACTAGCTTCGAATGACAGAAGGCTCTTACTGAAGCTGTTTTCCGTCTTTATCCAGCGCAATTATTTTGCTCTCTGATCCATTGGTGATTTTTACGGATATTTCACCGTTGGTGGCATTGAATGATAATTCGGTAGGAACCATATCCAGTTTCAATACGGTTGACCAAACTAATCCGGTGCCATGAGCAATGCGGGCAATGGTTACCGGAAACTTTTCTTCCACTTTACTCTCTGAATAAATAGCTGCATAGAAAGTATTGCCGGTGGCATCCGCTGTCCCAATTGATTTGGTGATTGGCAGATTTCGCTTGGAATAAATTACCGGATCTAAATCAAACAAAGCACCCGTATCTGCAATGCGGGTAGGTGTAATGGCGTACAAATAACCTTTGGCGATAGAATCCAGATAATGAATACCAACCGTCATTTTCTCTTCCAAAACAGTCAATGGTTTAAAGTTGAGTTCTTTGGTAGTCTGATCGAAAAACAAAGGAATTGAATCTTTTCCGCTGATGATCCACTTCGTGGCTTGCATGGTACGCTCCCAGGCTACCTGCTTGCGTAGTTTCTCGCGCTTCGCAAAATCAAGCGTAGATGAAATATAAGAAGCCAGCACTTGTTGAGTACCAAAGGCCTTCGTAATAAACTGCTGATAATTGACCGCCTCTTTAGCGAGATCCCTGCGATAGAGTTGGGTAGTTACACTATCCAGCACCTGAATATTGGCCAGTTCCTTACTGAGATACGACAATCGCAACTTCACATTGCTGGTATCGCGAAAAGCTTTGTGTGCGATGGAGTTAGACACATACATCATCTCCGACTTCTTCATTTCAAACACATGGATTGGCAGCGGATTGGGATCGTACTTGCGAAGTTGTCCGTATAGCAAGCCATCTTCAAACTGCGCCAGTTCGGTTAAAACCGAAACGGAGTCCTTTTTAATTTTATCGTGTAATCTATTGAGCGCAATATCAAAGCTGATCAGGCGATCGCGCAACGGATTGATCACATTTTGAATCGCATCGACTGATGATTTCGACCATCGTTTGTAATCCCACAAACGCAAATCATCTAGCATAAAATCGGCCGGTGTTGTGCCGTCCTTTTTCATGTCGGCAATTTCCTGCAAATTGATTTGCTGATTGTACCCCGGCTTGGCGATTTGCTTGAGTACCGATTTGTAGGCATCAAACTTGAGCAGCGCTGAATCAAAAACGGCAGTCAATCGCTGGAGCTTCGCTACCAATTGTTCATCGGATCGGAGGTAAAAAGCACTTTCCGACTCGTACGAAGCCTGGATTTCTTTGAATACATTTCCGGCTCGGGCATATAGTTTTTCAGATTCCACAAAATTTTTCTTTAGCTCGCGTACTTTCTCTTTTCTTTCTTTCAGGTTTTTTACGCGTGTTTCCAAATCCAATCGTACATCGGATAGTTTGATTACAAACTCACCGGTTCGCAGGTCTCTTCGGCTATAAGCCTGATAATATTCGTCATTCTTTTTGAGTTCCTTTTCGGTGATGGCATTGTAGGCCTTATCATAAAATATTACAGCCGAATCGCAGTTGGATATAAGTATCTCGGTATTCTTCAACACATCATTATTGGCAGCCTTTTCCTGCAGGGTCATGCCCATGTATAAAATGGCGCTGGCATTGTCGGGATTTTCCTTCAAATATCTTCTTAGGAAAGGTTCGGCCTTTTCAAATTGCTTGGCCTCGAGTAAAACGATCAAGTCTTTGTACTTTACCTTTTGACTGTAGGCCGTATGCAGGGAGCACGCAGTGAGGAGAATGAAAAGAATTTTGCGCTTCATGGTCTAAATTAATTGGTCGAAGTTATCAAATTATAGACATTTGGAGAAAACTATTCAATAACCGAGCCAAAATGAAAATTGTAAAGGAGGCATTTTTCACATTATTAGGTGCTGTAGCCATTATTGCCTTGTTAAAGTTTACCGGGTTGTTGGGAGATTTTGCTTACGTTACCCAATCTACCGCTTTAAAAACAGGATTAATGGATGCATCGACTTCCACCAAAAAGCCTATAGCTTTTGATTTCAATTTTAAGGTGAAAGATTTGAACGAAACGAATTACTCATTTGATCAATTCAAAGGAAAGGTAATCTTTTTGAATTTGTGGGCTACGTGGTGCGGGCCATGCAAAGCCGAGATGCCCGGCATCCAAGAGTTATACAATTCCATGCCGGCCGATTCGGTTGTGTTTGTGATGTTATCGCTGGATAAGGAAGGGTTGCAACCCAAAGTAAAAAAATACATTGCCGATAAAAAGTTCACCTTTCCGGTATATATGCCATCCGGTTATTTGACGGAACAATTAAATGTTCCTTCTATACCCACTACTTTAATCATCAATAAAGAAGGAAAAATAGTTTCAAAAGAAGTGGGTACTACCAACTTCAACACTCCTAAGTTCAAGAAGTTTTTGCTTGAGCTTACGAAGTAAACGCCTCCAATAATTTCGCTTTCAATTTAGCCATGCCCACGCTGGCCACTTCGGTGATGAATTCCAGATGAGGCACATGATATACTTCAGGCCTTTTCGGATCGACAATAAATTTGGGCACCGCGTCTTTGACATAATCAATCAGACCAGCTGCCGGATAAACCAAAAGTGAAGTGCCCACTACTACAAAAACATCTGCTGATGCAGCCACTTCGGCAGCGACTTCAATCATCGGAACAGCTTCCCCAAACCACACAATATTGGGGCGCAGTTGTGATCCCAATTCGCAAACGTCTCCCAACTTCAATTCCCAGCCGTTGATTGGATAAATGAGCTGCGGATTTTTCGTGCTCCGCGATTCGAACAGTTTGCCATGCAAATGCAACACATTTTTAGATCCTGCCTTCTCGTGCAGGTCATCTACATTTTGTGTGATAACAGTTACCTCAAAATCCTTTTCTAATTCTACCAGAATTTCATGACCCCGATTGGGTTTCACTTCGAGGGCTTTCTTTCTGCGCTCGTTGTAAAAGTCGAGCACCAACTTTGGGTTGCGCATCCACCCCTCAGGCGTTGCCACATCTTCCACTCTGTGGCCTTCCCACAGTCCTCCTGAATCCCGAAAGGTAGCGATGCCGCTTTCGGCACTGATGCCTGCTCCGGAGAGTACGACTAGTTTCTTCACATCCTATTACTTTAACTTCCTATCAAAGAAATCCTTTGATGCCGTAAATATCCTCGACCAACTCTCGTAGCGCAAAAAGCCATGCACTTCATCGGGCAATACTAATAGTTCCAATGGCACATTCTTCGCACGCAGCTTTTCCACTAAGTCTACTGTTTGTTGGAAATTCACATTTCGATCATCATCGCCATGTACCATCAACACCGGTCCTGTCCATTTGGAAAGATCCGCTACCGGAGAAGATTTCTTCGCCAAGTCACTCTCCGATTTTTGTAAACCCCAACTATTGGTCGCGTCTTGTCCATCAAACGACCAATCATGCACGCCATGCAAATCCACGCCCGCTTTGAATAACTCAGGATTTCGCGCCAAGCCCATTGCTGTGAGATAACCGCCATACGAGCCACCCCATAGCCCGATTTTAGTAGGCTCTACTTCAGGTAAAGTTTGCAGATACTTTCCTGCGGCTACAATGTCCTGATATTCGGTAGCGCCACGCGGGCCTTGATTTTTCGTCATGCGGAAGTCGCGGCCATAACCAATCCCATTTCTAAAGTTGACAGACAACACTACGTAGCCTTGGTTGGCCAACACTTGATTAAACGCGTAGGCATTACTATAATAGTCACTGTAATGGAATCCCAACAACATTTGGCGTGTAGGGCCTCCGTGCATGTACAAAATACCGGCTCTTTTGTTGGGAATAGATCGGTTGATAAATAACTGACCGTGAATCAACGTTCCATCGGCAGCCTTGAAAGTAACAGCCTCCGGCTTTACAAACAGGGCTGTGTTAAATGCCGCCATCTTTTGTGGAAACAAAGGCACGGTTGCCTTTTTGGCTTCATCAACACGCGCTATAACTTTAGCCGTATTGAAAGTTGATCTTAAGCAATACAATTCATTTCCACCGAAAGCAGGATACATCTCAATACCTTCACCGGAAGTAACAGCCACGGGATTTCCACTAATCACATTGGATTTCCAAATGTGCCTTCGGTTGATGTCTTCGCGGTTGCCATCAAAATAAATATTCTGTCCTGCGGGATCGACTACAAAGCTTTCCACCTCGCCATCACCTGGTGTGATGTCTTTCAAATCGCTGCCATCCGGATTGATGGAGAACACGTGATTCCAACCGGTGTGTTCGGAATGAAAAAGAATACGATTGGCTGTCACCCACGCTAAGGGGCTGGCAGAATAACTCTGCGCGAAGCCGCCATCGGTAGCCGGAGATTTCCAAATCACTTTCGTGAGATTGCTTTCCACTTCCGTAACGACCACCGAAAAAGGTGTGCCGTTCGTAAAGTTTTCCAACTCCCCTATCTTCATTCCAGGCATCCGAATAAACGCGACACTTTTTCCGTCAGGCGACCAAACTGCCAAGTCATCACGGGTTACATCCGGTGCAAGCCACTTGATCGTTTTTGAAATCAAACTATACACACCCACAAAGCTATGATCGCCCCGATCGCTGATGAACAACACTTCGTTACCGTTCGGAGAAAACTGTGGATGATAATTATATCCTCGTGCCAGAAAGAGCGGTTTAGGTTCCGCATTTATTTCCAATGTTGATTCAAATATCTGTCCGCCTTTCGCGAATAGAAACTTCAATCCATCGCGATAAAACACCGGACTATTGCCGGCTACAATCTTAGCAGGTGCGCTTTTCGTGCCAACGTCTTTAAAATATATCCACTGATCGGCACCTTCAGGCAAACTGGCCGGGTTGGGATTTTGCCCTGCCCGATTCGGAGCTCCACCTCGTACAAAAAGCAATTTCAAACCATTGGGTGAAAATGCCAACTGTGTAATTTCCTGACCATCATCTTGTTGATAGTCGGTAATCAATTTGGGCAACTCGCTTCCCAGTTTTAACACAATGTTACGCTTGCCACGATCATTCAACACCCACGCCAAATTCTTTCCATCTTTCGATGCTGTAAATCCGGATTCGGTAGGATGAGTTAGGAATTGTTCTAGAAGTGTTTGCGAGTAACTGAACGAACTAATGAAGATTAAAATAAGCAAAGCTATCTTTTTCATACACGGATGATTTGGTGACCTTAACAAAGATAGCATTCGCGTTGGTATATTTTTCTTACTACACTCATCAACTATCTGTAGTTAATTTTAAAAAGATCGCTTAAATTTAAAACTGTTGAATACCTTATGCCTGACTTACAAATAAAAAAATCTGCGAAGACCTATGATGTGTGCATTGTAGGATCGGGTGCTGGCGGTGGAATGGCCGCCTATGTTTTATCGAAAGCCGGAATCAAAGTAGCCTTGCTCGAAGCAGGCCCGATGTACGATCCCGCCAAAAATGTAACACAACTGAAGTATCCTTACGAGTCCCCACGGAGAGGTGCAGGTACAACCTTTCGCCCTTTCGGGGATTTTGATGCTTCGTATGGCGGATGGGAAATTGAAGGCGAGCCGTACACTCAAAAAGACGGAACAAAGTTCGATTGGTTTCGCTCGCGTATGTTGGGCGGTCGCACCAATCACTGGGGACGCATCTCGTTGCGCTTTGGCCCCAACGACTTTAAACACAAGAGCATTGATGGCTTGGGCGAAGACTGGCCGATCAGCTATGACGATGTTGCTCCTTATTATGATAAAGTAGATCGGTTGATCGGAGTATTTGGTACGAAAGAAGGTATCTATAATGAACCGGACGGTATTTTCCTTCCGCCACCGAAGCCACGCCTGCATGAATTATTTGTAAAAGATGCCGCTACCTCATTAGGTGTGAAAGTAATTCCTTCACGCCTTTCCATCCTTACACAAAAAATCAATGACGAGCGCGGTAAGTGTTTCTACTGCTCACAGTGTAATCGCGGTTGCACGGTGTATGGTGATTTCTCTGCTTCTTCTGTATTGGTAAAGCCTGCTATCAAAACCGGCAATGTAGATGTGATTGCCAACGCCATGGCACGGGAAGTATTGACGAATGAAAAAGGAGAAGCCACTGGCGTTTCGTATGTAAGCAAAGACGATCTGCAAGAATATCAACTGAATGCACGCGTGGTAATTCTGGCTGCGAGTGCCGGAGAATCAGCGCGTCTCTTGTTAAATTCAAAATCAAGTGCGCACCCGAATGGATTGGCCAACTCGAGTAATGTAGTAGGTAAATACTTACACGACTCCACCGGTGTAGCGATGGGCGGTGTGCTGCCTAAGCTATTCAACCGTAAACGCTACAACGAAGATGGCGTGGGTGGTTTGCATTTGTATTCGCCTTGGTGGTTGGATAATAAGAAACTAAACTTCCCACGTGGATACCATATTGAATATTGGGGTGGCATGGGAATGCCGAGTTATGGTTTTGGCTTTGGCATACAAGGTATTAATGGAAAATATGCAGGGCCGGACGGAAAGAAAAAAGAAGCCGGTGGATACGGTGCTTCACTAAAAGCTGATTACCGCTATTACTATGGAGCCAGTTTTGGAATGGCCGGACGTGGTGAGGCAATTGCGCGCGAAGATAACTACTGCGAAATCGATCCGAACGTGGTAGACAAATATGGTATTCCGGTATTGCGCTTTCACTACAAGTGGAGCGACTACGAAATTCAGCAGGCGAAACACATGCAGGAAACTTTTCAGGAGATCATTCACAAAATGGGTGGCGATATTACCTGGGGCGTGAAAGGTCCGGAAGATAATTACGGGCTGGAAGCACCCGGACGCATCATTCACGAAGTGGGTACCGTGCGCATGGGCAACGAGAAAAAGAAATCGGCACTGAACAAGTTCAATCAGGCACACGACTGTAAGAATTTGTTTGTGGTGGATGGCGGACCTTTTGTATCGCAGGCGGATAAGAATCCTACCTGGACAATTTTGGCTTTATCGATGCGCGCCAGCGAATACATTATTGATGAACTAAAGAAACAGAATATTTAAAATAGACAAGAGATGTGAGCTATGAGATGTGAGACAAGGGGAACTAACCGAATCTTCTCAAATCTTAAATCACAAATCCTAAATCTTAATTCTCCATGGACAGAAGAAAATATTTAAAGACGTTTGCAGTTGGTTCGCTTTCCGCTGCCGCACTATTGCAAAGCTGTGAGCCTGCCAAACAAGAAACTGCACCCGAAGCAGCGGCCAACACCGGAGGCCCGGATCGTCAGCCGAACGAAGTGGAACATTTTAAAAAGATTTCGGCAGAGAAGTTTTTCGATGCACACGAGATGGCGACCATCACCATGTTAGTAGACATTATCATTCCGAAAGATGAAGTTTCAGGTTCTGCTACCGAAGCCGGTGTTCCCGACTTTATCGAGTTTATTGTCAAAGACATGCCGCGCCATCAAACTCCTTTGCGCGGTGGATTGAAATGGTTAGACATTCAATGCCTCAAGCATTTCAACGCAGCTTTTACCGAATGCACCTCGGCACAACAAATTCAAATGGTAGACGAAATCGCCTTCCCCGAAAGGGCAAAACCGGAAATGACACAAGGCGTGGCTTTCTTCAATTTGCTGCGCGATTTAACCGCTACCGGTTTTTACACCAGTAAAATAGGGTTAGCCGACATTGGCTACCAAGGCAACCGACCCAATCAATGGGATGGTGTGCCGCAAGATGTACTCGATCAATATGGCTTGAAGTATGACGAGCGCACACTTGCCGAAAGTGTGAAGTTTGAAAACGAATAAATCATTTCATTACCACCATAAACCACTTTTGATTCTATGACCACCCGTAGGAAATTCATTCAGCAAGCATTAGTTGGCACAGCTGCATTCACTATTCTTCCCCGTTTTGTATTGGGAGGCAAAGGTTTTATTGCGCCTAGTGACACTGTTTATATCGCGGGTATTGGTGTGGGTGGTAAAGGTACGAGTGACCTCACAGGCTTTGCGAAACATCCGAAAGCAAAAATTGCCTTTCTATGTGATGTCGATGATCGCATGGCGGTGAAGTCGAAGGAGAATTTTCCAGATGCGAAGTATTACAAAGATTTTCGCGTAATGCTGGACAAAGAAGCGAGTGGTATCGATGCAGTTTCTGTTTCTACAGCTGATCATACCCACGCTGTGGCTGCGATGGCTGCCATGGAACGAGGCAAGCACGTGTATGTGCAAAAGCCATTAACACACGACATTTACGAAGCGCGAATGCTTACCGAAGCTGCCAAAAATGGCCACAAGGTATTGCTACGCCTTCCGGAAAATTTGATGTGCCAAGTGAACTGGACTGGAACTTGTGGCTCGGTCCTGCGAAATACATTGATTACAATCCGGCTTATCTTCCTTTCAACTGGCGCGGCTGGTGGCCATTTGGAACCGGAGCATTGGGTGACATGGGTTGTCATATCATGGATGCAGCTTTCCGTATTTTACCGATCGATTATCCATCGGAAGTAGAATGCAGCACAACAACCGCATGGGAAGGATTTTTCAAAGAAGCGAACTACATGGATAGCTGTCCTTCTTCTTCGATTATTCATTTGAAATTCCCTCGTAAAGATGGCAAAGGCGACATCAAACTTACCTGGATGGACGGTGGGCTACTTCCGAAACGTCCGGAGGAATTGCTGCCCGATGAACAAATGGGATCGTGGGATGGCGGTTATATTTTTGAAGGTACCAAAGGCAAGTTGATGGGCAACTACAACAGCCCTCCTACGCTCTTACCCAGCAAGCGCATGAAAGAAGCAACGCTTCCCAAACAAACGATACCTCGTATTGTGGGTGGGGAAAGTGCTCACTATACCGAATGGGTAGAAGCTTGCACTAAAGGCTATGGCAACATGCAGCTAAGTTCATCATTTGATTATGCCGGTCCGTTTACTGAAGCGGTGTTAATGGGTAACCTGGCTATCCGCAGCTACATGATGAAGACCGAAAACAAATATCCGGGGCGAAAGAAATTGCTGTGGGATGCGAAGAACATGAAGATCACCAACTTTGATGAAGCAAATGCTTTTGTAAGAACCAATTACCGACAAGGGTGGTAAAGCTTTTGCATTTGTATATCTGGGCAAACTGGCGAATGGCTGTTGGCAAAAACAGCATGACGATTGGTTTTATTATCGTATTTGCAGTAGTGGCCTATGGCCTCATTTATGGAGTGGATTACTTCGCGAACAAAAAGAAAAAAGAGAAGAAGTAAATTACTTCTTCTCTTTTCATTAAAATTTCAACTGAGAATATCTCTATAATCCTAATTTATTTCAGACGTGCTTCCAATTCTTGGATGCGCTGAATGTATTCTTGCTCTTTGCGCGCCATTTCTTCCTGTGTGGCATTCATCTCTTCCATATTCTGCCTTACCTCTTCTTCTTGCGCACGCAATTGCTCGGTTTGCATTTGCGAATCTTTGAGCAAGCGCTGAACCCGTTCTGTTATTCGAGTGGAAACCACAGAAGACGCTATGCTTTGACATATTTTCTTTACAAACTCAATCTTATTTTGATCTAACTCAGCGAACGAAGCCAACTCCAGCACGCCCACAATTTCATCTTGGGTTTGAATGGGAGCCAATAGAACATTGGAAGGAGGTGCGTCTCCTAATCCCGAAGTGATGCGGATATATTCTTCGGGCACATCTTTCAAATAAATCGTATCACGCTCCAGGTAGCATTGTCCGATCAGACCCTCTCCGATCTCTATACGCTTCTTCAAAAACTTTTTTCGTTCAAACGCATAGCAGGCTTTCAATTCCAATCGCGCTTCATCGCCCTCTCCTTCCAATAGAAAAATACCGCCCTGATTCAAGTTCATGTATTTTACAATCCCCCGAATCAATTCATCGGCCAACACCTGCACATTGGAATTATTAGCACGCAATATTTCACTGATTTGATTGATACCCAAGGTGACAAACTTTTCATCTCGCTCGCGGGCAGCGGCAACTGATAAACTTTGTTGCATTTTCAACAATGCATTACCCAATTCGTCTGAAGTATCAGTATGGTTGCTCTTGTATTCTAAATTGCCCTTGCTGATCTCTTCAGCAAACGTGATATTTTTATTAACGCTCTTCAGTTGACTCTCCATCAATTGGGTGTTGCGGTATTCGTTGATCGTGCGTTTTTCCAATAATTGGGTAAAGTAAATTTCTTTGTTACCCGAATACTGCAGGTAGGCAAATGACGCATGATGGAGCACCACCAACAAAATCAGGGGAAGTTGCAATCGCCAGTTTTGATAGGCAATCAGAATGGTTGAACCCACAAAAACGAAGAAGTGCATTTCAAACATGCCATGCATTTGATAAATGAACTGTGCCGTAAAAATGGCTAGCACTCCCCCAAGAATGTATTGGTAAAAAGTATTGTTTGGCAACCAAGTTTTCGTGCCAAAGTAGGCTATGAGACAGAGTGTGCCCACGCCAATACCGACTGTAAACGTGCTGTAAACAAACGAAATAGCAATGCCAAATAAAAAGTATACAACCAATGCTTTGGTAATAAAGCGATCGGCTTTGGCATTGATTTCTTTGAAGATAATCGCCTTATCGATTTCAATGGATTGAATTTGATTGACGGTGTTATTCATCGGATTAGGAATTAACTGAATAGCGACTAATTTAGGTTATTGATTGATGAAAGAAAAGGCATCTGCCTCTGATTGTGGTAAAGAACAACCATAGGATTGTGTAGCCAGCAAATCAAAAACCGGAGGATCGGCTCCATTGATCAAACTTAACAAAGCAAGCTCGGCATAGTTTGTGGCGCTGGCGGTGCAATAGCGAGCACGATTGTAATTGCCCCTGTAAAAGAGTTTTCCGGAGGTATCAATCACAACGGCTTGTGGTGTAGAATAAACCCCGCAGGCGTTTGACAAAACTCCATTAGCATCTGTACGAATTGCCATGGCTTCGCCAAACTCTTTTTGAGCAGCCTCAATATCATTCGAAGTTGGTACTATCACGTAAGCTGCCACGCTGTCACCATGCGAGCGAATCAACTGGCGAATGTGTTGCGCATTGAATCGTGAACAGGGACATTCCGGATTATAAAAATGCAAGTACAACGCTGTATTGGGAAGATTGAATCTCGGTAGATCAATGGGAGTTCCTACTTCCACCAACTTATAGTCGCGCGGCACCGGTGTAGGCAAGGCGTACTTCATCTCTTCGTTCCAAAAAATGAAACCTATCGATCCAGCAATCAAAGCCAGAAACAAGATGAGTGAACCAATTCGTATCATGATTACACAAAAGTACTAACCAATTCCATCCTAAAATGTTGAAATACATAATTCAACATACTAATTCCTTACACCTAATTTTTAAGCGACAAAGTCGTCTGTGATTTTCTTTCATGGCTTAGGGCATTGCTCGCCCACGTAAAAACGCTGATATTGCAGGATTATTAAATGCTAAATGCTCAAAATCGATAGCCATACACACATCTTACCAAAAAAAATGCCCAACTGGAGCGAAAAGTTTGGGTATGGCGATTTTATCTATCTGCAACATCATAAGAAGGGTTTTGCCAAAATGATGCGCGGCAATCAGTTTTTTCGTGAAATCAAAAGCAACTGCTGGGATGCCCAGATTCGCATCGATGAATACGAGCAGTTTCACACGCAAGTGCAGGTAGTCTGCACCATTCCCGTTATGTTTTCGTATTGGGCCAAGCCAATCGATTGCCTATCATTGTCGCAATACCTCAACGACCACATTGGCAAATTGGTAGCCAAGTTTCCTAAACAATACATTGGCCTCGGCACGGTGCCTATGCAAGATGCAGAGCTGGCTGTGAAAGAATTGGAGCGCTTTAAAAAAATCGGTCTGGTGGGTTTACAAATTGGATCGAACATTAATGACGAGAATCTGAACGAAGAGCGCTTCTTCCCTATTTTTGAAGCATGCGAACGGCTGAACTTGGCAGTGATGGTACATCCCTGGAACATGATGGGCGAAAAGAAAATGCAACGCTACTGGCTTCCATGGCTGGTAGGCATGCCGGCCGAAACTTCGCGCGCCATTTGCTCGATGATATTTGGTGGAGTATTCAATCGACTTCCCAAACTGCGGGTGATGTTTGCCCATGCAGGCGGCTCTTTTTTGCCGACCATCGGGCGAATTGAACATGGTTTTGAATGTCGCCCCGATCTGGTGGCTATCGATAACCCGATTAATCCCCGCAATTACCTAGGCAAATTTTGGGTGGATAGCGTAACACACGATCCGCTCATGTTGGAGTATGTACTTAAACTGCAAGGGTCTAAGCGTGTGATGCTGGGATCTGACTACCCGTTTCCGTTGGGCGATTTAGAAATTGGCAAGTTTATTGAGGATATGAACCTGCCGAAGAAGACCAAAGAAGATATTTTTTGCAACTCGGCATTGGAATGGCTCAACTTAAATAAGAAAGATTTCATCTAAGACTTAAATAAATTTGCACTCGTGAATACAAAAAACATCCTGATCATTCTCCTATTGGCATGTAGCCTGACTTCTGTGGCACAATCGGAACAAGAGAAAATCAAAGCACTGGAAGAGCAACGCCAAATTGATAAGCAGCGAAAAATAACTATGAAATTAGATTCCGCCATTCGTTTGTCGGAAGAAGGCCATTATGCAGAAGCGGATACTAAGTTTAAAATCGTGTTGAGCACCATTCGCAGTGTACCCAGCGATCTGACGTATCACTTCGGAAAAAACTCGTATCACATTGGCAAGTACAAACAGAGTGTAGATTGGTTGAACAAATACATTCAATTAAAAGGTACGAAAGGGCAATATTCGGAACAAGCCGTAGAGTGGCTCGCGAAAGCCGAAACGGAATTACTGAAAGAGCAGGAGCGCGAAGCGCGTCAGGCATCCGAAGTGCTGTCAAAGGATTATACACTTGATTGCGGCCCTACAGGGAAAGTGATGTGCACGGTTTGCAGAGGAAGTACGGTAGTGATAAAGAAAAATTATTTTGGCGATATCTATTCAACGTGCGGATATTGCCACAAGCTGGGCTATCTCACTTGCGATGAATACAATCAATTATTGAAAGGCACGTTGAGGCCAGAGCATTGATAAGGGCGAAGCAATTTGGATACGCTGTATTTTCAGACATACTTTGTTTTTTTGTACGATATTTCGTCCGATGACTCACGGTAATTAAATTGAAAAAAAGTTTATCAGGCAACAATCGAGATTCGAAGATGGCTGTCGCCATTATTTTAGCCATCATGCTTACCTTTCTCTTGTATGGTTTTGCACAAGATGGATTATCTGAAACTTCCATCGGGGTTTTTGTATTGCTTTACCTCTTATTGATTGCTTTGGGCATTGACGGTTACCGTAGTATCGATGTTTACTTTGACAACCAACATGTATTTCTTAAGGGTCGACACGGAATTGAGACTCTATCATTTTCAAGAATGAGCAAGATCGGATTAGGCAGCACGAATATAAGGCGAGCTAATATTCTAGGAGTTTCTTTCAGGAATTTTAATGGCTATTACATCGAATACTTTGATTTCGCATCTGAATCATCCGTTTTGATTCATTTCAGTTCTATTGGAGTAACAGATGATATGAAACAATTTGCCCGATTGGCAAAAGAAGCCAACCCGCGGTTTATTGCTTACTATTGATTTTTGTAACTCTATTACAGATTTGATTTAAAACATTCTAGTATAGCAATTTCAGTTATTGCCACCTATTGGATTATCGGGAACTGAATTCTAAAATATTATCCAAGATAATAGAATCCCATCCAACTTAATTTTAAATTACACATCGTAAAACTTTGCCATCACTAACTATGAAAACTAAAAAGCTTCTGCTTGTCTCCACCCTGATCGGATTCTCAGCTATTAATTCCTGGTC
>JBGAUU010000068.1:0-23215 GCA_044228465.1 Cyclobacteriaceae bacterium
AAGGAGACAATCACTTATTATAACAATGCTCCGGAGGCATTACGCTACTTGTGGTTGCAATTAGATCAAAATAATTTGTCGAAAGACAACATGACAGATAAAACCGAAACCAATCGGGTGAGAGATTCCATACCCGCGAAATTCTTTCCGCTTTCCAGCGACACGTACGGTTACGAAGGGGGTTTTAAAATAAAATCAGTAAAAGATGCGAATGGCAAGGATTTGCCTTTCTTGATTAACAACACGATGATGCGTGTGGATCTTCCGGTGGCTCTAAAAACAGGTGAGAAGTTTGTTTTCAAAGTGGAGTGGAGCTACAATGAAAAAGACCGTGTGAAGTTTGGCGAGCGTGGAGGTTATGAGTATTTCCCGGAAGATGGAAACTATCTCTACACCGAAGCGCAATGGTTCCCACGCATGTGTGTTTTCGATGACTACGAAGGCTGGCAGAACAAACAATTTTTAGGACAAGGTGAATTTACATTGACTTTTGGAAACTACCGAGTACGCATTACCGTGCCATCAGATCACATAGTTGGTGCCACCGGCATGTTACAAAACCCAAAGGCTGTTCTTACCAAAGAACAAATCGAGCGCTTTGAAACTGCCAAGAAAACTTTTGATAAGCCCGTGTTTATTGTAACCGAAGACGAAGCGAAAAAGAAAGAAAAAGAACGCTCGAAGAAAAAAAGTACGTGGGAGTTTTACGCTGAAAACGTAAGAGACTTTGCGTTTGTCACCTCTCGTAAATTTATTTGGGATGCGATGGCCGTGAAGGTTAATGACAAAACTCCGTTAGCCCAATCGCTCTATCCGAAAGAAGGAAATCCGCTGTGGGCGAAAGAATCCACCATGGCGATTAAGAATACACTTGAAGTTTATTCCGCCCGCACGTTTGATTATCCTTATCCTACGGCTTACTCGGTGCACACCGCTAATCAAGGAATGGAATACCCTATGATTTGCTTCAATGGTGGAAGACCGAAGGCAGACGGCACCTATTCGCAGCGCACCTACGAAGGAATGGTAGGTGTGATCATTCACGAAGTAGGCCACAACTTCTTCCCGATGATTGTAAACTCAGACGAGCGTCAATGGAGTTGGATGGATGAGGGATTGAATTCCTTTTTGGAGAGAGAAACCAAGCGCGAGCGCTATCCCAATGTGAGCATCAACTGGGGTTCGCCTAAAGGCATGGCCAGCTACATGAAAGGAGACAAAAACATGATGCGCCCGATCATGTGGGATTCGGATAATATCCCCGGCAACGACTTTGGTCCGAATGCCTATGGAAAACCTTCTGCTGCACTTACGCTGTTGCGCGAAACGGTGATGGGCCCTGAATTATTCGACAAAGCATTTAAAGAATATTCGCAGCGCTGGGCATTCAAACATCCCAAGCCGGCAGATTTCTTCCGTACGATGGAAGACGCTTCTGCTGTGGACTTAGATTGGTTTTGGAGAGGCTGGTTTTATACGGTGGATAATGTAGATGTGGAATTGGATGAAGTGAAATGGTTCAAAGTAAAGTCAGAGCAAAAAGACCTAGAGAACAAAGGCATCAAAACGAAAGCGGGTGATTTAGCAACTGCTGCAAAAGAAAAAGCAACCGATTTCAACAATGGTCCACAAGAGATTACCATGATCAATACCGATGATCGTGCGTATGGTGAGTTTAAAAACAAAATCAATGATGCCGATGTACGCGCAAAAATTGCCGGTAAAAATCTGTACGAGATTACGTTAAAAAATAAAGGCGGACTAGTGACACCGGTTATTATCGAGTGGACCTATAAAGATGGCAGCAAGGAGTTGGAAACCATTCCCGCAGAGATTTGGCGCGTGAATGAGTGGGAGGTAAAAAAGGTCTTTATGAAGGATAAAGAAGTGACGAATGTAGTCATTGACCCAGCCGGAGCTTCCGCAGATGTGAATTTGACAGACAACGTATTCCCAAAAAAACCAACAGAAACAAAGTTTGATCAGTTGAAGAAGAATTAGAGTCAACACCACGAAAGATAGATTGCGTGTCTAGGGTGCTGCCCGATGTAATCTATCTTTCATGATAATACTGAATTGGATCAAACCTTCACTTAATATTGAAATGAGCTTAAATCAAAAAATCGGTATTCTCGGAGGTGGTCAGCTTGGCCGTATGCTCATCCAATCGGGAATTGATTTTAATATTCAATTTTCAGTTCTCGATCCGGATGTCGCTGCACCGTGTGCGTCTATTTCTTCGTTCACGCATGGCAAGTTAACAGACTATCAAACCGTGGTTGATTTTGGTAAAACCTGCGATCTCATTACCATCGAAATAGAAAATGTAAATGTAGAAGCTTTGAAAGAACTTGTTCGGCAAGGCAAGAAAGTATTTCCGCAGCCGGAAGTAATCCAATTGATTCAAGATAAGCGTACACAAAAGGAGTTCTATAAAAGACATCAGATTCCTACTGCCGAATTTATCCTGACGAAAAACAAACAAGAGGTAATTGCCAACCGATCGTTTTTACCGGCTGTCAATAAACTCGGAAAAGAAGGCTACGATGGCAGAGGAGTGCAATTATTGCGCACAGAATCAGATTTAGAAAAAGCATTTGATGCGCCAGGCCTCTTAGAAAAACTGATTGATTTCGAAAAGGAAATTGCTGTCATCGTGGCTCGTAATGAGAGCGGTGAAATTATCTCTTACCCTGCGGTGGAAATGGTTTTTCACCCAACTGCCAACTTGGTTGAATACTTATTTTCTCCGGCAGAAATTTCTTCCGCTATTGCCAAAGAAGCAGATGCTATTGCCAAAGCGGTCATTGAAAAAATGAACATGGCGGGTTTGTTGGCCGTGGAAATGTTTGTGACTAAAGAAGGTAAGGTGCTCGTAAATGAAGTAGCCCCTCGTCCACACAACAGCGGTCATCAAACCATCGAAGCCAACATCACCTCACAGTACGAGCAACACTTACGTGCCATTCTTAACTTACCATTGGGCCACACGGCTACCGTTATGCCAAGCGCCATGGTGAACCTACTGGGTGAAGATGGATTTTCAGGTGAAGCCAAGTATCAGGGCTTAGAAGAAGTACTTCGTTTAAGCGGAGCACACATTCACCTTTACGGAAAAAAGATCACAAAACCCTTTCGTAAAATGGGGCACGTTACAATCGTGGATGCAGAATTAGAAAGTCTGCGAAAGAAAGCCAACTTTGTAAAACAAACCTTAAAAGTAATCGCATGAGCAAGCCAATCGTTGGGATCATCATGGGTAGCCAGTCAGACTTGAAAGTGATGCGCGAAGCAGCCGAGTTTTTGGAGGAAATGGAAATTCCTTTCGAACTGACCGTGGTGTCGGCACATCGCACACCAGAGCGCATGGTAGCCTATGCGTCATCTGCGAAAAGCAGAGGATTAAAAGTGATCATTGCCGGTGCAGGAGGTGCTGCGCATCTTCCGGGCATGGTAGCTTCGCTTACTTCATTACCTGTAATTGGCGTTCCTATCAAATCTTCCAATTCAATTGATGGATGGGATTCAGTTCTATCCATTTTACAAATGCCTGCCGGAGTGCCAGTGGCAACGGTAGCGCTTAATGGTGCGAAGAATGCCGGAATTCTTGGCGCACAGATTATAGCAACCAGCGATAAATCGGTTGCCAAAAAGCTAGATCGGTTTAAGGTTCAGTTGCGCAAAAAAGTAGAGGAGTCTTTTCGGTTCATCGAAAAAAAGGGCTGGAAAGAAATTCAGTAAATGCGTTTCTACAAAAAGTTAGTATCTTGAACGGATATTAAGTTTTATGAAGCCTAGTGAAAAGGGTTGGTTAAAGGCCTATCTGGATTTCCGTCAGGATTTGCTGCGCGAGTTATCGCACGAAAGCAAAAAAGCTTCTCATCCGGAACAGTCTTTATATCGGGTCATTCAGCCCACAGGCCTTATGTATGGCCAAGCTGTGGATTCTCTTCAGCATCCGGATTCGGCACATTGGAGCGAAAAAGATAAAATGAAAATTTTATTGGCCGAAAGCCTGGTGAGCAGCTCGCTTCTTTTCTTTGATAAAAAAATAAAGACTTCGGAAGAGCTAAGCGAGGTAATCGAAAAAACGCTCGAGAGCATTGGCAATTTCTACAATAACGTGTTTCCTGAGCTGGCTACTCCATCTAAAACGCTTTTTGGAAAAAGAAAGACACCGGTTGAGTTGGCGGAGAAAATCCTAGACAAGCGCATTGAACTTACAGCAAAGCACAGCCAAAATTTCTGGGTTCATTTTTTTCATAACAGCCTGCTCTTTTTAGATATTTTTATTTTTGGTCAATGGATTCACACCAATGCCGATAAAATTGTTTCAGACTTTTTTAAGTACGAAAGAGAAGAGCTGCGATTTTCTGTCATTAAAGTAATAGCGGCTGCCGCTCACTCCAATCACTCGGTCGAGTTTGAAGAACGCAAGTTGCTTGATTACTTTTTGATAAGCGCAAATCTTACCGGTGAAAAGAAAAGGCAAGCGCTAGAGATTTTTGAGCGAGGCATCTCTGTTGAAGAGATCAACCTACCCACCAACAATTCCTGGATTTTAAAGAAGTATTTCTTAGAAATGGCCATACTTACCATTTGGGCTGATAAACGAGTAGAAGGTAACGAGCAAAGCTTCCTAGTTCGCCTATGCGCGTATATGGGCTTTTCGCCCGATGATCTTGAAAATAGTATGATAGCTATTGAAGGTTTTGTTTTAGAGCATTGGGATCATTTAGATACACTGCAAAACAAACAAGACTATGATCAGGTAAGCGAGCGCTTTATCAAACGCATGTCAGACGTAACGGCCAGCAACAAAAATCGATTGATAAAAGAAGTGCAGCAAAATCCTGAGTTGATGGCTTTATTACGAACGGCAAAAGCGAATGAACTGAATGCAGCCGATAAGCGAAGAATGCAAGAACTATTAATTGCGGCATTAAAGACAATCCCGACCTTTGTGATTATTTCATTACCACACCGATTTCTTTCTCTGCCGGTGTTGCTGAAAATATTGCCTGCTAATTTCTTTTCAGAGATTGGCTAGAAGCCGATCACTTACCGTCCGATTCCTCATCGTTTACATTGCCCTCAAGTTTTTGAGGCACAATAACTGACAACACGATAGAGAAAGTAAGTGTCACTATGATAACAGCAAAGGATAATTGTGGTGCAATTTCATAGTGAACAATCTCGAGCAACATTTTGGCACCGATGAAAAACAGGATAATGCTGAGGCCTTTTTGCAATAGATAAAACTTGTCAATAATGCCCGAAAGCAAGAAGAACATGGCGCGCAAACCTAAAACCGCAAAAATATTAGAGGTATAGATTAAGAATTCGTTTTGCGTAATCGCGAAGGCGGCAGGAATTGAGTCAACGGCAAAAATCAAATCCGTAGTTTCGATTAAAACGATGATCAGGAAAAGGGGAGTGAACATCCATTTGCCATTTACCTTGGCCATGAATTTGCCGCCCATTTCGTCATTTGTAATAGGCAAATACTTGCGGCATAGCTTCAGGATAGGGTTCTTTTCAGGGTCAATTTTTTCATCGCTGTCCTCAAAATAAATTTTGATACCGGAATAGAGAAGGAATACCCCGAAGATGTAAAGAATAAAATGCCATTTCGCAATAAAGTAAGCGCCAACAAAAATGAAAACACCCCGGAAAACAACGGCACCTAAGATTCCCCAAAACAAGATCTTGTGATAATATTCTTCCTTTACAGAGAAGTATTTCAAAATCAACAGAATGACAAAAATGTTATCGACCGAAAGCGCGTATTCGGTTAAGTAGGCTGAGAAATACTCAACCATCGCATCTCCTTTCCCTGGATCGTAGAGATAGACCAGATAGCCGAAAACGGTACTTACCAATACCCAGAAGATAGATTGGTAAAGGGCCGATTTGGTAGTTATTTTATGTGCCGATTTATTGAAGACCCCGAGGTCGACCAATAAAAAAACAAAGATTACAACTGAGAATACACCAAAAAGGATTGTTTCTTCCTGGCTTTGATTGCGAAACAGTGAAAAGAGGAGCATTACCCGATATTACTGGTTAGAAGGTCAGGGAAAAATTGTGTATTAATCTGCAGATAGTTATAACAATTTTCAAATCTACGAATATATTTTACACAAAAAACTTACGCGTGCGATTAGATCGGGCATTACGTCAAAAGGAAACCCCGAAACCTTTAAATTAATGGCAATTTTGGCACTTACCCTGAATCAGCAAATTGATTTCGCGGGCTTCGTACCCTGCGGGGAGTGAAATTAGCGGTATTTTTAGCTCTTGTAGGCAGCTAGTTTGACCGCAAACTGTACATTTAAAATGGACGTGTTCGTGCTGGTGATGTGAGTGGGTGCACAATTCGCTACACAAGGCATATTTCAAAGATCCCCCGTCATCTAAAACTTTATGAACCACCCCCTTGTCGACAAAGGTTTTCAAGGTGCGGTAGACCGTTACACGATCAAATACATCTGCTATTTCTCGTTCTATGTCGGTGTAGGATAAAGCAAAAGGCTTTTTTAAGAATAGCTTTAAAATGGCCGATCGGCTGGTAGTGTGCCGCAAGTCAAAATCATTTAATATTTCTTCTTCCCCTTTCATCGGTTAGGTCTTCTCCAACTGTAGCTCAAGCAAATTACGATAAATACCATTGTCGCGCTGAGATAGTTCAAGATGAGTTCCGGATTCAGCAATTTGCCCATCTCTAATAACAAATATCTTATCTACCGAACGAATTGTGCTTAGTCGGTGAGCGATTACAATTGTAGTGCGATTTTCCATCAGTTTTTCTAATGCTTCTTGCACCAGGCTTTCGGACTGCGCATCCAGTGAGCTGGTAGCTTCGTCCAAAATAAGGATGGAGGGATCCTTCAAAATAGCCCGGGCAATGGCCACCCGCTGCTTCTGTCCACCTGAAAGTTTCACACCCCGATCACCTACTAATGTTTCCAACTTTTCAGGAAAACTTTCGATGAATTCCCAGGCGTTGGCTTTGCGGGCTGCGGCTTCAATTTCTTCAGAAGTGGCATTTGCTTTTCCATAAGCAATGTTTTCGCGAATAGTGCCGCCAAACAAAATCACTTCTTGTGGCACAATGCCAATGTTGCTTCTGTAATCGGTGAGGTTGTAATCTGAAATAATTTTATCGTCTACTTCGATGCTACCGTTAGAAAGCGGATAAAATCGCATGAGCAATTGAACGATCGTTGACTTGCCCGCCCCGCTGGGACCTACTAATGCTATTTTCTCGCCCGGGTTAATTTGTAAACTGATAGATTTTAAAACTTGAAAATCAGTGCGCGTTGGATAAGTAAATGACACTTCCTTAAAAGCAACTTTCCCTTTCAATTTCAATTTGCTTTCTGAAACAATGGCTTCATCGGTTTGATCTAAAATTTCCAACACACGCTCGGATGCACCTACCGAACGCTGAAGCGAACTAAAAATATCACCCAATCCCGCAATCGATCCACCGATAAAAGATGTGTAGAGAATGAAGGAAAATAATTGACCAACCATTAAATCACCATTTTGTAAAAGAAGTGCGCCATACCAAGCAACAGCCACAAATCCACCAAAGAGAGCTAAAATGGTAAACGAAATGAACAAGCCTCTATATTTTGATGCGTGAATGGCTGTTTTCACCACATCGCTCAGCGCCTTTTTGTATCGAAGCACTTCAAACAACTCGTTTGTAAAAGATTTAACTACGACCATGGATTGCAAAGTTTCTTCCACAATCACATTTGCATTGGCCAATTGATCTTGCGTTTTTTTAGAAAGCTTGCGAATGAATTTGCCAAAGAATAATGCCGATAACACTAAAACCGGAAAAGTGAGTAGCATGAAAATAGCAAGCCTTGGTGTGAGTATTAATATCAATGGAATCCCAACTAATAAAATTAATACCTGACGCAGCAATTCTGCTAGTGTAAATGTTACAGTGTCTTGTAATGTGCCAACGTCAGATGTAATCCGACTCATCAATTCACCCACTCTTCGGTTGTCGAAAAAGGACATTGGCAACCAAACCAACTTAGAATAAACTGCATGACGTAAATCAGATAAAGAGCGCTCGCTGACAATTGTAAAAGTATAAACACGCAAAAAAGAAAAAACACTTTGGATTACCAGTAACCCCATTAATGCAAGAGCAATGTCGTTGATGCTTGTAAGTGCAAAATTTTGATTTCCTTGAGCTACATCGAGCAGCTTACCAGCAAGGTAAGGAAAGGATAATATGATACCACTGGAAAGAGCTAGCGATACCAACCCCAAAGCAAATGTTTTTCGGTAAGGCAATACAAAACGAAAAATGCCGAGCAGTTTTCGAATCCCTTCTTTATCTAACTTTTTCTTTTCGCCTTCTTCTTCTTTAAAACGTTTCGCCATCGGTTAGTGGGAGATGCTGCCTTGAATGGAAAATTGCACGGTGTCACTAAGAATCATTTTCTGACCACCGGTGATTGAATATTTTTGAATGAAGGGTTTACCTTGTTCTTCATCCAGTATCAACGTAAGATGTCGGGCAACTGCGTTCAATACATTTTTCTCAACATATTCTGATTCTATTCGCTTGAGATTAGCAAACGAACCATGATAGTAGAAATGCACATACGGAACGGATGAGGCTTCCTTAGCCCTGTAACTGCGAATGGTGAGATTACTTTTATCGTCCGACCGCTCGGTTATTTCGTAATTATTTTTGTACATCGGCTTGTTGATCACATCCAGTTGTAGAAATGCATCCCACTCGTGTGCCAACGAAGCACTATCGACTTTAAAAGAACTTGAATCCATTTGACTGTTGATACTCGCGACTTTGAAAATCGTTTTTTGTTGAACAGCTCTGGATTTCACTTGCGTGTGAATCAAGCTGTCAAAATCAAAATACGGCTTGACATACACTTCATTGGATTGTTTACACGAAGAGCACAAAAAAAACAAGCTGCCTAGACTCAATAGGAATATTCTCATCGATTACTTTTCAACTAATACATTTCCGGTCATTTCTTTCGGAATGGCAATACCCATCAACGTAAGGATAGTTGGAGCTAAATCGCCCAGCTTCCCGTCTTTTATTTTTGAATAGGTTTTTGAATCGTCTACTAAAATGCAAGGAACCAGATTCGTGGTGTGTGCCGTGTTGGGAGTTCCGTCTTCATTCACCATAATATCCGCATTGCCATGGTCGGCAATGATGATGACCGCATAACCATTTTTGCGAGCTACTTCAGTGACGGCTTCATTACATTTATCCACGGTTTCCACGGCCGTTACCGCAGCAGAGAAAACACCGGTGTGACCCACCATATCCGGATTGGCAAAATTCAAACAGATAAAATCGGCCGAACCTTTTTCCAGTTCGGGAATGATTTTGTCTTTGATGTCGTTGGCACTCATCTCCGGTTTCAAATCGTAGGTTGCTACTTTTGGAGACGGGCACATAATTCGGGACTCACCTTCAAAAACATCTTCACGGCCACCGGAAAAAAAGAAAGTAACGTGCGGATATTTTTCGGTTTCGGCAATACGAATTTGCTTCTTACCCGCTTTGGCGACAATCTCGCCCAGCGTGTTCTCTAAATTATCTTTATCAAACATCACTTGCACATTCTGGAACGAATCATCGTAATTCGTTAAAGTCAGATAATGCAACGGCAATTTTTTCATGCCTTGCTCCGGATAATCTTGCTGGGTGAGAGCCATCGTAATTTCGCGGCCCCGATCTGTTCTGAAATTAAAACACAAAACCACATCACCCGGTTGAATAGTGGTGATTGGTTTGCCTGCCGCATCCACAGCAACAATCGGCTTTATAAATTCATCGGTGACATCGGCATCGTAGGATTTTTTCAGGGAGGCTAATAAATCGGTGGATTTTTCCCCTTCACCTTTTACCATCAAATCGTAAGCTAACTTCACACGTTCCCAGCGCTTATCGCGATCCATCGCATAATAGCGACCGACAATGCTGGCCAACTTTCCGGTGGACTTTGCTAAGTGATTTTGTAGGTCGGTTAAGTATTGATAGCCACCTTTTGGATCGGTATCACGTCCATCGGTAAAAGCATGAATGAATAAATTGGCTACCTGCTCGTTTTTAGCAATCGTACAAAGCCCTTTTAAATGCTCGATGTGTGAGTGAACGCCACCATCGCTCACTAAACCAATAAAATGAACCGATTTGTTATTTGCTTTAGCATATTTAAAGGCTTCCAGCAAAGCCGAATTTTGATCCAATTCTTTTTCTTCTACGGCCTTATTGATACGCACCAAATCCTGATACACTACACGGCCCGCGCCAATGTTCATGTGCCCAACCTCGGAGTTGCCCATCTGCCCGGCCGGTAATCCAACTGCCAGACCGGAAGCCTCTAACTTACTATGTGGATATTTTTGGTATAAAGAATTGATGTAGGGTGTTTTGGCATTGTCAATAGCAGAAACTTTCAGGTTTTTGGCAAGGCCCCAACCATCCAAAATCATCAATAATACTTTCTTGTTCATAACTTTTAAAATAAGCCCCAAATATAGGCGCATTCACGCTAATTGATGTGCAAAATCGTGCCAACTGACTTAATGAATAATTCAGAACACTTGTTCGGTTAATTTGACCGACAATTCTTTTTACAAAACATGATTATGGCATACTTTTGGCGTTACCTTACAACTATGAGAATAAATAAGTGGATTGCTGTTGTGATTTTGGCTTTCAGCTCTAGTGCCGCAATGGCTCAGGCCGAAATCTTTGCTCCCATAAAGGATGCCATTAAGGCAAACAACGCCAAAGAAGCTGTTAAATATTTCAATCAATCGGTTGATATTAATATTGAAGGCGATGTAAACAACTATAGCAAAGCGCAAGCGGAGTTTGTGCTTGCCGATTTTTTCAAGAAACATCCGGCCTCTGATTTTTCAATTGTTCACACCGGTTCATCGCCCAGCGGATTGAAATTTGCCATTTGCAAGTACACCAGTGGAGGCAGCAGCTATAGCGTGCTGATGCGCGTGAAAGAATCCGACAAGAAATACTACGTCCACGAAATCAGCTTCATTAAAGAGTAATGCGGCCCGCCTATTTAACCGAGGAGGCCATTGCCACTTTTATTCATCTGGCGTTACAAGAAGATATTGGTGAAGGTGATCACTCTTCCTTGGGTGCTATTCCGGCAACCACCATTCGCAAAGCTCAATTGCTAATCAAAGACAACGGCATTATAGCCGGCCTTGAATTGTCTGAGAAAATATTTCAACAAGTAGACCCTGCTTTGAAGGCAACTTACTTCAAGAAAGATGGCGATGCCATTCAGAAAGGTGAGGTAGCATTTGAAGTTACTGGCCCGGCCCGATCAATTTTATCGGCCGAGCGACTGGTGCTGAACTGCATGCAGCGCATGAGCGGAATAGCTACGTACACACACCAACTTTGTCAGTTGATCGAAGGTACAGGTGCGCGTTTGCTCGACACCCGCAAAACCACACCTAATTTTCGATTGATGGAAAAGTGGGCGGTATGGATTGGCGGAGGCCAAAACCATCGCTTTGCTTTGTATGACATGGTGATGCTAAAAGACAATCATGTTGATATGGCGGGAGGTATTCGCGCGGCCATTGAAAGCACAAAATCCTATTTGCAAAAAATAGGCAAACCCCTTTCCATTGAAATAGAAACACGCAATTTGGCTGAGGTGCAAGAAGTGCTGGAAGTAGGCGGTGTGCAAATCATTATGCTCGACAACATGAATGTAGCAGACATGAAGCAAGCTGTTTTGTTGATAGGAGGCAAATACAAAACCGAAGCCAGCGGTGGAATTACAGAATCTACTTTGCGCCAGGTGGCAGAAACAGGTGTGAATTTCATTTCTGTAGGAGCCTTGACCCACTCTGTGAAAAGCCTCGATTTGAGTTTAAAATCGCGGTAAACGCCCCCCAAAACAACATTAAAAGTAATTTTCGACCCACACTGCAAATCCGGCAAAACTGGATTATTTTTGCCGTCCCATTGAGGTAAAGTTTATGATTGTTAAGACAAAAAATTACAGATTAGAGAAGAGTGATTACATCCGCATGGCCTTGCGCAACATTTTAAAGCAGC
This sequence comes from Cyclobacteriaceae bacterium, assembly GCA_044228465.1. Lineage (GTDB taxonomy): Bacteria > Bacteroidota > Bacteroidia > Cytophagales > Cyclobacteriaceae > ELB16-189. Next base: position 12,119 of record JBGAUU010000068.1, read on the forward strand.
AATGGTGGGTGAGCTTGATTGTGTTGGCCATTTGCCTTTGCTATTTGTGGATTGCCAGCATCTGGTGGTTTATTGCAGCCTTTGTAGGAGCGGGTTTGTACCTGCTGTTTTGGTGGATCCAGTTTTATGGTGTTACACAACTCGAGCAAGGCAAGATGTTGTTCGAGAGATTCTCGTATGAGATCACCAGCCAACAGATTATCATGAAGATTAACGCACGCGAGGGTATGCCCATGAAGTGGGATCAGATACAAAGTGCCAAACTGACGAAAGATTCATTCGTGTTGTTTGTGAACAAGGCACAACTTATTCATTTGCCGTTCAAGATTTTTAACACCGAAAACGAGCGCAAGTTTTTGAATAGCATTTTGAAGAATAAGGGATTTATAAAATAATTTCCTAATCGATTTACCTCATAGGCGTCAAGACACTTTTGAAGTGTCAGACGCCTAAAACTTTTTTGACCTCAGCTAGCGAATTTATTGAATCTACCAGCAGATTTCATTTCGGTGATTTGTTATCTTCGTAGCGAAGGTTTCAAAAACATAATTGCCTCCAAAATGAAAAAAGCCATACTTTCTCTATTTGTTCTGATTACATGCACCAGTTTATCGCTTGCTCAAAAAGTTGACTTCGATAAAAAGTTAAAAGATTTAGGGATTGAATTGTTTGAGCCGGCCAAGCCAATGGCCAACTATGTAAAAGCAGTTCGTACAGGCAATTTACTTTTCATTGCAGGGCACGGACCTACACGGGCTGATGGAACCAACATCACCGGTAAGGTAGGAAAAGACCTTACTACAGAGGAAGGCTATGCAGCCGCACGTCAAACAGCAATTGCAATTCTTTCTACATTGAAAGCTGAAATAGGTGACTTCAATAAAGTGAAGCGCATAGTAAAAGTATTGGGCATGGTTAACTGTACTGAAAATTTTACCGATCAGCCAAAAGTAATCAACGGCTTTTCTGATTTGATGGTGAGTGTGTTTGGCGACAAAGGAAAACACGCGCGCTCTGCCGTGGGGATGTATGCTTTGCCAATGAATATTTCGGTGGAGGTTGAGTTGATAGTGGAGTTGGAATAGTTATCTTAATCGCGTTACATTTCTAGGATCTGTTATGTATTGAGTATTGTTTGCAAAAAATATTTGCTGCTTTCTAATCATTCCATTTGAATTTTCGAAATCGATATTAATAACTAAGTTAATAGGAATTAAGGATACACTTGTAAGGAATTCAAGGTCAATGTATTCAGATTCGTTGAAGAAAATATTCTTCTTTTTCTGCAATTCAATATTGTCAATTATTACATCTTGGTACTCTTTATTAGTATAGATATTATCAATTTTTAACCCATCGTTAATTACTTGCAGAGTAACAATAAAGGCAAAACTATTTCCTTTCGTAATAAATTCGATTTTTTCCAATCTAAGTTGTGCAATTAATTCATTTTTATGAATTGCTTTTTGGATTCTTAATTGGTCGCGAGTTAATTCGACTAGAGTTTTTTGAGCCTCAGCAGATTTTTTGATTTCATCTCTTGTTAGTTGCAATTCCTCCCTAGTTAGCCTTAGTTCTTTTCTTTGAAGTGAAAGTTCCTTTCGTTGCATAAGTGCAGTATAAATCAAAAGGGCAAATGCCAACGCAGTAAAAAGTGAATTTACTATACCAAAAGTATCACCAAGTTGACCACTTGTTTGAATTGCGGTTGAAGAAGCGGTTGAAGAAGAATAAAAATTAATAATAACTAATGGAATCAAAACCCAAAAAATTACAGCAATGACAATACTGACAATTAGAAATAACTCGGGTGTAATTTTCTTTTTTGCACTGCTCATTCTAATTGTATTAGGGCATTTCCTTGCCATTCATTGACCACTTCAGCATTTCAAACCAATCTTGTTTGTCAAGCACAATGTCCGTTGCTTTAGCGGCTTCCGTGATACGCTCAGGTTTTGTCGTACCTAAGATCGGGAAGATGTTGGAAGGATGTTTTAATAACCAAGCCAACGCTAACTGACTGTACGATGCATTGTATTTGGTTGCCTTCGCAAACCAATCTCTTTCTTCGAAATGAAGCTTACCGCCTCCGAGTGGCGACCACGCCATCGGGCTTACGCCATGCTTGATCATTAAATCCAAATCGCCATTGAAGAGCGGATCAATCCGCGAAAGCGATATTTCAATTTGATTGGTCACCAATGGAAAAGGCAAAAACTGTTGCAGCATTTCAAACTGCGATGGTGTAAAATTGGAAACACCAAAATGCAAAACCTTGCCAGCCGCTTTCAGCTTAACAAATGCCTCGGCAACTTCGTGGGGATTTAGTAACGGATCGGGTCGATGAATGAGTAACAAATCCAGATGATCGGTGGCCAACATCTTCAACGAGTTTTCAGCCGACCACACAATATGATCTTCCGAGGTATCGTAGTGTTTGATCCACGTTTGCGGGCGTTTGGCTGAACTAAACTTGATACCACACTTGGTGATGAGCTGCATTTGATCACGAAGTGAAGGCTGATTTTTTAATACCGCGCCAAACAACTCCTCGCAGCTATGATCACCATAAATGTCAGCATGATCGAATGATGTAATGCCTTCTGCAATAGAAGTTTTGATCAACCGCTCCACCGATTCGGGGGAAAGTTGTTGCCAGCGCCATACGCCTGTAACAATGCGCGACAGGCTGGGTCCTTTTGAGTGAAGCGGTTGTAAGTTCATATTATTTGCTGTGTTGGTAGCACTTGCCTTTGCTGCTGGAAGTCATGCGCTTGCAACGAGTGCCATCCGCTGTTTTACCGCTACACTGCGCCACTTTATCTTTAAGGTGCTCATCGGGTTTGCAGACACCGCATGGACCTTTCTTTGCTTTCTTTGCTGCATCGAGTGTCATGCCATCGGCATCACCCGATAGTTTACAATCGGCTGTGTGATATTTTTCACCTTTTGCAGAAGCATATACCGTTTGACTAAAACCTTTCACGGCCAAGCCAAAAAATAAGAACAAACCAATTACAATTACTTTTTTCATAGAGATATGAGAGTTAAGTTTAAATGTCACGCAGGTTGTACCTGATGCATGTACAAGTTGGTATTTTTTAATCGAATTAAGAAAATGTGATTAGACTTTTTTAGTCTTCCACTTACCGGATTGCATGTACCAATAGGCCATGGAGAACATGCTGATCCAATACACCCACTCACTTACCCAGCCCCAAGTGATGGACATATTCCATACGTCTAACACGAGATAAACGTAAGCGCTGTATAAAACGAGTGTTACTATTTCAATCAACAGATTTACGGAGGTATTCCCTGTTCCGGTAACGGCATTGAGCCACACCACTGAAAATGATTGAAGCAATAATGCGGACGATACAACACGCAAAACAGGTGTTGCGTAAGCAATGAAGTCTTCTCCTTGACCAAAAAGTGATAGGAGTAATTCCGGAAACAAATTCAGGGTCACAATCAGCAGTAATGAAAACCCGGCACTTACTTTTGAAATTCGTACGATCAGCGGAATGACTTCTTCTTGTTTACCTTGCCCGATGACGTTACTCACCATGGTGTTGCTGGCGGCAGCGAATGACCACGAAAAAATACCGGCTACGCCAAAGACGTTGCGCATCGTATTTGAAACGGCTAAGTCGCGGGCACCGTGGTGTTCAATCAGAATATAAAAGTACTCCCAGGTAATGATGCTGAGTGCATATTGCAAAATAAGAGGAGATGATCGCACAAAAATTAGTTTGATGGTAGCCGTCTCTATTTTCCAACTTTCAAAAAAAGAAAATGTTTTGTGGATTCCTTTGGCATGGATGACAATGTAGATTACAATCAAGCCAATGGCTTCCGCCATGATCGAAGCGTAAGCAGCACCATTAAATCCCAATTCAGGGAAACCGAGTTTGCCGTATATTAAAGTATAGTCTAAGAAAATATTTGCGAGTGCTTCGCTCAATGTGCCCCAAATCAAAAATTTAGTTTGATTCGTGCCCACGAGCAATGCATTACGCATCACATACAAATACAAAAATGGGATGCCCCAAATGCGAATGAGAATAAAGTCGATGACTTGTTCGGCAATGACCGTGTTGTGAATGGTGGCGCGCAGTATAAAGGGAGCCACCGTGTAGGTAATTACAATGCCGATGAAAGCAATAGCCAGCGCTGCCCATACCCCATGATAAAATAGTTTGCCAATTTCTTTCGGTAAATTCTCTCCTGCCTTGCGGGCGATTAATGCTTGCAATCCATTGTTAAGTCCGCTACCGATTACTGCAAAGATGAGGTAGTAAACGCCTGTAATGGCTGCGCACGCCAAGGCTTGTTCGCCCAAGCCTCCTAAAAAGACGTTGTTAGTGATAAAATTGATTTGGGGCACGAGCATCGCTAAGGAAATGGGCAAAGCCAATCCTAAGATTTGTTTGTAGCCGGTTTGAATGCGGAGGTCAGTACTATTCATAGAAGAAGGCGCAAAAATAAAGTAATTCCATCAGCTTAGACTAAATTTGTTCGGAGCGCGTCATGTAAATTGAAACCACTCATCCTTAACCACATTACCATGCAAACCATTCTCGGAGCCAACGGAGCCATTGCACAGGAATTATCGAAGCATTTGATCAACTACACCGATAAAATCAGACAAGTCAGCCGCAACCCAAAGCGGGTGCATGAAACGGATGAATTGGTTTCAGCCGATTTGTTGAATTTTGATCAGACGCAAAAAGCCGTTAAAGGAAGTGACGTTGTGTATCTAGTAGCAGGTTTAAAGTATGATACAAAAGTTTGGCATGAGCAATGGCCTAAGGTTATGAAGCATGCGATTGATGCTTGTAAAAAGCACAATAGCAAGTTGGTTTTCTTTGATAATGTGTATCCGTATGGGTTGGTCAATGGTGTAATGACAGAGTCAACGCCTTTTAACCCAAACAGCAAAAAGGGAGAAGTGCGAGCGAAGATTGCTACGCAATTGCTCGATGAAATCAAAGCGAGCAACCTTCAAGGAATGATTGTACGAGCTGCAGATTTTTACGGCCCGAATGTTATTACTAGTGTAACCCACGCGATGGTGACAGATCGCATCCGATCCAAGAAGACACCACAGTGGATAGGCGATCCGAAAAAGAATCATTCATTTACCTATACACCCGATGCCGGAAAATGTGTGGCAATGTTGGGTAATACACCTTCGGCCTATCAACAGACATGGCACGCGTTAACGAGTCAAGAACGAATGACAGGAGAAGCATATATTCGTATAGCCAGCGAGTTAGCAAATCAGCCATTTAAAATTCAGAGGTTGCCCAAGTGGGGTGTGCATATGCTAGGCCTGTTTGTGCCAGTGCTTCGAGAGTTCATCGAAATGATGTATCAATACGAAACCGATTATTTTTTCGATAGCACTAAGTTTGAAAAAGCATTTGACATTTCCGCGACTTCTTACCGAGAGGGAATAGCAGAAACGGTGAAATAAAGCAATTAAGAAACTTACTTAACTTATTGCCTGAGCCGAATTTTTAATTACCTCGTTTCTGGTCAGCAACAAATTCGTCATATATCGTTTCAAAACAAAGTAGTCAAAAATCTTTCCGGCAAACCCATAAGGAACTTCATAGCAAAAAAAATCGATCATCAGGGTATGATCTCCTTTGCTTTCGAAAAGATGTTCGTGTTCCATCGAACAAAAAGCACCTGAGATCATGACATCTTTGAAGTAATTTGGCCTCCGCATTTCAACAATTCGAGTGCTTAATCGCTGCCGGATAAAAAAGTGCGTAGCTTCCCATGTTACAAATTCACCTTGTTCAATTAATCCTGAGGTTCGTCCGGCAATCGCTTTTTCATTTGTGGCTTTTGTCGATTCAATGTGCAGGTTTATGCTTCGCGATAAATCGAAACATGTTTCTATGGGGGCCTGAATAATTGTAGTAAGTCGGATGGTTGTCACTCAAATCACTCCTTGTGCTTGCATTGCTTTTGCCACCTTGATAAATCCGGCAATGTTGGCTCCGACCATATAGTTACCAGACTTACCATATTCTTTCGCAGCAGCCAGTGATGAATCATGAATACCTTTCATGATGCCCACTAATTTAGCATCTACTTCTTCGCGCGTCCAATTGGAACCCATATAATTTTGCGTCATCTCCAGTCCGGATGTAGCAACCCCACCGGCATTGGATGCTTTGCCGGGTGCATACATGATTCCATTGTCAAGGAGAATATTAATACCTTCAATCGTTGTAGGCATGTTGGCTCCTTCGGCCAACAGTTTCACTCCATTCTTCACCAGATTATTCGCATCTTTTGAATTTATTTCATTTTGTGTAGCACAAGGAAAAGCGCAATCGGCCTTTACATTCCACAATGGATTGTGATCGTCAGCCGGATTGATCGCCTGATACACGCATTTGAATTTATCAGCATACTCCTTTATTCTTCCTCTTCGATTGTTTTTTAGGTCTTTAAGGAATTCTAATTTTTCTGCGGTAAAACCAGTTTCATCTATTATCAAACCGTTGGAATCAGAAGCGGTAATTACTTTACCTCCAAGCTGCATTATTTTTTCAATGGCATATTGCGATACATTGCCTGAGCCTGACACTAAACATGTTTTTCCTTTGATGGAGCTTCCCACATTTTGAAGCATATTTTCAGCAAAGTAGATCAATCCATACCCTGTCGCTTCTGTGCGAATCAAACTTCCTCCCCAACCAATACCTTTGCCGGTAAGCACACCGGTAAATTCGTTTTTGATTTTTTTATAAGCTCCAAACAGATAACCAATTTCTCTTCCGCCCACACCAATATCTCCGGCAGGCACATCTAATCGGTGACTGATGTGACGTGCAAGTTCTCCCATGAATGCCTGGCAAAACTTCATCACCTCATTATCCGATTTACCTTTCGGATCAAAGTCGCTTCCACCTTTTCCACCTCCCATCGGAATTCCCGTAAGGGCATTTTTGAAAATTTGCTCAAAAGCTAAAAACTTGAGAACGCTGGGTGTAACGGAAGGATGAAAACGCAGACCACCTTTATATGGACCGATGGCACTATTCATTTGCACACGATAGCCGCGATTTACTTGCACTTCGCCTTTATCATCGAGCCAAGTAACGCGAAACGAAATGAGTCGCTCTGGTTCTAACATACGCTCAAGCAATTTTAGCCGGGCGAATTCTGGGTTCCTTTCTAAAACTGGAAGAACAGATAAGATTACCTCTTCGGCAGCCTGCAGAAATTCAGGCTCATTTGGATTGCGTTTTTTTACGCTTTCTAAAATTGTATTCAAGCTCATGGTAAGGAAGTTTAGGTAATCAAAAGTAATCAACAAATAATAATTGCAAACGATTGTTTTCAACTGATTTCGTGATATTTTCAAGGGCTGTGAATTTGTGACTTATGGAGAGAATCGCGTTTTATTATCTATCAGATTGAATCATGCGTATTTCTGTGCTTTTCATTTTGTTTTTGATCTCATTCGCTGGTTTGACTCAATCATCAAAGCCGGACAACAAGCATTGTATTTTATATCTTCAAAAGCGAGATGTGCCTTTAGAAAAGCCTCAAGCGGGCGACTGGCTTTATCATCATGCAGAGAAAGGCCAAACATTTGAGCAATATGTTCAGTCAAAACCGGTGAAGGCTTCGGCTTTACGGAATACAATTTATATTCTGCCTATCGGAAATTTTACAAAGGCGGAATGGCGTGTGGTGAAATTTACAGCAGATTACCTGCAATTGTTTTTTGATCGTACTGTGAAGCTGCTACCAAAAACAGAAGCCACCATGGTTTTGCCTGCGCAAAGAAGAAACCCAAATACGGATGAAGAGCAATGGCTTACCACACCAATACTTGATTATCTGGAGAAAAAAATACCAACCGATGGAGTTGTAATGATGGCCATGACGGCCTCCGATTTGTATCCATCACCCGATTATAATTTCGTGTTTGGAATTGCACGCACGCAACAACGCGTGGGCATTTCTTCGTTGCATCGCTATTCAGACTCGGAATTAGATTCGACTCATTACCAAAAATGCCTGGAACGACTGATCAAAACATCTTCGCATGAAATTACACACATGCTCACCGTCAAACATTGCATTGCAGCAGTCTGCCTGATGAATGGCTCAAATAGTTTGAGTGAATCAGACAGACGACCGAACAGACTATGTTCATCATGTTTACATAAACTGCAATGGAATTTGCAATTCAATATTCCTGAAAGATTGGAAAAACTAGCAGCATATTTTAAGAGACACAAACTACAAATCGATCTGAGTTTTGCAGAGGCGGATATTCGGGCGATTGAGGAATGATATTTTTTGTGCTGAAACAACAAAATTAATCAGGCAAATATTTTTGCACTAATCCATAGGTCCATGTCCCTGCGAGTGCTGCGAGCAGCGTAACGACAGTTACTAACACACCCGAGCCGAGTTGTGCATAGATGGGCCCAGGACAAGCACCGGTCAGCGCCCAACCCAAGCCAAACAATAAACTTCCGATCACAATGCCATGATGATAGGGTTTGTGAGGCATTTCAATCTCCTTGCCATCTGCCGATTTGATTTTGAATTTTCGAATGATCCACAATGACAAAGCGCCTACGGGCACTGCCGTCATGAAAATGCCAAACATGTGAAAGCTTTCGAATCGAAACATTTCCTGAATGCGATACCATGAAATGGCTTCGCCTTTGGTTAATACCAATCCGAAGAATGTGCCGATAAGCAAGTATTTAATATTCTTCATAGTGATAAAATGTAAGGCAAAACATATTTACTAAACAAAATACCACCGACAAAAAAGGAAGCGGTGGCGACTAGCGAAGGCCATTGCAATGCCGAAAGACCAAGGATGCCGTGACCGGAAGTACAACCACGCGCATAACGTGTACCGAAGCCAACTAAAAAGCCACCGACAATCATTAACAAAAATCCCTTCGCGGAAAATAAAGTTTGCCAGTTGAATAATTCAGTGGGCATTAGGCCTGGTGATGTAGCAATGCCAAAGGAAGCAAAATAATCTTTAGTACTTTGTGCTATAGCAATCGGATCGGGGTTAGCAAAAACATAGCCGGCTAAGAAGCCACCGATGATGACACCTGCTGCAAATAACAAGCTCCAACTCTCTTTTTTCCAATCGTAATTGAAGAGCGGAATGCGCATTGGCAAAACAGCGCTACACATATGCCGAAAGGAGGAGGAGATACCTAAATTTTTGTTGCCCACTAATAAGAGTAGTGGAACCGTGATGCCAATGAGCGGACCGGCAACATACCACGGCCAAGGTTGATATATCCAATTCATGAACTTTTTTAATTAGCTGGCAAAGATATAATAATCTACTAAATAAATAGACTATTTAAATTACCCTAAAGTTTCGGAGCCAGCCATAAAAATCCGGCTGATAGTAAAAACAGAATATAGAATAAGATTAGTGGCACCGGCTGCTCTTCAAGAGTTGTTTGGTAATTAGTCGGAGCGGAAGAATTGAATGAAGTTCGTTCATTCGTTTCACGGAGGTGAATTGTGCGCAAAGAAGTCCATGAACCAACTGGAGCAACATAGAAAATTTTAGAAATCGAATCGACTTCAATTGCGAGCGATTGCCAACCTGATGTGTCGGCCCAAACTTTACCATGGCGATAATCATCCACCACAACATCTTCCCGCAAAGGAATGGCAACTTGATTAAATGTTAATCGAGGTGTTTTATTTTCAGCAGAGATTACATCAATCTCAATCGGTTCGTCCGGATAAATAGGGAAGGAATTTTTAATGTTGATTTTATGTAATTGATTTTTTGTGCGGGCTACATGTTCCAATAAAGGCGACCATAACTGAGCATAATGATCCTCTTTTCCTTTGAGAATGAGTTGATACGTCTCCTGCAAAAATTGAAAGCCCGACTTTCCAATTCCCTTTTCAACAAAACCGGATAGTGTACGTCCATTCTCATCAGTGATTTTTTCAACTGATTCTTTCACGATCCACGGAGCCACGGAAAGAACTTCTGTTGAGCCATTCAGGTTTAACCGAACTGTATCTTTTGCATTTTCCTGAATGGATAAAGCCAAAGAAGAGCGATTTTTCTTTTCAGTGCCGTCTATTAATTTGATGAGTCCCAGACCATTTTCAACTGCTGTAGTCAGTGCGTTTAATTCAGTGCCCGATAATTCTACCAACGTTTCGCTGGGAGTAATCACAACATCAAAAGACTGTAGTAATGCACCAGTCAATCGATCGGTTTTCAATGCATTGATTCCACTGTATTCATAGTTGAAATTATTTTTGGAGAGTTGCGTCCGCACTGCAAGGCGATGCCCTTGTGTAATGAGAAAATTTTTGAGGTAACGCATTTCTGCTGTAGGAAATCGCTGCAACATTAAAATGCGCAAGGGTTCAACTGCTTTTACTTCTACGGGAACAGGATAGTCTTCAGTCGTATTTTCATCTTTCACGCGAATGGTATAAACAAATTTCCCTTCTTGCTTGGGAGCAATCGAAAATTGAAAGGATTGAATTCCTTTGCCGGAAACAGTAATCGAATCTTCAACACCACCCGGGCCGAACAAAATCAATTTCGCAGATTTGTTGCTATTGATTTTTCCGGAGATCATTTCCATTCGATTCACTCTGAAAATTTCCGGTTGATTCCATTCGATAATTCCAAACGGAGTTTTGCTTTTTAAGTAACGATAGGATGGGTTATTTTCTTCGATAAAATATTCCTGTAGGCCATCGCCTAGTACCCAGTGAATATTTTTTTCGCGCTGAAGTTGATGAAGCGTAAGTGTTGCAGCATTTGGGAACGGCTTCGCATCTGGAGTTTGAACAAATCTAAGCGCATGGTCTGACTTTCTCAGACTGTCTGCCTGAGCTTGATCATAGTTCGATGTCAATACCGCTATGCCATCTGTAGTAATTTCTTTTCGGCTGTGTGGTTGTAAGAGAACGCCTGCCAATGCAATCACAAGTAAAGTTGTGGTGAACAGTCGGGCATATAAAAATTTAGCCGGTCTTTTCCATTCCAACCAAAGCAAGGCCGTCAGCAATACAATCGCCCCCAGGCAAATG
>JBGAUU010000003.1:0-112950 GCA_044228465.1 Cyclobacteriaceae bacterium
TCTCCCTCAAGGCAAAGGTAAGTTCTTTCAAAGCGGAAGTGTAAACCATCAAGGCATCAGCGCTCCGGTTTAACGCATTAGGGGTAGTCCATTGATATCCGTTTCTTTCTTCTAACCTCCCAAGTCGAATGTATTTGGGAAGTTTTTTTATGCAATTCATCCAAAAAGCTTGTGTAAGCAAGTCAGTCCGGGCTAAAATCATTCAAAAAGCTCTGAATCAAGAGGAAATCCCATCAAAATCACTCAAAAAGCTCCTACATAAGAGAAAATCGCACTGAAATCACTCAAAAAGCTCTTGTTTAGAAGAAATTCGAAGTAAAATCATTCAGAAAGCTCTGAATCAAGAGGAAATCGCACTAAAATCACTCGAAAAGCTTCTACATAAGAGAAAATCGCACTGAAATCACTCGAAAAGCTTTTGATTAGGAGAAATTCGCATCAAAATCATTCAAAAAGCTCCGAAGCGAGAAGAATTCGTACTAAAATCACCCGAAAAGGTCTGATTTAGGGCCACCATAGTCTAAAATCATCCGAAAAGGTCTGAATTAGGACCACCATAGTCTGAAATCATCCGAAAAGGGGTGAATAAGGGGAGTATAACTCGGTAGTATAAACCTGATTGTGTAAACAGGTCTAGAGTTAATGGTTAATGACAAACTTGAGCGGTGCGAAATGAATCACTTATACACTTCGTAGCAGTACTCCTTCAAATAATCTCCGGCATCGTCTTCGCCTGCATTGAAGGCTTTGGTCAACAAGCGGCAACCTTCGTCTGTGCGCTTCAGTTGGATGAGGGCCATGCCTTTGTAAAGCCAGGCGCTGGTGTTTTCGCTATTCAGCATAAGTGCCAAATCCAAATATTCAATACCTCGTTGGTATTGCTCTAATTCCAAACAAAAAGATCCGGCATATAAATAAGCAGGCTCGTAAGCGGCCTCTAACTCGATTGATTTATTGATACACTGAAAGGCGCTGTCAGCTTGCTCTAAAGAATAGTATGCCACCGCCAAATTAGTTTCTAACTCGGCATCATCCATTAATCCACGCACCTGCAACAAATCCGTTTTTGCTTTTGCATATTCACCTCGCTGCACTTGAACGGAGCCACGCCATTTTACCAACTCAAAATTCTCAGGTTGCAATTCAATGGCCCGGTCGATGCTTTCTACTTGCTTTTCTAATTCACCGGTTTGACCGAATATGAATGAGCGCAAAATATATGCTTGCGACATCTGCGGATATTGTGCAATGAAAACATCCAAGTCCTTTAGCGACAGATCGAAATTTTCTGAATAGTAATAAGCGATAGCACGTTTATACACCGGCCGATAATCGGACTTCTCTTTCAAGCCAGAGGCTTTGATAACAGCCGTGTACAAATCAATCGCTTGCTCGAATTTACGTTGGTCCATTAGCGTATCGGCTTTCGCCTCGAGTCCATTGCTCTGTGAATAACTGATGGTGTGAGCAAAAAAGAAAATGACCAAGCTCATGAAGAACTTGGTCAAGTTTCGATAGTTAACTAAATGAGTCACGCGTGACACGTTTTAATATTTACACTTAAGCGGTAGCTGTAGCTTTGTTGGCGTAGCGCTTACGATCTGTTTCGTTCAAATAAATTTTACGCAAGCGAATCGACTTCGGAGTTACCTCTACATACTCATCACCTTGTATGTATTCCAACGCTTCTTCCAATGAGAATTTAGTAGCCGGGCGAATCGTCATTTTCTCTTCCGATCCGGTAGCGCGCATATTGGTCAGCTTTTTGGTCTTCGTAATATTGATTACCAAATCTCCGCTGCGGTTGTTTTCACCTACCACTTGTCCTTCATACACTGCATCGCTCGGGTCAACAAAGAATTTACCGCGATCTTGCAAGTTGTGTAAGCTGTACGGAATGGCTTCGCCTTGTTCCATACAAATCAATGAACCATTGATACGTCCCGGAATCTCGCCTTTGTAAGGCTGATATTCTTTGAATCGGTGTGTAACGATTGCTTCACCGGCCGTTACGTTCAACAAGTAATTTCTCAAACCAATAATACCACGTGCAGGAATCATGAATTTCAAAATCATGCGGTCCGCCTTTGGCTCCATGTTGGTCATCTCGCCTTTGCGTTGTGAAACTGTTTCAATCGCCTTTCCGGCTACTACCTCCGGTAAGTCGATGGTTAATTCTTCCATTGGCTCGCACTTCACGCCATCAATTTCCTTGAAGATTACCTGAGGCTGGCCAATTTGCAACTCGTATCCTTCTCTGCGCATCGTTTCAATCAAAACCGACAAGTGCAATACTCCGCGACCAAACACAAGGAAGCTATCAGCAGAGCCGGTATCTCCTACTTTCAGCGCGAGGTTCTTTTCTAATTCTTTGTCTAAACGGTCTTTGATGTGGCGTGATGTCACGAATTTACCTTCCTTTCCATAGAATGGTGAGTTGTTGATAGTAAACAACATACTCATCGTAGGCTCATCAATTTTGATGGACTTCAATGCTTCCGGTTTTTCCAAATCAGAAACGGTATCACCAATTTCAAATCCTTCTAAACCAACCAAAGCACAAATGTCACCGGCTTTTACTTCTTCTACTTTCTTCTTGTCAAAGCCTTCGAACACGTAAACCTCTTTGATACGTGTTTTTACGATCGCACCGGTATCGCGTTTTACTAAAGCGACAGGTTGACCTGCCTTTACACTACCGCGTTGAATACGTCCGATCGCCACACGGCCGATATACGAAGAGTATTCTAAAGAAGTGATCATTAATTGCGTTGGCCCGATGTCAATTTTGGGAGCCGGAATGTATTTGATAACACCTTCAATCAATGCGTTGATATCGGTGGTTGGTTTTTTCCAATCATCGCTCATCCAACCTTGCTTAGCCGACCCGTAGAAGGTAGGGAAGTCCAATTGATCTTCGTTTGCATCGAGTGCAAACATCAAATCAAAAACAGATTCATGTACTTCATCGGGTGTACAGTTCTTCTTGTCAACTTTATTGATAACCACAATTGGCTTTAAGCCTAATTGCAGTGCTTTTTGCAATACAAAGCGAGTTTGGGGCATGGGGCCTTCAAATGCATCCACCAACAAAAGGCACCCATCGGCCATGTTGAGTACGCGCTCTACTTCACCACCAAAGTCACTGTGACCAGGTGTATCGATTACGTTAATTTTGTAGTCTTTGTAGCGAACAGACACGTTTTTGGCAAGAATGGTAATACCTCTCTCGCGCTCCAAGTCGTTGCTGTCCATGATCAACTCACCGGGGTTTTCGTGGTCTTTGAAGAGATGGCCTGCGTGTAGCAGTTTATCAACTAAAGTGGTTTTTCCGTGGTCAACGTGAGCAATAATTGCGATGTTCCTGATTTTTTCAACTTCCATAAATGCCCTATTCTAATGATTTTTAAGATTTGAGGGCGCAAAGATAACCTTAATCTATCAAAATCAGGCATCGATCTGATCATTTGTTGGTAGGGATTCAAATAGGCTAAAGAATGCGAAAACAAACGGTGGCAATCAAAGCATAGCCAATTACTCGATAGAAAAACGTGCTAGTATTTCAAAACGAAGTTTAATCTTTTTCAATGGCAACTCGCTTCCTGTTAATTCGCTCTTATCTTTCCATGAAACATTACTATTTCCATACAAAGATCTGTTATCAAATTTTGGAGCATCTTCAGGATTCTCGGTAATTAACAATGGTTTTCCTCGCTTTGAGCCTACAGTATTTAACAATGCATCAGCCTTTCGAGTTGCTGCCTGAAGTGCCTCCACTTTTAAATCAAGTCTAAATTTGTTCATCTCGGTGTGATCCAGCTTGACAATTTCAAGGTGATCTAGTTTTACATTCTTTAAATTATCCAGCATTTTAAAAACGCCTTCCGAATTCGAAAATTTCAACAAAAACTCTTTCGTGGCATAAAAATCACGCTCCTTTCTTTTCTGTTGAACGGCATTAAGAAATATATCTGCTATGCTTATATCCTCGCTCTTAATGTTTGATTTTGTCAGTGCATCTAAAAATGATTGTTCTATTGATTCTAAGTTTACTTTCACCCGATTCTCATCATATTCTTTGAGGCGAATGGAAACGATAATGATGTTGGGAGTGATTTCACTTTCAGCCGAACCTGTTACTTCAATATAAGGTTTTTCGTTCTGAGCAAATGTGTTGAAGACTGTGCAGATGAATAAGATGATGAATAGTTTCTGTTTCATATTTTTGGATAAATAGACTACTACTAATATTTACTGAGTCTTTTGCCTAACGATCAACCCCCTGTTTAATTATAGTTTCTAATACTTTGGTGTCAACCTCCTCGAGTTTGTTAATATACAAACAACCTTTTCCGGTTTTGTATTTCCCTAGCTTCTTGAGCAGTGCTGTGTTTTCCACCGCTCCTGAAATGTAGAGGGCAAAATTTTGCTTGCGTGGCGAAAAGCCCATCACAAACCAATTCAGCTCCCTGCCGCTATCATATTTTAAAACTTTATCGCCCAATCCAATGATGGCAGAGCCCCACATCTTGGCTTTCGCCTTCGTTACTTTTTCCATCATTTTCAAAATGGTGAATGCATCTTTTTGTTTTTGTGGATCATCTACTTTCTTCAAAAAGGCATCTACGCTCAGTTCGGTCTTTTTTGTTTTTAACTCTGCCATTGCTTTCGTTTTTAATCGAATCGTTCAATTTAACATTTCGGTTCGTACAAAACACCTGATTTCGTAATTTGTACGATGAACTATCCACTCTTTTTAATCGTTACCGCATCATGAGTAAAAACATCTTAATCACCGGTGCACAGGGTAATCTGGGCAAGGCTTGTGTAGAGAAATTTCTTCAGCATGGCGATCAGATTTTCGCCTTAACGACACCCGGAAAAGAAGAAAAATCGGAGTTGGTCAACCATCTCTCATTCGGTGTTGATTTAAGCCGGGAAGAAGAGGTGGAAAAACTGGTAAAAACATTGATTGAAAAATACCAAACCATCGATGCAGCTGTATTGACCGTAGGCGGCTTTGCGATGGGTTCCATTCACAACACGGATAAAGCCGCGTTGCAAAAAATGATTGACCTTAATTTTTATACCGCTTATTTCATTGCCAGAGCTGTCTTCCAACAAATGATGAAGCAAGGTAAAGGACGAATCATTTTCGTAGGAGCTCGCCCTGCACTCGATGCGCAGCAAGGAAAAAATACATTGGCCTATTCACTCAGCAAGTCAATGATTTTCAAATTGGCCGAGCTATTAAATGCGGAAGCCAAAGGAAATAATGTAACCGCCACTGTGATTGTGCCCAGCACGATTGACACACCTCTGAACCGTCAATCCATGCCCGATGCACACTTTGAAGACTGGGTAACTGCCGAAGAAATTGCAGATACCGTTCATTTCGTGGTTTCCGACTCCGCACGTGCATGGCGCGAACCGATTATCAAACTATATAACAACGGCTAAAACCCTTTCCAGCAATTTCACAACTTCCTGTATCTTTAAGGTTTGAATGATACGGAACCAATCTAATAAAAGATGAAAAGAAAAGCTTGGATCGGGTTGATAGTGATAAGTGGAGTTGCTTTTTTTTCGTTTACGGCTCCGGTAGACCGATATTTCGAAATCGCCAAAAATCTAGACATTTTCGCCTCACTCTTCAAAGAGGTTAATAATTTGTATGTGGATGAAGTGAGCCCCACCAAGATGGTTCACACGGGCATTGATGCGATGCTCAATTCGCTCGATCCATATACCAACTACATTTCCGAAGATCAGGTAGAAGACTTTCGCACTATGAATACCGGGCAATACGGAGGTATTGGTGCGTTAACGCGAACCTATAACAACCGCACGGTGGTGACGATGGTGTATGAATCGTATCCAGCGTACAAAAACGGATTGCGTATTGGTGACGAGGTAATTAAAATGGATGGAATTGAGTTGGCAAAGTTAACACAGGAAGAAGCCAACCACTTGATGCGTGGACAGGTGGGCACTGTGGTGAAATTGTCGGTGAAGCGTTTTGGCAAAGATCAATTGATCGACCTTGAATTTAAACGCGAGAAAATAAAAATCAGCAACGTGCCCTACTTCGGGATGATTGCCTCGGATGTGGGCTATATTCAGTTGACGGAGTTTACGAGCGAGGCCGGAAAGGAAGTGAAAAACGCCTTGGTGAATCTGAAAGAAAAAGGAGCGAAATCCATCGTGCTTGACTTGCGCGGCAATCCGGGCGGTTTATTATTTGAAGCTGTGAATATTTGTAACCTGTTTTTGCCGAAAGGAAAAAAGGTGGTGGATACAAAAGGCAAACTGCAAGAAAACAATATCACGTACGAAACATTGAATCCTCCGGTGGATTTAGAAATTCCGGTGGCTGTATTGATTAATCGCGGAAGCGCTTCTGCCTCCGAAATTGTGGCCGGAACATTGCAAGATTATGATCGGGCAGTCATATTAGGCGAGCGCTCTTTTGGCAAAGGATTGGTGCAGGTGAGTAGACCTCTCTCCTATCACGCTCAGGTAAAAATAACGACCGCCAAATACTATACCCCAACAGGTCGATGCATTCAGGTTTTAGATTACTCGCATCGCAGGGAAGATGGCAGTGCCGGTGTTGTACCCGATTCTATCAAAAAAGAGTTCCGAACAACCAACAACCGAAAAGTATACGATGGTGGAGGAATTGATCCGGATGTAAAACTCAACACGCAGGAAGCATCGGCTGTTACGCAAGCCTTGTTTGTGAGCGGTCATCTCTTTGACTACGCAACACTCTATGCCTCGAAGCATAACAGCATCCCGGAACCTAAAAAATTTAACTTAAGCGACTCCGAGTATACCGAGTTTATTACGTGGATGAAGGGAAAGGCATATACCTATGAAACCGAAATGGAAGATAACCTGAAGAAGTTGACCGAGGTGGCGCACCAGGAAAAGTATTACAACGATCTTAAAAACTCTATCGAGCAACTTCAGCATCAAATCAAGGAAAGCAAAAAAAACGACTTGGTCATTTATAGAGAGCAGATTAAAACGCTGTTGGAAGAAGAGATTGTGGCTCGCTATTACTTGGAAAAAGGAGCTGTCGAATCGCGTTTCAAAAATGATGTGGAGATCAAAAAGTCAATCGACTTACTGCACAATCTTTCGGAATACAAAAAGATCTTAAACATCAATTAATTTAACTGTGCGATTGAAAGTGTATAAATCGGTGGCCATTACACTGGGAAGTTTTATTGTCCTATTACTGATCATGGATTCGTGTATGCAGTTTCGCATGAGCAAAAAAGAAATAAACACTTTCTTTCAAACGAAAGAGAAAAAAGGCACGATCCACCAATACACGCAAGCGCATCAAACCATCAATTATCTTCAAGTAGGCGACACTGATTTGCCGCTGGTTGTATTTGTTCACGGCTCTCCCGGATCACTCAGTGCCTTTATTGATTTTATGGGTGATACAGCACTACTAAAAAAAGCGCAACTTATTTCAGTCGATCGGCCCGGCTTCGGTCAATCGAACTTTGGCCGAGCAGAAAAATCGGTGAAGAACCAAGCTGCGTTTCTTTTGCCCATTCTCGAAAAACATAAAAACAACCGCCCGATCATTTTGGTAGGTCACTCGCTGGGTGGTCCTGTCATTGCACGCATGGCGATGGATTATCCGGATCTAGTAGATGGATTGATTATCGTTGCCGGATCGATCGACCCGGATTTAGAACCGAATGAGACTTGGTTTCGTGCGCCATTAGCTACACCATTTTTAAGATGGATTCTCCCGCGTTCGTTTCGTGCTTCCAACGATGAAATCTATCACCTGAAACCTGAACTGCAAGATATGCTTGCCCTATGGCCACAAATCAAAGCGAGGACCATTGTCATTCAAGGAAAGAAAGATTCGCTAGTAGATCCGGGCAATGCCGATTTTGCAAAAAAAATGATGACGAACGCGAAAGTTGATTTAGTAGTAGTAGATGACATGAATCATTTTGTTCCGTGGTCTCATCCGCAACTAATCCGTCAAGCTGTTTTAAAATTAATTGACGAACTTCCCAAAAAGTAAGGCAAAAAAAGAGGCTTCCGTTTCCGAAAGCCTCTGATCGTTTACAGAACTTACTATCTCAAGAACAACAGTTCTCTGTATTTCACTAAAGGCCAGTCTTCATCATCCACCAGCAATTCGAGTTTATCCACAGAATCTCTGATTTTGTCGAAATACTTTTCTTTGATATCATCGCAATACGCAATGGCACGCTTGTGTGTATCGGTCAGTTTGTTGATGCGCTTGCGCTCTTCAACCATTTGACGTACGCCATTCTTGATCACTTCAATGTGCTCAGAAATTTCTTTGATGGTTTGCACCACCGCAGCGTTGTCTACACCTAAACCTTTCAACCCATTGGCATTGGTAATCAATTTGTTTTGATATGCAATAGCCGTAGGGATGATGTGGTTCATCGCGAGGTCGCCAATCACACGTGCCTCAATCTGCACTTTCTTGATGTAGCTTTCCAACTTGATTTCGTTGCGGGCCTCTACTTCTTTGTGGCTCAACACACCAAATTTCTCAAAAAGCTCCAATGATTTCTTAGACAAATAAGCATCAATGGCGCGCGGCATGTTTTTGATGTTATTCAATCCTCTCTTCTCAGCTTCGACTACCCATTCGTCAGAGTAACCATCACCTTCAAAGCGAATTGCTTTTGATTCTTTGATGTATTGACGCAACACGTTTACAATCGCCAGACGTTTTTCTTCGCCATTTTCAATTGCTTTTGAAACTACTTCGTAGAATTTAGTCAACTGATCAGCTACGATCAGGTTCAACGCTGTCATCGGAGTACCACAGTTGTCGCTGCTACCTACTGCGCGGAACTCAAATTTATTTCCGGTGAATGCAAAAGGTGAAGTGCGGTTACGGTCGGTAGCGTCCAAAATGATTTCAGGAATCTGGTCGATACCTAATTTCATGTACATGTTATCGCCCTTCTCGATTTTCACATTTCCTTTCTTCTCCAATTCATCCAATACAGCTGTCATTTGCGCACCGATGAAAACCGACATAATAGCCGGAGGAGCTTCGTTCGCGCCTAAGCGGAAGTCGTTCGCTGCGGTGGCAATACTTGCTCTTAACAAATCAGCATGCTCATGCACTGCCTTGATGGTAGTGATGAAGAATGTGAGGAACAACAAATTATCTTTTGCAGAACTGGTTGGTGCATATAAGTTAACACCGGTGTCGGTAATCAATGACCAGTTGTTGTGCTTACCGCTTCCGTTCAAACCGGCAAATGGTTTTTCGTGGAATAAGATTTTCAAACCGTGCTTATCGCCAACGCGGCTGATCACGTCCATCATCAATTGATTGTGATCGTTGGCTACGTTTACTTCTTCAAACAAAGGAGCTACTTCAAACTGGCTGGGTGCTACCTCGTTGTGACGGGTGCGAACAGGGATACCCAACTTCCAGCACTCAATCTCGAAGTCGCGCATGAAGTCATACACACGTGAAGGAATGGTGCCGAAATAATGGTCTTCCAATTGCTGACCACGAGCCGGTGAATGACCAAACACGGTACGTCCTGCCATTACTAAGTCAGGGCGAGCGCTGGCCAATGCTTTATCTACTGCAAAATATTCTTGTTCTGAACCAAGAGATGCAACTACATGGTTGATATCCTTATCAAAAAGTTGGCAAACTTGAGTGGCGGCCTGATCGACTGCTTTCAAAGCTTTAAGCAATGGAGATTTTGTATCCAACGTCTCACCAGTATAGGAAACGAAAATGGTAGGGATGCTCAACGTTTTACCATACAAAAACATAGGTGAAGTTGGATCCCAGGCAGTATAACCACGTGCCTCAAAAGTGCTTCGGATACCTCCACTTGGGAAAGAAGATGCATCGGGCTCTTGTTGAACTAATTCACTGCCTTTAAATCGTTCGATACCGGCAAGGGCATCAAAGAATGAGTCATGCTTTTCGGCTGTTCCGCCTGTCATTGGCTGGAACCAGTGTGTAAAGTGGGTAGCGCCTTTCGCGATAGCCCATGATTTCGCTGCAGAAGCAACCGCATCGGCCGTAGCTTCATCAATTTTTTCATGGTTTTTGATGGCGTGACTTACTTTTTTGAACACCGCTGGAGCCAGAGTAGCTCTCATTTGCTCCATCCCGAATACATTCTCTCCAAAAAACTGAGAAATATTAGGGCTAACTGGATCAACATGGATTTTAACCCGGTCATTTAGCTTTTTTAAGGCTTCGAATCGTAATTGTGACATAGTGGTTGGTTTTTTAATCAGTTCGGTTCAAAAATAGACGATTTTTACAAATAAAAGCCCCAAAAAGAACCCATTTTTGCAAAAAATAATTACTGAAATATAACAATAGGGTAATTTTCAAATTGCATTCATTGATTTTAGCTCATTTCAATCGTGTGTATATTGTCGCCCTGATAAAATCAAACAAATGCAACAGCCGCCTAAGCCACTCTATTATATAATCGTAATTCTCTGCCTATTGATCGCCATGGCAGTGGTTTGGCAGTTATCACAACTCGACTTCATCGTAGCATTGCAGCAATCGGGCAATGAAACGGAAGTAAAATTTCTACAATTAGTTTCCGATTCAATTACGATTATCAGTTTGGGGATTCCTTTTTTGATTGCCATTCGCGGAGAATTCAAAATTGAGAAGATAAAAACCCGGCTTTCCTTTTTATATGTGGGATTAAGTGCCGGTGTGGCCGGAATTTTTTCTTACGTGATCAAAAAGCTGGTTTCTGAGCCACGCCCTTATGAAGTAGATGCGCGAATTGCTCAGTGGAGTGTGGGTGGCGGTTTTTCGTTTCCATCAGGTCATACAACAGAAGCATTTGCAACTGCCACTGCGATGGTATTATTATATCGATCATGGAAAGTGGCATTGCCCGCCTACAGTTGGGCATTATTAATTGGCTATTCGCGCATGCATTTAGGCGTTCACTATCCTTTTGATGTGCTGGCCGGAATGATCATTGGCATTAGTTGCGCCTATTTCCTATCACAAGTTTTCGTTCGCAAAACCAGTTTGGGTCAATTGAGTTAGGAATTAGATTGGGATTTGATTTTTTCAAAAGTGATATCGTAGTCGGTGCGAATGGTTCCCATCCACCGATCCCACCACAAAAAATACAAGCCATAATTTCCACGAAAGAATTGGTGATGTTGGTTGTGGTTGACTGATGTGTTAATCCATTTGCCAATTTTAGAAGTTGAAAATCCTTTCGGGTAAAGTTCGTAGCCCAGATGACCATAAACATTATACACCATCATGATGAGTAAAAACAAACTGACAGCCAACGGATGAGCCGGCATGACAAATACAATTAGTACCACAATACCTGCCTCCACCACGGCTTCCAACGGATGAAATGCATAGGCTGCCCATGGCGATGGGTTGGTAGATAAATGATGCACCTGATGAAACCATCTATAAATGGCGGGGTGATGCATAGCTCGGTGTGTCCAGTAAAAGTAGGTGTCATGCAACAACAACATCCATCCAATACTGACGATAAAATAGCCGACTCCGTAGTCGGAAATGTTTTTATAAACCAGTGTATGTGATCGTAACGGAGAGAAGAAAACCACATAGCCTATAGCCGTAAAAATAAGAATGGTGAACATGGAGTAACCTACTTCGCGCAGGTAATCGATCGATTGCGGAAAGCGTGATTGTATTTTTTGATACGACCAGTCTCGTTTTTTCCATAGATAATAGATGTAAAAAAATACACCGGCTACAATTACGTAGCGAATCAAAACGAGCATTAAAATTACATCCCATCCCAATCGGCCATCGTATTCGTTCATATAAAATAAATAACACGATTAAACTAAAAACCCTAAAATGACGTCTAATGGTGAAAGTTAAGCATTATGAGTGACTTCATTTGGAATCAGGCGGTAGTTAGGAATGAACCACAGCCTGGCTACTATCAACGGAACTTTTCATTGGCAATTTTAAATTGGGAGATCAATCGTCAGGAAGAACGATTGAGTTCATCAAAAACGAAAAGGCAAAAAAAATAGCCCTGATTTCTCAGCGCTATTTTTTTTGTTTAATCCGTTAACTCGATTTTTTCACGGAGCCTCCGCTACTAGAGCCCGTATTGGTACGAGTTGGGTTTCCCCGATATCGGATACTACCCGCGCTACTCGCATCCGCATCTAATTCCTTCGACACCGATACTTTTGCGCTACCTGCGCTGCTGGCTCGCGCGGTCACATTCTGCGACACCAAGTTATAGGCATCGATATCGCCTGCGCTGCTTACTTCTACTGAAAGATCATTCGCTTTTCCTTCCAAGTCAATGTTGGCTGCACTGGAGGCATCCACATCTACCCGATCTGCGTCTATGGATATCTCTATCGAAGCCGCACTGGATGCACTGATATCAAGTGATGAAGCTTTAATGGTACCTTCTGAAAAAATATTAGATGCAGAACTGGCCGAAATTTTTTCCAGTGTTACGTACGTGACATACACTTTTACATTCACCTTGCGATAGCTATTCTTTTCTAAGTGAATGCGCAATGTATTGCCGGATACTTCGGTAAGCACTTCCGACAAGCGGATGTTCATCGTCTCTACTCGCACTTCTTCTTTGTCCCCTTTTTTTAGGTACACATCAATTGCTTGCGAAGATTTAATTCCCCGGAAGGAACCAACTTTTCTCACCTCCGACTCCTGGCCGAACAACAATCCCACGGAAGTGGACAACAAAAGCACTAATAATATCTTTTTCATATTTCTATAACTTTTAACGATAAATCAAATACCTGAAATC
This sequence comes from Cyclobacteriaceae bacterium, assembly GCA_044228465.1. GTDB lineage: Bacteria > Bacteroidota > Bacteroidia > Cytophagales > Cyclobacteriaceae > ELB16-189. Next base: position 12,828 of record JBGAUU010000003.1, read on the forward strand.
TGGTATAAAGACTGTGGTGGTATGCAGGGGTTGCATGTTGGGCGAAAGTAAAGTCTAATATTTTTAAGTTGAGTGTAATAATTAATTGAATTTTGTATAACTTTCGATATTACCATCTAGTAATTTTGGGCAAATATTTAATTTTATGGTTAAAGATCAACTAAATGTTCTCATAAATTTGGCTGCCAGCGACAATACTGTTGCTGAGAAAGAGTCAAAGGTTATTCACATGATTGCCAAAGCAAACGGCATCCCCAAAGAAGAAGTAGACGCTATGTTAAAAAAGCCTACCCCCATCGGCTCGTTGGATACCCTCACAGAAGATCAAAAGTTTGAAAACCTCTATCACCTCATTCAGTTGATGAAGAGTGATGGTCAGGTGTTTAAAAGCGAGATTCACTTTTGCGAGCAGGTTGCTGAAAAACTCGGATATAAAAAAGGTGTGGTGGCTGAACTATCATCACGCATTTACAGCGATCCTTCTATTACAGCCGACCGCAAATTATTGATGGATCGTGCGCACAAGTTTTTCAAGTATTCTTAATAAAAGACTACATATTGTAGGGATTATGCTTTCGCATGATCCCTATTTTTTTGCCTCATACAATACCTTTCCTCCGAAGATGGTCATTTCTACCTGAGTAGATAATATTTGATTATCCGGTACTGTCATGATATCCTGAGATAAAATAGTGAAGTCGGCCAGTTTACCCACTTCAATAGAGCCGAGTATCTTTTCCTGAAAGGCTCCGTAGGCAGCATCTAATGTATACGACTTCAGTGCCTGCTCGCGGGTCATTTTCTCAGCAGGCTCATAGCCACCTTCCGGTTCGCCTTTCAATGTTTGGCGCGTAACCGATGCAAAGAAACTAGCGATGGGATTGATTGGTTCTACCGGCACATCGGTGCCGTTTACCACCTTCGCACCCGACTTGAGAAGGGATTGCCACATGTAAGCTCCTTCTTTGATTCGTTTTTCGCCTAATCGCTCAATGGCCCAAGGGCGATCGGAAGATAAGTGAATGGCTTGCATGGCCGGAATAACACCTAACTGACCGAAACGAGGGATGTCACTGGGCGCCAAATGCTGCGCATGTTCAATTCGGAAGCGTGCATCTTTTGCTTTTTCAGGATTGCCTTTGAAGGCAGCCTCATAGCGATCTAAAATTTCGCGGTTGGCACGATCGCCAATGGCATGCGAGCAAATCTGAAATCCATATTTCAGTCCTTCGATCGAAATCTTGGCTACTGTATCCATAGAGAGTGTAGCCATTCCACTGAAGTCGGTGCGATCAGTGTACGGCTCGAGCAACCACGCTCCGCGCGAACCTAAGGCTCCATCACAATTCAACTTTACTGAACGAATGGTGAGTAACCCGGTAGAATCGATTATCGGGCCCGACCGAAAATATTCATAAACTAATGAAGGGTCAAACCCGGTGAGCATTACGTAAAGGCGAGTTTGTAATTTACCTTCTTGCTTAAATTTCTTGAATAACTCGATGCTATTACGGCCGGCACCTGCATCGTGAAAACTAGTGATTCCATTTTTTAAGCTCGCCTGAATGGCCAGCTCCAATGCTTTCGAGTTGGTCTCTTCTGTTTCTTTGGGAATGTAATTTGAAATCAGCGACTGCGCGCGTTCATTAAAAATTCCGGTAGGGTTGCCCAATTCGTCCTTGATTATTTCACCACCTTCATTCATGTCTTTTGATAACTTCTCTACCGAAAGTTGATTGACTCCGGCCAATTGCATGGCCTTCGCATTGGCAAAACCGGCATGTCCGCTTGCATGACGAAGGAATACGGGATTATTTGGTGATGCTGCGCTCAACAATTCATGTGTTTGAAAACCCTTCACCATTTTGGATGGTTTTTGATCCCACTTATCCTGGTGCCATCCACGACCTAAAATCCATTGACCGGGCTTTGCTTTTGCTACGGCTTCCTTTACTTTCTCTACCAATTCATCATAACTCTTCACATTCATCAGATCTAGTTCCAACTCATTAAAACCGAGGCCCATGAAATGCCCGTGCCCTTCGATCCAACCGGGCGTCATCACTTTGCCTTTCAAATCGAGCATTTGTGTTTTTTCGCCTTTAAATTTTTCGGCATCGTTTAATGATCCAGCAAACACAATGCGATCTCCTGCCACTGCTACCGCTTCTACTTTCGGTTGCTTTTCATCGACCGTGTAGATGGTACCTCCGCTGATAATCAGATCGGCCGGTTTTCTTTTTTCAGAACATGCAGAAAATAAAACAATTACCACGAGGAGTGATGAAAGGAAGCGCATAGTGTAAAATTTAGATTCCAATGCTGCTAAGTTAAGCACTATTCTACACCTCACCTCATCCCTCTCCACAAGAGAGGAGGTAAGGAGAGCTTAACTTAACAGCATTAATTTAGAGTAACTAAGGTACGAGTTAAGCCTCAAATTGAAACATGGATTTTATGAGTGGTTGCGCTTTTGTTCTGTTATATTCGGGCGCTAATACATGCACTATGTTTCGAAAGCTCCTCCTCTCCGGTTTACTTTTTCTTAGCTTGATGTCGGGTACGCAGGCACAAGAAGTAGGTCTTTCTTTTTCGTACTTTATTCCACGCAATGGCGAATTTTCTACGCCCATCAGTCCGTTTTCACTGCGAGGAGTAGGTTTTAACATCAATAATTTTCTAGCGTTCGAAACGGGCGCATCGCTTTATCGCATGTCGGGATTGGCAATTATGGATTTGCCTTTTGATTCTAAAAACTCCTTGCTCGGTCCAAATTTTACCATTTTCGTTCCGGCTGAGTTGGTGGTGCAGCTAAAAGGGAAGCAAGTACAATTTGATATCAAAGGAGGCGGGTTTTTCTTTTATGGATTTGATCAGAATTTAAACTACGGAAATTTCGATCGTGCTTTTCGTAAGTATAAAAATTGGGATGTAGCCAACGGCAATTTAAGTTTTGAAAATAATCCCGGCTTTGGTGTGCATGGCGGTGTCGAATTGACCGTGCCAGTTACGAGTCAGGTGAGCCTTTCACTCGAAACAAATTATCTGATGGGGACTGCGAAATTTCCGATCAAAGGAAATTACGTTGGCAGCAACTCAAGTGGCGCCCAGCAAGAAAGTGTCAATTTCCCGGATGCGAAAATCGATTTTACCGGACTTGAGTTTTCAATCGGACTCATGTTTAACACCGGTGGAGGTGGTGGTAGCAGACCGAAAGCAAAGCGGAGGAGGTAAATTAAGAGGACCCCTTAATAGTCGATACCATTAACGATTGACCCACTTACACTTGAATTATTTTTCCATCTGCGAGCACAAACACTTTATCGTCTTTTTGAGGTTTAATTTTCGCTAAGCCGGTAAATGCTCCAAAGGCCGGTAATAGACCTTGTCGTTTGCCAAAATAAAAGCAAGGCAATACCAATGATTGTCGGCCGGAGCCATGCAGCCGAATGCCGGGGTGGATGTGGCCTGCGAGATTATAATAATTTTCAGGAATGTCGGACAGTGGCTCGTGTGTGAGCAGCCATTGGCCAAGCACCAACCGATCGATACACCGAATAGCGTGCCTTGAATATTGAACATCGCTTAGAATATCATGATTACCCACCACCAACTCAAATGAACATTGGCGAAAGTGATCGGTGATCTGCCCTACGGTTTCCCACTCTTCATTATAGGTACTATGGAACAAGTCGCCTAAAAAAACCACTCGCTCCGGTTTCACCTGATTAATGGCATCGATCAGATCGGCCGCATTGCGGTTGTTAGCTTTGGTGGGTACGGCAATACCCGCTTTGCGAAAATGATTGATTTTACCAAAATGAACATCGGCAACCACCAACGTACGGTGCTGGTTGAGGTACAGGAGTCGTTGCGGCAGCAAGGTAATGGTTTCGCCTCCCTGAAAAAGCTCAAAAATCATTGAAAATGCGGTTTGGGTCGGAGAAAACACAGATTTAAAAAGCGTAACATTTCGATAACATAGAGTCAAAAAAGAGATTCTACCTTTGGTTGCACATTAGTAAAGTAAAAGGCAACTTGAGGCCTGAAAATTAGTGAAATCAATACCTAAAACCCATGTTTGAATTAGAGACCTCGTATGCCATTCTTTTGGTTCTGTGTTTGGCAGCGGTTTGCGCTTTTGAGTTTGTAAATGGCTTTCATGACACCGCCAACGCGGTAGCCACCGTAATATATACACATACCCTGAAGCCGTGGGTAGCCGTAATTTGGTCGGGAACCTGGAATTTTTTGGGTGTTTTTGCCGGAGGTATTACCGTGGCCATGGGTATAGTCAATCTGTTGCCCGTTGAAACACTAGTCGATCAAAATATTGCACATAGTATTTCGATGGTGGCAGCCTTATTGATCACTGCCATTTTCTGGAATCTTTTAACCTGGTATTTGGGAATTCCGTGCTCCAGTTCTCACACTATGATTGGTTCTATTCTTGGTGTAGGTTTAGCCTATTCTTTTTTGCCGGAAGCAGCGGGAGAAGCTGTCAACTGGAGCAAAGCACAAGAAATTGGCATTTCATTACTAGTCTCTCCGCTCTTCGGTTTTTCTGTGACTATTATATTAATGTATCTGATTCGGGTGGCTACCAAAAAGACCGAATCGGGAGAAGCCTTATTTAAAGAACCGAAGAAAAACGCCCCTCCTCCATTGTGGATTCGAGGCATTTTATTTCTGACTTGCACCTTGGTAAGTTTCTTCCACGGATCGAATGATGGGCAGAAAGGAGTTGGATTGGTAATGTTGGTGTTGATTGGAATTGTGCCCGCCTACTTCGCTATCAACAATGATCTCGATACTACCAAACTTCCAGCTTCGCTTACAAAAATTGAAAGAGTTGTTACTACTATCGATTCAACCACTTTGTCAAAAGGAGACCGCGTAAAATTAAGTCAGGTAATAACGATGACCCATGACTTACAAAACAAATTCAGTTTGGTAAACAGCGCTGGCTCCATTCCAAAAGAAGATAAGTTTGTGGTTCGCAAAGACATTATGATGGTAGACCGTCATCTTAAGTCATTAATGAAAAAAGACGAAGTGCGCCTGAGTGAAGATGATAAGAAAACACTCACCAGCAGCATGAAAGAAGTGCGCAAAGTTACCGACTACTCTCCTACCTGGGTAATTCTGATGATTTCGTTATCACTTGGCGTGGGAACGATGATCGGTTGGAAACGCATTGTAAAAACAGTGGGTGAAAAAATTGGTAAAGAGCACCTTACCTACGCACAAGGAGCTAGTGCCGAAATGGTGGCTTCTATTACCATTGGGTTGTCTACCAACTTTGGATGGCCAGTAAGTACCACTCACGTGCTCTCTTCGGGAATTGCCGGAAGTATGGTGGCAAATAAAGGTGTGAAGAACTTGCAGCCCGACACTGTTCGCAATATTCTACTCGCTTGGTTTTTAACCTTGCCAGTGGTAATGATTATGGGTGGTGGCTTGTTCCTGATCTTCCGCGCTATTTTTTAATAAACATCCGCCACGAAGACATAGAGGCACGAAGGTTTATAGTCAAACTCTTCGTGTCTGTTAGACTTTGTAGCAATCTGTGAGCGATTCGATTTACGATTACCTCATTCATCTTCTCCGTACTCTACCATCATCTTTTTGATGCGGTCTTCGAGTCTCTCGGAAGTGAGTTTTTCGCGGGTGCGGTCGACAATGATTGGAAATGAAAATGGTGTGGGTTTTTCCGGTTGGGTGATGATGATTTTCTGATGCTCAATTCGCTCCAGCGCCATGCGCATACGGGCCTCCTCTAATTGAAAATCCATTACTTCTTCGTACGCCTGCAGCAGCAACAGATTGTCCGATTCATACTCATTGAAGACATTGAAAAAAAGCTGCGAGGAAGATTGCAGATGCTTCTCCTTTATTTTCCGCCCCGGCAAACCTTTGAAAACCAATCCGGCAATAGCCGCAATATCTCTGAATTTACGTCTCGCCATTTCAGTTGAGTTGATACTCGCCAAAATATCAGTCGATAAATTCTCAATGCCCAGCACATTGGTTTCTACCGCTTCTTCGATGGGAATGGGCTGATCGGACAACAACTCAAACCCGTAATCATTCATAGCAATGGAAAACGTAATAGGCTTGATTTTGGCAATGCGATACGCTACAAGCGCGCCAAGTCCCTCGTGTACATTGCGGCCTTCGAAAGGATAAATGACTACATGATAGCCTTCCGAACTGTGAAAGTATTCGATCAACAATTCATTTTTACATGGCAGGTGCGAACGCAGTTTTTGCAAATCCATCAAGGGACGCAAAAATTTCATTTCTTCATCGGTCTCAGCATTGTTTGCCGCTTCATCCATCTTAACTCGAATCATCTCACTCAACTGCGATGACAGTGGCATGCGCCCGCCTTGCCAACTCGGCACCTTGCCGGACTTGCGCTTGGATGGCCGCACGTGCGCTTCCATTTCTTTGATCCGCACCAATTCCAAACTCTTGCCCGCAAACCAAAACACATCGCCAACATGCAATCGGGAGATAAAGTATTCTTCAATCGTGCCCAGGTACTTGCCGCTGGTATATTTAATGTGCATGAGCGTATCGCCCACAATGGTTCCAATGGACAACCGATGCTTGTAGGCAATTTGTTTATTCTCTACGTGGTAGAAACCATTGTCGCTGATCACCTTTCGGTATTCATCGTAGGCGGTAAGTGCCGCACCACCGGTTGCAATAAAATTCAAACACCAGCGCCATTCATCTTCCGAAATAGACGAAAAACAAAAAGTGCCTTTTACTTCTTCAAAGATTTCTGCTTCCTGAAATCCATCCGAAACCGCTAATGTAATCAGGTATTGGATCAGCACATCAAACGAGCGAATGTAGGGAATGCGGTCTTCCACAATTTTCCGATTCATCGCTTCGCGCAAAGCAGATGCCTCAGCGAGTTCCAATGAATTAGTCGGCAAAAAATAAATGCGACTTACAGCCCCCGGCTGGTGACCACTGCGCCCGGCACGTTGTAGAAAGCGCGCCACACCTTTGGGGCTGCCGATTTGGATAATCGTTTCTACCGGGCGGAAGTCGACACCCAAATCTAAACTGGAAGTACACACCACGGCCTTTAGTTTTCCCTCGTGCAGTTGATCTTCTACCCATGCCCGAATTTTTGCACTGATGGATCCATGGTGCATAGCCAATACACCCGACAACTGCGGAGCCACATCTAATAACTTTTGATACCAGATTTCCGCAAAGGAGCGCGTATTGGTAAAAATCAAAGTGCTGTTGCTTTTCTGTATGATCGGTATCGTTTTTTCTAATAGATGAATTCCAAGATGACCTGCCCAAGGCATTCGCTCTACTGTTTCTGGAAACACTGAAATGATTTCTATCTTCTTTTCGATGGCTGCCTTCACTACCGTTACCGTTCTGTTCGCCCGGTCGCCCATCAGCACGTCCAAAGATTGCTCCATGTTGCCGATGGTGGCCGAAATGCCCCAAATCTTTAGATCAGGCGAAATGGTTTTCAATCGCGAAAGCGCCAGTTCCATCAACACACCGCGCTTCGAACCAATCAACTCATGCCACTCATCCACCACAATACACTTCAAATTTTTGAAGTAGTTTTTGTAATCCTTTCGGGAAAGAAACAGGTGTAAACTTTCGGGTGTGGTGATCAAAATTTCGGGCGGAGTTTCTTGTTGTTTCGCACGTTCACGCGTGGTGGTATCGCCAGAGCGCACGCCTACCCGCCAGCGAACGCCCATCCCTTCAATGGCATCTTGAGCGGCATATTCAATTTCTTTGCCCAGTGCCCGAATGGGTGTAATCCAGATGGCTCGAGGACCTTTTGATCGCGGGTTGGAATCTTTTTTAGATTCGAGAACGATGGGAATAATCAACGAATAGGTTTTTCCACTGCCCGTGGGGGCATTTACGAGGCCACTTTCACCACGGGCGTATGATTGCCAGGCATCCAATTGAAACGGGAAGGGCGTCCATCCCTTCGTTTTAAACCACGCTACGCCTTCTTCCAACATTATTCGAAATTTAAGCCCAACAATTTACCATTTACGGTGTTTTTGTTTAAAGTTTGTTTTAAAAAGATGGGCAAATATTCTATTAAAGAACTGGAGCGACTTTCGGGAATCAAAGCCCACACGATTCGCATTTGGGAGAAACGGCATCAATTAATTGAGCCCCAACGCACCAAAACCAATATTCGGTATTATTCAGATGACGATCTGAAAAAGATCATCAATGTTTCGGTACTTAATAACAACGGGGTAAAAATATCCCGGATTGTTAAGTTAAGTCTGGATGAAATCAACAAACAAGTAGCTGAGCTGAGTGAAAAGCAAAACTCAATTGACATTTATATTGAGCAGTTGATTGTAGCGCTGGTGGATATGGATGAAGAGCAGTTTGAGAAAATGCTTGGCCATCTGACCCTCAAGTTTGGTTTCGAAAAGATGATTCTGGAAATCATCTATCCTTTTTTGGAGAAAATTGGCGTTTTGTGGCTCACCAACAATATCACTCCGGCACAGGAGCACTTCATTACGCACTTGATTCGCCAAAAAATGATTGTAGCGATTGATGCGTTGCCTTTGGCCCCCAAAGATGCAGCCAAAGCGATTTTATTTTTACCTGAAAATGAATTGCACGAGTTGTCGCTTTTGTTTTACTATTTCATCACCAAAAAGAAAGGTATTCGCACCTACTATTTAGGGCAGACGGTGCCTTATGCAGCGCTGAAATCCGTTTACGATTTACACCAGCCGCAACTTGTGATCATCTCTTGCACTACACACCCACGCGCGGTAGATCTACAAAAGTTTTTTGACAGACTAAGTTCTGATTGTGCAGGGGCTAAGATTCTGGCCAGTGGTTACGCCTTGAAGAAAACCCCTATTTCGGCCCCTTCCAATGTGGTTCAATTTGCTAATGCACTGGAATTGAGTCAGTTAGTTTCAATTTAAATTTGTTTAACTAATCGAATAAATAATTAAACAATTATTTTGATTTCTTGTCTCTATAGGTGTAATTTGTTTAAAGATTAACATCAAAAACTAAACATATGACTGCCTTAGAATTTGATAAAGAAATTGCCAGCCTTCGCCCCACGTTGCGCGGATTTACGCACCGATTCACCCGAGATCGTGAAGAATCTCTCGACCTTGTTCAGGATACCATTCTCAAGGCACTGACTTACCGTAATAAATTCAGAGAAGATACCAATCTGAAAGGTTGGCTCTTCACAATTATGCGCAACACGTACATCAACAATTATCGCAAAACCAAACGCGAGCGCACTTCTACTGACAACACCAAAGAATTGTATCATTTAAATGTGGAAGACACACACACCTTCAATCGACCGGAGGGAAGTGTAGAGTTTAAAGAAGTGTGGCGAAATGTGAATGATGTGAAAGACGAATTGCTGATTCCTTTCAAAATGCACACCACCGGTTACAAGTATCATGAGATTGCCCAACATTTGAACTTGCCAATTGGCACAGTGAAAAACAGAATTTTCCACGCCCGGAAAGAGATTCAAAAGAAGCTTACCGGCTACGAATAGAAGATTGTTCAACTTCTTAATCAAAAATCCTTTCAAACACTGAAAGGATTTTTGTGTTTTATAGGTATTATTGATTATCCAATTCACCTCATGATACAACTCCCCATTCATACATCACTTCTAATTCAATTAATTGCCACCGCATGAAAAAAGTGGGAGTAATCGGTTCGGGTTTTGCCGGCTTAGCTGCAGCATCGTGTCTTGCAAAAAAAAATTACGATGTCACCATTTTTGAAAAGAATGAATCAGCCGGAGGACGTGCACGAAAATTTGAGACCAACGGGTTTTTATTTGATATGGGACCCAGTTGGTATTGGATGCCCGATGTATTCGAAAAATACTTTGCCTTGTTTGGCAAAAAGCCCTCTGACTTTTTTCATCTTCAACGGTTAGATCCTTCGTATCGTGTGTTTTTTGGCAAAGACGATGTGTGGGATATTCCCGCAGGCGAAGATCAATTGTGTGATTACTTTGAAAAGATTGAAAAAGGAAGTGGCGCGCAACTCAAACAGTTTCTGGCAGAGGGTAAATACAAGTACGAAGTAGGTATCAACAAACTGGTGTATAAGCCGGGAATTTCCATTACCGAGTTAATGGATATGGAATTGGCGAAAGGTGTTTTTAAACTTCACGTTTTTGAATCGGTATCCACTTACGTGAAAAAACATTTTAAAGATCCGCGCTTAGTTCAATTGTTAGAGTTTCCGGTGTTGTTTCTGGGAGCACCAGCCGACAAAACGCCCGCTCTTTATACCCTGATGAATTATGCCGATGTTTCGCTTGGCACCTGGTACCCGATGGGTGGCATGCACAAAATTGTAGAGGGTATGGTCAGTGTTGCGAAGGGTCTCGGAGTGAAGTTTGAATTCAACAGTGAAGTAGAAAAGATAAACGTTCGAAATAAGAAAGTCAGCGGTATTCAAACGAATGGTTCAGAACATCCGCTGGATTATCTAGTAGCCGGAGCTGATTATCATCACGTAGAGCAGGAACTGCTGCCCGCTGAATATAGACGTTACTCAGAAGACTATTGGCAGAAGCGAGTGATGGCGCCTTCCAGTTTGATTTATTATTTGGGCGTGAATAAACGTGTAAAAGGATTATTGCATCACAATCTTTTCTTTGATCGGGATTTCGGCAAACATGCCAAAGAAATTTATGAAAGTCCTCAGTGGCCGACCGATCCATTATTTTACGTTTCGGTTCCATCCAAAACGGACGATCAAGTAGCACCGGAAGGCTGCGAAAATATTTTTCTGTTATTACCCGTGGCACCCGGTTTGAAAGATGATGAATCGGTGCGTGAAAAGTATTTTCATCTGATGATGGATCGGATCGAAAAATTAACCGGAGATTCATGGAGAGATAATATTGTCTATAAGCGAAGCTACGCGCATAGCGATTTTATGAGCGACTATCACGCGTTTAAAGGAAATGCCTACGGTTTGGCGAACACGATTATGCAAACAGCCAATTTAAAGCCCTCTATCTTAAACAAAACACTGCCGAATCTGTTTTATACGGGTCAACTAACAGTGCCGGGACCGGGTGTACCACCTTCGTTGATTTCCGGGCAAGTAGTAGCTGGCGAATTAATCAAACGAGATCAAGCTTGAAACAAACAAGTTGCACCAAAGGGAAAGATGCATGAGCAAAGAACTTTTTGATCAGGTAAGTATTCGCTGCAGCCGCATGACCACGCGCGCGTACAGCACTTCTTTTTCGTTGGGCATTCAATGCCTCGATAAAGACATGCGCGACCCGATCTATTCCATTTATGGGTTTGTGCGCTTTGCCGATGAAATTGTTGACACATTTCACGAATACGATAAGGCTACATTGCTTAACCGATTTCGAGCGGAAACTTATCAGGCTGTAGCCGAAAAAATAAGCCTTAATCCCATTCTGAACAGCTTTCAGAAAACCGTCAATCAGTTTGGCATAGAAGAAAAACTCTATGATCAATTTTTGAAGAGCATGGAGATGGATTTGAATCTGACCAGCTACGATCAGTCGGGTATTAATGAATATATTTTAGGATCTGCTGAAGTAGTGGGGCTAATGACATTGCGTGTATTTTGTAAAGGCGATGATGCGATGTATCAGCGGCTGAAGCCTTCCGCGATGAAGTTGGGATCGGCATTTCAAAAAATAAATTTCCTTCGCGACCTCAATGCGGATTACAACCAAATGGGCCGCAACTATTTTCCGGGAATCGATCTTTCTAATTTTAATGAAGACGCCAAACGCGCTATTGAAGAAGATATTGCGGCTGACTTTGCAGAAGGATATAAAGGAATTAAACAATTACCTCGCTGTGCTCGACTCGGTGTCTACGTGGCTTATCTTTACTACATCGCACTTTTCGAAAAAATAAAAGCGACTCCCTTCACAACTGTTCTTACCCAAAGGATTCGGGTGCGCAATCGTAGAAAAATTTCCATTCTCGCCTATTCGTTTGTAAAACACCAATTGAATCTCATCTGATGGAACACGTCATTCTGGTAGATGAGCTAGACCGCGAAATCGGCACGATGGAAAAATTAGAAGCCCACCAAAAGGGTTTGCTGCATCGGGCCTTCTCAATAATCGTTTTTAATTCGAAAGGTGAAATGCTCATTCAAAAAAGAGCAAAAACAAAATACCATAGTGGCGGATTGTGGACCAATGCGTGCTGTAGTCACCCCATTCCAAATGAAGCGATCGAAGTAGCCGTAAAGCGCAGATTGAAATTTGAGATGGGAATAGAAATCACACCCACTTACGCTTTCAAGTTTACGTATCGCACGCCATTAGATAAAGATCTGATTGAATACGAAGTAGACCATGTATTTCAGGGAACCTATGACGGAAATCCATCCATCAATCAGGACGAAGTGGAAGATTGGAAATTCTGCACCCTTGATGAATTGCATCAACAGGTTCGGGAGAACCCGGATGCATTAACCTACTGGTTTAAGCTTATTCTACAACACGAATATCTTCGTGGCTAGCCATTAGCGGCTTTCCTTCTTTATTCAACGAAAAGCGTTTGAGAAAATGCGCCTTCGAATCGCGGTAGCTTGAAACAGCACCAAGCCTTTTCATGGTCCAAATGTAAATCCAAGCTAAATCAATTTGGTAGGGTAAAAAACCGGCACGCGCACTATCCGGATATAGGTGATGGTTGTTGTGCCACTCCCCCGAAAACAAACCCGGACGCGTTTGATTGATTGACATATTGCTTCTGTCAAAGTCGATGCCGTCCACATGTTTTACTTTTCCTCCACCATGTCCGGTATAATTGAAGGCACGTACCAACACAAACCAAAACAAGGCACCGCTAAACAACGCGCATGCTAGTCCATGTCCGCCAATTAGAAAAAACATACCATACCAAAATGACCAATTTAAAATCCAAAGGCCAACGGTATAGAACGGATTGGCGATAGAGCCCCATTTCAAATACTGAGCGTATGAATTAATCATCACACCGGTGTGACTCAAAAAGTGCGAAGCTTTTTTGTATTCTTCTTCCGATAGATTTTTAGCAATACTTTGGTGATTGACATCCGACAACATGCAATACATAATACCCGCATTAGAGTTATATGGATCGCCCGGCATATCAGACTTTAAGTGATGTACATGATGAGACACTACATAGATTTCTTCAGGGAACGTGCGAAGCACTAAATTCTGTGTGATGAATCGCCAAATGGGGTGACTAAATGAATAAGCGCGGTGTGTGCTGTAACGATGAAACCAAATGGTACCATGCGTGCTCATGATGATCATGGCGTACAATAAAAAGGCACCTAGTAGAGGCAGCGAGAAATACGAGAATAAAAAGAAAAACAAAAATGGCAACATGCAAATGGCCATGAACCAATTGATAAACGGAATCCAGTTTCTTTTTGATTTGAAAACGTTGATACGCGAGAAAGCTTCTGAATAAAGTTGCTTAAGAGAAGGCGTGATTAATTTTCCATCCGAATTTGCCCAGCCATACGAAGGAGTTTGAAGTACATTGTCAATAAATGCCATGAAGTGATTTTAAGGTAAATGGGAAAGATAGTACGTGTCTAAAGGTACTGTAAAAAATAATAAAAGATAAATTAACTACAAGAGAATAAAAATAAATGATGGATCCAAAAATCCTTTATTCAGGCCTTAATGCTCTAGCTACTTTACAGATAGCATCGGAAAGAAGGGCGTATTGAGTTTTAAAAGATGTGTAAAAATGACAATGGCGCTAAATACCAACTTCCATTTGCAAAACCGTAGACCAAAAGCCGTCAAAATACGAATTAGAGCGTAAATCAGTAAGAGTGGTGTACATGATACCCCCTTGCAATTTAATGCGGTGTCCATTTAAGTATTTCGTTACACCCATTTCATAATTTTCTTGCCTCTTTTCATTTAAGGATAGATAACTAGCATTATTATACAGTTTTGAATCAGGTGTAACTTGCGCATATCGTCCTGCTACTTCAAAGCTATTTCGAAACAAGTAACTGATTTGAGACATCCAACCATATCCAACAAAAACATTGCTCAATTGTGTTGGCGCAGCAGAATTAAAGGTAATTGGATTATTCGATGTTCGATTCATAAATTCTGAATACCATGCCCAACCATTGTACTTAGCTACCATATCAAACTCCAATGCTTGTATCGATCTTTTGTCGAATAAATCATTTCCTAATTGCCCTAATTGGCGTTGTGCATTCGCATTATCTGAGAATGTAGCTGCTATTGACAACTTAGGTTTTTTTTCTCTGACAAGATCGCCTTCCATATAATCATTCTCATCCGTAAATGCCCCGAATGGAAGCAACTCGATGCGTCCTGTAGCCGCTAAACCATCACTCGAAATATCCGAATTTCGTCCTTCACCAGAAGTAAGTGAACCACGTAATATTACATATCGTGTGGTGTAGTGATAAAAAAAACCAAAGTCACGATCTAAAGTAAATCGAGCATTCACAATAGATCGATCAAAAAATTGTAGCTCACCTGAAGAAACTATTCGTTGACGATTACCTGGTAGCTTCGTTTGCCCAAAGCCAATTTTTACTCTTGAATTTGGTTGATAATAAACAACCGCGTCTCGGATAACATTTGGACTATTATTCACACTATTATTATCATTCCCTCGCCAATCCATGTCACCTCTCGCAAACCCCAATTGAAAATAATAGGTTAATTTTGGGTTGAAGATAAAGCCAGTAAACTTCATCCGTAATCTGCGTACTCTAAACTCAAAAGACTCAGCACTAAGATCAGTATCTGTTTTGCTCGTATACAAAGCCCTGTTTTGCATTCTAAACTGAAAATTGAGAGAAAAGAGGCTGTCTCCAGTAACAAAGCCAAATCCTTTTTGCTTTTTTGTATAGAAATTTAGTGCGGGCTTCTGCGAGGTAGATTGAGCTAACAGATTTTGTTGAAGTAGAACAAAAAGAAGACCAATTAATACAAACCTGACGATTATTTGCATGTGCAGTTGATTGTTGTAAATTCCAATATTAAGAAATTGTTAATAAATTATTAATAAAATTTCAATTCTACCTTTAATCAAGCATGCTTTTACTAAAGGACTTCATCAAAAACTATGGTTCAAATCTGATTATTCAAGTAGATCAATTGCGATTTGATTCCGGTCTTTATTGGATTAAGGGAAATAATGGCTCCGGAAAATCTACTTTGCTGAAAGTGATTGCCGGAATGATTCCCTTCGAGGGAGATATTGTAGTGAATGGTATTGACATGCGAAAGCAACCAGTTGAATACCGTAGACAGATTCATTATGTAGAAGCCGAACCACTCTATCCACCCTTCTTAACGGGTCTTGATCTAATCGCATTTTTTACAAAAGTTCGGAAGGCAAAAAAAGAAGAGGCTGATTTTCTGGTGCAGAAATTCAATATCAGTTCATTCGTTCATGAACCTATAGGCACCTATTCCAGCGGAATGGTGAAAAAACTATCGCTGGTGCTGGCGTTCATTGGTCAACCTGCCTACATTCTTCTGGATGAACCCCTGGTGACGATCGATAAAGATACCGTGCCCATTTTGTATGAGGTGATTGCCTTGTATGCAGCTAAAGGAATTCATTTTTTATTTACATCGCATCAGGCATTTGATATTCCCTCCTTACCACATCGTGAACTGCTGGTTGAAAATCATACCATATGCTATCTGTAACCAAAGTGCTTGGAAAAGTATTAGTAGCACGCTTTTACGAGCGGAATGCCGGATTATTTTTTGTGGTGTTCTATTTAATGTTTGGCATTGTAGAGTCAAGTCAGATTATTAGTTATCATCAGTCATTGATTTACGCTACACTGACTTCGGTGGTATTTCAGTTGATGGTATTTTTAGTTTGGTTACTTTATACGCTCAAGTGCATTCAGTTTGTTGGTGAACAACTCCGACAACCTCATAATCAATTTGTTTTTCAATTGGCACTGCTGCCTACCTATTTGCTTTTCATCCAATCACTACAGCTAATGCTATTGCTGCATCTTCCAGTGCTGGCTTATACATTTTTTATTGTTGCCCTGGGTATCCAATCGCAGAATTACCTATCTGTATGTTCAATTATTGCATTTCAAGGAGCATTATACTTGGCAAGTGCTAGGTGGCTCGTCTATCGCTTGCAAGCACAACATCTATTTCGCTTCAAGCTAAACCTTCCGGAAATAAAATGGAAATGGCCAAAGCCATTGCCCTTGTTTTATCTAGGCCATCTGACAACTCAATTGCCGACTGTCTTTTTCTTTGCTAAAGCTGCTTCGTTGTTTTGCATCTTTGGATTTCTGCAAATACCGGTAGATCATTATGAAGTGCGAGTAGCGATTTTAGGATTACTGTTTGGATTGGCTTCGCACAGTGTTGCAGTTTTTGAGCTACGCAAAATGGAAGAGCGCTTTTTGCTTTTCTTGCGTACGCTACCCATCTCCCATTTACATCGTTTTCTTTATTTGGCACTTACTTATGGCATTCTTATTATCCCTGAGGTAATGATGCTGGCAATTAATCATGTTCATGTTATTGACCTCGTAGGAATCTATTTTTTCGGAGTTGGTTTTTTGTTGCTCAGCCATACACAACTATTCAAAAAACTAGACAATGAAAAATATCTGCAATGGATGCTTGGTTTTTTCCTGACCTCCTTTATGCTGGTGTTGTTTAAAATCTACTGGATAGAAATGCTCAGCCTTTGGCTACTCGGATACTTCTATTTTACGAAGTATTATTACCAATTTGAAGCTTCCACAGAAGTCAATTAGTCTGAACATATTTGCCTTTTGGTTGTTAAAACAAAAACAACAAGCTATGTTCTCATTATTCAAGAAAGATCCGATTAAAGAACTAACTAACCAACGCAAAAAACTGCTGGAAGAAGCCATGCATATTCAGCGCTCCGGTGATCTAAAGTTGTATGCAGTAAAAATGGAGGCGATTGATCGGTTAGAAAAAAAGCTAGACGAGTTGCATCAAAAGAACAGTACCAACGAATAGTAATTTTGCATTTTCGCTTTTAGTATGTCATTATCTTCAATAGTAAACTCAGAGACAACTCTTTTTTGGTTCAGGCGCGATTTGCGTTTACAAGACAATGCTGGTCTTTATCATGCGCTAAAAGAAAATGAAAATGTTTTACCTATTTTTATTTTCGATACAGAGATCCTTCAAAAACTGGAAGACAAAACAGACCTACGAGTAACTTTCATCCATCAATCGCTGACTGCCATGCAAGAGCAACTAACGGCATGGGGAAGTTCGTTGTTAGTTTTTCATGGGAATCCGATAGAGTTGTTTCAAACCATAAAGCCAAAAGCCGTTTACACCAACCACGATTACGAACCCTATGCACAAAAGCGAGATGCCAAAGTAAAAGAGATACTCGAGGAAAAAGGCGTTGCATTTCACACGTTTAAGGATCAGGTGATTTTTGAAAAATCGGAAGTGGTTAAAGATGACGGATTGCCTTACACTGTTTTTACACCGTATAGTCGCAAATGGAAGGCAGCCCTTACCGAAGCAGCTTATCAAAGTTTTCCTAGCGAAAAATTATTTCATCATTTCAAAAAAGTAGCACCACTACCCTTACCATCGTTGGCGGAGATTGGATTTGGGGAAACCACCTTTACGTTTCCCGAACGGATGGTCAAACAATCGATCATCGAAAAATACGATCAACTCCGAAACTTTCCAGCGATAGCAGGAACTACCAAACTAAGTGTTCACTTACGCTTCGGCACAGTAAGCATTCGAAAACTCGTACAAATTGCCTTGAAGAAAAATGAAACGTGGCTGAACGAATTGATCTGGCGCGATTTCTATCACATGATCTTGTGGCACTTTCCACAGGTGGAAACAAAAGCATTCAAGCCTGCTTACGATAAAATCGAATGGCGTAATAATGAAAAAGAATTTGACGCGTGGTGTCAAGGGCAAACAGGCTACCCTATTGTGGATGCCGGCATGCGTGAGCTGAATCAAACCGGTTTTATGCATAATCGCGTGCGGATGATCGTGGCCAGCTTTCTAACAAAACATTTGTTGATTGACTGGCGTTGGGGTGAAGCTTACTTTGCTAAAAAGTTGTTGGATTTCGATTTAGCTGCCAACAATGGCGGATGGCAATGGGCAGCTAGTTCGGGTTGCGATGCTGCACCGTATTTCCGAGTGTTCAATCCACAGCTACAAACAGAAAAATTTGACCCCGATTTAAAATACATCAAACATTGGGTACCGGAATGGGGAACGCCTTCTTACCCTAAACCAATTGTAGATCATAAAGTAGCTCGCGATCGAGTATTGAAAGTCTACAAAGAAGCGCTGGGGTAATTTTCAGTCGACTGATTAGTAGAATTTAGCTACACTCATCAACACTTTCGCAAGCAAAAACGTAGCTTTACGAGCTATGCAAGCCGGTAAAAGTTTATCTACACGAATTCTACTACATTCTGTAGTGTGGGTTTTCTTTTTTCTTGCTCCGCTATTGCTTTCTCCGCCCGGTGATTTTGCCAAAGCATTTTTGGAACCTGAAAACCTTCTTTCGCTGGTATTGCGAAATGGGCTGCTCATCGGATTATTTTATTTGAATCTGTTTTACCTCGCACCTCAATTCTTGTTTAAGAAAGGGGTCCTTTTATATGCCATTGTTGCGATACTCCTAATTGTAATCGTCAGCCTGATCAATTGGCAAATCCATCATCACCTTTCAGAGCCCTTTGGACCGCCACTTCCGTGGGAAAAAATGGATCCTCCGCCAATGCCTCCCATGGATAGAGAAATGAATCACATGGGTGGCCCTCCGATGGATATGAATTCTGGTAGAGTAAAACCGATGATGTTTGCGAGTCCGCTGTTTTCCAGTTATCTATTGACAACCTTAGTAATCATCTTTAGCACCAGTCTTTTCTTATGGGAAGATTGGAATCGCACCAAAGCGCTGGCACGCGAGCAGGAGTTCGAGCGTCAAAATGCAGAACTTGCTGCACTCAAATTGCAAATTAGTCCACACTTCCTCTTTAACACGCTAAATAACATACGCTGGTTGGTTCGCACAAAATCCGATCAAGCGGAAGACTCATTGGTAAAACTATCGCAACTTCTGCGTTACATCTTATACCAAACTACCAATGAAAAAGTAGAGTTGAGCCGAGAACTGGAACATCTTTCAGGATATATTGAATTGCAAAAAATGAGGTTGGCAGAAACCGACACGATTGATTTTGAAATCAATGGAATTGCTGAAAATAAATTCATCGTTCCCCTGTTGCTTTTACCTATTGCTGAAAACCTGTTTAAACATGCTGATTTTAGCGCAGGACAGAAAAACTCTTTGAAGATTCGAATTGATGATCATCGGTTAGTAGTTACATCTGAAAACAAATATTTACCAAAAACTCAAAATCCTGAAAAAGAAAATTCAGGAATAGGGTTGCAGAATTTACAAAAACGATTGAGGATACACTATCCCGATAAGCATGTACTACAGATTGCAACACGCAACAATCGCTTTTATCTTCAACTTGAATTATTGATTAACTGATATGGATGTAAAACTTAAATGTTTGGCAGTTGACGATGAGCCTTTCGCTCTTCAATTGATTAGCGATGATCTTGGAAAAATACCGTTTCTTCAAGTAGTAGGAACTTGTTCATCGGCAGCACAAGCCACTTCTTTTCTTGAAAAGAATCCGGTTGATCTTTTGTTTCTGGATATTCAAATGCCGGAGGTGACGGGCATACAATTTTTACGTTCACTGGCACATCCGCCCATGACCATTTTCACGACTGCTTATCATCAATATGCGCTGGAAGGTTTTGAGTTGGAGGTCATCGACTACCTGATGAAACCCATACCTTTTGAGCGTTTACAAAAAGCTGCCAATCGTGCTAAGGAACAATTTCAATTTCGTTCCCAATCCAATGCAGAAAAGAAGTTTCTCTATGTACATTCTGAATACAAAGAAATAAAAATCGATACTTCGGATATTGAATACATTGAGGGCTACAAAGATTACATTAAAATATTCCTCAGTGGACAGGCCCGCCCTATTTTGACGCGAATGAACCTGAAGGCAGTAGAGCAACGACTTCCTTCTGATGACTTTTGCCGAATTCACAACTCGTTTATTGTGCCGTTGGCAAAGATTACTTCTTTTCAGAAGGCACAGCTTTTTATTGGAACTCACCCGCTTCCGATTGGAGAGAAGTTTGCAGAGTCGTTCTTAAAAAAGTATAAGCAGGAGTAATTAGGAATGGTGTCAATCAAAATCGATAAGAGAATCCAGTGAATATTGATGTTTTGAAATGTATTGTTCCAAATTACCAAACCAACCAATTATTTCACTTGCGTTAATGATCGAACTCTTGTTCTCAAGAATCAGCTTATACGAGCTCCAAGGCCATTCTGTGAGCGTTTTAGCAAAGCCATGATGAATTGGATTTCGATGGATATAGCAAATAACCGTGGTGAAGTAGGTATCGTCTTTAACTTCCTTCCGCTTAAATCGATGAATAAAGAGACTTCCTTTTCTTCCATACATGTTATTGAAGGCCTTGGTGTAAGCGTTAAACAAATTGCTGAATTGTTGAGATATTCTTTTTTCAACTAATTCATCGATCGCTTCATTTAAACCACCGAGGGTATGAGCCTTAGACATTCCTCCGAGGTTTTTATTCAGAAGATTAGAAACCTCGGAGGAATTTGGCGAAAGATTAGAGGCCTCGGAGGAATTCCGCGAAAGAGTAGAAACCTCGGAGGAATTTGGTGAAAGATTGGAAACCCCGTAGGAATTTGGTGGAAGATTAGAAACCCCGCCTTCGGTTATTCCTCCGAGGTTTTTATTCAGAAGATTAGAAACCTCGGAGGAATTTCGCGAAAGAGTAGAAACCTCGGAGGAATTTGGTGAAAGATTAGAAATCTCGGAGGAATTGGCAATTAATGGGCTTAAGTTGAAATAATCTATAATCTGCGCTTTAGTTTTAATACGCACTAAAAAATGAATATGGTTGGGCATCAGGCAAAACGTCAGAGTATCTGCAACCGATGGAATAAACTGAGAGTATCTTTCAAGAAAATAGCGGTAATTCTCTTGCGACCGAAATAAGTTTTCAAACCCATTGGCATGGGTGTAAATATGGTAAACTTTGCCTGGTTCCATACTTCTATATTAAATGATAGCGTTATTATTTCCAACTACATCGTTATCATAATGTCTGCTTGTTTGCAAAACGAGTTGTTGGCTTCTTTGGCACGCTGCTTGGTGTTTGTAATTGTGGCCAATAGTCAAATGAGGTGTTTAATCATTAAATCCAGCTATTCATCTACACATTGGTAGTGAGTAGCTACACATACGATTGGCTGAATAATCCCAGCACTACCTTGTTCGTCTAAGGGGAAACAAACTAAACAAGTGTATGAAAAATCTAAATTTCAAAGGTATGTTGGCGGTTGCCACGATGGTTGCCCTTTTCTGGGCGTGTTCTAGTAATGAGTTAGAAGTAAGTTCAAATTCCAACCTTACCGATTTGGCGCAAGCATCCGGTCAATTAGCAAGTGGTAGCAGCTTTACGATTTCAGGCAGTTCTTCCAATACACTCGGCACTAACAACTCAATAACAGGACGCGGTGGCAAGGGCGGCCCCGGCCGAGGGCATATATTAGATGGCACCAATTTCATTACAAAAGATGATACTTTACTCGCCATCATCGATGCGGAAAGCGCGGGTGACTTCCGGGGATTCCGCATGCATGGCGGTGGTGGAGCGACTATTACGCATTACAATGCCAATGGCGATGTGGTAACATTGCCGGAGCCTTCTTCAACCACTAAGCCTGAAGGCTGTAGCTTCAGTGGAGGGCAATTTCCGCAAATGGATTCGTTGCTTGCTACTATCGTAAAAACGGTAGTGGATTTTGGAACTGGTGTTACGAATAAAAAAGGGGATAACACTATTACACGCTCGGGCTCCATCACTATTACTCGATCAGGCGACAGCAGCTTGCGTACTGAAACGATTACATTCAACAACTATAAAGTTAACGGGATTCAGATTGAGGGAACGAAAACAAAAACACATTCGTATGACAGTTCTACTGGAATCCGAATCTCAAACTCCAATGTAACCGATGGCAAAATCACGCTCGCAAATGGAACTGTTACTGCTTGGGTAAGTACTAAAAAACGCACCTCGACTGTAACACTGGATTCGAATAACAAACCGGTAAGTGGCACGATTGTGACTGAAGGTAACACATCAGTAACTCTTGCCAGCGGAACAGTACTTTTCTCAAACACGATTACCAAACCAATTACAGATGACATTTCCTGCGGAAGAGAAAGACATTCACCTGTGAGTGGAACCGTTTCTACGATTTACAAAACCGATACCGTGATCATCGAATTTGGTGACGGCAGTTGTTCAAATAAAACAATTACAGTAAGCATCAATGGAGTTGTGTCCACAAAGACAATTGGAAGATAAGAGGGGTTGAGTTTTTTTTCGAGCTTCTCCGATTGGGGAAGCTCGTTTTTAAAGATTTCAACTTTGATCGCTTTATCCCAAACTAAATCAACAACTATGGAACGCAAAGAATTCTTGAAAACAATTGGCCTTTTCAGTCTCATCCCTCTTGCAGCTGCTTGCAAAGACAATGAGGTAACACCTTCTAATCAAACTAGTACGGGTGGTACTTCCGGTGGAACCTCGGGCACCGGTTCTTGTACTACTACTGCCACTGAAACAGCAGGTCCGTTTCCTACGATTGATCCATCATCACTGGTTCGCGCAGATATTCGTGGAGATCGAACAGGCATACCATTGACGGTTACTATCACTATCCAAAATAAGAATAACAACTGTGCTGCACTGGCTGGCGTACTGGTGGATATTTGGCATTGCGATAAAGACGGCAATTATTCCGAATACGGTGGCACCGGCATGCAATCAACTAACTACACCACTAATCACTTCCTACGCGGGCGACAAAGCACCAACGCCAATGGACAAGTTGGTTTTACAACCATCTTCCCGGGTTGGTATACAGGCAGAGCAACGCATATTCACGTACACGTGTATACAGCTACAGGTACTTCGCTGTTGGTAACGCAGATCGCCTTTCCGGAAGGTACAAGCAGTGCCGTCAATTTAGTAAACGCATCTACCGCCAATGGTTACAATAAAGGAATGAGTGGCTATACTTACAACAGTAGTGACAATGTCTTTTCAGACGGAGTAACTACCGAGATGAGTACTGTAACTGGTAGTGTTGAATCCGGATTCGCACTTACGCATACAATTGTGGTGAATGGTTAATAAGATGATTATGAAATTGCAGGAAACAATAGTCGCCCAAATCCATTTAGCAGAAACACGAAGAGTAGAAACAACCACTTTCACTCGAAGCGTGATCACTGAAATGAAGGGGGAGTGTAGTACCGTATACTTCAATGAAGTATGTCTTGCGCCCCAGAGTTGCTTTTCAAACTGTGTGAGCAAAGGGCGCGTGCGCATCATTATTCCGCTTGCGGGATCACTGCAACTTACGCAGGCAAACGAATTCTATTCATTAATTCCGGGAGGGTCAGTAGCAGTGGATCATGCATATGAAATTGAAAATACTTATCTAAGCCACGAAATTCACTTTCTGGAAGTAGACTTTCAAAATGATTCACAGGCAGTAGAAGCACAACTTCTTAATATGAACCATCGAAACGAACTACAATCATTAGTGGACTTCAAATCGTCAGGCAAATTATTGATTGGAAAATTCGATGGCCGGGTGGATGGAAATCTATCTGTTGACTTGAACAGCGAAAACTTTGTCTTTATCATAGGTGGGGTTTTCGAAGTCCAAAACAGATTATTACAAGAGCGTGATGGTCTGTGGTTGAAAGGCGTAAGCCAGATTGAATTTGAAGGCTTAGCCCAGGAGGGAATTATTCTCCTATTGACAAAAAAACTATAGTGAGTTTCTATTTCCATACTCCCAACTGAGAGGCAGAATCAAATCATTCAGTATTCCTTTATAAAATCTTTATACCTCTCACCTTTAGTTTTATACCATATTTATAGCATTTGGCCTACTTTTGAACCATTCAATGAAGGCCATGAATCGATTGCTAAAAGAAGTACCTATCCGGCAACAATACATCATTAGTGTTGGTGCTGTATTGGCTGTGGTATTACCTAGTTTACTCATCCATGATGTAGTGGGTTATCGGGCCATTGCATTTTTCTTGCTCGTCACCATTTCGCTTCTTTCACTTTTCTTAGATATCCTTCCGCTCTTGTTGGCTGCTGTTCTGAGTGCTTTACTGTGGGATTTCACATTTATTCCACCTCGTTTCACTTTCTCCATTGGCACTTCGGAAGATCAGGTACTACTTCTAATGTATTTTATCATCGTCTTGATCCATGCCGTGCTCACCGCAAAAATCAGACAAGCCCAGCAAGAAGTGCGGAAGCGTGAAGAGCGAAGTCGCGATCTTAAATTTTACAATACACTGCTCAATTCACTCTCGCATGAATTGCGCACGCCTATCACTACCATCATGGGTGCTACCGATAATTTGTTATCTGCCGAAAACAAGTTGAATGACATCACGAAGCGTGAGCTTTTGAATGAAATCAACATTGCTTCCATCCGGCTCAATCGCCAGGTGGAAAATTTGTTGGGTATGTCTCGACTAGAATCGGGCGCATTCAAAATTCGAAAAGATTGGGTAGACGTTCGTGAGTTGATTTACACCACACTGGCACAATTTGAACCAACTTTCGGTCAGCACCCCATTTCCGTATCTGCAGCCGAAAACCTTCCGTTATTCAAATTGGATTTTGCGTTGATGGAACAAGTGCTTTTCAATCTGGTCAACAATGCCATTCAACATACAGCAGAAGGAACGTCCATTCTGATTACAGCCGACTGTGTCGATGAAAAGCTATTGATCGTTATTTCCGATACCGGAAAAGGGTTTCCTGAAAAAGAAATCGACCGGGTGTTCGATAAATTTTATCGCGCCAACGGCTCTCGTCCGGGTGGAACAGGTTTAGGTTTATCCATTGTGCGTGGATTTATTGAAGCACATGGAGGAACTATTACACTTCGCAACTTACCTTTAAGTGGTGCCGAATTTACCATCATTTTACCCACAGAATTAACCTACCTCAACCATTTGAAACATGAATAAGTCAACTGTTTTGGTGATTGATGATGAAGCACAAATTCGAAAGCTGCTCACCATTACCTTGGAAGCGCAAGAGTTTATAGTACACGAAGCAACTACTGCCAAAGAAGGTTTAGCTGCCGTTGCTAATCATCCACCCGATCTCATTTTGCTGGATATCGGTTTACCCGATCAAAACGGACACGATGTATTGAAGCATTTGAGAGAGTGGTACACGAATCCCGTCATTATTTTATCGGTGCAAAGCAATGAAGAAGATATTGTCCGCGCTCTCGACAATGGTGCCAGTGACTATTTGGTGAAACCATTTCGTACTGGCGAGCTTATGGCGCGCATTCGAGCAGCCCTACGAAAAAATACCACGGATGAAAATCATGCTTTGCTCAGCTTTGGTGATTTGGTGCTAGATTTTTCTTCGCGCACCGTCAAAAAGAACAACCAAAAAATCAAACTGACTGCTACTGAGTACACACTGCTTGCTCTGTTGGCAAAAAACGAAAGCAAAGTTTTAACGCATCACTATTTACTCACGCAAGTGTGGGGACCTTCGTACCGGGAAGAGTCGCAATACTTGCGCGTGTTCATTGCTCAACTCAGAAAAAAAATAGAAGCTGATCCCAACCGACCGGTACACATCATCACAGAGTCAGGTGTGGGCTATCGCTTCATCGCATAAATTCAATCACCATATTTTTTACTTATGAAATCGATCAAAAGTTCGGACAGGATTACTATTGCCTCTTTGTTAGTAGCATTGGGGATTATCTACGGTGACATTGGCACCAGTCCACTCTATGTGCTCAAAGCCATCATCGGAGAAAAACCCATTGATGTAATGCTCGTCTATGGAGGTGTGTCTTGTATTTTCTGGACGTTGGTATTACAAACTACAGTCAAATACATCGTCATTACGCTCATGGCCGACAACCAAGGTGAAGGTGGCGTATTCTCTTTGTATGCATTAGTCAAGCGCTATGGAAAAGGGTTAGTGATCCCTACCATTCTGGGAGCCACCACATTGTTAGCTGATGGTATTATCACTCCTCCTATTTCGGTAGCCTCTGCTGTAGAAGGTTTAGAGTTGGTAATTCCTCACATCCCTACTGTACCAATTGTAATCGTTATTCTTTCATTACTATTTTTCTTCCAACGCTTTGGCACACAGCGCGTGGGATTCGCTTTTGGTCCGATGATGTTAATTTGGTTTACCATGCTTTTTACACTTGGCATCATTCAAGTCATTCACTATCCGGAAATTATCAAAAGTCTTAATCCTCGTTACGCCTACGATTTGCTCGTAAAATATCCACAAGGGTTTTGGTTGCTGGGCGCGGTGTTCTTAGCTACCACCGGTGCCGAAGCACTCTACTCCGATTTAGGTCATTGCGGACGAAAAAATATTCGCATCACCTGGGGATTAGTAAAAACATGTTTGATCATGAATTATTTAGGTCAAGCTGCTTGGATCGTGTCCGAAGGCGGAAGTGTACTTAACGGCCGCAATCCGTTTTATGAAATTATGCCCGAATGGTTTTTAATAGCCGGGGTAATCATTGCCACAGCTGCAGCGATCATTGCATCGCAAGCACTCATCAGCGGCTCATACACACTGATCAGCGAAGCCATCAGCTTAAACTTCTGGCCTCGCGTGGCGGTGCGTCAACCAACGGAATTGAAAGGTCAAATCTACATCCCGAGTGTCAACACTATTCTATGGATTGGTTGCGTGATGATGATTCTTTACTTCCAAAACTCCACTCACATGGAAGCCGCGTACGGCTTCTCGATCACAGTGGCTATGCTGATGACTACGATTTTACTTTGCTATTTCATGTTGTTCATTAAGAAATGGCATTGGGGTTGGGTCGTGATGTTTGTGATCGTCTTTGGCTCCATTGAACTATCGTTCTTCATTACCAACGTAGCAAAAATTAAAGAACGCTGGATGTTCCTCTTCTTCGAGTTGCTGATTTTTATGGTAATGTACATCTGGTACTATGCCCGCAAAATCAATAATCAGTTTGTGAAGTTTGTCGAGTTGGGCAAATACACCTCATTGATCAAAGAGTTAAGTGAAGATGATGAAATCCCCAAGTTTGCTACGCACCTCATCTACATGACGAAAGCCAACAGTCGTCAACAGATCGAAGAAAAAATCATTAAATCTATTTTTTCGAAGAAACCCAAACGGGCCGATGTATACTGGTTTTTACATATCAACTACACCGAAGAGCCTTACACACTTACATATGATGTTACTGAGCTGCTCGATGACAAAGTGATCAAAGTAAACATTCACATGGGCTTCCGTGTGCAGCCACGCACCGAGTTGTTTTTCAAAAAGATCGTACAAGAATTGGTAGCACAGAAAGAACTCAACCTGCACATTCGTCCGGATGGCTCGACCAAATACAATCCGGAGCCGGACTTTAAATTCATCATCATCGAAAAATTCCTTTCCGTGGAAAATGAATTTGCACTGCGCGAAGGTTTGCTGCTGAATGGTTATTTCTTCCTGAAACGTTTAGGACAAAATGATGAAAAAGCTTTTGGCCTTGAAAAGAGCGATGTGATTGTGGAGCAAGTGCCTTTGGTTTATAATCCGGCACATTCCATTGAACTAACCAAAACAGGACACGAAGTTTTATGAGAACTTTTCTTCATCTCATGATCGTGGCGGTTTTGATTAGCGGTCAAACATACGCGCAAATAAAAACTCCCTTCGTTGGAATCGATCAAACCTGGCAGAATGGTGCTGACAGACGCGACTCTTCCATCTTTCAAAGTTGGAAGGTCTTCACTCCTTCCGTGCTGATGGATTTAAATTACAACTATTCCTTCAACGATCCGATCGATCATACCGTGGTTGGATCGACAGCACTAGCACGTCATGCAGAAATGCAATTGGCAGCACTCCATTTTGGCGGTGACTTTAATTATCAAAATGTACGAGCCCGCATCATGACACAGTTTGGAACGCGTTCTACTGTTGTTCCCCGAAACGATTACAGTCCCTATCGCGGGCAATATGATCTGGCGAATGTGTATCGCTACCTGAGTGAAGCCTACGCAGGCTACCACTTCGATAAGTGGTATGGTATCAATGTGGATGCAGGTTTGTTCATGTCGTACATCGGCCTTAACTCTTTTTATCAGGCTGAAAACTGGGAGTATCAAGCTTCCTTTACTTCGGATAACACACCGTGGTTTTTCAATGGCATTCGCATTCAAATTTTTCCAACTAAAAATTTGAAAATAGAACCGTGGCTCATTAACGGATGGCAGAGCTATGGTATGTTCAACTCCATGCCGGGCATTGGTGGCTCCGTTACATACATGTCGTCCAATAGCAATTGGAAATTGATTACCAACAATTATTACGGTGCCGATGCTGCCGCCATTCCGGATCGCAAAAGATTTCATTCCGATAACAGCGTGCTGCATCGCTACTATAATCATCCGGAGCGAAGAGGTATTTCTAAAATGGCATTTTCATTTACCGGAGACTTCGGCTTCGAAAAAGGTGGAGGTGTCAACGGATTTGATGACAGTGATCCAGCGAATCCTGCTCAATATTTTGTGAGCGCCATGTTTTACAACCGCGTGTGGTTTGCACAAAACAAATGGGCATGGACAATGGGTGGTGGTATCATGAAAAATCCGGGGCGGTATCTGGTGCTCTACCCTACTGGTCAGGCCAGTCCGCTGCCTAATCCAAATAACCCCACACAAACAGCCGGTGCCTTTCCTTTTTCTGCCAATCCGGGCGATCCGTTTGAAGGATGGGATGCCTCAACCAACATCGACTACATGCCTAATCAACACATACTCTTTCGGATGGAGTGGGTGCATCGCGAAGCAAGCGTGCCTTATTTTGCGGGACATGGCGGAGTAACATCACCCAGCGGCTACACCACCACGCCACTCGATCCCAATTGGCGTCCCGATCTGGTCAAATCTGAATCAAAACTGATCTTCGCACTCTTGTTTCGCCTTTAGTTCAAAAAAAATAAAAAAGAAAAAACAAAATAGCTGCCGTGCGGTTTTTACTGCATGGCATCTATTTTAATTATCGGCTCCTCCTCAGGCATCGGTCAAGCGTTGGCAAAACAATTGATTGCCGAAGGACATCAGGTGTATGGCACCTACAATAAAACTTCCATCGCTTCCGCGGATGGTTTCGCCCACACTGCCCAGGCAGTGTTGTTCTAAAACCCTTTGCACGGATTAAGCCCGAAGATTTTGTTACTGATTACCAGTTGCAATTGGTGGGTGCTGTCAAAGTAATTCAGGCTTGTTTGCCGAAATTAAAAACTGCTGCACAACCATCGATCGTTATGTTCTCCACTGTTGCCGTACAAACCGGTTTTAATTTTCACTCACTCGTAGCGTCATCGAAAGGAGCAGTGGAAGGTTTTACTAAGGCACTCGCTGCGGAGCTCGCACCGAAAGTGCGTGTCAACTGCATTGCCCCTTCCATCACCGATACACCTTTGGCAGCGGCACTACTCAGCACCGATGAGAAAAAAGAAGCAAACGCACAGCGACATCCGTTGAAAAAAATTGGTAAGCCTGAAGATCTCGCCAACCTCGCATCTTTCCTCCTTTCGGAAAAATCAAGTTGGATTACAGGTCAGATACTGCATGCTGATGGAGGCATGTCGAGTTTAAAAGTGTAGCGATGCAACGGCCCTGGAATCTGATCAATCTTCCGGTTTACAGCCTGGCTACCTACAGCAACGAGACGGTGAACATGAACATCTGCACCTATGTATCGGCTGTCAGCATGAAGCCCAAGCGATACATTGTTGCTGTTGATCCTCTCACACACACCTATCAGAATTTAATCAAGCACCCACACGCAGTCCTGCAGTTACTGGGAAAAGATCATTGGACGCTGGTCAATACACTCGGCAAAAAAAGTGGCAAGAACTATTCAAAAGAAAGCTACCTTGAAAAGAAAAAATGGTTGACGGAATGGCAATCCAAAAAAGTGCTCGCGAATTGTGCCGGCTGGGTGGAGCTAAAGGTATTGAGTCATCACGATGTAGGTGATCATCGGCTGTTTGTGATGGATGTTCACCAATTTAAAACCAATCACACGCACGTGTTGACGCTGGATGACTTACGGAAAAAGAAACTCATTCGGATTTAATCAACCCGCTATGCACAAAAAGCAACATCTTCCTACGAAAACGTGTGCCGTATGCGGACGGCCTTTTACCTGGCGCAAGAAATGGGAGAAAGTGTGGGAGGAAGTAAAATATTGCAGCGACAAATGCCGCATGAACAAATCAAAATCATAACATGGCCAAAGCACTCCTACTTTTTCCGCATCAACTTTTTCAGGAATTGCCTGAGCCTACTCAAAAGCTGCCTGTCGTTTTGGTGGAAGAATTTCTTTTCTTCAAACAGTACCGATTTCACAAACAGAAGTTGGTATTCCATCGCGCCAGTATGAAAGCCTTTCAGCATTCGTTGGAAGCAAAAGGGGTACGTGTGCAATACATTGAGTCCGCACAAGAAATAAGTGATGTTCGATTACTGATTCCGCATCTGCGAAAGCAAGGGATTACTGAACTGCACTATTGCGATGTGACCGACAACTGGTTGGAGAAACGCATTCGCGAACACGCCAACAAAACCGGCATTGAACTTACCCAACATCCATCTCCACTTTTTCTCTTAAATAAAGAACAAGTAGACGCCTACTTTACGGGAAAGAAAAAATACTTTCAAACAGACTTTTACATTCAACAGCGCAAGCGGTTTCAAATTTTGGTCGATCGCGATCAACAGCCCGTGGGTGGCAAGTGGTCGTTTGATGCAGAGAATCGTCTCAAATATCCCAAAGGAAAAAAGGCACCTGACGTTTCATTCCCAACCGCCAACACTTATTGGAAAGAGGCAACGGCCTATGTGGAAAAACATTTTGCTGTTAACTATGGATCTATCAATGAACAGTTCATCTACCCCACCACCTCCTCCGAAAGCGAAGCATGGTTGCAGCAGTTTTTGAAAAAACGATTTGAGTCGTTTGGAGAATATGAAGATGCATTGGTGACTTCTGAATCGATTTTACACCACAGTGTGCTCACACCCATGCTCAATGTAGGTTTGCTCACCCCTCGGCAAATTATTGACCAAGCCATTGCGTATGCCGATAAGAAAGAGATTCCACTGAATTCATTGGAAGGGTTTATCCGGCAAATAATTGGCTGGCGCGAATTTATTCGTGGAGTGTATGAACACAAAGGAAGCTATGAGCGCACGAAAAACTATTGGAAGTTCAAACGCAAAATTCCGGCTTCATTTTGGAATGGAACCACGGGCATCGATCCGATTGACAGCACTATTAAAAAAGTTTTAGAAACCGGTTATTGTCATCACATTGAGCGGCTGATGGTGCTGGGCAACTTTATGTTGCTATGCGAATTTGATCCCGATGAAGTATATCAATGGTTCATGGAATTGTTCATTGATGCATACGATTGGGTGATGGTGCCGAATGTATATGGCATGAGTCAGTTTGCGGATGGTGGATGGATGGCCACGAAGCCTTACATCAGCGGAAGCAATTACCTGATGAAGATGAGTGATTATGCTAAAGGCGATTGGCAACCGGTTTGGGATGGACTCTTCTGGCGCTTCATGCACCTTCATCGCGAGTTCTTCCTGAAAAATCCACGCCTCGGTATGCTCGTTAAAACATTTGATAAAATGCCGGCTGAGAAAAAAGAAATACATTTAGAAAAGGCTAATAAGTTTCTAAAATCAATTGAATAGTCATGAAGCATTCGCAATTATCTACCGAAGACATCGATCGCATCATTCAAATGGCGTGGGAAGACCGCACCCCGTTTGAAGCCATTGAAATGCAATTTGGATTACCTGAAAAGGAGGTAATTGTTTTAATGCGGCAGCAAATGAAACTCAGCAGCTTTGCGATGTGGCGGAAACGTACGCACGGTCGCAATACGAAACACGCTGCCAAACGCTCCGAAGAAGTCGATCGTTTTAAGTGCACCCTTCAACGGACCATTACCCATAACAAAATCAGCAAGCGGTGAGCGATTCGTCCTTCCCCAGTTTTCCAACAGATTACGCTTCGATTCTCGACCGCTTGGATCAAGTAGATCCTCTTTTGTACGGACGCACGCGGAATTTTCTGAATGGTGCGGTAACGTATCTTTCACCTTACATTTCGCGCGGAGTCATCAGCGTCAAGCAAGTACAGCAGCACGTTCTTAAAAAGGGATTCGCTCCGGCAGCTATTGAAAAGTTTTTGCAAGAGCTAGCTTGGCGCGAATATTTTCAGCGCATCTGGCAAGCAAAAGGAGACTTGCTCCTACACGATTTAAAACAACCACAGTCGGATGTAGCACATCGTGAACTCATTGCATCGTTGGCCAACGCTCGCACCGGCATTCAAGCCGTTGATCATGCAATTCAACAGTGGTATGAAAGCGGCTACCTGCACAACCACGTGCGCATGTATGCAGCCAGTTTGATGTGCAACGTTGGAAAAGCATATTGGCAAATGCCTTCGCAGTGGATGTATTATCATTTATTAGATGGTGACGTGGCGAGCAACACCTGCAGTTGGCAATGGGTAGCAGGAGCTTTCTCCTCCAAAAAATACTATTGCAATCAGGAGAACATCAATCGGTTTACCAACTCGTTTCAACAAGGGACATTTTTAGATACACCTACAGAGTTTCTCACTTCATTGAAAATTCCCAATGAGTTATCAGAAACTATCTATTGGAAAGGAACCACTCATCTTCCGCGAAAGCAGGAAATACAAATTGATTGGCAGAAACCAACATTACTGTACAATTCTTACAACTTAGATCCACTCTGGAGAAAAAATGAAGATGTGAATCGTATTTTGTTATTAGAACCTCCCACTTCGAAAAATTTCCGATCAGCGAAAAAGTGCTAAACTTCATATTGGCATTGAGAAAAAATATTCCATCGATTCAAATTTATGTGGGCGAAGTGGAAGAACTTGTTCAGCTTCGTCCTTCCACTTTAGCAACATCACCAAGTTTTATTTCCAAAGAACATCCGGCCTTTACGCACTATCCGGGGCAGAAAGACGACCGCGATTGGATTTACCCAACTGTAACGGGCTATCATCCTTCATTCTTTGCCTATTGGAAAAAGTGTTCCAAGCAACTCTATGCACCCGAACTGTTCTCTCGAGATTGACTCACTCAAAACGTATCATTACGTTTCCCTTGCCAACTGCTTCCGCTAGTTGCTTCGGCTCATCAATAGTTCCGATGCAGGTGTAGCTGTACGAAGTTGTAAATGTTTTGTAAAAAATCACGAGTGTGTTTTTACCCCACAACAGGATGTCACCTGTCTTAATAGTGCCGGGATTTTTTGCATCAGTAGGTAATGGCTGTGGTAGTTCTGCATACTTTTCGTTTCCATTTAACTCAATCATATTCAATGTTAAGGGCAGCAGATTCCGAAATGCATGAGTGGTTGCATTCTCCGCCAATGAAGTGGAAAATTTCTTTTCATCAACAAAAACATGAATAGTATGAGTCATAGCATCAGGAAAATTATCTTCTAAATTAGTAGAAATATTCTGTCTAGGTATTGAAACATTAATGAGCGTTTTGCCTGAACAATCCAAAGGATGTGTTGTTAGATGAACAAACACGCCTATGAAAATCTTGCTCACCGGCTCCACCGGATACATCGGCCGCAGGTTATTGCCCATATTGGTAGCGGCAGGACATCAGGTGGTGTGCCTCGTGCGCGATCAGCGCAGGTTTGACTGGGAGGATTTTACAGAAGATTTTCTTCAACAAGTAACGGTCATTGAAGGTGACTTAAATCAAACGAGCGATCTACCAACGATACCAGCCGATATAGATGCCGCGTATTACCTGGTTCATTAGATGAGTTCCACCAATCCGGATTTCACTTCGTTGGAGTCAGAATCACACAAAACTTTGTAGCGCTCATCAATCAAACACAAGCACAACAAATTATCTATCTGAGTGGCATCGTGAATGACGAAGATCTGTCTGATCATTTATTATCACGAAAAAATGTAGAAGATATACTGGCTACCGCGAAAGCTCCGCTCACGGTTTTGCGTGCAGCCATCATCATTGGCTCCGGTAGTGCTTCTTTTGAAATTATTCGCGACCTGGTAGAAAAACTGCCGGTGATGATCGCGCCCAAGTGGTTGAAGACACGTTGTCAACCGATTGGCATTCGCAATGTGATTGAATACCTGGAAGGAGTTTTGCACAAACCAGAAACCTACAACCAAACCTTTGACATCGGTGGCACCGAGATTCTCTCTTACCATCAGATGCTGTATGGTTTCGCACGCATGCGCGGATTGAAGCGCTGGATCATTACCGTGCCGGTGCTAACACCTAAATTGTCATCACTTTGGTTGGTATTTGTTACATCAACTACTTATTCGCTGGCACGTAGTCTGGTGAATAGTATGAAGAACGAAGTAATATGCCACGATGAACGCATCCGCTCCATTGTGCCTACTCGATTGTTGAGTTATGAAGAAGCACTTCAATTGGCATTCGATAAAATCAGTCAGAAGAATGTGGTGTCCAGTTGGAAAGATTCGATCTCACTCAGCACGATGGACAAACATTTTCTGAACAACACCTTTGTGCCGGAGCATGGTGTATTCACGGATCATCGTCAGGTAGAATTTACCAACGACCGCGCGCAAGTAGTTGAAAACATCTGGCGAATTGGTGGCAACCGCGGTTGGTATTTTGGAAACTGGATGTGGCGTATCCGCGGCATTATGGACAAAATGGTTGGAGGAGTTGGCTTGCGCAGAGGGCGAAGAAGTGATACCGATTTAAAAGCCGGTGATGCACTCGACTTCTGGCGCGTATTGGTAGCAGACAAACCCAATGGTCGGTTATTTCTTTATGCTGAAATGAAATTGTGCTCCCCAGCAGAGCCGATGTCTGCTTCGCTCAACAGAACAAATTTAATCAACTGACACAGTTTGTTGAACAGACCCAAACAGACCCCAATCAAGGGCTTGACAGCATCAATCAAGGGCTCGACACAACCTGTCAAGGGCTCAACAGAACCTGTCAAGGGCTCGACATTCACCCTGTCAGGTGTTATCACCTAATAAGGCAAGATGGTTTTGCTTCTAATCACCCATCCAATGGGTAATCTCTAATAGTTCCAAAAAACCAAATACCAACCCGCAAATTCCTAGTATGAAGAGCAAGCGTGGCAAAACTTCCAACTGAAATGACGAATTGATTCCAACTGTAGTTGGATCCTCCGGATCGTAGATTACTTCTAATTCGGTTCCCTCCTCTTTGGCCGGATCATAACCTACACTCAACTCCTGCGTGATCCACTCTTGCTTGTCGGTGAGAAATCGAACTACGGGATAATAAGCGCCTCCACCTCGGCCAACGCCTGCGTTGTAGTTATTCTTAAAAACAATTGCCTTCGCCTTCTTACCGGTAGCCAACAAATGATTTCCATTCTGCCATCGCAGTACACCTACTACTATCAAACTAATTGAAATAACAAGGATGAGTAATTCTCCATTCATAAATAAGCATTTTACTAATCCTTCTTTCAATCAAGTAGGCCTATGGTCGATGTTATCACCGACCACACACTAAATTTAAGAAAATTAGAGATAACGAAAGCATTCACTCAATCGTGCAGCAATTAGGCTGATTGTTATGTATTTTTTTTCCAAACAAACCAAATGAATTTTTTATTTGAATTCTTCCCAACCTTCTGAAAGTATCTGTAGTCTATGGGGCATAAAACAAACTATTTTAAAAATGAAAATGATCAATCAACAATCACACACACATCGCTTGGCATCATTACTTTTTGTTTGTGCCGTTCTATTTACAGCAGCCAGTTGCAAAGATGATAACACACCCGTTGTTACTGTTGCCGCACCTACGCTCAGTGATGCTTCTGCAATTACGGCTACCGGTTTTACAGCTACATGGACTACCGTAACCGGAGCAGATAAGTATCTATTGGATGTTTCTACGGTGAATACCTTTGCCACCACTGTCACGGGGTATAACAAAAAAGAGGTAACGGCATTAACTACCAATGTAACCGGGCTAACCGCTAACACCAAGTACTACTTCCGTGTGTTTGCAAAAAAGGGTACCGTTTCTTCTGTTGCTTCTGCTACGAAAGAGGTTACAACTACGAACTAATACCGAATTCGATAATACCTCCGAGGTTTAATTACTCTTTCGAAAAGAAACCTCGGAGGATTAATACCAAATTCATTAATACCTCCGAGGTTTATTTACTTTCGAAAAGAGATCTCGGAGGATTAATACCAAATTCATTAATACCTCCAAGGTTAAATTACTCTTTCGAAAAGAAACCTCGGAGGATTAATACCAAACTCATTAATACCTCCGAGGTTTAGTTACTCTTTCGAAAAGAGATCTCGGAGGATTAATACCAAATTCAATAATACCTCCGAGGTTTAATTACTCTTTCGAAAAGAGACCTCGGAGGATTAATACCGAACTCATTAATACCTCCGAGGTTTAGTTACTCTTTCGAAAAGAAACCTTGGTGGATTTATGCAAATCCTGCCCTAAACATTTTGCCTCTTTTCGTGTTTCTAAAGCATGAAGATTTACAACCTGTCACGTAAACAGTTTTTGCCTATTTCATTAGCGGAAGCATGGGAGTTTTTCTCTACACCCAAAAATCTCGCTAAAATTACCCCCGAGCACATGGGGTTTAAAATCTTATACATTTCCGGTGGGGATAAAGCCTATGCCGGTCAGCTTATTCGCTATCATGTGAATATTTTGCCGGGCATCAAAGTGCATTGGGTAACCGAGATTACACAAGTAAAAGAACCATTTCATTTCATTGACGAGCAGCGCTTTGGTCCGTACGCACTGTGGCACCACCAACATCATTTCAAAGAAGTGCCCGGTGGCGTAGAAATGACAGACGAAGTAAATTATGCCATCGGCTGGGGACCGCTCGGATGGTTGGCACACGTACTTTTTGTAGGGCGCGAGGTAAATCGTATTTTTGAACATCGATTTTCTGTTTTAGAGCAGTACTTCAAAAAATAATGGACTTCCTCACGATTTTTCTTTGTTCACTCATCACCATCGGCACCTTTCTGTTTATGGAAGCCGTGGCTTGGTTTACACATAAATATGTGATGCACGGATTTTTGTGGGTATGGCATCGCTCGCATCATCAGGTACACAACCATGCGCTAGAGCGCAACGATTTATTTGCGTTGGTCTTTAGCATTCCTTCTATTACGCTATTTGTCGTGTCAACTTCTGTCTATCCAAGTCCGTATCTTTTTTCAATTGGTTTGGGCATATTATGTTATGGAATTTTTTATCTGATTTTCCACGACATCATCGTTCATCAACGCATCAAGTGGATTCCGAAGAAAAGAAGTACCTATTTGCAGCGGATGATTCACGCACACTACATTCATCACGCCAAACATACCAAAGAGAATTGTGAAGCGTTCGGGTTCTTGTATGCCCCAAAGAAGTTTGAGCCCAAAAAGTTTGTGTTAAAGAAAGACCGGCAGGAAACGCAGTAACATCTTATTTTTCTCTCATGATATCAGAAAGGTATTACTACACACTAGTCGATTTCTTTACCATTATCTTTCCATTATTGTTCAGCTTCATGCCTTTGGGTAACCCCTTTTATAAAAAGTGGAAATCAATCGCTATTGCTATTCTTCTGCCTGGCATTCTATTTTTAAGTTGGGATAATCTCTTTACCTATTGGGGCGTTTGGAATTTCAACCCTAGATATGTTATAGGAGTTTACTGGTTTCATTTACCCATCGAAGAGGTAGTTTGGTTTATTTGCATTCCGTATGCATGCCTTTTTTCATACGAAGCTGCCAACCATTACATAGCTAAAGATATAATCGGCAATAAACAAAAGATGATTTCATTGTTATTGGTCATTTCGCTTTCACTGATTGCGGTTTTCAATCTCGCGCGTGTTTACACAAGCGTAACTTTTATAGGATTGGCCTTATTTATCATTTTCGTGCAATGGATTTGGAAACCTCCTTTTCTTGGGCGATTTTATCTGGCATTTCTGTTTATTCTTGTGCCTTTTTTTATTGTTAACGGCATACTTACCGGAACAGGCTTAGAGGAAGCAATCGTGCGTTACGACAATTCAGAAAATCTGAGCATTCGTATGGGCACCAT
This sequence comes from Cyclobacteriaceae bacterium, assembly GCA_044228465.1. Classification (GTDB taxonomy): domain Bacteria; phylum Bacteroidota; class Bacteroidia; order Cytophagales; family Cyclobacteriaceae; genus ELB16-189. Next base: position 51,326 of record JBGAUU010000003.1, read on the forward strand.
TCCTGTAGAAGACACTTTCTATGGAATGTTGCTCTTGATGATGAATGTAAGTCTTTATGAATGGCTTCAAACAAAAAAAGCACTTCTTTAAACGAAGTGCTTTTAGCAATATCTTTTTACAACAGTATTAAACGACAGCTACCGCTTCTTTTCTTTGTTCACTTTTCTTTCTCGCTTTAGTCATTTTTTTTCTATCCTTCTTCAAGCGATCAGCCACCACGGCCGCTAATTTTTTAGCGCTTCGTTCTACCAATTTGTCGGCCTTCTTCGATGTTTTAGAAACACCGAGCGCCTGAATCGTTTGATGCAATGAATCGATCAACAAATTCTTAACTTCTTTCTTACCTTTTAAAATGAGTTTTTCCATAATGATTTACTGAATGTTGAATCACTAAAATATTGCGTTATGGCAATATTACCAAGCGGTTAAAAAAACTTAACATTGGACTATTTTTTCTTCTCAATTTGCTTGATTTCGGGGTTTTTGCGGATCAATTCAAACTGACTTTGTACCTCCTCCATGCGTTTTACTGTGATTTCATACACCTCTCCCTGCTGATCGGTGGGTGGTGCATCGGCACTAAAAATCTGGCTCTCTTTCGCTAGAGCCAAAAATCTTTCCAATACCTGTGCCCCACTTCTGAAAATATCCCAGCGTGCTCCGGTTTGGTTGATGTCAAATAAAACCGCTTCCAGTTGATAAATTTTTTCTTCCAATGCGGCTGCTTTCTTATTGCCTTTTTTAGCCAGCAATACCGTTCGCATTTTCTCCATATCATCAATCAGTTGCAGCGATGTTTTGATGGATGCAAACAGCTTCACACCCAAGGCATATTGTCGTTGCATACTTTCCGGTGTTGACTTTGTGTTGGGATCTTTCAACACCGAAACACTTTGTTTGAATTCTTTGTCGTGTGCTTTCAATACCATGGTGTAGTTTCCGGGTGGAACCATGGGCGGTGTTAAGCCCGGGCCGATGTCCAAATCAGGAATAAACAAATTGCGCTCCCCTTTCTCGTCCAACTCTACCCATTCTTTACCACGAGGACGTGTGCGCAGCTTCGGCATGGTGTGCTCTTGTAAGCGCAAGTTCCACCACACACGCTGCAAGCCGGGCTGGTTTTTAGTTTTTAATTTCTGGATCAATTCATTGTTAGAATTATAAACCAACAACTCCACACTGTCTTTCGATTTCTCCTTCAGATAGTACGTGATGGCAGCTCCATCCGGAGGATTCTGTCCATTCACAAAACTATTTTCTGTTTTAATGCCGTTCACATCTTGAAAGCGATACGTTGGCCGCAGTGAGAATAAATGCGCATCGTTGTTTTGTACTTGCTCACTAAACTCACGAATGGGTGTGATGTCATCCAAGATGTAAATCCCTCTGCCATACGTTCCGATGACGAGGTCTCTGAAATTCTTTTGAATCTCAATTCCATAAATTGGAACAGGCGGCAAATTATTTTTTAAATGTATCCAATCCTGACCATCGTTGGGCGAAAAGTACAACGACTTATCGGTACCTAACCATAACAAACCAGCCTTAGCGGGATCTTCTTTAATCTGATTCACAAAATTCGAATTCGATGGAGGCAATTCTATTTTTAATCGTTTCCATGTTTTTCCAAAATCGGTGGTTTTAAAAACATACGATCCGAAATCATTAACGTGATGTGCATCTACCGAGAGGTAACACGTTCCTGCATCAAAGTTCGATGCATCGATGTTTCGGATGGTTCCCCACACAGGCAGCCCCGGAATGTTCTTCGAAACATTTGTCCATGTTTTACCACCATCTTGCGTTACGCTTACTTGTCCGTCATTACTGCCTGACCACAATACTCCTTCTTTCACTGGTGATTCCGCCATGGAATATAAGGTGCAACCATCCCATGTCATTAAGTTATCATTCGCAATGCCTCCTGAATTTTGCTGATGCTTCTTATCATTTGTTGTTAAGTCCGGGCTAATGACTTGCCAGCTTTGACCTACGTTATTTGTTTCATGAACAAACTGACTACCTACCCACACGCGTCCTTTCACATGTTTGGATAACACCATCGGAAAATTCCAATGCCAACGATATTTTGCATCGGCCGGCTTGGATCCGATTTGTGTTTGCGGCCACACACGAACATCACGCGGATGCATGGTTTTCAAATCAAACACATCTAAGCCTCCATCATAGCAGCCACTCCATACAATCGAATTGTCAAATGGATCCGGTTGCGCGAAACCGCTTTCGCAACCCCCTACTCCATGCCACGCACCGAGTGGAATATTCCATCCACCTAAGTAACGACTAGGTCCGCGGTAGCTCCAGCCATCTTGCCGATTGGAGTAAACATAATACGGCACCTGATTGTCCACTGCCACGTGGTACATCTGTGCGATGGGCAAATTAATATTGCTCCATGTTTTTCCTTCGTTGAATGTCATATTGAGGCAACCATCGTGCGCACACATAATGCGCTTGCCGTCTTTCGGATCGAACCACATATCGTGATTGTCGCCACCAGGCGCCCATTGATTAAACTTCTTATCAAATGTCTTTCCACCATCAGTGGTTTTCATAATCCCAACTGAAATGGTGTACACTGTATTCTCATTAGCTGTAGAAACTCGGAGGCGAGTGTAGTAACCGGCACGCTGCCCCATGCCATGATGTTTGTGCATGAGCTTCCACGTATCACCGCTATCTTCGGAACGATAGAGACGTGGCTCTTTGTCTTCCACCAGTGCATACACAACTTTTGGGTTGGAGAATGCTACATCAACTGAGGTCTTGCCCACCGGATGAGCGGGTCCACTCTCAATTCCATTTCGCAATGGCTCCCATGTTTTTCCCCCGTCTTTTGTGCGATAGATTCCACTACCCTCTCCACCACTGTTTAACAACCATGTTTTAATTTCTACCTGCCACATGGCCGCATATAAAATATTCGGGTTTTGAGGATCGATGGCTAAATCGGAGCAGCCCGTATTTTCATTTACAAAAAAGACACGGTTCCATGTTTTGCCACCATCTGTCGTTTTATAAACACCTCGCTCTTGTTGAGGGCCGTGGGTATGTCCCAGAGATGCCACATACACGGTGTTGGTATCTGTTGGATGAACAATCACCCGACTGATGCGAAACGTTTTTTCTAAACCCAGATGCTTCCATGATTTGCCGGCATTGCTGGATTTATAAACACCATTGCCAACAGCATGTGCCGGGCGAATCAAGAATGTTTCTCCTGTGCCTGCCCATACTTGTTTGGGATTGGAAGGAGCAATGGCGAGTGCTCCTATCGAAGAATCTTCGGTATCATCAAAAATCGATTTCCACGTGACGCCCATATCTTCCGTTTTCCAAATGCCGCCACTAGCAGCTCCGGCATAAGAGACCATTGGATTTCCGGGTTCGCCTACGATGGCAATCATCCGATTTCCATCAGGGCCAATGAAGCGGAATTTGAGGGAAGAAAACAACTTGGAATCAGTTGTCTGAGCCGCGAGGTAATGCGAACCAATAATAAGTGAGAAGAATACAAATAGTTTTCTCATAAGGTAGGTTTAGTAAATTAAATCTACCGATAGAATACTAAAGGTTAGCTACACAATTTAGCCGAATGAGATAGAATTTTGATGAGTGGTATTACTTGATTTTCAACTCCACCGGATTTTGTCGAGTATCCCAGACTCTTAAAATGACAACACCATCAGCACGTACGCGATAAAAGATTTATAGCTTCTTACAACTTTAGTCTAGTGTTTTCATGGCAATCTGGCCTAAATGAGATGCCTTGTGTGAAACCCGGCTCAGCATCACATTCAATTTATTGCGATGTGGTTCCTTCACAAAATCTTCTTCTGAAACGGCCATGTGTCGGCTTAGCCACTCCTGCTCAGTCATCTTTTTGAATGCATCATCCAGCGATGCCACAATTTGTTTCCACTGTGTAATTAATTCACTTTTTGATAGATGTCCGATTTGGTTTGATCCTTTCGTGTGATGATAAATTTTTCCGAGTTCAGGAAATAATCGTTGACGAATGCCAAATAGCTCTAGCAGCAAATCGTCTGTATCTACCAAATGTCCCAAAAGCCACGATGGTGAATTTCCATTGGGGATTATCGGCAAGAAAAAAATTTCATCACTGATTGATTCCAACACTTTCAGCATGCGTTTGTTAGAAACGTCCCACTGAAGCAAGGCAACTTGTAAAGATGTCATAGAGGAAGTTGTTTAGGTAAATATAAGCCTACAACTTCCACTATGACAAATAAGTTCAACTATTCACTCCGCAGCGAATCTACAGGCTTAGTGAGTGCGGCCTTGAATGCCTGAAACCCCACGGTAATCCAAGCAATAAATAATGCTCCCAAAGAACTGACCGCAAAAATGGCGAAGGTAATTTCTACACGATAGGCAAATTGACCGAGCCAATAATCGAGCAAGTAATACGCAGGCACTATCGCCAATACGATTGATACCAAAACTAATAAGGTAAATTCTTTAGAAAGTAAAGTGGTTATTCCACTTACACTCGCCCCCAATGCTTTGCGTATCCCGATTTCTTTTGTGCGTTGCTCTGCCGTAAATGCTGCCAAAGCAAACAATCCAAGGCTGGCAATAAAAATGGCCAGAACGGTGAATACGGTGAATAGTGAACCAAGTCTTTGCTCTTCACGGAAAAGCTCATCAAAATTCTGATCCAAAAAAGCGTACTCCAATGGATCGCCCGAAGCGTATTCTTTCCATAATGCAGTTGCTTCTTTTACGGTGCTTTCGGCAGTGCCGGAGTAACGTACCAATAAATTGTTGGACTTATCCGTTAGTCGAATAACCATCGGACGTACTTTCAATTTGTAAGACTCGAAGTTAAAGTCTTTTACAACGCCCACCACATTCATTGGAATCTCAGTAACCACACCCTTGCTTTGATCGCCCCCAAAAACGATCAACTTCTCTTGCAATGGTTTTTCCCATCCCAATTCACGAACTGCTGACTCATTCAATACTACGGCATTCGAATCAGAAGGGAAATCACGAGAGAAATAGCGGCCTTCTACTAATTCAAGTTTCAAAACATCTGCATGATCATAATCAGCAAAGTAAGTACCCATAATATGATCTTTGCGCGACAAGGCATTGCGAAAGGCAGTAGTATTATTTACACCCGGAAAAACGTTGTTGGTAAAACTGATCTTCTCAATACCTGCTTTCGTTGCCAAGGCATTTTTAAATGCTGTTTGATTGGTTGCCAATCGCCCCGCATTGTTAATCACCAGCACATTGTGTTTATCCATACCTGCATTGCGCGCTTGCAAGTATTTAATCTGTTGATACACGGTAGTTGTGCAAATAATTAATATGATCGAAAGTGCAAATTGAAATACCACCAGCCCACTGCGAATTCCTTTGCTTTTCAAACCTGCTCTTACTTTTCCCTTCAATACTTCTACTGCACTAAAGCTAGTTAAATAAAATGCAGGGTAGCTTCCCGCCAACAATCCAATAATAAAAGTCAATAGAACAGCACAAAGCAAAACCATTGGATTAACAATTGCGATCATAGGCAATGCCTTTCCCGATAGCAAATTGAATTGTGGTAATAATAATACCACTAATGCAAACGCGAGCACCGTGGCGATCATCGCGTATACTACTGATTCCGCTAAAAACTGTCCGATCATCTGATTGCGTATTGAACCAAGTGTTTTGCGCAAACCCACTTCTTTAGCACGGCCCGCAGAGCGTGCGGTAGACAAATTCATGAAGTTGATACTCGCAATCAACAAAATAAAAATTCCCACTCCACCAAAAACATAAACGTAGGTAATGTTGCCTTGCGCCTCAATGTCATCGTTCCAGGTAGAATGTAATCTGGAATTCAGCAATGGCATGGTGTAATAGCCATACACGTTTCCTGCTTGTCTAAACTTTTCAATGGAAGCACCTAGAAATTGCTCTACTTCAGGCGCGATGTGCTTATCTGTAACGGCATTCAACTTAGAGTTAATATCTGCTATTTGAGTGGCTTCATTTTTTTTGAAGTAGGTATACAAACCATTATTCAACCAATAGGGCGAATTGTAATATTCTTTTTCTGAACTTGTAGAGATCAGCGCAGCAAATGTAAAATGCGAATTATGTGGTGGTGTTGCGGCAATACCTGTGACTTTGAATGACTTATTCTGATTGCCAATGGTAAGCAACTTCCCTACCGCTCCTTCTTTAAAATATTTGGAAGCCAGTTCCGGGGTTAAAACAATGCTGTTGGGTTCTTTCAGAGCTGTAGCAGGGTCTCCTTCTATTAATTTAAAATCAAAAAACTGAAAGAAATTAGAATCGGCAAAAAAGATCTTATCTTCCGTGAAAGCCAATTCTCCATTCTTAAACACCATGTTATCTCTGCGATTGAGGCGCGTAGCCGCCTCCACACCCGGAATCTCAGTAACTAATGCATTGGCAAGTGGTGGGCACGAACTGGCAGTTTCTAACTCTTGTCCGCTTATCTTACCACGCAACCCAATCCGATAAATGCTGGATGCATCCTTATGAAAATTATCATAGCTTAACTCATCCACTATGTATACTAAAATAAATAACGCTGCTGCAATGCCAGTGGCTAATCCAAATATATTTATAGCAGAGTAAAAGGAATGCTTCCGAATGTTGCGAAGAGCAACAACCAAGTAGTTTTTTATCATGTGTTTGTGATTTGTAAGTTAGACGCTTTGTCAGAAGCAAAAGTTACAGCATTCTGTAACTTTTGCTTTCTATTTTATTCATCTCGCAACGTTTTGGTTGGATTCATAGATGCAGTGGAAACTGTTTTGTACCCCACAGCAGAAATTGCGATTAACACCAATACACTTACCGAAACGAGTAGCGTAGTAGCACTCAATTTCAAATAATATTCCCAAATGGAATCCATAAGTATATCTGCAGCAAAGTATCCCAAAGTTCCACCAAAGAGTGTGGCAATACCGAGGTTTATGATAAACTCGAAATTAATAACACCCGAAATATTTGCAACCGAGGCGCCCAAAACCTTGCGCACACCAATCTCCTTCATTTTCTTTTCGATATTGAGCGAAACAAGTGTGTACAAACCAATTCCCGTCATGAGCGCAGCAAAAAATCCAAGAAACCCAAACATAACTGAAACATTGGCATTGATTTCGTTGGTCTCTTGCAATTCCTGATCAATCCACTGCCCGGCATAAATCGTGTTCGGAAAAACTTCTTTCCATTTCTTCTCCATGTATTCATTAACGGAAGCCATTTTCGTTGGCTCTACCTTTACTAAAAGTTGTTGATACTTTTCTTTTGCGGAATAGCGGAACATCAATGGTTTCAAAGGGCCCCACAAAGCCTGCGTGTACACATTTTTCATCACACCCACTACATACAATTGTACGGTGTCCATCCACACCACGCGTTTGCCAATAGGCGAATCTTTCCAACCAAACTCTTTCACAAACTCTTCGGTAACAATGATTGATTCCTTCCGATCGGTTTCAGAGTCCTTCTGAAACTTCCTTCCGCTCAGCAAAGTCATATCCATCACATCAAAATAATCTTCCCCTACATCCATGATATCTACTTCACGCTCGATGGATTCATATTTTACAGGATCATTATAGCGCGCATTGGCTACATGATGTCGAGTGCCTGCTATGAGTTGAATATCTTTATTGGATGTCAATGCATCGCGATACGTATTAAAACCACTTTCATTATTGACCCAAGCAGAGATTACGCCATGAGTTGTAAACCCTAAGTCATAATTTTTTTGGTATTCACCATTCTGATAAAACGCTACACCCATTATGATCGCTAGCAGGGAGATAACAAACTGACCTCCTAGTAATATGCGGGTAAACCAATTTGTTCCGCCAAATCGGGCTTTTCCTTTCAATATACTTACCGGCTCAAATGATGTGATATAAAATGACGGATACGATCCTGCAATTAACGCTGTGATGATTAATAGAGCTACTAAGAACAAAAGAAAGCCTGCATTTTCTGTATAACTCAAATTTAAATCAAGCCATGCCCACATGTTATCATAGGCGGGCACTAACCATTCTGCCATCAATAAACCCGCAATCAATCCCAGAAAACACAAAATCAAATTTTCTCCTAAGAATTGAATGATCAATTGCTGACGCATGCTGCCCATAACTTTACGTATACCAATTTCTTTCAATCGCTTGCTCGATATGGCAATAGAAGTGTTGGTAAAATTGAAACAGGCCAACAATAATAACAAAGCCGCCATAATGGCCGGCACTGTAACTGCCTCTCCTGGAATTCCTCCACCTAAAAAATCACTATCCAACCGCGGATTTTCACGGTTGCGCTGCATCAATCCTTTAAAGTTCTCGAGATAGTAGGAGCTGATTTTAAAATCTTCGCGTGCTTTGTTTTGGGGGTCGATGTACTGCTGCATTTGTTTTGTTATAGTCGCTACGCGATCGGGATTATCAATTTGTAAAAACAACACATGCGTCCACTTTTTCCAATTTGTTTCAGAAAAATCCGGATCGAGATTGATATCCCAATAGTTATCAAAGAGTGTGATTACATCAAACCCGAAACTATTGTTTTGAGGAGGTTTCACAAACACACCGCCAATCTCAAATTCTTTGGGTCTGCGAACACCATCTTTTCCTAAGATAATTTGAGTGAGTTGCTGCCCCACCACATCTTCACGGTTAAAATACTTTTTGGCGATTTTATCGCTAATAAATATTTTACCCTTGTCGTGGAAACTTTTAAATTCTCCGTGTTTCAATTGAAAAGTAAAGAGATCAAAAAATGCAGAATCAGCGTAAGCGATCTGATCGCCAAAAACTTCTTCACCGATGCGCATATCACAATAGGATGACATATAGCGCACCGTTTTATTTACATCCTTAAAATTTTGCTTGATATAACTTCCCAATGGCATGGGAGCCATTCCAAATCGAGTCTTTGTTCCCTGGAAATCCCTCCAAAACTGCACCCGATAAATTTTTTCTGCATTCACATGTTGCATATCCCACTTCGCAGAATACTCCCAATTCAAGTAAGCGGTAATGCAGCAGGCAATAGCCAAACCCATACCAAATACATTAATCAAAATGAAGAGTTTGTTCTTCATCAAATTGCGAAACGTAATTAACAGGTAATTTTTAATCATGGCGTTGTACTTTTTCTGTTTGGGTATCAGCTATTCGTCTCGCAACACATGCGATGGGTTTAGCTGTGTGGTTTTATAAATTTTATAACCTATAGATAAAATAGATGCTACAAATAAGATAGCAGCAGAAATGATCATGGAAGTAACCGTTACGTTTTGATAGTAATCATAAATGCTTTCCATAAAAAGAGAAGAAAGTGACCAACCCATTGCCGCTCCCAAAATACTCGAAAGAACAAGGATGATGATAAATTCACGATTAATGATAGTGGTGATATTCCAAGTGGAAGCGCCCAATACTTTTCGCATCCCGATCTCTTTCATTTTTTTAATGATATTCAATGACACGAGTGTAAACAAACCTGTAATTGAAAGTAGTAGAGCGACAATTCCTAGAAACGTAAACATCTTGACGAGATTTTTATTAACCGTGTCTGCCTCAATCATTTCATCCTCCATTAAATCACTATCATAAAGTTTGTCTGGAAAAATTGCCTTCCATTTTTCTTCCATGAACCTATCGATTGAAGTCAGTTTAGCAGCATCCGCTTTTACCAAAATATGGTTCACCTTGTTCTTGTCTGCATAACGAAACATAACCGGCTCCATTTTCTCCCAGAGGCCATTATTGTAAATATCTTCCACCACTCCGATCACATAATAGCGTACTGTATCCAGCCAGATTATCTCCTTGCCAATGGGTTTCGTTATGTTCAATTGCTTTGCCAAATCTTCTGTAATGATTACTGACTCCTTCCGATCTGTTTCAGACTCCTCTTGAAAATTTCGTCCTTCTTTTACCTCAATGTCCAATACGTTAAGATAATCCGCACTTACATCTAAAATATCTACTTCTATTTCCTTGTCTTCATGCTTGATCGGATCATTGAACCCCGATGCGTACAAGTGGGTTTGAGTTCCTATGATGGAAATAATTTCAGGATTTTCGGCTAGTGCATTTCGATAGGTTTCATATTCTGAGCGGCCATTCACATTGGTGAAGATGACTCCCTTTCTGTCAAAACCCATATCAAAATTGCGTTGAAACGTTGCGTTATCAGTAAAAGCAAAACTGCATACAATGCCCGCCAGAGAAATAGCAAATTGCAGACAAAGTAAAACGCGTGTAAATAAATTGGTACCACCAAATTTGAGAGAGCCCTTCAAGATACTGGCAGGTTCAAACTTACTGATGTAAAATGCCGGGTAGCTTCCGGCTAATAAGCTGGTGAAAACAAGTGTAACTACCATGAATATCATAAAATTGGGGCGACCGAAATAATCCGTAGCCATATTAAAATCGGGCCAGAGTTTATTGAATGCAGGGAGTAAAAATGCTTCTGCGATGAACACACCTAATACTAAGGCGACAAAACAAATCATCGTAGTCTCGCCTATAAACTGTGCAATCAAATCTTTGCGCATGCTGCCCATCACTTTGCGAATGCCAATTTCTTTTAGTCTGCGTGAGGATATTGCAATAGCTGTATTCGTAAGATTGAAGATGGCGATTAACAGTACGAATAAACCCATCAAACCAATACCAATCACTGCGGCCAAAGGAGAACCATCTCTTGTCCAAGTTCCATTTTTATCGGCATAGCTATCACGCACCGCCATTCCTACAAATGGTTCTACTAGAAAATACTTAATGATAAAGTCTTCACGAATCTTATTATTGTTTGAAACATATTGCTTTAGCTGTTCTTGTATGCTTGACACGCGGCTTTCATCTTTAATCTGAACAAACAAATTGTTTCGATACTTCCAGCTATTCTCTGTAAAATCCTTCTCCGCAAACTCAAAAGCATTATCGTAATGTGAATAGGCTTGTCCAAAAAAACTTGAATTACTAGGCTGCTTTTTAAATACTCCTGAAATGATGTATTCCTTCGTCTTGCCACTATCCAATAACTGTGTCAAAGGCTTGCCTAGTGCCTGCTCCTTGCCGAAGTACTTAATCGCCAATTCATCGCTGATACAGATCTCATTTCGATTCTGCAGCGACCCACTTCCTTCTATAAATTCAAATGTAAACAAATTGAAAAATGCCGGATCGACATAGGTTAGGTTGCTGTTAAACAGTTCTGTCTTAACTCTGAAATTTCCTCCGCTGGGCGAAAAGCGAACGACCTCATTTACATCAGGAATATTTTGTTTGATTGCTAAACCCAAGGCAATTGGCGCATGTCCAAATTCGGTTAAGGTATTTTGAAATTCTCTTACTGACCCAACGCGGTAGATCGTAGCGGCATTTTTATGCATTTGATCAAATCCTGCATTGTGATCATAATTAAAGAAACCTATGATGCAACACGCAATTGAAATCGCCATTCCGAAAATATTAATGAAGATATACAGCTTATTCTTCATCATGCTCCGAATGGTGATTAACAGAAAGTTTTTAATCATGTGGGTGAGTTTAACTTTACTAAGACCGATTTATCCATATACAGGTTGCATCTAGCCAAGAAATATGCCAATAAATTTGTTCGCCATAAAAGGGGTGCCATACCGTAAAATGCGTTGTTTAATTCAAGCATTTCTAATTTCATGTACAATTTTGAACAGTCCGGTGTTCATACATGTCACGCATAATAAAGACAACCGAAGTGCCCAGTACCCCTATGCCCAAAAAACAAAAACCCATCTCGAGGTGAGATGGGTTTTGTTACTTAACCTAAACCTATGAATTATATATGGAATTGCTCCTTGATATTTTCAGTCACCACTTTTCCGTCAAACAGGTTAATAATACGGTGTGCGTAGTTTGCATCATACGGTGAGTGTGTCACCATCAAAATGGTTGTGCCTTCTTCATTTAATTGCGAAAGCAACTTCATTACTTCTTCACCATTTGCTGAATCCAAGTTACCGGTAGGTTCATCGGCCAAAATTACTTTTGGTTTCGCTACGATAGCACGAGAAATGGCCACACGCTGTTGCTGTCCACCGGAAAGTTGCTGCGGGAAGTGATTTCTGCGGTGCATGATATTCATGCGCTCCAGCACTTCTTCTACACGCTTCTTTCTTTCGTCTGAAGGCACTTTCATGTAAAGCAAAGGAAGCTCTACGTTTTCAAACACCGTCAATTCGTCAATCAAATTAAAGCTTTGGAATACAAAGCCGATAGAACCTTTGCGCAATTGCGCGCGCTGGCGCTCAGAGTATTTAGCCACTTCATGTTCTCCGAAATAATACTCACCTCCGGATGGGTTATCCAACAATCCTAAAATATTCAACAAGGTTGATTTTCCGCAACCGGATGGGCCCATGATGGCAACGAACTCGCCATCTTTAATTTCCATATTGATATTATTCAATGCAGTAGTTTCCACTTCTTCTGTCGTGTAAACTTTTTCGAGGTTCTTTAATTTGATCATGAGTAAATGATTTATTGGTTGGATGTTTTGGTTAATCAATTAGTTGTACTAAGTACTTCAATTTTTATGTTTGGTTGCAAGTTAGACGCAGATTTTATCAATAAGTTGCACTATTTCAAAATTAAGACTTCGTTGTTACCAAAGTTTTCATACGAAGAAGTGATCACTCGGTCGCCTGGTTTCAAGCCTTCCAGCACCTCAAAGTTCTCTGAATTCTTTCTTCCCAGCTTAATATCGCGCTTCACTGCTTTGTCATCGCTGTCCAGCACAAACACCCAATTGCCTCCGGTATCTTTATAAAATCCTCCCACCGGCAAAAGCAATTGCTCTGATGCTTGCCCTAACTCAATGCGCATCCGTAGCGATTGTCCTCTTCGGATTCCTTGCGGTGTTTCACCATCAAAATTCATATCTACTTCAAACCGACCATTTTGGATCGTTGGATAAATATAAGTAATAACCAAACGATACGTCTTACCGGCAAAGTCAGTTGTGGAAGGAAGTCCTACCGAAATTTTAGGTAGATACAATTCATCAATGGGCACACGTACTTTGAAACTTCCGATGATGTCTACTTGGCCTAATCGCTGAGCTGTACTCACCGCCTGGCCAATCTCCCAATGTGGGGTTGATAGTTGTCCGTCAATAGGAGATCGAATCAGCAGGTTATCTAAAATTTTACTTACGCCATCTAAGCTCAACGTCATTTGTTGTTCTGATTTAGAAACGGCTTTCAATTGACGGATGCGGTCGATAGAGTCATTGCGATACACTTCGTAGGTAATGCGTTTGCGTTCCACATTGTATTTATAATCAGCCTCGGTCTTTTCAAAATCCTGACGCGAGATCAATTTCTTTTCAAACAATTGCTTTTGTCTGCGATACTGCGGTTCCAAGATTTGAAGTTGATTATCAATCAATGCCAACGTTTGGCGCTGTTCCAAATCGTTTCGCATGATATTCAACTTTGTTTCACGAGCCCGGTTAATACTTTCATTGAAAGAAGCCTCCTGCTGTAGAACAGACAGTTCACGGTTAAGATTGGTAAGTTCCAAAATCACATCGCCCTTTTTCAAAACTGCCCCGCTCTCGCGCACAATTCGTTTAATGTTTCCACCTTCAATGGCATCCAAGAAAACAGTTCGTGCCGGCTCCACCGTGCCAGTTTGTGGTATGAACTCTTTGAACTCACCACGTTTCACTTCCGAAATAGTAATCTTCTCTTTTTCAATGACCAATTTAGAGCGTCTGTCGGCAAAAATCAGTTGGTAGGCAATAAAAATGACCAATGCTGCACCCCCGCCATACATTGCTATTCGCTTCAGTGTCCAAAATTTCTTTTTTATCTGTTTATCCATTGATGGTAGTTCTAAGTTCACATACCCATTGCCAACAAACGTGCCAACGATTGGTAACGGGGTAACTCGGCCAATTTCAAGCTATTTGAGCATTTTTTCCGTTCATATCTGAACTTGATTGTTCGATTGCGGACGATTATTAATACCTTTGAACAGCTCAATTTGCTAAATCAGGGTTTTTAAGAGGTATTCGCCTTTCGGTATCAATATTGTTGCTTGAATGAGTAATAAATTCTGAGTGAAGAGTCAGTATCGAATCTCAAAGGAAACTAATTGATCGTATTTTCAAATTAATGGTATGTCAGAATCGAAGCACGGAAAAATTTTAATTGTAGACGACAACGAAGATCTACTAAAGGCGGCCAAGATGTATCTGAAAAGGCACTTTGCTCAGGTAGATATAGAGAAAAACCCTGAAGCCCTACCTGGGCTGATGAATCAGGAAGACTACGATGTGATATTGCTCGACATGAACTTCACGAAAGATGTGAGCAGTGGTAGCGAAGGCTATTATTGGTTGGAAAAAATTCTAAGCATCGATCCTTCCGCTGTGGTGGTGCTGATCACCGCTTATGGCGATGTGCAAATGGCCGTGCGTGCTATTAAGGCCGGGGCAACCGATTTTGTATTAAAGCCCTGGGAGAATGAAAAATTGCTGGCTACGCTTTATTCCTCTATGCGCTTGCGCGAATCGCGCGATCAGATAGAGACATTAAAAATTAAAAATCAGGAGATCAATCAGGCGATCAACGAAAAATTCAGCGACATCATTGGTCAAAGCCAAAGTATGCAGCGCATATTTCAAACCATCGAGCGAGTGGCACTGACAGATGCGAATGTGTTGATTTTAGGTGAAAATGGAACCGGCAAAGAATTAATCGCACGTGCCATTCATCGCAATTCAAATAGAAAAGCAGAAACATTTGCCAGCGTAGACTTGGGCTCCATCACGGAAACACTTTTTGAAAGTGAATTATTCGGGCACAAAAAAGGATCCTTCACAGACGCGAAAGAAGACCGAGCCGGAAGATTTGAATTAGCAAACAACGGCACACTCTTTCTTGATGAAATTGGAAACCTATCAATGCCTTTGCAAGCAAAGTTGCTGACGGTACTTCAAAACCGAAAAGTGAGTCGCGTGGGATCTAACAAAGATACCAACATCGACATCCGGTTGATTTGCGCTACGAATATGCCATTGTATGATATGGTGAAAGAAAATCGTTTCCGTCAGGATTTGCTATATCGCATCAACACCATCGAAATTCAAATTCCTTCTTTGCGCGATCGTCTGGAGGATATTCCATTGTTGGCTAATCACTTTTTAAAACACTATTCTGCTAAATACGGAAAGAATGTGAACAAAATCAGCGATGCCGCCATGACCCGCATGAATAAACATCCGTGGCCAGGCAACATTCGCGAATTACAACACTCTTTAGAGCGTGCCATCATTTTAAGCAACTCCACCGTGTTACAACCGGAAGATTTTAATTTCACCGCCTCCGCTCCGAAAGAAACGGACCAGTCGGTAAGTTTGGATCAATACAACTTGGATGAAGTGGAAAAACTGCTGATTCGCAAAGTATTGAAAAAATACAATGGCAATATTACTCAAGCCGCCTCCGAACTCGGCCTCACCCGATCATCTTTGTATAGAAGATTGGAGAAGCATGGACTATAATAATTTGAAGATTAATCAATTTGGAAATTTGAAAATTATCTGCCTTTAAAAACTATTTAAATTTTAGACTAAAACCCTAAGTAGCTAATCTTGTTTAAACCCGCCAACACACTTATACTGTATTTTCAAATTAATTCATTTTCAAATTTTCAAATTAATAAATGGCCTTCAATGATTTTCGTTTTCGGGTAGCTTTTCGGGTGGTGTTGCTGGCACTGTCGGTAGGGCTGGTGATGTACATGTTTTCGCGGCCGAATATGATTTTTGCTGCCGGGCTCACGGTGTTGATCATCTTATTCCAACTGATCGAGCTTTATCGCTTCACCTCACAAACCAACCGCAAGCTCACACGCTTTCTCGAGTCAGTCAAATACTCGGACTTTATTTCCGGCTTTGCGAATGATAATAAACTAGGCACCAGCTTTCGTGAATTAAATACTGCTTTCAACGAAGTAATGGAAGCTTTTCGCAAAGCACGCTCCGAAAAAGAAGAGAGTTGGCAATACCTGAACACTATTGTGCAACAAGTGCGCACCGGTATCATTTCATTTGATGGAGAAGGCGAAGTACAATTGATGAATGCCAACGCCAAAAAATACATTGGGAATACCAACTTGAAAAACATTAATGAATTAGCAGATCAAAATCCCAAATTGTATGAATCGCTCAAGCAAGCAGAACCCGGCAAAAGTGCTTTATACAAGGTGGGCAATGAGTTTTTACTGACCATTCAGGCAACAGAGTTACGTATTCGCGGAAACACGGTGAAAGTGGTAACGCTACAGAATATCCAAACAGAATTACAGAAACAAGAATTGGAAGCGTGGCAAAACCTGACACGCGTGCTACGGCACGAAATTATGAATTCGATCACACCTATCTCTTCGCTTACTTCTACGCTTCGCGAAATCTTAGATCAGGACATGGTGAAGAAAGAAATTAATTATGAACTGAAATCGGAAGGAGCCGAAGACTTACGGGAAGGTTTGGCTACGATTGAAAACAGAAGTAAAGGTTTGATCCAGTTTATTGACGCTTACCGCGAATACACTTCACTTCCACAGCCGAAACTCAAAACTGTCAAGCTGAAAGATTTGCTTGAACATGCGGCCAATCTGATGCGCACCGAAATTAAAAAGACGACCATTGACTTTAAAATAATCTGCGACTCGGACTATCTCACGCTCGAAGTGGATGAAGAAATGATTGGGCAGGTGTTGATCAACCTGATAAAAAATGCCATGGAAGCTTTGTATCAAACCGAAAATCCAAAAATCGAATTGATTGGAAAATACAACGGGCAATCCATCACCATTGAAGTCACTGACAACGGCCCCGGAATTATTCCCGAAGCAATCAACCGGATATTCGTTCCATTCTTTACCACAAAAAAGACAGGATCAGGAATTGGCTTGGCGCTATCACGCCAAATTATGCAAATGCATAATGGTTCCCTCAGTGTGGTTTCTGAGTTGGATGTGAAGACGACATTTACTTTAAAATTTTAAGCAGAAGCTTTCGCTTCCAAAAACTCGTCCCACTCATTGTGACTGAAACCGGTAACATCGCGCAAGAATAGCGCATAGCTGGGCTTGTAAGGCTTACGCTTTAAAGGCATATTAGCTTCTTCCGGTGTGTTATCGCCTTTTTTAGCGTTACACTTTTTACAGGCTGTCACCAGATTCGTCCAGCTATGAGGTCCTCCCTTCGAACTAGGGATCACGTGGTCAAGTGTTAAATCCCTTCTAGTGCCACAATACTGACATTCATTATTGTCGCGTTTGAAGATATTCTGTCGGGTAAGGTTAACTCCCTTGTAGGGCGCATTGACATAGCGATTCAACCGAATAACGGAAGGCATGGGGAAACTTCGCGTAATCGTGTTGAGGCGATAGCCATTGGCTGGCCGCACCATCTCACTTTTGTTTAAATAAACCAGAATAAAAGCCCTTTCCACTGAACAAACCATCAGCGGGCTATAGTCTTGGTTTAATACAAGAACCCGGCTATTCATGATTCAATTGTTTTAAAATCGAGCGATCGACTTTTGAATTGTGCTAATCAAGGGTAAAAGATAAAACCAAATAGTGGTTATTGCAAAGGGCAATTGCGAGTCGAAATTATTTAAAGGAAGTCACTCGCTTTAAACAAGAAACCGAATCGTATGAAGAGAAGCGCTTCTATTCATTCAAGTAGCGTCTGAAAGACTCTATTCGGTGCGATTCGTATTTCGTTTCTGCATCCACTAGATTTCCGTTTGCACAGGAATCCAGGCGCACGCGTCCATCCACGTGTAAAATTTTATTTTCCTGCATCAGCAATCCAACGGTTTTTGATACCTGATCGGAAGGTGATAAAAACACAAGGTCACCCGGTTTGGCAGATTCTGTTTCTACCTTTCTACCCTGTCGGTGCAGATTTTCGAGCGAGTGTCCTAATGAATATCCACAAATGCGATGCACCATTTGTACAAGCCCAAATCCGTCAATGCCAAATGGCGTTTTGCCCCCTTCCATTTCCGGGGCGTTTAAATACTTGAGTGCAGTTAATTTCAGAAACTCAAACTCACGTTTTTGTCCTAAACTTTTCGATTCACCATTGAAAGCAAATTGCTCCTCCATTTTAAACAACTCCGATTGTGAGATGGGCACGATACTTCCCATCAAAATGGAAAGTGGAGTTTTTTTATAGAGAATGGTTGAACACACATCGGTGGTAATTTTAAAGTCAGCCGAGTTGATCTGATCAAAATACTCAGGGGCTATTGCATGATGCTGCTGAAGCGGAATCCATCCCTCTACCTGATCGAAATAAATCCGAATGTGAATCCAATTTTTATCGGAACTGACGCCCGTTACCTCATAATGATCGCCAAACAACAATTGAGATACCTGCAAAGAAAGATTTTGCGGATCTTTCCGAACACTAACAACCGATAATCTGCAAACGCCAAATGTTCCTTCCATGCTATCTAATTTTCACTCTGCTCAATTCACGTTTCACATCGCGCTCTTTAATGCTGTTGCGCTTATCATGAATTTTCTTTCCACGAGCCAAAGCAATTTCCAATTTAGCAAATCCGCGTTCATTAATAAATAGTCGTATGGGAATAAGTGTTAACCCTTTTTCCTCCACCTTTGATTCTAGTCGCGTGATCTCTGATTTCTTCAATAGCAATTTTCGTTCGCGTGCGGCTTCATGGTTGTAATGCGTGCCCTGCGAATACGGTGTTATATTGATTCCCTTTGCAAATACTTGCCCGGAATGAAAATAACAAAACCCGTCTTGCAAATTTACTTTGCCTTCGCGAATGGATTTGATTTCCGTGCCCATCAATGCGATGCCGGCCACAAATTTTTCGAGCAGTTCGTATTGAAAAGTAGCCTGCTTGTTTTTAATGTTAATATCGTTCGTAAATCGTCCTTTCATTTCGGTTGGGTAAACAACTGATTCAATTTCTCTTTCTTCAACATTTTTTGTCCGGTAGTGCCGGTAGCAATAGTGCGTGGACCTGCTTTTGCTTCAATAGCGCAAGTAAGCTCATTTCGTTCTAATTTTACCACTGTCGCTGTGATTGTCACCTCCTCGCCTACAAATGCTGGGCTTTTATGGTCAATGCTGAGAAAAGTACCAACTCCCTCCTCGTCATCCTCTTTCATTTCAATAAAAAATAACCGCGATGACCACTCAAAATCACGCGCCAACGAAAAAGTAGAATACACTGCGTGCAATACCTCGCCATGAAACGCAGCTACGTCATCGGGTTGCACCACTTTGGTATATTTTTTCTGATCACCCGGTTTAAATATCAACTTCATTTTTACTTCAATCTTTTTAAGCTAAACCTCCGAGGTTTCCGATCCGCAGATTAATAAACCTCGGAGATTTGATCACCCCGTTTAAATATTAAACTCATTTTTACTTCAAACCTTTTTCAAATAAACCTCGGAGGTTTGATCACCCGGTTTAAACATTAAACTCATTTTTACTTCAAACCTTTCTCAACTAAACCTCCGAGGTTTCCGATTCGCGGATTAATAAACCTCGGAGGTTTAGCGAAGGTTTAGCGATTAATCTCCAATTGCCATATAAGCAACAGGCGCTACATCTAATGTACTAAATTCGCTTTTCAAATATTTATAATGGGCAGCCATGGCAATCATAGCAGCATTATCTGTACAATATTGAAACTCCGGAATAAAAATAGTCCATCCTGATTCGTCTGCCATCTTTTTAAAACCAGAGCGCAGTCCACTATTTGCTGATACACCTCCTGCAATCGCCACCTGACGGATTCCCGTTTCTTTTGTTGCCTTTTTTACTTTTTGTAAAAGCATATCCACCAAGCTACGTTGCAAACTCGCACATATATCCTCTCTGCTTTTTTCAACAAACATCGGATCAACCTTCTTTTGATCCCGTAAAAAATAAAGTAGCGAAGTTTTTATCCCACTAAAAGAGAAATCCAGCCCCGGCATGGATGTCTCTGAAAATTTATACGCATTCGGATTGCCCTTCTTTGCATATTGATCTATCAATGGTCCACCCGGATAAGGAAGTCCCATCATCTTCGCAGCTTTATCAAATGCCTCACCCACTGCATCGTCTTGCGTCTCGCCTATCACCTTCATTCTCAAATGATCCTCCACTAAAACGATTTGCGTATGCCCACCACTTACCGTCAAACATAAAAATGGAAAAACAGGTTTAGGCTCATCGATGAAATGTGCCAGCACATGTGCTTCCATGTGGTTCACTTCAATCAATGGCAATCCGAGCGACCAGGCCATGCCCTTTGCAAATGATACACCTACCAAAAGCGAACCCATCAACCCCGGGCCTCGGGTAAAAGCGATGGCGTTTAATTGGCTAACGGTTATACCTGAACTGCTAAGACACTCGTTAACTACATGGAGGATATTTTGCTGATGAGCCCGCGAAGCAAGCTCCGGCACTACCCCACCGTATTTCTGATGAATGCTCTGTGAGGCTATAACATTATTAAGTACCTTGCCATGTTGTATAATGGAGGCCGAAGTTTCATCGCAAGAAGACTCAATGGCAAGTAAAATAGGCGACATGTATTGAGAATGAACCTGCAAGTTATTAAAATCCGCGTGTTTGCATGGCTCAAGAAGTTTGTTCTTAATGGAGCATACCTCACATTGACCTTTTTCGTTGTCTCCTTCTTTTTATTGCAACTGCCAGCAATACAAAAAATGCTGATTGGGCGATATACAAGGCAGTTCTCCGAAGTCTCCGGATTTACCATTCGTTTTGACAAATTCTACCTAAGATGGTATGATCGACTTGAGTTGGAAGGGCTATCGATTGTAGACCCAGAGCAGGACACCATGATTGCCATCAATAAGATGAGCGTCAACTTTCGGCTGCGCAGTCTACTAGAAAATAACGACATCAATGTTGATGGTGTCGACTTGAAAGGAGCTGAGGTTCATCTAAAAACTATTGATGAAACACCTACATTAAAAAACTTAAATATTGATGTTTTCATTCATCGCTTGAGCGGCAAATCTTCCGGTGGGGGTGGAAATCCTCCAAAAATTCACATTGGAGAAATCGACTTGGAAAATTCAAAATTCAGCCTGAACGAAACTGAAAGCGATTCTATTAGAAATGGTTTCGATTATCACCATTTCAAAGTAAATGTAGAAGCCGACCTCGAAGCATTTCGGGTCATTGGTGATACGATTGATTTTCGGTTAAACTCCTTGCAAGCCAAAGATCAACGCAGCGGTTTAGAGATCGTTGATCTTCGAACGTATTTTCTGATATCGCAAACCTCCATGGAATTTCTTGGGCTAAACCTTACCACAGCTCACAGCCATGTTACCGACACAGTTATTCTTAGTTACAAAAGTCAGGCTGACTTAAGCGAGTTCAACGACAAGGTCAATATCAAAGCAAAATTAAAAGACACCCACATCGATCCTCAAGACCTAGCTCTTTTCACCAACGGAAAATCTCCCTTGCCGGAACCTTTGTACATAGCCGGGGAATTTAGCGGCAAAATATCACGTTTCATGTATCGTAAAATGAACGCTCAATTGGGTAAAACCAATATTGAGGGCTCATTGCAAATGGATGGATTGCCAACAATCAAAGACACATTTATTAAACTAGATGTAAAGAAAGGCAATGTAGATATACGCGATCTCGCATTTCTATTGCCGGATAATTATTACAATCTGCTCAAACCACTGGATCGATTTAATCTGACTGGAACTTTTACCGGTTATGTAACCGACTTTGTGGCAGATGGCGATTTTATCGGAAGCCTAGGTCGGGTACAATCGGATATCAACTTAAAAATTAATCAGGAAGCAATTGAGAAGTCAACTTATAGCGGTAATCTGGCTCTTACCAATTTTGATCTTGGAAAGTATTTCAAAGACACGACCAACTTTCAAAAAGTTACCCTGAACGGACAAATCAAAGGCACCGGCCTAACTGAAAAATCTGCCGACTTCTTATTGCGCGGAAATATTGAATCACTTGGAATTCGGAAATACAATTACACGAACATCTCTACCAATGCTCGGTTTGCCAGTCAATTATTTAATGGCGAATTAGTAATTGACGATCCTAATCTGCAATTCAATGTTGTTGGTTCAGTAGATTTGCGCAAAGGCATAAATTTGGTAAAACTAAAAGCGAAGTTGGATACGGCCAATTTCCATCGGATAGGATTACTAAAAGATCATCTCTTCATCTCTACCTATTTAAATATCGACACGAAAGGATTGCAAATTGACAGCCTGTTTGGCGATGCCGTTTTTCGCAAAACATTTGTTCAGTATCGTGACAAAGAATTATCACTTGATTCACTTCATATCAATTCCCAACATCATAATAATCAGCGTCAATTACAGGTGCGCAGTTCGTTGGCCGATGTTGAATTGAATGGAAGTTATTACTACTCAAGTCTATTCAATGACTTCTCCAAACTTTTCAAAGAATTCATGCTGAATGTAAAAAATAATAAGAATGACATTCAAAGCTATTATGCCAAGAAAGATAAAAGCGTACAGGTTTATGATGCTAACTTCCATATCAAACTAAATAACATCAACCCTATTTTTGATCTTGCCAATGTAGGTGTGCAGATTTCTAAGGGCACTCAAATCAAAGGCAAGTTTACAAATGGTGTTACCTCCATATTACAAGCATTTACCACGATCGACTCAGTTACTGTTGAAGGCAAACATTTTGTTGGTAATGATATTGAACTTTCTGGTTCAAAAATAAGAGATAGTGTGAATGTACTTACGATGCTTACGATCAATTCGCAAAAGCAAGTATTATCCAGTTCTTTTCAATCAAAAGATTTATTTGCTGAACTCATCTGGGATAAGGGGCATGCAAACTTTACACTAGATGTCGATCAAGTTGGTACCACCAATATATTACGACTTCAATCTGAAATTGACTTTTTGCGCGATAGCACCAAAATAAAAATCTTACCCACTCGATTGCGCGCACTAGATAAAGAATGGCGCGTCAATCCTCAGAACTATTTGTTGAACAACGGCTCGGAGTGGAGCATTCACCATCTGGAATTAATCAACGACACCGAATCCATTTCCGTCAATGGAGAAGTGTCGCAAAAAAGTGAACCCACAGTAACGCTCCAAATCAAAAATTTTAATCTCGACATTTTAAACACTATTAGCGCTGAAAAATTTAGCGGCATCATGAATGGAGAAATTATTGCCCGCGATTTGTACCACAGCCCTTATTTTCAGAACAACTTCTCTGTAGGCACCTTCACGGTAAATAATTTCTTAATTGGCGATTTAAACGGAACCAATATTTGGAATCGCGACACAAAACAGTTTGATATCGATTTCACCATCGACAGATTGGGTAAGCGCACTGTTTCTGTTTTAGGCGTATTTGACCCTAATCAACCGGAACCTCTTCAACTAAATGCGACCCTGGAAAAAACAAATCTCAAAACAATTGAACCATTCTTGCGAGGCATATTCTCCAAAATTGATGGCACCTTATCCGGCAAATACAAAATCACCGGAAGTTTTAATAAGCCTTTGGTCAATGGAACGGGTGTCATCGAAAATGGTCAAATGATGGTAGACTATTTAAAAACTGTTTATCTCTTCAATGGCACACTCGGCATGACGTCCAATAAAGTAATTTTTGATGACATCACCCTTACGGATGTTTTTAACAATAAGGGAAGACTTTCAGGTTACCTCACGCACAAAAATTATTCTTTGTTCAGAATCAACCTCGAAGCCGACTTTAAAAATTTTCAATTACTCAATACAACGGCTAAAGATAATTCGTCCTTCTATGGCCAGGCATATGGCACTGGCATTTTAAACATGTTTGGTCCACTCGAAAACATGAAAATCTCAGCCACTGCCAAGTCGGAAAAGAATACGCGTGTTTTTATTCCGATGGGCGGCACTGAAAATGTAGAGAAGAAAGATTTTATCTCGTTCGTCAATCTGAGCGACTCCGCTCAACTCAAAAAAATTGCTTCCAAAATTAAGCCCAAAGCCGAGCCAACAGGTATTACACTCGATTTGAATCTTGACATTACTCCGGACGCGTATTGCGAAATCATTTTTGATATTAAATCCGGAGATATCATTCGTGGAAATGGAAACGGGGATATTCGTCTTCAATTAGATACCAAGGGAGAGTTTTCAATGTTCGGTGCATTTGAGTTCGAACGTGGCTTTTACAATTTCACTTTGTATGATGTAATCAACAAAGAATTTAGCATCAACAAAGGCAGCCGCATCAGTTGGTATGGCGATCCATATACTGGGCAGTTGGCATTGGTCGCCAGCTACAAGCAAATCACTTCATTCGCTCCGGTCATCTCCGATCAAACCTTGGCCACCACCACACAAATGCGTAGAAAATATCCAGTGGAGGTTTTACTCAAGTTGGATGGCGCCATGCTATCGCCACAAATTAATTTTGATATTATCGCAACCGACTTACCGAACGTAGTGCCTGTAGATGGAGGCAAGTCCGTTGCATTGCTAAGCGATTTCAAAGCATTCAAAGCAAAACTTGATGAGCAAGAATTACAAAAGCAGGTTTTTAGTCTAATTATCTTGCGAAGGTTTTCATCGCCCGATGCATTTTCTACTGGTGGCGCGCTTTCAAGCAGCGTGAGCGAATTGCTTTCCAACCAACTGAGTTATTGGCTAACGCAAGTAGATCAAAATCTCGAAATCGATTTTGATTTGGGCAACTTTGATCAAGAAGCATTCAATACATTTCAATTGCGTTTATCGTATTCGTTTTTAGGAGGCCGCTTACGCGTAACACGCGATGGTGCCTTGAACAATCAGTATGCGCGTGCCGATGTCACGAATATGTTGGGCGATTGGACGGTGGACTATTTGCTTACCGCAGATGGTAAATTCAAAGTGAAAATGTTTAACCGCACCAACATTAATCAACTCACTAACTCTATCGGAACACAAGCAACCATTACAGCCGGGCTTAGTTTAATGCACACGCAAAATTTTAATAGCTGGAGAGAATTACTCACCTCTGCCCGCGAGCGCAGACGAAGAGAAATGGCCGAGCAAGCTGAGAAAGAGCAGGCGGAAAAAGAACAAGAAGAAAAAGAGAAGGAAAAAGCGAAGGAATCGAAGGCTGAGCCGGTTGACAAGAACTAATTTGTTGTTAGGCAAAGGAATGGTATATTAGAAAATAATTTATTGCATCATGGATTTATCCGGAATTATGAAAACGTATGCCGACCAAATCGGTGGCCAGTTTACGCAGTACGACCAAAGCCAATCCATTATTATCATTCCCGTTTCAGGCGGCCGCTTTCAGACCGTATTGGGAACGATCAAAAAAAATGAACTGTACAACCGTGAGTTGCTGACACTCAACTCAAAAGTGTGCGCCCCCAATAGTAGTATTGATTATAAAATGCTGTTAGAACAAACCGCCTTCTTTAACTACTGCCGATTTGTAATCAATCAAAACTACCTTCAAATTGAAGCCGTTGCTTCTCTTGATAATTTGTCAGAGAACACGATTAAAGAAATGCTACAGGAGGTAGCAAATCTGGCCGATCAATATGAAATGAAGCTGACCGGCACGGATGTGCACTAATTTACATGTCACTCGATGATTTCCGTGAAATTTGCCTTCAGTTGCCTTCGGTTACAGAAGACATCAAATGGGGAAATGACCTTTGCTATTCGATTGGCGGCAAGATGTTTTGTGTTGTCGTATTATCAGACCCTATTAAAATTTCAATTAAGGTTAGCGAAGACCAATTCAATGAATTGTGTTGTCGAAATGGAATCGTCCCAGCTCCCTACGCAGCAAGATATCATTGGATATTGGTTGAAAATATTTCTGTATTCAGAAATAAAGAATGGAATACCCGTATTCATCATTCCTACCACTTAATAAAATCGAAACTCCCCAAAAAGGTTCTTCACGGTTTGAATGTCCGATAATCTAAATTCCCTCTTACCTTTGCAATGATGCAAGCCGTCTTATCGCTTCTGCCTTGTGCAGAGGAGGAAAGTCCGGGCAACAAAGAGTGCCGTACTTCCTAACGGGAAGGTGCCGCGCCTAGGCGTGGCAACAGACAGTGCCACAGAAAATAGGTAGCCACCCGCTGCTGCGGCTTCGGGCGGTGATAGTGAAAAGGTGGAGTAAGAGCCCACCGGCACCCCAGCGATGGGCGTGCGCATGGCAAACCTTACGGGTTGAAAGGCCAAATAGGTCATACTCACGCAAGTGGTTAGTCGCTCGCTGATAGTGCAAACTGGTATGATTGGGTAGGCTGATGGATTCCGGTTGCGAAACCGTGAACAGATAAATGATAAGACGGGTTATGAAAATAACCTGACAAAACCCGGCTTACAGGCTTGCATCATTTTTTTATTGTAGTAAATGTTCACTTGACCATTCAAAACTAGATATGCCCAAAGTATTAATAATTGAAGACGAAGCCAGCATACGTGCGGTGTTGAAAGATATCTTAAAAGATCAAAAAGAATTAGGTCTTCAAATAGAGGAAGCAAAAGATGGTGCCGAAGGATTGGCCAAACTGGAGAGTGAGCATTTTGATTTGGCTCTTTGTGATATAAAAATGCCCAAAATGGATGGCATGGAGGTATTGCAAAAGGCTAAAGAAAAAGGGATTGCCACCACGTTTGTGATGATTTCCGCCCATGGCACGACAGAATTGGCCGTAGATGCCACCAAAATGGGTGCATACGACTTTCTGCAAAAACCGCCTGATTTAAACAGGCTTCTGATTACGGTTCGCAATGCCCTCGACAAAACCAACTTGGTAAAAGAAACCAAACTACTGAAGAAGAAAGTTTCTGCCCGCTACGAAATGATTGGCGAATCGCCTGCGCTTGAGGAAATCAAAATGATGATTGAAAAGGTTGCCCCAACCGATGCGCGCGTGCTTATCACCGGCCCCAATGGATCCGGCAAAGAATTGGTTGCCCGTCAGATTCACGAGAAAAGCAATCGTTCAAGGCTTGACTTTGTAGAAGTGAACTGCGCGGCCATACCTACTGACCTTATCGAAAGCGAATTGTTTGGCCATGAGAAGGGAGCATTTACCTCGGCTATCAAGCAGCGTATCGGAAAATTTGAGCAAGCCGAAGGTGGTACTCTATTTTTAGATGAGATTGGTGATATGACACTTTCGGCTCAGGCCAAAGTGCTTCGGGCTCTTCAAGAAAATAAGATTACACGTGTGGGCGCAGAAAAGGACGTAACTGTGAATGTGCGCGTATTGGCAGCTACGAATAAGGATTTGCGCAAAGAGATTGCCGATAACAAGTTCAGGGAAGACCTCTACCACCGACTTTCAGTTATTGTAATTAAAGTGCCCTCATTAAACGATAGAATTACGGATATACCTCTACTCGTTGATAAATTCTTAGAAGATATCGCTCAGGAAACCGGGACTAAAAAGAAAGAAATTGAAGCAGGCGCGCTTCACTTACTTGGAGAATACAACTGGACAGGAAACATACGAGAGCTTCGCAATGTTGTAGAAAGGCTCGTGATCATGAGCGATGCCATGATCATGGAAGCGGATGTGAAAAAGTACCTTTAGATTCTGTTTTGAGGTACAGCTTTCTTTACGTCTTTCTTGCTATAAGTAGGGCAAGTGTATTGGCTGCATGCAGTCAAAAAAGAAACAAGAACGAAAAATGCTAAAATTCTTTTCATAAAATAGTGGCTTTGGACTGTCAAAAATATTAATCTTTTTATACGAAACAAACTTAAACAGATTTAAAATGCCGTTTGGCGATTTAAATGCTCAACCAACAAGAAGATTGCACCCCCTTAAATCACTGTTGTCGATCCGTCCAAGTACCTCAAAGTAACCGTCTTGCACCCACTTTCCTAAATCCTGAGTTTCAAGAAAAGCGCAGGAATGGGCATTGGCCAGATCAATTACATTAATTCCCCCTGTCCTGCCCTTTTCCAAAATTTTAAATGGATCGTTCACATCTCGTACGATGATTCGCATCCAAGGTGGCGCCTGATACATCCCCCTTCCGCGCGAGTAGGCCTGTGATAAAAGCTCGGTCATGCCATATTCTGAGCCAATCTGATCGATATGAAATCGGGTGGTCAACAAATCGTGTAATTCTTCGCGAATCATCTCTTTTCTCCTGCCTTTCATGCCTCCGGTCTCAATTACAATGGCATCTTTCAAATTCAATTCAAACCTTTCGGCTAAATCTAATAAGGCAAAAGAAACGCCCCATAAAACGACTTTGCGATCCGAATTCTTGGCTTCCTGCAATTGCGTCACTAGTTCCTCGTAATTATGGAGGTAAAAGCCTGAAAAAGGGGATTTACTTTCACGGATAAAATGATTCATCATCGCAATCAATGACGAACCTTCGCGCTCAAGGTAAGAAGGAAGCAAAGCGAAGAAATGATAGTTCGCCAGTGATCCAAAATCTCTCTCGAAAATTTCCTGGGCATTTTTCAGGTAAAACTCCACGTTCCAAACGGCATGCTTGCTTGTTGTTGCGCCAGTTGTGCCACTACTGGTAAATTCAGTTGTGGATTGCCAGTCTCCGGTGATAACTCGGTGATTTTTGAAAAACTCTATAGGTAAAAATGGGATTTGATCAATTGAGGTTATCTTTGATGGCTGAACCCCCAAGGATTCAACAAACTGCTTGTAAATGGGGTTGTGAACTGACTGTATCTGAAAAAGCGACAAGGCAATATCATCAAAGTTGGCTTCGTTAACTTGAGGTAGTTGGTGAATGAAGTTTTGGATGAGCAACAAAAGATAGATATTTATACAAAGTTAGAAAATGAAGTTGATCAGAAACATGCTATGTGCGGTATTACTGATGGCGGGCCTGAATGCTTGCTTTGATACACCCACCTATCCGGTTGTGCCGCAAATTGAAATTTTGAATGATGAGTTGTATTATGGGAAATCCAAGAAAATTGATGGTAACGACTCAATAGTTGTAGCCATCAAATTTAAGGATGGAGATGGCGATATAGGCTTGAGTGATTCGGACATTGACAATTTAAAATTTGCCCAACAATACTATTACTTCATTAAGGATAACTTTTTGATAATTGATTCCAAGTCTGAAAATAATGATCCTTCAATGAAAATAATAAACTATCAATTCAAAAAAAGAAACCCCTCTGTGCTTATTGATATTAATCCAGCAGGGGCAGAAAACTTGCAGCCCCTTAGTAAATATGATTTTGTAACCCCCTACAATTGTACAAACTGGGAGTTACGAAGAGATAAAAATGGCGTTGTAATCGATACAATATTCACTGCATTCAACAGATATCGAAGTAATATTTTCGTTGACTTCTATACTGTGGAGTCTAATAGAGACACTACGCGATTTGATCCCTTTACTTATTATATATACCCAAATTGTGAAACAACTGGTTATAATGGTGCTATTCCAATATTATCAAAAGATTTAGGCAAGAAATCACCACTTGACGGAAAAATTATTTATTCGATAAAAGACCCAGATTTCGAAGGCTTATTCAGTATAAAAACTCTGCGTTTAAGAATTTCTATTATAGACAGAGAATTACACAAAAGCAATACAGTCTTTTCCAAAGATTTCAAGCTTTCTTCTATAAAAAGATAGCTCCTTAAATTAGATTATGAGAACTCAGGAAAACGATCAGGACTTGATTCCTGCATCAGGGCGTAGATCTTCTCAAAGATTTCTTCTGGGTTAGGCTTCGAAAAATAGTCTCCGTCTGAGCCATAGGCAGGACGATGTTCCTTACCGGTGATCGTAAGTGGTTTACTATCCAAATATTGATACCCTTTTTGCACTTCCAGCACCTGTTGCATCATAAATGCAGTGGCGCCTCCGGGCACATCTTCATCCGCAAAAACAATGCGGTTTGTTTTCTTCAATGATTCTACAATGCTTTGGTGGCGATCGAATGGCAACAAGGTTTGAACATCAAT
Source organism: Cyclobacteriaceae bacterium (assembly GCA_044228465.1). Lineage (GTDB taxonomy): Bacteria > Bacteroidota > Bacteroidia > Cytophagales > Cyclobacteriaceae > ELB16-189. The sequence continues at coordinate 81,427 of JBGAUU010000003.1, forward strand.
CACTTCGCACGAAATTCCTTTTTCTTCTAATTCAGCTACGCCTTCCATTACCACACGACACATAGAGCCGTAGGTGACAATGGTAACGTCATTACCCTCTTTCAAAATTTCGGGAACACCCAAAGGCACCGTAAACTCGCCAATGTTATCCGGCAATTTTTCCTTGAGGCGGTAACCATTCAAACACTCAATAATCAGAGCCGGGTCGTCTGACTTTAGAAGTGTATTGTAAAAACCGGCTGCTTGCACCATGTTACGAGGAACGAGTACAAACATGCCTCGAAGGCTATGCAAAATCATTCCCATGGGCGAACCCGCATGCCAAACACCCTCTAAACGATGGCCACGTGTACGAACAATTAAAGGAGCTTTCTGCCCGCCTTTGGTGCGGTATTGCAAACAAGCTAAGTCGTCACTTAAAATCTGAATCGCGTAAAGCAGGTAATCAAGATACTGAACTTCAGCAATTGGACGAAGTCCCCGCAATGCTAATCCAATTCCCTGCCCTACAATGGTACACTCACGAATGCCGGTGTCAGTAACGCGCAACTCACCAAATTTCTCTTGCAATCCGGCAAAGCCTTGATTCACATCTCCAATTCGCCCCACATCTTCTCCAAATGCCAACACACGTGGATCGCGTTGCAGCGCTTCAGCAAAACAAGCCCGCAATACCTCGCGGCCATCTACCAACATGGCATTGTCTGAATAAATAGGCGCAATCGCCTCCACGTTTAAAGCCGACCATTCAGATTGGCTGTGCAGATGAGAGCTATACCGATCTTCATTTTCAACGGCTGTTCTTTTCACCCATTCAATTAATCGGTCTTTCACAATGCACTCTTTGCCAATCAAAAAACGCAAAACAGCCTTAGCCGCTTTGATTGCATCGTAGCGCAAAGGGTTGATCGTTTTATTCAATACATCGAGTATATTTTTCAACTCACTGTATTGCGCAACTGCCTGTTCTAAAAGAAGAACTAGTTCTTGCTGATCGCGTTGAATGCCTTCATTAAATCGCTTCCACGATTGATCTTTTATTTTCTTGGCAGTAGCCTTTGCCGCCTTTTCCAGTTCATCTAATTCATCGGCAGAGGAAATGCTCTGTTGGATAATCCATGCTCGCATTTTGCGAATGCAATCAAAATCTGTCTCCCATGCCAATCGCTCTTTTGATTTGTAGCGTTCATGCGATCCGGAAGTAGAGTGACCTTGCGGTTGTGTCATTTCAACCACGTGGACTAAAACCGGCACATGTTCCTCTCGACAAATTTTCTCAGCCTTTTCATACGCACGGCAAAGTTCTTCGTAGTTCCAACCGCGGGCTGTAATTATTTCGTAGCCTTTCCCGTCTTTGTTTCTTTGGAAACCTGCCAGAATTTTGGATATACTTCCTTTCGTAGTCTGATATTCTTTTGGAACAGAAATCCCATATTCATCATCCCAAACAGAAATCAACATGGGCACTTGCAAAACACCGGCTGCGTTGATTGCCTCAAAGAACATCCCTTCTGAAGTAGATGCATTACCAATGGTGCCGAATGCAATTTCGTTGCCTTTATTGCTAAGTTGCTTGAATTCGTTCAATTCTTGGTTTTCTCTAAAAAGTTTGGAAGCATACGCTAAACCAACCAATCTTGGCATTTGTGCCGCTGTGGGCGAAATATCTGCACTACTATTTTTGAGTTCAGATATTTTTTTGAGTTGGCCGCTTTCATCGAGCATTCGTGTAGCGAAGTGACCATTCATCAAACGACCAGCAGATGCAGGATCGGCTTCCACATCGGTATGCGCGTATAATTGCGCGAAATAGTGGTGAAGTGTCATTTCGCCAATGGCGAGCATGAACGTTTGATCGCGGTAATAACCGGCACGATGATCGCCTTTGCGAAAAACTTTTGCCATGGCAATTTGAGCTATCTCTTTGCCATCGCCAAAGATGCCAAACTTAGCTTTGCCCATGAATACCTCTTTTCTGCCGAGTAAGCTGGCTTCGCGGCTCTCGCAAGCCAAACGATAGTCGGCCAAAATCTCAGCTGCTTTTTTTGCTGAAACCATCGGGAAGTCTGTTTTTGTCTGGCTCAATCGTGTGCGGTTTGTTATTCAAAAGTAGAGAAAAAGCTATCAGGGTTCAAAGAAGAAAAAAAACTCCAAATAAAATAGCGACAATGCAACTAACCACGAAAGAATTTCACCCAATCTCCTCCGGCTACCAATGGATAATTTGCTTTGTCTTTAAACAAATAAATATTTACCGCCTGTTCGTCTATCACAACTTGTTCAATATGGTAACCATAATTGAATTCCAGTTTGTCAATCTGTTTTTTTACGTTCGAATCAGTCACTTCAAAAACTTCGACTAAAATCAAATCGGAAGGATTGTGCGTACGAAATGCAAATGGAAAATCGCCCAGTGAATACAGTTGAAATCCTTTGATCCACTCGCTGAATAAATACCGCAAGTGAGGCTGAAATTTTTCATAGTTGACTAACCCTCTCCGGAGAGAACCATAAAATGCATATACGTTTGTCTCAACCATTCGAAAAGATACAAATCAGGTTGAAAGCGAACAACTTTAAAGGGGCATAGAGGTTTCATCTCCTTATTCAGCAAATACCTTTATATTTGCGCACTCGTTTGAAAAAACTAAAAAAGAACATTTTAATACCACTTTTATGATCATAGGAGTTCCCAAAGAAATTAAAAACAACGAAAACCGTGTAGCGCTTACCCCAGCCGGTGCGCAAGAGTTAACCCGCAGAGGAAATACTGTTTATGTGCAAGCTTCAGCCGGAGTAGGAAGCGGATTTAGTGATGAGGAATACAAAGGCGCAGGCGCGCAGATATTGGCTACTGCTCAAGAAGTATTTTCTATTGCTGAAATGATTATCAAAGTAAAGGAGCCTATTGAACAGGAGTATAATTTGATTAAGAAAGATCAATTAGTATTTACCTACTTTCACTTTGCATCCTACGAACCCTTAGCCCATGCGATGGTAAAAACCGGTGCTGTGTGTTTAGCTTACGAAACCGTAGAACGATTGGATGGCAGCTTACCACTGCTTGTGCCGATGAGTGAAGTTGCAGGACGCATGTCGATTCAAGAAGGTGCAAAATACTTAGAGAAACCATTGAAAGGTCGTGGAATTTTATTGGGCGGTGTACCCGGTGTAATGCCAGCCAAAGTTTTGATTTTGGGTGGTGGTGTGGTTGGAACCAACGCGGCAAAGATGGCAGCGGGAATGGGTGCCGATGTAATCATTACCGATGTAAACATTAATCGCCTTCGCTATTTGGATGATGTGATGCCAAAGAATGTACACACGATGGTATCGAATGATTATGTATTGAGAGAATTAGTAAAAACACACGACTTGATCATTGGTGGTGTATTAGTTCCCGGTGCAAAAGCTCCGAAACTAATTACACGCGATATGCTAAAAACCATGCGTCCCGGTACGGTGTTGGTTGACGTAGCCGTAGATCAAGGAGGATGTATCGAAACATGCCGCCCCACTACGCACGAAGATCCTACTTACATTATAGACGATGTGGTTCACTATTGCGTTGCGAACATGCCGGGTGCTGTTCCTTATACCTCTACCCTCGCATTGACAAACGCAACTCTTCCTTATGCCATTAAACTTGCTACACAAGGTTGGAAAAAGGCATGTAACGAAAATCAGGATTTGAAAAAAGGATTGAATGTGATCAACGGCAAGATTGTTTACAAAGCAGTATCGGATGCTTTCAATCTTCCTTATACCGATGTGAAAGAGTTTTTGGGATAAATCGTATCTCTTTTAATTAACTAAAGCCGCTAAGCAAAATCTACCTTGATTCGCTTAGCGGCTTTTTTTACAATTTAAATCCAAAAGTAACTGAAGCCATTCGGGGTGCGATTGGATTTACGCTGTTATCATCGTGCACATAGTAGCTAAGCGTATCAAAGAGATTTGAAATCCGCATCCGCACAGATACCTTTTGATGGACATAACCTACTGTGGCGTCTACTTGCATAAAATTGGGAATAGGCATTAATCGAAATGCATCATTGGGGATTGTTAACCTGGTAGATCGACCTGCTACGCGATCGCCAGTATAGAATAATGTGACACCAGCATTAAAATTGCGCCACCGCGATTGTGCCGGAAGTTGATAAAAGATACTCATGTTGGCGGTATGCTGCGGGTTGTAGCGCAACAAAGATCCTTCTACAAAAATATTGCTTCGGGTGTAGCGTGTTTCATTATAACTGTAACCGGCAATTACCGAAAAACCACGATACGCTTTCGTCATTACGTCTATCTCAATTCCTTTGCTTGTCACTTCACCCGCCAGTTCTTGCGCGTTGGCAGGTATGTTATTCGGATTGCCGACTGGAATGATTACGGCTTGCGTAAAGTTGCTATTGACAATTTGATAAGCTGTCACATTCGCGGAAAGCAGGCCTTTCAACAATTCGTTCTTCACCCCGATCTCATATTGATCGATGAATGAAGGTGGCAGTGGATTGCTGTTGATATCAATTCCGGAATTTAAAGTGAAAGAGTTGGCATAACTGGCGAAAAGTGATGTTGATGAAATGGGTTGGTAAATCAATCCGAAGCGCGGGGTAATCGCACCATCGTAATTATTGGTGATCGTAGTCTTTGCCGCAGTTGAAGCGGTGGGATGGGTGTACACTTCGTTTTGACGATCGAGGTAACTGTATCGCGCTCCAACCAAAAGTTTCAATTGCGATGAGAAGGAAATTAAATCTTGTACATACACACCTACTCGTTGCGTTGGGTTTCTTGTCAGCGTGCGTTTGGATAATTCCGGAATATCATTGCGCTGTTTGAATGTCTCCAAGTTGAATACATTAATTGAATCATATTTCGCCAGGTTGTTATAAGCAGTAGTTTCGGTGTTATAACCATCGGCATCCGCACCAAATAAAAAGGCATGTTGAATTTTTCCGGTTTTAAACTGACCCGTTAAATCCGCTTGGGCCACGAAATAATTTTCGGTCACTTCACTTCGTTGCAAACCTCGAATCCATTTTCCGTCCGGTTTAACAAACTGATTGTTGGCATTGGGTCGTGTGGTGCCAAACAAATCGGTGCCATAATCCTGTCCGGCCAACATTACGCGCAATTTCCAATCTTTGTTAATTTGGTGATTCACCGTTGCCGTAAGGCTTTTCTGCGTTGCTGCGAAATATGACCACTTTGCCCCAAGAAATCGGCTTCTCGGAATATTGGCGATTGAATAATTGATAGCACCTGTTCCATAGTCCAGCGTGCGGTTGTCTTCCAAGTAATCCGCCTCCAACAGCACATCCGTTTTAGGCGACAACTTCATTAAAAAAGAAGGATTGATGTAAAAGCGTTTTGAATGAACCTCATCGCGAAAACTGTTGGCACTTTCGTAGGTGGTATTCACTCGATAGGCAAATTTGTTCTTAGTATCCAAAGGTCCATACAAATCTATACTTGGCTTATAAAATCCATAGCTACCCATACGCAGAGAAACTTCTCCTCCTTTTTCAAAAATTGGTTTCTTGGTCACCAGATTGATAACGCCTCCTGCAGCTACATTTCCAAACAAAATGGCGTTGCTTCCTTTCATAACTTCCACGCGCTCCAGCGAACTCATTTCGGGAAGCACGCCATTATTAAATCGTGCTCCGTTTTTAAAGGTATTGTTTGAGTTATAAGCAAAACCTCGCCCGGCCAATTCCTCCTGTGTGCCACCGGTAGCGCCCATCACATAAAGTCCGTTTACATTTCTCAATGCATCTGATAGCCGCAGTGTTTGTTGCTGAACTAACACCTCTTTTGAAATAGTCATAACACTCTGCGGCAGATCAAAAGCCTTAATGTTTGATTTCGAAATAGTAGAGGTTTGTTCGTTGAGGCTGCGCGAGTTCAGAATAGTAACCTCCTCTAATTCTTGCGTACTTTCAATCAGTTGCCACCGAATGGAAGTAGTCTTGTTTTCTGCTACGGTGATTTGGTTTTGAAGAGTAGCATATCCTACCGAAGAAGCCACCAATAGATAATTGCCCGGCTGTATGGCTACCAACACAAACCGCCCTTCTGTATCTGTGACGGTACCAACCCCTATTTCTTTGAGATAAACATTTACCGATGGTAGTGCGTGCCCTTCTGAAGTAGTAATGATTCCTTCAATTTTGCCCGCTTGCGCGAATGAAGAAGGCACCATGAAAGCATTTAATAGTATTGATATACAAGCATTTATGATTATTTTCATTTTATTTAGAATTATTATTAATAAGCAAAGCAATTACTTATTTAGAATTATTCCAAATAATTAAAACTAAATAAATCTAGTATCGATTGGTTTGGTGTGAACCAGCGGTTTTCATCTACAAATACAACTTTATTGAAACGATGGAAAGGCTTCTAAGAACAAAGCTTCTTTGCCCTCGGTAGCGGCCTCACAACAGAAGTGCACCATACCATTTGTAACTGCAATATATTTGGCATGCACAGTCATGTTGTATACGGCTACTTGATTAAAGGCTTTTTGAGAAAGCCGGATATCGGCCGATTTACATTCGATCAGCATCCATGGTTTACCAGCCCGATCGAAAATTAAAATGTCTGATCTTTTTTGAAGTTTGTTGTAGGTAAGGCTGCTTTCAATTCGGAACAACGAGCGGGGATAGTGGAGTTCGTGGATGAGGTAATGTATAAAATGCTGACGCACCCATTCTTCGGGTGTCAACACGATATACTTTTTCCGAATCATATCAAAAATCCATACTTTGCCATATTCTTTCTTAAGCGCTGCGTTGATTTCCGGGAGATTGAGCTTTTGCATCGAATGGAAATGTACAGCAAAAAAAAATGACTAAATACACAGCAAGATGAAAAACAAAAAAGACATCGTAGAAAATTGGCTACCCCGCTACACCGGACTAAAACTGGAAGACTTTGGCCACTATATATTATTAACCAATTTTGATAACTACGTAAAGAAGTTTGCCGAATGGCACAAAGTGCCTGTGCATGGCGAAGATAGAGCCATGCGCAGCGCGACTGCAGAAGGCATTACCATTATCAATTTCGGAATGGGAAGCCCCAATGCAGCCACCATTATGGATTGCTTAACAGCCATTATGCCGAAAGCTGTTTTGTTTTTAGGAAAGTGCGGTGGACTTAAAGCTAAAAATGACATTGGCGATTTGATTTTACCCATTGCTGCCATTCGCGGAGAAGGTACTTCAAATGACTACTTTCCACCCGAAGTACCATCACTGCCTGCATTCGCTTTGCAGAAAGCGATCTCCACAACTATTCGTGATTACAACCAAGACTACTGGAGTGGAACGGTATATACCACCAACCGCAGGGTGTGGGAATGGGATGAAGACTTTAAAAACTATTTGATTAAAATTCGGGCGGCTGCCATCGATATGGAGACAGCCACTATCTTCTCCACTGCATTTTACAATGAAATTCCGGCCGGTGCATTGCTGCTAGTTTCCGATTCACCAATGACACCCGATGGAGTTAAAACGGAAGCCAGTGATAAGGTGGTTACCACCAGCTACGTAGATCTTCACTTGAAGATCGGAATTGATTCATTGCGTCAGCTGATTAACAAAGGGATGACGGTGAAACACCTGCGTTACTAAATTTATTGTTCGGAGGAACGAATTCGGAAAGTATAACCCAGAAGAATTCCGTAAGAGAAAAAATCGGCTGTAGTGCTTAATTTCTGCCCAAGCAAAAAGGTAGACTCCGTTGGTTGATCGAAATTGGCAAACTGCTTGATTGCCCCTTCATCGGCCCAGCTAAAGTTGAGGCCGATGCTTAAGTCTCTGCGCTCTTGCTTAAATGTTCCACCGATCACTACGTGGTAAATGTTCCAGGAAGAAATATCCAGGTTCAACGCGTTGTTGTTCAGGCTTCGTTTGTTTCGATCCGCAATCCGATCATCAAATACTTTATCATAAAACGAATTATTGGTGCGAAAACCTGTGCTGATACTTACTTTTTCGGTAAGTGCATGCTCTATGCCAATAGCAAAATTGGTGACCGACTTATTGGAAGCATTTAGTTCAAGAAATTTTTTGCTGTCGATGTTTAAATTAGAAGGCCGCTTAAATACTTCTCCCTCCGGTGACATGATATTGTACAAGCTCACTTTATCAAACCACTCCATGGACGCTGCGATCAACGTCTTATCTCCTTTATAGGCAAGACCAACGGAAATTGAAATTGGGCTTTTATATATTGTCGAAAGTTTTGTTTTGCGGTCATTCGCATCTACACTTAATCGTTTAAGATTCGGAGGTAGGTTAGGGTTCGGTTCCAGATTAGTTTGAAGGTTGCTTGCATTAACATCTCGTGCCAAGGTGCCGCTGCCGCCCAGATTGATACTTGGAAACACAAAAGCAACCCCAGCCGACCAACGACCGGATGCAAAACTAAATCCGAGTTTTGGTGCATAGCGCAAGTTCGTGTATTCAATACTTTGAGATTCGCTGGTGCTCACCAAGGTGGTTGCCACATTATTCAAAATCATGCGACTCAATTCATTTTTGGTATACGTGTGCGATCGATAGGTTAACTGATTCGTAAGCCCTACGGACCAATTATCGCTGAGGCGGTAAGCAACAGCAAATGCCCCCATATTTTCTGAAAGGCGCGTATTGATTGAAAACTGACCTACATATTCTTCGGAGCCAGGACTTTCAACATCATCGACAATTGCTTTTGATCCTTCTTCACGTGCCGTTGCTTTAAAAGTAAATTCGGTGGGTACAATAATCGCATAACCGAAAGTCCATCTTGAGCTTGCATTTTTCTTTCGCAATAAACCAGACACCGTTATTGGCACAGCTGAAAATTGATTGCTGGTTACGTCTTGCCCGGGGCCTGCACCATTTTTAGCCGTGATATTTACAACCTGATACACGTTTGAATTCAGCGAAATAGAAGTGCTCTTCACCAAACTAAGCAAGGCTGGATTATAAATAACCGAGCTATTATCTTCCAGTCCGCCTACAGCCGGTCCTCCCAAAAGCACCGCGCGCGTTCCGTATCGATATGTCCAATAATGTGTGTCTTGTCCAAAAGATTGTACAAAAATGGACATCAGTAGAAGTGCGAACAGGAATCGTTTGAAAATCATAATTTAATGGAAACCTTCAATGTACCCTGAAAACGCGGTTTTTAAAACTATTTTTGAATATTAAGGCGGTACTATGCCATACCTAGTACCTTTGGCGCAATAGTTGCAAGACATGCCGAAAAAAGTGCTGTATGAATCTGGAAAACGCGCAAGTGCAAATGAGGAAGGGGATTTTGGAGTTCTGCATCCTCCACATCATCGCCCGTGGCGAAGTCTATGCTTCGGATATGTTGGGCGAATTAACCGATGCCAAAATGATTGTCGTTGAAGGCACGCTTTACCCGTTATTGACTCGCTTAAAGAATGCCGGTCTATTGGAATACAAATGGGTCGAATCAAAGTCGGGGCCACCACGCAAATACTATACGCTTACTGAAGCCGGTACTACGTTTTTAAAAGGCCTTACCGAAACGTGGGACGATGTGGTGCACTCCACTGAAATTGTTCGAAGCAAATCACTCGCGAAAGTTTAATTACCACCTCATTTTTATAAATTTCATTCCAAATGAAAAAGAACATCAGTATCAACATCAGCGGTATCATCTTTCACATTGAAGAAGACGGGTATGATTCACTTCGAAAATACCTCGATTCCATCAACAGCTACTTTGGCTCGTTTGAAGACAGCAGCGAGATTTTAGCTGACATTGAAGGACGCATTGCCGAAATTTTTCTTTCTAAACTGAATGAGGGCAAACAGGTCATTACACTGGAAGATGTAAAGGGCCTGATCGCTACCATGGGAAATGTAAGCGATTTTAAAGCTGCCGAGGAGCAAGAGGCCGCGGGCGAAACATATAAAACAGATTCGACCAAACAACAAGCTTATTCATCAGGCACCACTCCTCCCCTTGCCAATAAAAAGTTGTTCCGCGATGCTAAAAGAAAAATACTGGGTGGAGTATGTGCCGGCTTAGGTAATTATTTCAGCATTGACCCAGTATGGCCACGTGTGCTATTTGCGCTATTGGTACTTGGTAGCTATGGTGGTTTGATTTTAGTCTACATTATTATGTGGATTGTACTTCCCGTTTCCAACGAGCTGATGGACGAGCCCGCAGTGAAGAAAATGTACCGCGATCCGGAGAAAAAAGTATTGGGTGGCGTAGCCAGTGGAATTGCGGCTTTCTTTGGAACGGATGTAACTGTAATCCGCTTGTTGTTTGTAATCCTGGCAATCGTGGGTGGTTTAGGTTTCATATTATACATCATTTTATGGATTGCCCTGCCCGCAGCGAACAGCATCACCGAGAAAATGGAAATGCAAGGTGAGCCTGTTACACTCTCCAACATTGAATCAACTGTAAAGAAAAGCTTGAACGAAAAAGAAGAGGAAGAAAGTACCTTGGCAAAAATTGTTCTTTTCCCTTTTCGGTTGATCGCTACAGTTATCACAGCTATAGCAAAAGTGATTGGCCCGATTGTAAAGTTATTCTTCGAACTGATTCGTGTGATGATTGGCCTTGCTATTTTCCTCACCGGCTTTTCGTTGCTTGCCGCAATTGTGATCACCTTCGGAGTATTCTTAGGATTTTTCGGAACCTCCATTCTGCCCGACTATTGGGGAGGTGAAATACAAGGGTTGAATTTACCGATGGAAGCCATTCGCAATACCTTTCCACTATGGAGCATGATAGCCGCATTCATTGTAGCATTCATTCCGGCATTCGTAATTCTCCTTTCCGGTAGTTCTATTTTGGCAAAGCGATCATTCTTTAAACCCGCGTTGGGCTGGTCGCTGTCCGGGTTGTTTTTTGTATCCATCCTTGTGTTGAGTTTCACTGTTCCTAAAATGATCTATTCGTTCAAAGAAGAAGGTGAATACAAGACAGAACAAGTCTATAATGTTCGTGGCAAAAAGTTGTTGTTGAAAGTAAATGAGGCTGGCTTTGATGACTACTCAACACCTGATCTCACCATCAAAGGATATGAAGGCACTGAAGTGAAATTGATTCAACGCTTCCGTGCACAAGGTTTCAGTCGAAAAAATGGTGCAGAGAATGCACAAATGGTGGAGTATAATATAACGCAACAAGACAGTACGCTCACATTTGACTCCAACCTTTCATTTAAGAAAGATGCCAAATTCCGTGCACAGCGTTTGGATATGGAACTATACATTCCATACGGTCAGGTATTTGTAATTGATGAATACATGTGGCGCATGATCGATAACAATTACACCGACTATGATGGTTATTACGATTCCAATTTCAATAAAACATGGAAAATGACTGAAAAAGGTTTTGAATGTTTGGATTGTACGCAGCCTACCGAACGCAAATCCATCCAATTAAAAGATCAGTATGGCTATAATGACTTTAACGAAATTGAATTAATGGGAATCTTTGACTTATCAATCTACCGTGCGGATGAGTTTTCAATTCAGCTGGATGGACCCGAAAGTGAGAAACGAAAATATGAAGTGTCTTTATCCGGTGAAACACTGGAGATTCGCTATCGCTCACGCAATCAATCGTTTTGGAAAAACAGCGTTGATCTGGACGAGAGAGTGAAGATTCAAATTACACTGCCTCATCTGCGTAAGCTTAAAATAAAAGGAGCCGGTGAATTTACCATTCGCGATTTTGATGAAGAAGAAATGGATATTGCTTTGCTTGGTGCGATGAGCGGTGAAGCCGACATCCAGTCACGTAATTTGTTGATCGAAATGTCAGGCCCGATGTCTTTTCAGCTAGATGGAAGAGGAAATTTTTTACAAGCCGAAGTTCGCAAGCTGGCGCAGTTGAAGGCCAGCAAATATGAAATCGAGAATGCGATAGTAGAAGCGAAAGAAATGGGCAATGCTCGTGTGAATGCTACGAACTCCGTAGAAATCGATACGGACGTAGTCAGCACGGTAAAATACCAAGGCAGCCCGGAAGTAATCAAACGCGATTAGCATCTTACCAAAAAAACAAGCGCGCCTCGTCATGCAGATGAGGCGTTTTTGTTTTAAGCCGATCGCTCAAATTGCAAGCGATTTAGTTTTCTTAGCGGTAGAAAATCTCTACATTTAAGAAAGGCAAAATTTCATGGATGTAAAAATAAAATTCCTGGGTGCTGCGCGTAGCGTTACAGGCTCGAAGTACTTGCTCGAGATAGACTCACAAAAAATTCTATTGGACTGCGGTTTGTTTCAAGGACAAAAGGAATTGCGCCTTCGTAATTGGGACGTTTTACCCATAGACCCCTCAACGATTGATGTGGTGGTGCTCACGCATGCACATATCGATCACATTGGATATTTACCACGACTGGTGAAGGATGGTTTCTCCGGAAAAATTATTTGCACACAAGCCACCGAAGATCTGCTAAAAATTATGTTGTTGGATGCTGCTAAGCTTCAAGAAGAAGAAGCCATGTTTGCTTTCAAGCGGGGCTATTCCAAACATGAAAAACCACAACCGCTCTTTACCACCGATGATGCGAAATTGGTATTGCTTCTTTCAGAGAGTCATCCGCTTAAAAAGAAGATCACTATCAGCAGCAATGTTTCTGTTGTCTTTTACAACTCCGGCCATATATTAGGTTCCGCTTTTGCTGAATTTCATTTGCAAGGCACGCGTGGTGAAAAAAAAATCCTTTTCTCCGGTGATCTTGGTCGCTATGAAGATCCAGTCATGTTTGCACCCGATGCACCATCAGATCCGGATGTGTTGATCGTGGAATCTACTTACGGCAACCGCCTCAACCCACAAGTAGATGTAGAAGCGCAGTTGACGAAAATCGTGAACGAAGCATGCGACCATAATGGAGCGTTGGTTATACCTGCATTTGCCTTGGGACGCACACAGAGTTTGATTTACTACCTTACTAAGTTGATGGATGCTAAAGCGATTCCGCTGCTACCCATTTACATCGACAGCCCTATGGCCATCAACGTGACCGATTTGTATGAGCGCCATGCCGGTATTCATAAAATAAAAGTGACACGTGAGGGTTCACAATTGATTAGCATTTTCGATTCGCACCAGATACACTTTTGTTATACCCGCGAAGGTTCTAAAGCATTAAACGAAATCAAAAAGCCTGTCATCATTATTTCTGCCAGTGGCATGGCCACGGGTGGTCGTATCTTACATCATTTGTCGCATCGTTTGCCACGCACGACAGATACCGTTCTGTTTGCAGGTTATCAAGCCGAAGGCTCACGAGGCCGCAGGATTTTAGAAGGAGAAAAAACCATTCGTATTTTTGGAGAAGAGGTACCGGTTAATTGTCATGTGCGCGAGGTGCATGGATTGTCTGCTCATGCTGATCAAACTGAGCTATTGCAATGGCTTAGTTCTATTAAGAAAGCACCCAAGCTAACATTCATTACACATGGCGAAATAGAAAGTGCTACCACCTTCTCGCAGGTAATTGAAGAAAAGCTGGGTTGGAAGACAATTATTCCGGAATATCTTCAAACGGTGAATTTGTTCGATGGCATATAAAAACAGAAGCGTATGAATCAAAGGCTCTATTCATTAGATGTATTCAGGGGGATAACGGTGGCTGCCATGATTCTTGTGAACAATCCCGGAAGTTGGGATAGCGTGTATCCTCCTCTTTTGCACGCACACTGGCACGGCTGCACTCCCACGGATTTAATTTTCCCATTCTTCCTGTACATTGTTGGGGTATCGATTCATTTTGCATACCAACCTAAATTGTCGGAGGGTCTATCCAAAAAAAATGTTTTAAAGATTGTTCGCAGAACCGTGATCATTTTTTTGTTGGGGCTTATGCTGGCACTAGTTCCTAAATTCAATTTTGAAACCGTTCGAATACCGGGAGTGTTGCAACGCATTAGCATTGTGTTTTTGATTTGTTCATTGATTTATTTCAAAACCAATTGGCTATCGCAATTACGTATTGTCATCATTTTGTTGGTGGGTTATTTTGTTTTGATGACGATGATTCCGGTTCCTGGAGTTGGTGATCCCAATCTCGAACCGGAAACCAATTTAGGAGCTTGGCTGGATCGTCTATTATTGAATGGGCATTTATGGGCGCAAAGCAAAACATGGGATCCGGAAGGATTGCTGAGTACAGTGCCCGCAATTGCTACGGGTTTGATTGGAGTTTTGTCTGGTCAATTATTTTCGAAAATAGAACAGCCCGCAGAAAGGGTTACTTGGTTGTTTTTTATAGGAGCGTTGTTGATAGTAGGTGGGCTAGGCTGGGACTTAGTATTTCCGATTAATAAGGCATTGTGGACGAGCAGCTATGTATTGTATGCCGGTGGTATTGCCATGCAATTTTTGGCAGCCTGCTATTGGTTAATCGATGTTCAGGGAATTAAGAAGTGGTCTACGCCATTTATTTATTATGGAATGAATGCCATTTTTGTTTTTGTGGCCTCGGGTTTACTGGCGAAGTTCTTGATTCGCACAAAAATCGGAGAGGGCGATCAAGCGATTTCATTGTGGTCGTACATTTATCAGAATGCATACGCGAGTTGGTTGAGCCCAATGAATGCATCATTGGCATTTGCTGTTTCATTGATTCTTTTCTTTCTGGTGATTTTGTGGCAAATGCATAAGCGAAAGATTTTTGTGAAGGTGTAGGTTTTCGAAAGAATTTTTACAAATATACTGCACCTACGGAACGGAAAAAAACCAATATTATCGCTACAAATATTTCGCTCCTATGGAGCGATTAGCCTCCGGCTTAAGTCAACAAATATTCCGAACATACAAAGGGGGATACGAATGCAACGAAGATCAAATCTTTCAAAATCGATATTTTCGAGCGTTTAAACTGAATTCTTTCAAAACCCATGCAACCCCTGCGTGCGTATACGCATCTTGTTATTGAATTTGCTTAAATGACTTTACAGATTTACCGGGCTAAAGAAAAAGATTGGATTGAAGGCTGCAAACGGCAAAACCGGGAGGCACAGCATGCTCTCTATGAGTTTTTCTCCGGGAAGATGTACACCCTTTGCTGCCGCTATGTCAAGGATAAAATGGAAGCGGAGGATGTGCTGGTGATGGCCTTCACCAAAATTTTTGAACGGATCGATCAGTACAAAAATGAGGGAAGCTTTGAGGGCTGGATCAGGAGGGTAATGGTGAATGAGTCGCTGAGTTACTTGCGCAAGAACAAAAACATGTACTTAGAAACCGACATTGAAGCTGCCGATCGTGAGCCGGATTATGATCGGATTGAGAGTCAACTGGAGGCCGAAGACTTAATGAAACTAATTGCCTCCTTACCCACCGGCTACCGAATCGTTTTCAATCTCTATGCGGTAGATGGGTTTTCGCACCAGGAAATTGCCGACCAACTGGGTATCAGTGAAAACACTTCAAAATCTCAATTGAGCCGTGCACGAGCCTTATTACAAAAGAAGTTACTGGAAGCCGATTTAGTGCTTTCACAAAAAATGAACTGATATGGAAAACCGATTAGATGAACTTTTCAAAAGCAAGCTGGAGCATCATGCCGCGCCTCCATCCGGCAATGCCTGGCAACGTATCGAGGGAAGTCTCGCAAAAAAAAATAACGCTTTTGGCGGTTGGCGCATCGCTGCCGGGGTGTTGCTCACGGTGGGTCTGATCGGTGCATGGTATTGGTCGCAGCGTAGTGTTGCTGAGTCTCAAGGCCGCCTATCGCTAGGGAATCCAGAAAAATCGACACCGCTTCCAAATAATAAAGAGTCGGTATCATCGGAAGTTAACAAGCCAGCGCCTGCCATCGCTTCTGTTCAACAAGTGCCTTCCAAAATGATTCCTTCCCGCTCCGTAAAGAAGCAACCTGTGGAAAATTCGAAGGCTGAGGCACCGATAGTCGTTTCATCAACGGAAACGGCAAAACCACTTGACACAGTGACTTTGCCCGATGAATTGCCTGCGGTTGGTCAAATGGCACAGGTTGCTCAAGTGGCGAAAGTCGAGAAGCCTATCGTTCTTGAGTTTACCTTGGCCCCCATCGCAACCGAGGTAACGGCCCAGGCGGAAGAAAAAAGTAACGGTCTTAAAAAGATTTTTTCCAAAGCCCGCGATTTAAAAAATGGAGAGAGCGGCTTAGATCTCTCTGACTTTACAAACAAATTATTCGCATCTAACCAAAAACAAGCAAAAGACAACATCAATTAAAAACAAGTTATTACTAAAAGTCATCCAAGCAATTTCAAAAAAGTAAGACTGTCTCTTTAACCGAATTAAGGTCTCAAAAAAAGACCTTCAACCCATAAATAGAATTTGTATGATAACTCGATTGATTATAAGTACCCTCCTTCTCTTCATTACCCTTTTCGCGCAAGCACAAAAGAAAGCCGATACAGTGGTCATAAAAGTGGGCGAAGCCAGCAAAGTTATTTTTGCCATCCAAGACAAAAAAGATTTGGAGACACTAAAACACTACAACTTTCAATCGCTGATGGATGATATGATCGCCAAGCTTGACAAGCGCGATTCCTCGCAATTGGCAGCACCTGCTTCCAATTATTTGAAAGACTCCACTCAAACCACTTCCAGCACTGAAGAATGGCCCACCGAAGCCGACCGTGCTCGCTATCGCGAAAACAACTACCGAAGCAATCGCTATGACAGTGATCATTCGGATACGTATTCTTCCTACACTTCGCGCAGAAGCTACAGAAGGCGCACGTACAGTTCATTTAATATCGACATTGGCACAAACAATTACTTGGAGAATGGGAAATTCCCGGGCGATGCCAACAAAATTTATACGGTGCGCCCTTGGGGAAGCTGGTATGTGGCACTCAACTCCACACAGCGCACACGCCTTTCAAACAAATTCTTTCTGGAATGGGCCGGTGGAATTAGTTGGTATAACTTTAAGTTTCAAAATGACAAAACATTACTCACCAAAGATGATAATGGCGTGACGTTTAGTGAAGATTTACGTACCAACAAATTTGATAAGAGTAAACTTACGGTAGTGTATGTCAACTTATCGGCAGTACCCATGATTGACTTTGCCGGAAACAATCGCAAGCCCGGATTATTCAGCGGCAACCATTCACGTGGTTTTCGAATGGGAGCAGGTCCTTATATCGGCTACCGTATTGACAGCTACACCAAGCAGGTGTATGAGCAAGATGGCGATGACAAAGTGGAGCGCCATCATGATCCTTATTACCTTAACAATATTCGCTACGGCATTCGCGCACAGTTTGGTTTCAGAGGGACAGACTTCTTCTTCAACTATGATATGAATGATTTGTTTGTAGCCGGCAAAGGGCCACAATTGAATGCCTTCAGCTTTGGGGTAACGCTCTAAAAACGAGGAGACACTAAAGAAATGGATATCGCTAAGCGGTATCCATTTTTTTTGAACTACGATCTATCGAAAAGCTTCACCTTTGGTTATCACCATTTTCTTTTCATCGCCACGCAACTGTAAGTCTTTACTTACGCGACTTGGCCGGGGCCAAATAAAAAACAGCCATACTAACAATCCGATAAAGTAGAGTGTAAAATACGAATGTCCTGTAAGCGCCAATCCTGCCGCCATCAATACCGAATCAGATGCAAGTGCTGCCAACCGGATAAAGCCTATAGAAAAGTATTTTTCCAGACGAATACCTAAGCTCGGCTCGGGCAACAAAGCTTTAAATTTGGATGCTACCACCAAGTGAACAATCGTTAGGTTGATGACCGTCAGCACGGGGAATATAATGAGGATGACCGTCACAAGTTGTTCATCCTGAATGATTGCAGTCCATTTTCCTATCAATAAAAAATAATAGACAGCCAGAAACACGGCAATAGGTATAAACATTACCGCAAGACACCTGTTATAGAGCTTGTAGAATAATTCGCCAAGGGAGTTGAAATTCATTTTAGTCAACTTTATACATTCAAAGCTAATTATAAATTACCTTTGTTGCAGTAGTCTTAAAAACCGCCATGGAGCCTGTTGCCAATTTGAGTAGAAAAGAACAAGTCATCAGAAGCGCAGCACAATTATTCAGAGAAAAAGGGTACGCTGCTTCTTCGATGCGTGACTTAGCCCAAAAGCTTGGGATTGAAGCTGCCAGCTTATACTCTCATATCAAATCGAAAGAAGAGATTCTGCAAAGCCTATGTTTTGACATGGCTAATGAGTTTAGAAAATCACTTGAGGAAGTGGAAAAGCAAAAGCTACCTGCAAGCGAAAAACTTCGTAAAGGAATCATTGGCCACATTCAGGTAATGGCAAAAGACCTCACCGCTTCTGCGGTATTCATGAATGAGCATCGGCATTTAAGCCAACCGTATTTGCGCGATTTCCTATTACTCCGAATCAACTACATCAACCGCTTCAAATCAATGATTGAAGATGGCATTCGGATGGGAGAGTTTAAACCAAATATCGATAAGAAGCTAGCAGTAATGACTTTGTTTTCTTCCTTAAACTGGATGCCGATGTGGTATGATCCGGAAGGTCATGTAGTACCCAATGATTTGGGCGAACAACTTTCGGATATGCTGGTGAACGGCTTAAAGAAAAACTGATCTACCCTACTTTCTTCGCTTTATACCCTTCTTTGGTAAGTATTTCGGCAACTTTAGTTCGCAAGTCTCCCTGGATCAGTATTTCGCCCTCTTTACAAGAGCCACCCACTCCGCATTTTGTCTTTAATAATTTCGTTAAGGTTTCCAAGTCTTCGGTGCTGCCAACAAATCCGGTAACGAGTGTTACCTGTTTGCCCGCTCGGCCGCTTTTATCCAAAAGCACTTTGAGGTTTTGCTGCTGAGATGGGAGTGTCAGTGGTTCATCTAGTGATGACATCTGAAATTGAAAATCGCTATTAGTAGAATAAACCACTCCTTCTCTGTTTTTCCACTCGTTCTTTTTAGCCATAGCTTATTTACTAATGTATAAGATGATGAAGTTAAAGAATATCAACAAGAAATTGGCTACCCCCAGATTAAACTGCATCTCAACTGTTTCCTTGTAAAAGACTCCAAACAAGGATGTAATTAGCCACATTATTGGAAAGAAAATAAAGTTGCCATAGATCGAAATGGGTAATCGGTGCTTGAAGCCGCTACCTGTTTCGATTCGTTTGGGAATGGATAAAATAGGTGTCGTGCATATTTTTACATCATCATAATTGGTAAAATACGAAAGGCTATTGGTACTCATGCGGTATGATTTGCCCTCAGAGGTTTCTATTTTAAAACTACTTCCATACTTTCCTCCAATCGTATAAATTCCAAGCACGCGTTCGCTGTTCTTACTCACCGGCAGTACAAAGTCCAGAAAGAGAACACTACAAAAGAATAGTGTCAACTTAGAAATAAAAATAGCTTTGGAAAGATGCCGATCCATCAAATCCAGCATTTGCCTTCGGGCTGAAGGCCGGTGATGAAGCGGCTCTGAATTAGGTCGTGGCCGATAGCGCGGATCGCGATGAGCTGGCGCGGTATTTTCTTCTACAACTATTTGCGTGGTATCTTCTGCCAGCATTTGATCATAGAGAAATTTTTTTACCGGATCGATGAGTGCCTCATAGGCCTCATTGATTTCCCTGAACTTTTCAGCAGCATCTATGGAAGGATTTCTATCGGGGTGGTAAAGCAGCGCCAATCTGCGATAGGCGCGCTTAATATCGGCCTCACGCGCGTGAATAGAGATTTGAAGGATGAAATAATAATTTTTCAAGAACCAAGTATAGGGAATTACCCTAAAATAATAAAGCCCCAATAAAGGGGCTTTAGAAACGAAATATTCTTGCGCTTTTAATGCTTCACTACAAAAGTGAGCACAGGGCGCTTCGCTTTGCTTACAACATCTTCGGCAATACTGCCGGCCAACACATGCGCAAAGCCCGTGCGACCGTGAGTTGCCATAGCAATCAAGTCTGCATCAATGCTATCAGCAAAGTATAATATACCCTGCTCTTCGCTCAAATCATTGTACACGTTGATCGTAAAATTCTTGAGCTGCAAGCTTTTAGCAAACTTGTTCATATACTCTTTTACTACCTTATCGCGTTGGAAGTCGCCAGGGGTATTGATCCGTACCAAGTGAATAGTCGAATCATACATTTGCTGTGTGCGTTTCACAATACGCGAAAATACCTCCTCATCTTTAGACATGGCTGTGGCATACACAATATTCTTAAAATCATTGGAAGCAGGTTTTTTATGAACAGTTAGAATAGGGCACTTGGAATGACGCACGATTCTTTCTGTATTCGTGCCAATAACCATCGCCTCAAGATTAGTTTGGCCACGCGTTCCCATGACCACTAAATCTACTTTTTGTTCGGCAATGATCGCGTTCATACCGTGGAAAGGGTTTCCTAAGCGCAACTCTCCAATCACTTTCACTGCATCGAAGCGTGGATCTTTCACTAATTTCTCGAGTTGTGCTTTCGCTTTTTCTAAAAGCTTGAAAGTGAACAAACGATCTTCCCAATCATCTTTTACATAATCTCCGGTAATGCGATAAGAATCGGGAGTCGCCTCTTCTACCACATGTAACAAGTAAATGGTAGCACCTGCTTTCTTGGCTATCTCAAAGGCAGTCTCATAGGCAGTAATGGAGGTCTTCGAGAAATCGGTTGGAACTAATATTTTTTTCATAGATGATAATAATTTTTCGTTTAAGATCTAAGTAAAAATAAGCTATTTTCAGTTCTTCTAATTCATTTTTTAAGCAGAATACTTACATCCATTCTTGCTGGATACTGCGGGTTTTATTTGCAAACCGCCACCGGCTGTCGAACATCTACTGCCATGGTATGATGATGTGTCCAAAACACTCTGCCAATCAGCAAAATACCGGTTAATAAAAATAAGGTGGTGGTAATGCGCTGGTGATTGATTTTGCGAATAAGGCCATTCGCCATCCATGTAATTCCTACCATCACCGGCCACGTTCCCAAACCAAACAAGATCATAAACCAAAATCCATCGGCCGAACCAGGCAATATAAAACAAGAAGCAACGGCCATATAAGTAAGTCCGCATGGCAACAGTCCGTTGAGCATTCCTAAAACCCATATGGAAACGTGCGTGCGAGCCGGTAACCAATAGCCAAACCATTTACGCAAATGAGACAGAAGCTGCGTAACACTTCTGCTCACAAGCGGAATATTTACTTTTCTAAACACCCCGAATCCCAGAAGTAAAAATACGATACCCATGCCCAGTGAAAGATAATTTTGCTGCGGCACCTGAATCCAAGTACTGCCAACTGCTGCTGCCACCGCTCCTAATAAACCATATACCAATACACGACCCGAATTATAAATGATCTTTGAAATCAAAAAAGGATTGTGCGTGGTAGCCGCCATTACCAATGGGCTGCACATGCCCACGCAGTGAAAACTGCCGGCAAGCCCCATGATCAACGCGGTGACGACCCAATTCATAACACCATTAATTTCTCATAGTAATAATCTTTGCCATTCATGCTCCACTGCATGGTAACACGATAGAGGCCTTTCTCTGAAATCGGAAGAGCAAAATCTTGTTCTGATTCCTTGCTCAGTGTAAACTTTTGATCCAACCGGGAATCCGATGGGCGTGTTAAGCGAATTTCACCATGCTCTAATGCATTCAAAGCAGGATAGGAAATTTTAATATGTTGCTGCGAAAGTGTCAAGCTCGGCTCGCTGTTTAATTCGAGCATGTTTTGCTGCTTGGCCATCTTAGCTTGATGTACCAATTCATCATGGTAATAATTAGCCGAGACTAAACTCACATCTTGCCGAACACAAATTGTTACCAGCGTGCCAATGAATAGTGCAAAACCAATGAATGCAAATAATACCCATTTCATAATCCAATAATTTATTTTTTATCAGTCACTAAATTCTCATTCCAACACTGATCTGCCTTCTATTTTTTAAAAGATTGAATCGGTCCGATAAATTTTGCTTTAGCGGTGCCGATGCGTTTTCCTGCTTTATAAATCCCTACTTCAATAATCGTTTTCCGATTGGTGAGCGCTTCTTCAGGCAACTTTACCATAACAATGCTTTTCAAAAATCCTTCTTTGGGCACCACAATTTTCTCATCACCGATTTTCTTCAACGTGGCAGCAATCGGAGATTCAATCTTCAGATCGAGGTTGATATCTTCAAATGTTTTGTTCATGAACTCAAGTGTGTACAAATTGGTGATCTTACCATCATCGGTTTTGGTGTAGAGTGTACCGGGTGCTTTTAAAATCGTAGTTTCAATATCGGCACGGGTGAAGATGAAGTAGCTCAGTAAACTCAGCAAAGCCGTCAGCACTACAGAATACCCAATGGTGCGTGGTGTTAATAATTTTTGCTTTCCGTCTTTGATAGCATTGTATGACGAATAGCGAATCAACCCTTTGGGCTTTTCTATTTTCGTCATTACATCATCACAGGCATCAATACACGCTGTGCAATTCACACACTCCAATTGGGTTCCATTGCGAATGTCAATACCGGTAGGGCAAACGTGCACACACAATTTACAATCAATGCAGTCGCCTTGTTTCTCGGTAATTTTGGATTGATCCTTTTTCAACTTACCACGCTTCTCACCGCGCAGCCAATCATAGGCAACGACAATCGAATCTTTGACCAACAATACACTTTGCAACCTGCCATAGGGGCAAACTACAATACAGGCTTGCTCGCGAAACCAAGAGAACACACCATAAAATATAGAAGTAAAAACCAACAGCCCGATAAATCCGCTCAGGTGCTCGGTTGGCGGTTGCGAAATAATTTCCTTCACCTGATCAATTCCGATCAGGTAAGCCATAGCTACGTGCGCAATCAGCAACGCAATCACGATAAAGATCAGGTGTTTGATGGACTTCTTGAAAATCTTAGATGAATTCCATGACGAGTTGTTCAGTCTGCGTTGCTCATTGGCATCGCCTTCAATCCAATATTCCACTTTGCGGAATACCATTTCCATAAACAGCGTTTGCGGACACGCCCAGCCACACCACACACGCCCGAAAGCCACGGTAAACAATATGATGAAAACGAAAAAGGTAATGGCCGTGATGGCCAACAAAAAGAAATCCTGTGGCCAGAATACATGGCCAAACAAAATAAACTTGCGCTCAAAAATATTCAACAATAAAAAAGGGCGGTCGTGCCACTGAATAAAAGGCCCGATAAAAAACAGTAACAACAAAACGGTAGAAACGATGATACGCTTATTATGAAAAATGCCGCTTGGTTTTTTCGCATACACCCACACGCGTTTGCCGCTGGCATCTACAGTGCTGATGGAGTTTCTGAACTCTTCGTCAAAGTGATAAAAATCGTTTGCCATTTTTTTAGGGACCTTCAAAAACGGAGCGCTCTTTTAAGAGCGCTCCGCGTAATTATATTTACTAGAGGGCTGCTTGGGTTTTCACTGTATCCATTTTCACAGTATCACTTTTTATTTTTTCCTTCTCCAGTTTGAATAAATCGCCTTGAGGTTTTTTCGGATTGGTAGGATTCGATCCTTGCAGTGTCAGTACATAGCTCGCTACGTTCTTCATTTTCTCCGGGCTGAGCACGGCTTCCCAAGCAATCATATTGGTGCCTGTCACTCCGTGGCGAACAACTTTAAACACATCTTTAATCGTGCCGCCATGTAACCAATATTCATCCGTCAGGTTCGGGCCAATATCGCCTCCACCATCTTGCCGATGACACGATGCGCAAGTGGTGAGGAATGTTTGCTTTCCATCTGCAAGTGCGAGCGCATCTGTTGTCGCTTCCACACTATTCTCATCAATTGCCGCAGTCGGATTAGAAGCTTTTAGTTTTAATTCCTGCTGTTTCGCGTAAGCCACTTCATTATCATACTCCTGCAATTGTGTTGGCAATGTGTTGAACACATCGAACACCATCAGGTACACCGCAGCGAAGCCAATCGTAAAATAAAACAACCATTTCCACCAAGGGGGCAAGTGATTGTCCAACTCACGGATGCCGTCATAATTATGGTCGAGCATAATGTCGGCTTCTTTCTCCATGGGTTTTAATGCATTCCACTGATCCCACAGGCGTTGCCACATCGATGGAGCTTCTTTGAATTCAATGCCCAATTTTTCAGCGCGCTCTTTTTCAGCCTGACGTGTCATAATGTTGAGTACACGCAACATGTAGGCCGCTACGGTGAGCACCAATAAGGCAATGATAAAGATGAAACCGACCACCATATAGAATGGCAAAAAAGGATCATCGAGAATCGAAGTAGCGGCAGGCGTTGCTGCGGCTGCGTCCTGTCCGAATGCCAACGGCAACGTCAGGACGAAGAGAGAGAGGGTTATAAAAAACTTCTTCATAACAAGCGAGTTAAGTTGTCGGTTGAGTTATTAGATGCGCTATCGCTGAGAGGCTTCTGCCCCATCTCATCTACGTATTTATTATCTACTGTAATGACCCACCACAGCAGCATGGCGAAGAAGAGAAAAAAGATGACAAAAGAGATCACAGGCCATACCTGGATATTGTCGATGTTTTGCAAAATATTCTTGTACATGGCTTTCTTATTTTTGTTCTGCTACTTCGCTTTTCACTTTGATGTCGGTGCCGAGGCGTTGCAGATAAGCAATCAATGCTACGATTTCTGCTTCGCTTTGAATTTCATAGCCGTCTGCTTTCAGGCTAGCGGCAATTTTACTCGCCTGTGTCTCTAGCTCTTCATTGGCTTTCATCTCGTATCCTTCTTCGTATGGCACACCCACGGTGCGCAAGGCGGAAATCTTTCCGGCTGTAGCCGATTTATCAATTACCTGTTCGTAGAGCCAAGGATAGGCAGGCATGATGGAACCGGTACTTACTTCGGAGGGTGCCAGCATATGGCGGAAGTGCCAACTATCTGCGTACTTCGCACCTACTCGCAACAAATCAGGACCTGTGCGCTTACTGCCCCATAAGAATGGATGGTCATACACATACTCACCTGCTTTAGAGTATTCTCCGGCTTTCGGATCGTAGCGCTGCACTTCGCTGCGGAACGGACGCACCATTTGTGAGTGACAACCCACACAACCTTCGCGGATGTAAATATCACGACCATGCAACTCGAGTGGTGTGTATGGTTTCACCGTAGCGATCGTTGGTATGTTGGATTTTATTAAGAAAGTAGGAACCAACTCAATCAAACCTCCAATCAAAATGGCAACGAGAGCTAAAGCTGTAAATAATACAGGCTTGCTTTCCAATGCGTGGTGCCAACCACCGCCTTCGTTGGAAGCTTTGATCATCGGAGCTACTTCCACTTCTTCGTTGGCCATGAATGATCCCGCTGAAGCAGTTCTAATTAAATTGTAGGCCATCATGAATACACCTACTAAGTACAACAGGCCACCAAAAGACCGCAGCATATACATGGGAAGGATTTTGGTAGTGGTTTCTAGGAAGTTGCTATAAGCAAGGTATCCGTCTGGAGTAAATTCTTTCCACATCAAGCTTTGCACTACACCGGCTGTGTACATAGGAAGGGCATAGAAGATAATTCCTAGTGTTCCCAGCCAAAAGTGAATGTTCGCCAATTGTGTAGAGTACAATTTGGTGGACCACATTTTTGGCACCAGCCAATAGAATATACCGAAGATGAGGAAGCCATTCCAGCCCAAACCACCCACGTGCACGTGTGCAACAATCCAATCGGTAAAGTGCGCAATGGCATTTACATTTTTTAATGAAAGAAGAGGTCCTTCGAGTGTAGCCATACCATAGGCAGTTACTGCAACCACCATAAATTTCAATACAGGCTCTTCACGCACTTTGTCCCATGCACCACGCAAGGTGAGCAACCCATTCAGCATACCGCCCCAGCTTGGCGCGATGAGCATGATAGAGAAAACCACACCGAGTGATTGTGCCCATCCGGGCAATGCAGTATATAATAAGTGGTGAGGACCTGCCCAGATATAAATAAAGATCAGCGACCAAAAGTGTACAATCGACAAGCGGTATGAATAAACTGGACGATTAGCCGCTTTGGGCAGGAAGTAATACATCAAACCTAAGAAAGGAGTTGTAAGAAAGAACGCTACCGCATTGTGGCCATACCACCATTGCACGAGCGCATCTTGCACGCCCGCATACCACGAGTAGCTTTTGAAAAAAGTAACAGGCATTTCAAACGAGTTGACAATGTGTAGCACCGCTACGGTAATGAAGGTGGCGATGTAAAACCAGATGGCCACATACATGTGTTTTTCTCTGCGCTTAATAATAGTGCCAATCATGTTCCAGCCAAACACAACCCAAACCAACGCAATGGCGATGTCGATGGGCCATTCCAGCTCCGCATATTCTTTGGAGGTGGTGATACCGAGCGGCAACGTAATGGCGGCCGCTAAGATGATAAGCTGCCAACCCCAGAAGTGCACCCAGCTAAGTGTGTCGTTGAACATGCGTGTTTTCAACAAGCGCTGCATCGAGTAATACACTCCGGCAAACATGGCGTTGCCCACAAAGGCAAAAATCACCGCGTTGGTGTGCAGTGGACGTATGCGCCCGAAAGAAGTGTACTGCAGATCAAAATTGAAAATCGGGTAAAAGAGCTGGATGGAAGCCAGCAACCCGACCGTCATGCCCACAATGCCAAAGATGACAGTGGCGATCATAAAGGCCTTGACAACCTTGTTGTCGTATTGAATTTTTTGTAGTTCCATAGAGTTTGGTTGGTCTGATTACGGTCATAAAAGTAGAGTTAGCCCTTTGGGTGGGTTATGATGGCAATTAGCTGAAAAGATGATTTTTGTCATGTAAATGAATCATGACGTCTACCGATTAGATAAACCTCTTGGGAATTTGGCCGGTAGGGCTTAAATTGATCTTATAACTATCATGAGCCAGTCCAAAGCCATTCCATTCGCACCCGATCTGACCAACGAAAAGTTGCTAAAAACTTTGGTTGAGAATCGCACGATCTACAATCTGGAAAACTGCGAACTGAATCTATTTGAAACTTATCAGGCATCGGAACTGGTGCCTCTCAAATTCAACGATCTGGTGGTGACGAGCATGCTCAAGGGCAAGAAGGTAATGCACCTGTTCGATAAAGATGGGTTTGATTATCTGCCGGGAGAATCGGTGATCGTACCTTCCAATGTAGAAATGAAAATAGACTTTCCCGAAGCTACTTTTAATAACCCCACACAATGCCTAGCGCTAGCAATCGACAACAAAAAGATTACTGACACATTGCAATTCCTGAACGAAAAATACCCGCAGCAAGGCGTCACTAACTTCTGGCAACTGAACGAAGCCAATTTCTATTTCGAAAACAATGCGGAGATGGCAAACCTAATCAACAAGATTATTACCATCTGCCAGAGCACTTCAATTTTTAAAGACACGCTGGCCGATTTGTCTTTGCAGGAATTGTTGGTAAAGATTGTGCAGCTTCAAACACTGAAGGGCGTGCGTGAGAAAAATACCAAAATCAACAACCCGCTTTTAAATCAGGTAGTGACTTTGATTCGCGATAATATTAAAAATAAAATTGAGTTGAAGCAGATTGCCCGCCAAGCGGGACTGAGTACTTCTTCGCTTTATCGCCTTTTCAAAAATGAAATGGGCATCAGTCCGGTGGAGTTTGTGATTCTGGAAAAAATCAAATTGGCCAAGCAATACCTCAGCAACAAAGACATTTACATTAAAAATGTGTCGTACGAAGCGGGCTTTGAAGACAGTAATTATTTTATCCGTTTGTTTAAACATTACGAGGGCATCACCCCTAAGCAATACCAACAACTGTTATTAAAAAACAGCGAATCAGCTTTCTGAAAATCGAACCGACTCTAAGTCCGCCAACTCAGCTTCGGTAAACAATCGTGATTGCGTGAGGAAGCGAACTCCCAGCGGAATCTCCAATGAAAAACTAGAGCCCCTCCCCTTCGCCACGTGAATATGAAGTTGCGTGTACTTCCAATATTCAAATTG
Source organism: Cyclobacteriaceae bacterium (assembly GCA_044228465.1). Classification (GTDB taxonomy): domain Bacteria; phylum Bacteroidota; class Bacteroidia; order Cytophagales; family Cyclobacteriaceae; genus ELB16-189. The sequence continues at coordinate 109,422 of JBGAUU010000003.1, forward strand.
ATCTTTGCTCATCCAAAATTCACAGCCTTCAATCGTGCCAATGCAAACATCGCTGCCGCCCACTTTAAAATCACCCTTCTCAAAACACATGGGCTGCGAGCCATCGCAACAGCCGCCACTCTGATGAAACATCAATTCGCCAAAGCGACCTTTCAAGTCGTTGACGATGACAATGGCTTCGGGACTGATGGTTACGCGGGGTGTCATTGAATTTAAATTTAAAAAAAGTAAAATGTAATCAGGCGTCAGACAAATCTACATGACTCGTCAGACGCCTGAGATTACAACAGACTAAAAGAAGCCTAGCTTATTCTTGCTGTAGGAAATCAACATATTTTTTGTCTGACGATAGTGTGCCAACATCATGAGGTGATTTTCTCGACCGAAGCCGGACTTTTTATATCCGCCAAATGGCGCGTGAGCCGGATAGGCGTGATAGCAGTTCACCCACACTCTTCCAGCCTGAATGGCGCGCGGCACCTGATACAACTCATGCGCATCGCGCGTCCACACACCGGCACCCAATCCGTACAATGTATCGTTCGCAATAGCGATGGCTTCTTCAGTTGTTTTAAAAGTTGTTACACACACCACCGGGCCAAAAATTTCTTCCTGAAAGATGCGCATCTTATTGTGACCTTTAAATAACGTAGGCTGAATGTAATATCCACCCGCCAGTTCGCCATCCAGTTTTTGTACATCGCCACCACACAATACTTCGGCACCTTCTTCTTTTCCTAACTTCAAGTACGATTGAATTTTTTCGTATTGATCGTTGCTCGCTTGTGCACCCATCATCGTAGCGCTGTCCAGCGGATTGCCCATCTTAATGGCTTTTGTACGCGCAATGACTTTGTTCATAAACTTATCGTAAATGCTTTCGTGCACGAGAATGCGTGAAGGACACGTACATACTTCTCCTTGGTTCACAGCAAAGAGCACGGCACCTTCCACGGCCTTGTCAAAAAAGTCATCATCGTGATCGGCCACGGAAGGGAAGAAAATGTTGGGCGATTTGCCACCGAGTTCCATCGTAACGGGCACTAAATTTTCGGAAGCATATTGCATGATCAATCTGCCCGTGGTCGTCTCTCCGGTAAACGATACCTTCGCTACGCGTGGCGATTGTGCCAATGGCTTTCCTGCTTCCGGGCCAAAACCGGTTACTACGTTAATTACTCCGGCAGGAACTACATCTTTCAACAACTCCATCAAAAACATAATTGAAGTTGGTGTTTGCTCTGCAGGCTTCATCACTACACAGCAACCGGCTGCCAATGCCGGAGCGAGTTTCCACGTAGCCATCAACAGCGGAAAATTCCAAGGGATGATTTGCCCTACGACACCCAACGGCTCGTGCAGACAAATGCTCACCGTGGTTTCGTCATGTTCAGAGATGCTGCCCTCTTCCGCACGAATCACACCCGCGAAGTAACGAAAGTGATCAATCACCAGCGGCAAATCCACATTCACTGTTTCTCGGATCGGTTTGCCGTTATCAATTGTTTCCACTACAGCTAAGTCTTGCAAATTGGCTTGAATGATATCGGCAATTTGATTGAGCAGGTTGGATCGGTACGCAGCCGAAGTTTTACTCCATGCCGGAAAAGCTGCATGAGCGGCATCGAGTGCTAACTCAATATCTTCTTTGCCCGAGCGTGCCGCCTTGGTAAAAACTTTTCCATCAATGGGGCTGCTGTTTTCAAAGTATTCGCCTTTGACAGGAGCCACAAATTTGCCGCCTATGAAATTGTCATAGTGCGATTTGAAAGTAGGTCGTTTCGTTGACATAGATCGTTTGTTTAAGTTTTAAACAATATTAAATCGATTGCGCTGGAAGGGAATAGCACAAATCATTCAAATGATAGCATACCACGCTAGCTGCCCCAAAAAGCAATGCGCCAAAAAAGCCGTATCTTACTCACATGAATGCCTTCCTAAAAAAAATAATTACACGCACCATTTTGCGCCAGAAAAAAAACGCCAGCGCCATTCAGGCCTACTCCAGTTTTGCCTTTGCCAAGGGGTATCGCGAGTTGCGCGTTGTACTGAAAAGAATGGTCAAAGATTTTATTCTGATCTCTATCGGCATCTTCTCGGCTGCGTTTGGTTTCAAAGGCTTTTTGCTGACCAATCGCTTTATCGATGGCGGAGCTACCGGCATATCGTTGTTAATTTCTGCCCTCACCGAAATTCCGTTGTATCTGTTAATCATTGGAGTGAACATTCCTTTTATTGTGCTGGCCTTTTATGTGGTGGGAAAACAATTCGCCATTAAAACAGCTTTAGCGATTACTGGTCTCTCTTTTGTGTTGGCCACGATTTCATTTCCGAATGTGACGAATGACAATTTACTGGTCGCCATTTTCGGTGGATTTTTTCTGGGTGGCGGTATCGGGTTTGCGATTCGAGGCGGAGCCGTTATTGACGGCACCGAAGTGTTGGCGATTTATCTGAGTCGGAAATTCGGAACAACCATTGGCGATATCATTATTGCGATTAACGTCATTATCTTCGGAGCAGCCGCACATTTTTTGGGTGTAGAGATTGCTTTGTACTCCATGATTACCTATTTGGCGGCATCAAAGACATTGGATTTTATTGTGGAGGGTATTGAAGAATATATTGGCGTGACGATTGTGTCATCGCACAGTGAAGAAATCCGACAAATGATTATTCAAGTGATGGGCCGTGGCGTAACGGTTTATAGTGGCAAGAGCGGCTACGGCAAACGAGGTGAAACCCGCGACACCGAAATCATCTACACTGTCATCACCCGATTAGAGTTGAGCAAACTCACTACCGAGATTGAAAAAATAGAGCCGAATGCTTTTGTGGTGATGAACCCGGTGAAGGATACTAAGGGTGGTATGATTAAGAGAAGGCCGTTACATTGATTTGTAAACTATGAATAGCCTAAACATATTAAAGATTGTAGTCCTATGTATTGTATTACTTAATTGCTCCTCGCCCAAGGAAGATAAAAGTGCTGCAACTTATCGTGACAGAACCACTGTTCAACCAAAAGCTGATTCTATTTCCGTAAGTGATATTGATTTCTTTGATATTCGATCCTACGTAACTGAAGATCCCATTAACCAGAATGATTTAACAATAGTGGACGAAGATTGCGCGGTACTCGTATACCCTACGGAAGAACAATTAGACCGAATGGAGAAAAAATATGGCACTGACGATTTTTATATCATTGCTGACGATGCCAGTTATTATCAAGGTATGGCGATAGGTCTGCTTGATTCGTTAAAAGTTAAAACAATACCATCTAAAAAATCTTTGATGCGTTTTATGGGAATCAATAAAATCTATACGATTCATACACGCAAAGAAGGATACCCCGAATGGAACTTATTCTTATTCAAAAAGGATAAAGAACCGATTGTGATTGGTACGGTAGGATTAAATGCAGAAGTGATACACACCTACTTTGATATGAAGTAATAGTTGAACACTGATTGGCATGAGGAAAAAACGAATTCAGCATAGAAGAAAACCAATCAGCAAGGAAAAG